>JBDROF010000044.1:0-70691 GCA_043810345.1 Bacteroidota bacterium | reverse complement strand
GGTTTATGTCCTCCCGGCTGGCATGTGCCTTCCGAAGCGGACTGGAATACCCTCTTTGCCAACTGGACCAACAACGCCTTCGCCGGGGCTCCGTTAAAGTATTCCGGGTATTCAGGATTCAATGCTTTGCTTACTGGGGCATCGTTTTTTAATAAGGTTTGGGAGTATGATGCATTCGCCACCTTCTTCTGGTCCTCTACCTCACACGGGCCGTTTAAAGCATGGGCACACGGAATAAACGAGTACAACTATTCGGTGTCGTATTATCCGAGTTACCGGGCGAATGCGTTTGCGGTGAGGTGTATAAGAGATTGAGGCTATAAAACCTTGACACCTAATGTCAGAATTTCATTTGTAAGTGGATGAAAATGATTGAACTCTGATTTATCAAACGGGTGAGGTTCGACAATGTAATCAAAATTTCTTCCAAGTTTCAGGAGTTCTGTTTGAGTTGCAATTCTATCAGTCATATCAGAAATGACGAGAGCTACGTCAATATCGCTATGTTCATTGAAGTTACCTCTGACATAGGAACCGAAAATATAGGCTTCTTCTACAGGAATGCCTCTTGATTTTATCAGTTGCAAATATTGTCTGATAATTTTAAATGCTCCTTCTTGATCCAATTTCTGTAATTCTTTATTTTCTGTGTCCATATTTCTGTATATTCCTGTGTACACTTCTTATAAAACTCAAATTTAAAATCCTCATAACGAGCTGTTATATTGAACTCTGTTACTTCCGCGAAAAAATCTTCTTTCTCCTTATCCAGTTCGATACCAACTTTCAACGCAAGCCTTAATAAATTATGAATCATGGGAGGATGCTCATGGTGGGCTTTGATGTAACAGGCCTTTAACAATTTCTCGATCACCAGGTGGCCAACAAACAATGCCCAGTTATAATGTTTTGCCTTATAAAGGCTTTCCATTGCTTCATAATCCATGTCAGAACTTTGAATCCAATACTCTATCAACTTTTGATATTCCATAAGGCTTGACGCTCCAAACAAAGGTATTAAAAAATATTGAACCGTCATTCGGAAATCAAACAATTCAATTGTACATCTTAAATCGAATCAATCGTAAATTCATTTTCAGGCAACCTTGCAAAATAATCAGTACCTTTGGATATTAGAAGGATTTTTTTAGAGCACAGATGACACGGATTAAGGCAGATGATCACAAATTAAAAAATCCGTGTTTATCCGCGTTCCATAGAATACCTGGCTTCTTCGTACTCATCTTACTATCGATTCCCTGCATTCCATTTCCCAACGCGACAACTGCCTTCCCGAAAAATACACACGTCCCACGTCCTACGTTCTACCAGTGGGACGAACTCATGTGCTACTCCGACGTGGAGGAAGCCCAGGGCCTTTGCTCTCCCGGCTGGTACGTGCCTTCCGAATCGGACTGGAACATACTCTTTACCATCTGGACCAACAACGCTTTTGCAGGCGCTCCGTTGAAGTATTCAGGATACTCTGGGTTTAATGCTCTCCTGACAGGAGTTGAGTTGTTCAATAAGGTCTGGGAGTTTGATGCGTTTGCAACGTTCTTCTGGTCATCGAGTTCCCACGAGCCATTCAAGGCTTGGGCGCATGGGATGAACGAGTACAACTATTCGGTGTCGTATTATCCGAGCTTCCGGGCGAATGCGTTTGGGGTGAGGTTCTTGAAAGATTGAGAAACGAAATTTCACCATTTCACTATTTCGCTATTTAAATATCGTATCTTTGTTATTATGAATTCTTCCGCTTGTAAGAAACTGTTTAATCAAACACGAAAAAAGATGAGCCGATTTGTTTTTTTGCTTGCCGGTATATTCCTTTGCCTGTGTACCGAAGCACAGATCCCTGTAATCAATTCCAATCCCCGAATAATTACAGAACTCATCCCGCTGAAAAACGGGAGATACAATCATGTCACTGCCATCAGCAATGATCGGGAAGGGAAATTCGTAATCAACAAACCTGAAAAATCTCCGGAAACGGAAAATCGGGAATTGAACAAGCCTAAAAATGCACCCTTGCAGACATTTCATATCGTATTTCATTTTGATATAAATCCCTTTATAGGTGTTATTTGCAATGGGGTTGACACCGTTTACAGCAGCGGATACAACATGATCTGGATCAATGACACCCTGTTGGAAGCAGATATGGAAGAGGGTTACTATGACCTGTTATGTTCCTTTCTGCAGGCTTCAGTGCAGAAACATGTTTTCACAAAAAATTTCCACGTATACCAGGACACAGATACTACAATCCTCTCGTCATCAGCCATTCATACCATCACGCTGAATGCGTACGATGAAAACAATGTTATCCTCAATCCATCCAACCTCCCCGGAAGTGATATGGGCCTTCTCTTTGAATTTCCTGGTGTATACAAAATGCAAATAAGAACTATCCTGGCCGGGCGTTTTG
This sequence comes from Bacteroidota bacterium, assembly GCA_043810345.1. Classification (GTDB taxonomy): domain Bacteria; phylum Bacteroidota; class Bacteroidia; order Bacteroidales; family FEN-979; genus QYOJ01. The sequence goes on along the minus strand of JBDROF010000044.1, from coordinate 68,260 downwards.
GGGTGAATACCATTCACTTCTCTGACATCCCGTCGGACATCAAAATATCCCCGGGCCGGACTGAAGTGAAGAAAGATATTATTACCGTTGATGAACTTTACCACAGATATGTTATATCATATCCAGTGCTTTCAGGTATATCAGATGACACGCTGCTTGCCAATACTCCATCCGATTACCGGCAGTTCTATGCTGTTTTTCATGCTTCTCCCGCTTTCCAGGAAGGCTATTACGGTTTTAGTTACGGCTATATGACCAATCAGCTATTGCTGGATCTGCGTTATTTCGAAATGGGATTCTCAAATGGTGAGTACCCCTGTGCAGCTATTGACACATGCCGTATTTTTGCCTCCAACGTGGTGATTGATACCAATAAGGGATTTTTTACTTCCGGGGTGATTCACTGGGAAGATAATCCGGTAAATCCGGTGTCACCCTCCGCATCTATCTGGTCATCATTAAACTACATCTCCCCTTATAATAACCTGGTATTAAGTTCGGAAGGGAACTATCCACCGGTGCCCGGCGACTACCAGATGCCTCCCGGCTCTTTTATTCATTTTGGAGATGTTTCGCCGCATCGTGAAAACGTCGGTTTCAATTCACAACAAAATGGTCTGATATTTATCTACTCCTATTCGTGGGGACAGGCAAATGAAGACAGGCTGATCGATAACGTGGAAGGAACCTATGAAATCTGGCAGGGTAACCAGCAGCTTACCACAGGTTCCCTCGAAATGGGAGCTATTTACTACTCTGTTATCGATCCGGGTGAATATACCGTGATCATGCATGACAGTAATTACAGATTGCTGGACAAACAGGGATCTCTTCAGTCTATCCTGACATTTGATCTCTCAAAACCGGATCCGAATTCACCCACCCTCACCGCTATGAGGATCGTCAAAGATGGATTTATCAGCCCCGAATTGATCCACGGGTATGAGGCAACCATCGAATTCACGGCCGGAGATTTTAATTACTCGCCAACGACCTATCTGGGCCTTAGTGAGGTTCAGTTTTTTTATAAAGAATCTTCAAATACCTTGTGGACTCAACTGCCGGTAACCGCCCAACCTGGTTTACTGGATTCCATAGCCGGTATGCCCTATGTCGTTGACCTGGCTCCGGTGATGAACCAGTTCTCCGATTCGGCCTGGATCGATATCCGCATAGTACTGACTGATTTGGTAGGAAATACTAATGTACAAACCATCCAACCCGCATTCCTGATCCGGGATCAGTTGGTAGGAACGGATCCAGAAAACGAGTTTACCCCATTCAGGATTTACCCCAATCCGGCCGAAACATCGATCTTGGTTGAACTTCCTTCGGGTATCCATCAACCCATCATCACTCTCTATGACCTCAAAGGGATTCCTTATTCCACAATCCACATCCCCCCGGATCAATCCCAAGCAATGATCGATGTCTCCACCCTAAAACCAGGATTCTATCTGCTAAAAGTGATAGAGAGAGATAAGGTGCTTGGAGTGGAGAAGATAGTAGTGAATTAGCTGTTCATCGAAATAAGAAACTCCTCGTTGGTATCTGTGAACTTCATCTTCTCCTTCAGGAACTCCATCGCTTCTAGTGGGTTCATATCAGCCAGGTGGTTCCGTAGGATCCAGAGACGTCCCAGAATATCCTTTTCCAGCAACAGGTCTTCGCGACGGGTACTGGAAGCAACGATGTCGACAGCCGGCCAGATTCGCTTGTTGGATAGTTTACGGTCCAGTTGAAGCTCCATGTTCCCTGTTCCCTTAAACTCTTCAAAGATCACTTCGTCCATCTTGGATCCTGTGTCGATCAATGCAGTGGCAATGATGGTCAACGAACCGCCTCGTTCAATCTGACGGGCTGCGCCAAAAAACCGTTTGGGTTTTTGAAGTGCATTGGCCTCAACCCCCCCCGACAGTACCTTCCCGGAAGCGGGAGCCACGGTGTTGTAAGCGCGGGCAAGGCGAGTGATCGAGTCGAGCAGGATCACTACATCATGTCCGCATTCAACCAGTCTCTTGGCTTTCTCAAGTACGATGTTGGATATCCGTGTATGACGTTCAGCCGGTTCATCAAAGGTCGATGAAATCACTTCACCCTTCACATTGCGCGCCATATCGGTTACCTCCTCCGGACGCTCATCAATCAGCAATACGATCAAATAGACATCCGGATGGTTGGCAGCAATGGCATTGGCAATCTCCTTGAGTAAAACGGTTTTTCCGGTCTTTGGCTGCGCTACGATCAATCCACGCTGTCCGAATCCGATAGGAGCAAACATATCAATGATACGGGTCGAAGTGGTGCACTCCGGATGACCGGTCAGCTTGAACTTCTTCATGGGGAAAAGGGGCGTAAGGAAATCGAAAGGGATCCGGTCGCGAACATCCTCCGCTTTTTTACCGTTGATCAGCTCTACTTTAATGAGTGGGAAATATTTCTCTCCCTCTTTCGGGGGACGGATGGTGCCACGTACCGTGTCGCCGGTCTTCAAACCAAATAATTTGATCTGCGATTGCGAAACATACACGTCATCCGGGGAGTTCAGGTAATTGTAATCAGACGAACGAAGAAATCCATAACCGTCTGCCATGATCTCCAGCACTCCTTCGGTGGTGATGATCCCTTCAAACTCAAAGGTGTACTCATCACGATGGCGTTCAGTAGGATGTTTCCGGGGATGCTCACGGTGTTTTTTGTCATCCGGCTGCAGAACAGTCGCCACTCCACTACCCCTGACATCCTCGTCTTTAAAGGGTTCTGGAGACAGATCAGGGGAGTCTTCAGGGACCGGTGTCATTTCTTCACCGGGTCCGGGAATGCTCTTGTGATTCACGTCAAGCTTCTTTTCCTCCTCCTTTGGCGCCTCTTTCTGAGGTTGGGATTTGGATTTAGCAGCTGATTCAGCATCTGCTTTGGGCTCCTCCTTGCGCGGACGCCCAACCTTACGGGGGCGTCCCCGGCCACGCTTCACATCTTTTTTCTCCTTGGCAATATCATCCTGAGTAGGATTCAGAGCCTGGTGGTCCAGTATCTTGTAAATTAACTCCTGCTTCTCGAGCTTATCCACTTTGGGAATGTTCATGGATTTCGCAATCTCACGAATCTCAGACAGTTCTTTACTGTCGAGCGAAATAATGTCGTACATTGAATGTTTGTTTTGTGTTGTATTGTCTTATGGAAAGAACCTATCAGAAAAGAAAATGTTGAACCTTGAAATGGGTAAAAGAAAGAATTTGAAATGGGTAAATGATAGAATACGAGTACCAAATTCGGTGCAAATATAATTAATCTTTGTCAATTATCAAAAAAATTGAGTTTCTTTCCTAACTTCGCATGGCAAACAAGTGAATAATTGTTATACCATGATACAACGTATCCAAACCATCTTTCTGGCCCTGGCATTGATCTCCGGAGCACTCCTGTTGTTTTTTCCCGTAGCAGAATATTATCATGAATTATACGGAAACTACAAACTCTTTGTGACAGAACTGAAATCGATGGATCCAGATCCAAAAATCACCACTTCTATCTGGTTTACCTCCCCGCTCTGGCTCCTGGCGGGAACCTCCGTGATCCTCTCCCTGGTCACCATATTTCTATACAAAAACAGGCTGACCCAACTTCGGCTGGTTGCTTTCAACATGTTGCTCAACATTGGCCTCGTGGTCCTGATCTTTATCATCTACTCGGCCAAAATCACGGAACTTACCCAGATTGAACCCTCTTACAAGATAGGGATCTTTTTACCCCTGATCTCCCTCGTCTTTTTAATACTGGCTAATCGCTTTATCCGCAAGGACGAAGCAATGGTCAAAGCGGCCGACCGGTTACGATAAATGTGGGGACATTGCCATCATTGCCATCATTGCCATCATTGCCATCATTGCCATCATTGCCATCATTGCCATCATTGCCATCATTGCCATAAATCCCCAAACTTCCCATAACCCTCATCACCTCATCACTTCATCACCTCATCACCTTGGCAGATCCAGTACCTCTAAATCCTTGAAGGTTTTTCCTTCAATCACCATTCTGACAGCCGTATGGGCTTTGTGGAGACCGAACTTCCCGGCCGCTCCCGGGTTGATGAATAAAAGTTCATGGGTTTTATCGTACATCACTTTCAGGATATGAGAATGCCCACAAACAAACAGCCCTGGTTTGTTTTCGTGGAGAAGGTCTTTGGCTTTCCGGTCGTACCTGCCGGGATAACCACCAATATGGGTCATTTGCACTTGCACCTGTTCAACTTGAAAGACTTGAACTTCAGGGCAACGAATGCGCAGATCTTGACCGTCAATATTTCCAAATACCGCACGAAGAGGTTTAAGATCCTCCAATGCCAGATAAGTTTCCAGGCTACCAATATCGCCGGCATGCCAGATCTCATCCACATCTTTGAAAAAGTCTACGATCCGGGGATGAAGAAAACCGTGCGTATCCGATAAAATGCCCACTTTCATACCTCCGCAAAAATAAGGGAAATATGAGTCGTAGCACCTGCTGATTAATTTGTACTTTTACATCAACGGCATTTTACCTGATCTCTATGTTAGAAATTCTCATTGGTGTTTCAGTCCTGATCCTGATCACCGGATTCAGCCTTATTTTCTGGAAACTGAACCGCTCATCATCCCGGCATGGAGTGGACACAATCGATGACGTGAACAAGCGGCTGGAGGAGATGACCTCTACAAAAAGAGTTTTCGAGGAGAAGCTCTCCTGGCAGAACGAACAGCTCCAGAGTTATATTCTTGAAACGCAGCAAAAAGAGGCCGCCATTCTGGAATTGAACGGTCAAATCTCACGGAAAGAGGCCGAGATCAAGGCAATGACGGAGAAATTTATGGAACAGAAAGCCGGAATAGAACAACTGCAGGAGAAATTCCGGATCGAATTCAAGAACCTTGCCAACGAAATCCTGGAAGAGAAAACACAAAAATTCACCGAACAGAACAAAACGCGCCTGGAAGAGATCCTGAAACCCCTGGGTGAAAAGATCCGGGATTTTGAGAAGAAGGTGGAAGAAACCTATGATAAAGAGTCGAAAGAGCGCTTCTCGCTGGCCAGGGAGATCAAGAACCTGGCAGATCTCAACCAGCAAATCAGCAAAGAGGCGAGTAATCTGACCAAAGCACTTAAGGGACAATCCAAAACGCAAGGTAATTGGGGTGAGATCATCCTGGAGAGCATCCTCGAAAAATCAGGATTGATGCGAGACCGGGAATATGTTGTTCAGCAATCCTATGTCAATGAACAGGGTCGCCGCCTCCAACCGGATGTGGTGGTCAATTATCCCGGCGACCGGCATGTGGTCATCGACTCGAAAGTCTCCCTTACCGCGTACGAACGGTTTGCCTCTACCGACGTAATAGAGGAGCAGGAGAGCGCCTTGCGCGATCACCTCGTCTCGATCAAAAACCACGTGAACGAACTGAGTTCCAAAAATTACCAGGATCTGTATCAACTGAAAAGCCTGGATTTTGTGATGATGTTTATGCCGGTCGAACCAGCCTACCTGGTAGCCATGCAAGGAGATTCCAGCCTCTGGAATTTCGCCTATGAACGGCGGGTTCTGCTGATCAGTTCCACCAACCTGATTGCTGCCTTACGCATGATTTCCAATCTGTGGCGGGTAGAGAACCAAAATAAAAACGCCCAGGAGATCGCCCGGCAAAGCGGGGAGCTGCTGGATAAACTGGCCGGGTTTGTGAATGATCTCATGGATATCGGGACGAAACTGGATTCTACACGGAAAAGTTATGACGCCGCCGTAAATAAGTTCTCAACTGGGAAGGGAAACCTGGTCAGAAGAGCGGAGAAGATCCGGGAACTGGGGGCTAAATCCAGTAAGGAACTCCCCGGTCATCTCCTTGATAATGCTGATAATGAATGAAGAAAGATAATTTCATATTTGGATTACACCCCGTTATCGAAGCCATTAAATCAGGCAAAGAGTTGGACCGGGTTTTGCTCCGGAAAAACCTCCGTGGAGAATCCTTCCGCGAACTTTTTAACCTGATCCGTGAGTTTGAGATCCCCTTCCAATTCGTGCCTGCTGAGAAACTGAATCGCCTCTCCAAACAAAACCACCAGGGAGTGATAGCCTGGATCACTGACATCACCTATCAGAAGATCGAAGATATCCTTCCTCTCCTGTATGAGCGTGGCAGTGTGCCTCTCCTACTCCTCCTTGATGGAATCACGGATGTCAGAAATATGGGAGCTCTCGCCCGAACGGCGGAATGTGCCGGGGTAAATACCATTGTGATCCCTCTCAAGGGCTCGGCCATGATCAACTCGGAAGCAATCAAGACATCAGCCGGAGCTCTATACAAAGTTCCGGTTTGCCGGACAGCAAATGTAAAGGAGAGTATCAGGCTGATGAAAGAGAGCGGATTACAGATCATCGCAGCCACTGAAAAAGGAGGTCGGAGTTATACCTCCATCGATTTTACCAGTCCGCTCGTTCTCATTATGGGATCCGAGGGAACCGGCATCTCCGACGAGCTACTGAACCTGTGTGATGAACGCATCAGCATCCCACTTGCCGGAGAGATCGAATCACTCAATGTCTCTGTGGCAGCAGGAATCCTCCTTTTTGAAATCATCAGGCAGAGAAACAACCCACATGTACATCGTTAAAATACAAGGCACCACAAAAATTCCTGATTTCATTCAGATCAGGGATGACGATTTTACCCTGATCGCCTACTTCAGGATCAACAATCCACGGCGGGCATTGAACCGGTGCCATTTGATTGACAAACAGGACGAAATCATTGACCTGGCTAAAAAATTACCTTATGGGAAGATTCAGAAACTGGAATTGTAACCCGTGTTATTTACATTTGTAAAATAAAATTCCTTCAACATGCCCGGAGATCTGATCATTATCCTGGATAAAGTGTCTGTCTATCAGAATGAAAACCTGATCCTTGCGAATGTTTCGCTGACCGTTAGCCGGGGCGAGTTCGTCTACCTGATCGGTCGGACCGGCACCGGAAAAAGCAGTCTGTTGAAGATCATTTATGCTGAATTGCCCGTTCGCATAGGTACCGCGGGGGTAGCAGGTTATGATCTGAGAAAAGTTCGCAGACATGAGGTCCCCTACCTTCGACGAAAGCTGGGTATTGTATTTCAGGATTTCCAGTTGTTTATGGATCGTACGGTCAGTGAAAACCTGCTGTTTGTCATGCGCGCTACCGGATGGAAAGACAATGTCCTGATGACCAAACGTCTCCAGGAAGTGCTGGCAAAAGTAGGCCTGCAAACAAAAGGGTACAAGATGCCCCACCAGCTATCCGGGGGTGAGCAACAGCGTGTGGCCATCGCTCGGGCGCTTGTCAATGACCCGGAGATCATTTTAGCCGATGAACCAACGGGAAACCTTGATCCCGAAAGCTCCGAAGGGATCATCAGCCTCCTGATGGATATTTCCAAAACAGGGCGGGCCGTTCTCATGGCCACCCATAATTACGCGATGTTTGAAAAATATCCCTCCCGAACACTGAAATGTGAATATGGAAAGGTGATTCCCGTGAATTAAACTCCCAGGGTGGCAACCATCACAGCCTTGATGGTATGTAACCGGTTTTCAGCTTCATCGAAAACTATGGAAGCGGGGGATTCAAATACCTCCTCTGTGACCTCCAGGCCATCGAGATTGTATGTGGTGTAAATCTCAAGCCCGACCTCAGTATCTTTGTTATGAAAGGAGGGGAGGCAATGCATAAACTTCACCTTCGGGTTGCCTGTTCTTTCCATCATGGCCTTGTTTACCTGGAACGGCAGCATCTCCTTAATTCTTTCTTCCCACAACTCTTTCGCCTCTCCCATGGATAACCAAACATCGGTATAAACAAAATCCACCCCTTTCACCGCTTCATCGATATCCTCGGAAAGTGTGATCTTCGCACCCGTTTGTTCGGCAATTGCATGGCAGCGTGTTACAAGTTGACCTTCCGGCCAGTATTTCCTGGGTGCAAACGCCCGGAAATCCATCCCCATCTTGGCTGAACCTATCATCAAGGAGTTCCCCATGTTATTCCGTGCATCCCCGCAATAAACAAAAGAGATGTCGTGCGGCGGTTTATCCGAATGCTCCATCATGGTCAGAAAATCAGCCAAGACCTGAGTGGGATGGAATTCATTGGTTAGTCCGTTCCATACCGGCACCCCGGCATAATTGCCCAACTCTTCCACGATCTCCTGCCCAAATCCACGATACTCAATGCCATCATACATCCTTCCCAATACCCTCGCAGTATCCTTCATGGTCTCTTTCTTACCGATGTGCGAACCCTCCGGGCCAAGATAGGTAACCTGTGCCCCCTGATCATAGGCAGCTACCTCAAAAGCACATCTTGTCCGTGTAGAAGCCTTTTCAAAAATCAGCGCAATGTTCTTTCCTCTCAGCCTTTGGTGCTCTGTCCCTGCATATTTTGCTTTTTTCAGATCCCAGGAGAGATCAAGTAAAAATTTAATCTCCAGCGGTGTAAAATCCAACAGCGTCAGGAAATTCCGGTTTCTCAGGTTAACAGCCATGCGTTGATGAATTACGAATTAGGAATTAAAAATTCCGAATTAAGATGATAATTTGCGGCAAAATTAGTGAATTATTGGAAGGCGCCAAATCTCAGACCTGCTGTAAACGTGATAGAATGACGGTGATCGGAAAGCATACTGTTAAAAATGAAGTTGTTTTTATCGGCTGAAAGAAAATTGTATTCGGCCCGGAGATAGGAATAGGGCGCCGGATTAAATTCAAGTCCAACGGTGCCTCCATAAGTGAGCAAGCCCCTGAGCTTGCCATCATATGCATAAAGTGGGGTGAGAGAACCATCCGGATCATTCATATATTCACCTCGGATGGAGGTCGCAAACCATTTGGTAAACCGGTAAGTTGCCTGTAGAAACCCGGAGATGCCCGAAGCAGTTCTGGTAGTATCCGGAGGCTTTTTTGAATTCCCAAACACCCCGCAATCAACCTCTCCTACCAAAAGCAGGTTCTTGACCGGCTTCATGGTAAGGATGAGGTTGTTATAAAGGTAGAAATGGTTTCGTTCTGAGGTCACGATGGATGCGTTTCCGATCATATTGTTGTAGTTGACCGAAAAGAGATCCCTGTATTTGTAGAGGATGGTCATCCCCCCGTAAATCCTCTTGTTTTTGCCGAAAGCCAGGGTATACGGATTCCCGACATAGATCCCGGCAAAAAGGGAGGGAGTCAATTGCGATGTCAACTTCACCCCCAGAAAATTCCCCGTTTCAAAATAACCGCCGACAGTCACCGTACTGATCTGATTCCGGATTGGATAGGAGGATTCATATCCAATGGGATTAGGGAGGTACCCGATATCAACCCATACCGTCTTATAGGCCCTGAATCCAAAATGAGCCTCTCTCATGTATTTGATAAATTGTTCCTCCGGAGTGGAACGCAGGTTAGGGACATCTCCAAACTGGACTAAAAATTTTCCGCGGATGTTCTTCGAATTATACTCCAGCCAGATGCTGGCCACATTGAGTCTGAATTCATCGGCAAACGGGCAGTTTGCCGCAAATTCCTTCAGGTTGGAGGTATCTCCCGCCGGATCATCCAGGACAAACGTGTAATAAGCGTCCATATAGACACTCACGTCAAAGTTCTGGATAAACTTTTGAAATTTTCCCTGCTCTGCGGGAGAGAGCGTGTTAATTTGTGCCTGAATGGTATTGATACTTAATACCATCCCCACAGATACAACCAGGAGGCTAAGGTTCAACTTAGAGCGGATCATTAAGAACTGTTGCATGGATCACTTTTTTGGAGCAGGAGGTTTGGGCTCAGGTTCCAGATCAGGCAATAAAGCGCTGATCCGTTGAAATGCTTTCAAATTAAAATCAGGAAGTGTGTCATATAAATGTTCAAAAAAGTCGGCCTGGAAATTTTCGAACGCTACCCAGTCAGGGGAGTTATAAAACGCATAAACTTCCACAGGTAGTCCGTTTTCGGCTGGCTGTAACAGGCGAATCATTAACGTTGCATCTTTATTAATGATCGGTTTACTTCTGAGATAATTGGCCAGGTATCTGCGAAAAAGTCCCAGATTGGTAACCTCTTCCCCTTTCGGGAGCCACGAATCAACCGCGAAACCCTTTGCCCGGAGGGCTCCGATCAATCCCTCATTGACTTTCTCAATGGTCCTGACATCCACCAGAAAGGAACGTTTCATCCGTCGTCCTCCAGCGTCAGCAAAGCTACGCCAGTTCATGAAAGAATCAGTGATCAGCGAATAGGTGGGAACCAGACTTACGGAGTTATCGAAGTTTCTGACCTTCACTGTGACCAAGGAGATGTCGAAGACCGTTCCGTCGGTGTTAAACTTGGGCGCCGTGATCCAGTCGCCGATCTGCAGGGCTTTATTGCTTGAAAGCTGAATCCCGGCAACAAATCCCAAAAGGCTGTCTTTGAAGATCAACATCAGCACCGCCGACATGGCTCCAAGTCCAGCCAGCATAGTGATGGGTGACTTCCCCACCAGGATGGAGATCATGATGATCCCACCAATGACCAGTGTGACGATTTTTCCAATCTGGATATACCCCTTGATCGGTTTGGCATCGGAGACCTCAAACTCCCGGTAGATCCTTTGTACCGCATTCAGGAAGGAGATTACCGTCAGTATGAGAATAAAAGAAAAGTATAAGTTGATCCCCAGTTGAAGGTATTTTATCGCCAGTGGATAAGTGGAGATGGCTGATTCAACCGAAACCTGTAACACAAGGGCAGGAATCAACAGCGCCAAACGAGTAAAGACTCTCTGTTCATACAAATGATCATCCCATTTACTGGCGGTTCGCCTGATCAACCGTTTCAGAACACGGTTGATGATGAATTTGGCAATGTAGTAAATGATGATAGAAATTAGGAATATCAAGATGAGTACCGAAAAATCCACCAGATATCCTGCCCAGGTATCGTTCATCCCCCAATTTAGAAGAAGAGTCTTCAACTTCTCGCTAAACGTTGTGGCTGTCACGGTCATGTTGCAATCGTTAAGGAATAATTACTTGCAAAGATAATGGATGAACTTTAACGGTTAAAGTTTTTCTCTCTATCATGGGATCGCCATCCAGATGAATGTATTTTCCTTTCTTACGCTTTACAATGACCTCCCTTGCCTTGATGATCTCCAGATAAGAGGTTTGGTAAAACTTTCTGTTAAATACCAGCGGGGAAAGGAGTATGATCTTCCAGAAAGGGAGTTTTCTGAGGATACAAACATCAATAAGGCCATCCTCGAGAGAAGCCATGGGAGCAATGGTGGCATTGTTTCCAAACTGGCTCGAATTGGCGAAACTGATCAGAAGGGCTCTCCTCTTCACCACCCTCCCATTAATCAATATCTTATATTTTTTCGGTTTGTATTTTCTGTATGAAGAGGTCGAAATGTAGAAATAAGAGAAAAAACCACGCACGGAAGCCTGTTCAAATTTGCGGGCAACGTGGGCATCGAACCCTACTCCTGCCATATTTAAAAACAACGCTCCATTCAACGTAGCGGTATCAATCTTCTGCCGTTTCCCCTGGTTGATGATCCCGATGGCTTTCCGGAAATCTAACGGAAGCCGCAGGTGGCGAGCCAATCCATTTCCCGATCCAGTGGGGATGATAGAGAGCGCCGTATCTTTCCCAACCAGACCTTGTCCAACCTCATTCACCGTTCCATCACCCCCAACCGCAACCACAATAGAGGCCCCCTCTTTCACAGCTTGCCTGGCTATTTGAGAGGCATGACCCTTCTCTTCCGTGAAAAGGACCTTGTAACTGAATCTTGATTTGTCAAGGTATTTATCCACAACCTCTTCAATCCTCTTCTGTCGTTTGGAACCGGAAACAGGATTGACAATGAAGACAACCCTCTCCTTAGGATATGGTGCAGGGATCATCATGGAAGTGCTAACCGGTTCTCTATCATCCGGTTGTTATATTGCTGAATATACGCCTTGATAAATTGTTCCATCTGTTGCCTGAGCTCTGGATGTGATGCTATTAGGTTTTGTTTTCTGGCTATGTCTGCATGTACATCATACAACGAGAGACTTTCGGATCCGTTAAATTCCAGAACATACCCCTCTTTGATCAGAGTATAGATGCCGGCGCCATAATGAATGGAAAAATGGGGTGCGGAACGATCCAGCAAATCGGTGCCAAAAGCGATATAATCCATGTCATAACCCATGTAGCTCAGGATGGTAGGCAGGATATCCGTCTGCTGGGCGATCTCCCGGTTGATCCCACGTTGGCTCTCATCCGGAAAGAGGACCAGGATCGGAATAGCATATTGTCCGACTGGCCCCTTATAATACGGGAAATAGCCTTCAGAAGTATGATCTGCTGTGATCACAATGATGGTATTTCTGTACCATGGCATATGCAGGATGGTATCCATGAAGCGACCCAGGGCATAATCTGAATACATAATACTCTGCTGGATGGGAAGTTTTCCCTCCCTGAAAACATGCCGGTATTTCCCTGGCACAAAATAAGGATGGTGTGCGGAGAGTGAATATACGGTAGCGATAAAGGGCTGTTTCAACTCATTCAGCCGCTGAGCTGAAAACTGGAAAAATTCCTCATCCCTGATCCCCCACTTGCCGTCATAGTCTCTTTCATTATTATACTCTGTGCGTCCGAAATAGTGATCAAATCCAACCACACGGGTGTACATATCAAATCCCATGGTACCATTAGTCCCGCCATGGAGAAATGCTGTGCTGTACCCTTTTGGCTTCAGCAATCCGGCAATACTGGTATACCGGTTCCCTGAGTAAGTCGATTGGGTCAACGCATCGTTCATCAGGCTCGGGATAGAGGAAAGAATGGCCGGGATGGCCATGATGGAGGTCTTTTCGTTGGCAAATCCTTCAAAGTAGATCCCCTTCTGGATGAGGGAATCAAAGACAGGGGTAAATCCCCTGTATCTTCCGTGGTCAAGGTGGTTGTTCAAGAAGCCAATATGTTCCCTCGAAAAACTCTCCATCACGATGATCAGCACATTATAGGGTTTGAATCCGCTGTTTTTACCGGAATGAACCGGTGAATAAACCTTCTCAAGATCTGCCTCGGAGGAAAAATATGCCTTTCGCTCCAGGGTACTGTGAGTAATGGTCTTGACAATGGTAAAGGGGGTGTTTAAGACCAGCGGGATGTCCCGGGTCGAAGCGTATTTTCCCGCTGTGACCAAACTGATGGGACGTAACTGGAATCCTCCGCGAAATCCGATCACCACCAGGAAGATGATCATGGCAAAGACCACGGAATGAATGGCGTAATAGCGAAATCCCTTGGTCTTGAGAGGAGAACTCTTGATCCGGATCTTCCGGCAAACCAGGATCATGATCAAGACAAATCCGATCCAAAGAAGTTGAACATACCAGAAGTCCTTGATAAATTGGGGAAGCAATCGATCGAAATCCCCTCCTATTTCCACGAACTTAAAGATGTCGGAAGTCATCCGTTTCAGTGTGAACCTGAAATAGACAATATCAATGAAATTGGTCAACAATGCCAGTGTGTTGATGACGTAAAAGAGAACGTTGGCGAATCCCTGGTAACCCTTCTTGAAGCGGAATTGGAAGGGAATGGAATTCATCAAGATGAACGGCAGATTCAGGATCAGTAAAGCGGAGAGATCAAAACGGAGTCCGGCAATAAAATACTGAATCATCTCTGAGAAGGGATGGGGATAAAAATAGGACATATTAAAGAGGTAGAAAAAGATGCGCGAAAGGAACAGCAGGAGCAAGACAATCAAGAGTTTGAGTGTCATTGCAACATATATGTTTCCGGTAAAACTCTTCTGGCCAGGTTTTTTTGAACCCGATCTCCGCTTCATTCCCTTTTTTCGTACTCTTTTACCCATATATCCCCGATTGATACGTGCAAAATTACTACTTTTGACCATCTTTTCAAGAACGAAAAAAACTACGATGGGAGAACTAGTATCTGCTGGAAACAAAGGAAAAGGAGTACGTTCCGATTGTTTCGTTTCACTAGATTTCACCATATCAACACATCACCATAACATTGGACACCCGCCAGATACTTCTTAAATACTGGGGCTACGACTCTTTCAGGCCATTGCAGGAAGAGATCATTCAATCTGTCCTGGAAGGAAGGGATACGCTGGTACTGCTCACAACAGGAGGGGGTAAGTCCATCTGCTATCAGGTGCCGGCACTCGCCAGAGCGGGCCTTTGCCTGGTAATCTCTCCCCTTATAGCCCTGATGAAAGATCAGGTGGATAACCTGAAAAAACGGGGCATCCCTGCAGCAGCGATCTATTCCGGGATGCACCGTGACGAAATTGACCTGGTGTTGTCAAATGCTAAATTCGGAGGGACAAAACTGCTCTATATCTCTCCTGAACGACTGGAGTCGACCCAGATGCGAGATGCCATCGACCGGATGAAGATCAACCTCCTTGCGGTTGATGAAGCCCATTGCGTCTCACAGTGGGGGTATGACTTTCGTCCCCCTTACCTGAAAATTGCTGAGATCAGACCTTATATTCCTGGGATCCCCATCCTGGCATTAACGGCTACTGCTACTCCAAAGGTGGTCAAGGATATTCAAAAAAAACTTCAATTCAGGAAGGAACATCTTTTCCAGCAAAGCTTTGAGCGGAAAAACCTGATCTACGTGGTGATCAAAGAGGAGGATAAACAACAACGCCTTCTCCGGATCATCCGGAAAGTGAAAGGCCCCGGTATTGTCTACGTCAGAAATCGCCGGGAAACCAAACAGATTGCAAGTTTCCTTGGGAAAAACAACCTCCCCGCCGATTTCTACCACGCCGGACTCGATGCAAAAACAAGGGAGCGCCGGCAACAGGCGTGGATGAACGAGGAAAAACGTGTGATAGTGGCCACAAACGCCTTTGGGATGGGAATCGATAAACCCAATGTCCGGTTTGTCGTACACCTCGATCTTCCCGATTGCATCGAAGCCTATTTTCAGGAAGCGGGCAGGGCAGGGCGCGACCTGAAAAGGGCTTACGCTATCCTCCTTTACGAAGAGGCCGATATCCTGGATGCCAGGCAAGCCCTGAAAACAGCATACCCTTCATTGAAGGTTATTCGTTCCATCTATCAGGCAGTGGGAAATTTTCTTCAGTTGCCAGTAGGGAGCGGACATGATGAATCGTTTGAATTCGATATTACAAGCTTCAGTGAACAGTTCAAATTCCAACCAGTCATAGTCTACAACGCATTGAAATTCCTTGGGAAGGAGGGTTACATAGCCCTGAATGACGGGTGGCACAATCCCTCCAAACTCTTTATCAAAGCCAATAAGGAAGGGCTCTACCGGTTCCAGGTTGCCAACGAGACCTACGACCATTTTCTAAAAACCCTGTTGCGTTCCTATCCTGGTCTGTTCACCGATTTTGTGATGATCCATGAGGGTGAACTGGCCAGAAGGGTGGAGATGACACCAGAGCAGCTGACAAAACACCTGAAGTATCTGGATAAACAGGGCATCCTCGACTACGTTCCAAGGACGACCAAACCGATGATCGTGTTCCTCCAGGAACGTGTCAATCCGGATCATCTTTCCATCTCACCGGAAAACTACAAACATCGTCTGGAAGAGGCTACCAAACGTTTGGATGCCCTGATCGGGTATACAGAGGAGACCAGGAAATGCCGGAGTCAGGCGCTCCTGGCTTACTTCGGCGAGACCAACTCCAAACGGTGCGGCATGTGTGATGTTTGCCTCGAACGGAATAAACTCGGCCTGAATGAGCAGGAATTCGATGAGGTCATCACCCGCATCAAACCGTTATTGAAAAATGCCCCAGCAACGATCGAAGAGATTGTAACCGCCGCCTACCCGGTTCATGAAGATAAAGTCCTCCTGGCATTCCGGTGGCTTTTGGATAACGGCAAAATCATCTCCCCTGAAAATCAAACCTATTCCTGGAAATGAGTGCATGCAGTTGCTCTTTTCAGTAACTTAGCTGATCTATTCACCAGTCACCAGTTACCGGTCACTTGAACTTTGAACCTTAAACTTGCATTCGTCATTCGTAATTCGTAATTCGTAATTCAATATGCTTCCCCGTTCGTACTACTTGCAACCGGATGTCGTATCACTCGCCCGTGACTTACTGGGGAAAAGGCTTTGTACCAGGATAAACGGAGAACGAACATCGGGGATCATCACAGAAACAGAAGCCTATGCCGGAATAACCGACCGGGCCTCCCATGCCTTTGGAGGACGCAGGACACTCCGTACCGAGATCATGTATTCCCGCGGAGGAACCGCTTATGCCTACCTCTGCTACGGCATGCACTCTCTGTTCAACGTGGTGACAAACACCGAAGGAGTCCCGCACGCGATCCTGATCAGAGGGATTGATCCGTTTGATGGGATTGAACGAATGAAGGAAAGGAGAAGAAAAGAGAATATAGGAAAAGAACTCTCCAACGGTCCGGGAAAGGTTGCCGAGGCCCTGGGAATTCATTTCTCACATTCAGGATTGGACCTGACATATATCCCCTCCCAAACTGATAAACCAGCGATCTGGATCGAAGAGGCCGGGACACTGATTCTTCCTGAGGAGATCCTTGTCACAACCAGGATTGGTGTGGAATATGCAGGAAAAGATGCTGACCTCTTATATCGGTTCATCCTAAAAACAAGGTAGGGGCAATTCATGAATTGCCCCTACCTTGTTGTACGTGTCTTGACTCTTACTTAACTTTCTTGGCTAATTCAGCACCAGCTTTGAATTTTACCACTTTCTTGGCAGCGATTTTGATCTCTTTGCCATTCTGTGGATTGCGGCCTTTGCGAGCAGCTCTCTTGGAAACTGCGAAAGAACCGAAACCAACTAAAGCAACTCTTTCACCCTTGGCGAGAGCCTTGGTGGTAGCGCCAACTACAGCTTCCAGTGCTCTTTTGGCATCAGCTTTGGTCATTTTCGCTTCAGCTGCAATTGCTTCGATTAATTGAGCTTTGTTCATTTTTTCGTTTTTTTGTGAATACTCATTTTCTAAACATCACAAATATACACTATTTACAGGCTTTGTCAATGGCCGAGGATCGAAAACATCGATAAATGTTAATAAATCGGCGATTTTGTTAATAACTGAGGCTGAAAAGCCTCAATTAGCAAGGGTTTCATACTAGTTGACTACCCACTCCATTTAAAAAATCAATGATGCTCATCATTTTCTTGGATGCCGGTTGCAGGGTCATAACCTCGATGGCCCTATCCCGGGTAGCAACCTTCAGAAATCGCTTTCTGTCTGTGATGATCTCTCCCGGAATACATGGCTCCTGGAAAGGTTCACAGGATACCCTGACGGATCCGATTTTAACCAGTAGAGAAGATCCATCCTTTAGCTCAATCTCCGTGTGTGCTCCCGGGGAAGGAGTCAATCCCCTTATTTGGTTGTAAACCGCTTCGATATCCCGGTTCCAGTCAATGATGGTATCGCTCTTTTGGATCTTTGGAGCCAGTTTGAGTGGTCCGCATTCAGGGCACAATAACTCCTGTGCCTCAGGAGAAAGCTTTCCTGCAGTAACTCCGTTAACTGTTTCTACTACGAGTCTCGCCCCGATTACCATCAACCGGTCATGCAACTCCCCTGCGTTCTCATCAGCTTTAATATGTACACTTTCCTGCATCAAAATAGCCCCGGTATCAATCTCCTCGTTAATGAAGAAAGTGGTAACACCTGTCTTCTCTTCTCCGTTTATAATGGCCCAATGAATGGGTGCTGCCCCACGGTATTGTGGTAACAGGGAAGCATGCAGGTTAAAGGTTCCCATAGGCGGGAGGCTCCACACCGCCCGGGGCAACATCCGGAATGCTACCACTACCTGGATATCAGGTTTAAGATCTGCAAGTGTATACTGAAATTCCTGAGTTTTTAGATTTTCTGGCTGAAAAAGCGGAAGGTTATGTGAAAGGGCATATCTTTTAATGGCCGGCTGCGACTGGGTCAAACCCCTTCCGGCTGCTTTATCGGGTGCGGTAACCACCCCAACGACGGGGAAACCAGCTTTGACCAGGGCTTCGAGCGAAGCCACAGCAAACTCAGGAGTGCCAAAAAAAACGATTCGAGGATAGGTTGCCATCTTCTTACCTCTTACCTATTCTCCAGACTTCTTCTTTGCAAAACTGATATACTTATCAATCTGGGTTCCCTCAAATGAACGGGGATACTCCTTCTTGATGCGTTTGTACATCTCCAGAGCCCGACGGTAATTCCCCTGGATCTCATAGGCCAACCCCGCTTTCATCAGAAAGAGGGGAGCCGTCAGCTCGTTTTCACTCTGACCGGCAGCTTCCATGTAATACCCAATGGCCTTATCTACCTCATCAAGTTCCATGTATATATCACCGATAGCCCCGGTAGCCATGGGAGCGGCGACCTGATCATCTCCGTCAAAATCCTTGAGGGATTCAATGGCTTGCTCAAAATCACCCAGTTTCAGGTAACTGATACCCGCATAATAAGTTGCCAGGTTCGCTGATTTTGTTAACCCATACTGATCAATAATATCAAGAAACCCGAGATAGTTACCATCTCCATGAAGAGCTTTTGAAAGCGAGTCCTGCTCAAAATACATCTCAGCCATAAACATCTGGCCCTGTGCCTCTTTCTCTTTTGGTTCCAGATAATACTTCCTGAATCCAAAAAATCCAAGAACAATGATGATCAGTACGCCAACCACAATCAGGATAATTTTCTGGTTCTTCTCAATAAAGGCTTCTGTCTTACTCAAAGCCTCTTCAACGGTATGAATTCGTTCTTCTGTCTTCTTCGTATCAACCTTTTTTGCGGTCATAGCTGTGGTATTTGCTCGATTTTGGAAGTGCAAAATTAGTTTTTTTCTTGAGAAGAAGTCAGTCGGGCACTTTTTTTTACTTTTACAACTGATTCAGAAGTGCATCGCTATGGACCTTACTCACAGATACTCCCTTTCTGATAAACACAGGATTCTTACCTACCTTCTCACCTTCATTTCGGAAAATAAACAACAAAAATTCAGGGAAATTATCCAGTTCCGGACCAGGCATATCACCATCGTGCTCGAAGATATTTATCAGCCTCATAACGCCAGTGCCGTGTTACGGAGCTGCGATTGCTTCGGAGTACAGGATGTCCATATCATCGAAAATAAGAACAAATACGAGGTAAATCCAGATATAGCTCTTGGATCTGCCAAATGGCTAAAGCTGATAAAATATAACCAGAAGGAAAACAATACAACCAGTTGCCTCACCAGATTAAAGGAACAGGGATACCAGATTGTGGCCACAACTCCTCACAAGGATGATTTCACACCGGAAGAGTTTCCCCTCGAAAAGAAGTTTGCCCTTCTTTTCGGTACCGAGTTGCAGGGCCTGACTTCAGAAGCTCTGCATCTGGCAGATAATTTCATCCGAATACCTATGGTTGGCTTTACAGAAAGTCTGAACATCAGTGTTTCTGCAGCGATCTTAATACATGCCCTGACAGGCAGGTTATATTCTTCAGAAATCAATTGGAGATTATCAGAAGAAGAACAGACTGACATACTAATCTCCTGGGCTGCAGCCATGATCAAAACGCCCGATCTGCTCATCCGTAACTTCATGGGCAATCCATAAAAATTTATTACTTTTGCCGCCTGCAAAACAAGGACCAACATCTAAAAAGACCAGTATGGGAAAAGGAGATAAAAAGAGCCGAAGAGGCAAAATAATCAATAAAAGCTATGGCGTCAGCCGACCGAGAAAAACAAAGAAAACCGCCCCGGTAGTGGTTGAGAAAGTAATAAAAGACACAAAACCAAAGAAAGAAGAAAAGGTTAAAAAAGTTAAAGTTGTACAGACTCCGGTAGTAGAGACTCCCATTGTGGAAACTCCGGTCATGAAAACTCCGGTCGTGGAAACTCCGGTCATGAAAACTCCGGTCGTGGAAACTCCGGTCGTGGAAACTCCGGTCGTGGAAACTCCGGTAATTGAAACGCCAGCTGCTGAAACAAAAGAATTGGTTGCCGAAACTAAAGTCCCTGAAAAATCAACCGGGAAGAAAGTCACAAAAACCGTCGCTAAGAAACCGGCTGCTAAAAAGACAACTACCAAAAAAAAACCTGCTACCGAAACCAAAACAAAAGCAACGAAAGCGAAAAAGAAAGCAGAATAATTCTTTCTCTCTGATACCCTTTATCCAAAAATATTTTCCCACTCTTACCCTCAGCCAGCAACACCAATTTTCTGCGCTGGGGGATCTCTATCGTGTTTGGAACGATAAAATCAATGTGATCTCCAGAAAAGATATCGACCACCTCTATCTTCACCATATCCTTCATTCTCTCGCCATTGGGTGTGCCATCCGGTTCGTCCCCACCACCAGGATTCTGGACGCCGGAACCGGAGGAGGATTCCCCGGCATTCCGCTGGCAATCCTCTTCCCGGAAATTTCATTCACATTGGTCGATTCCATTGGAAAAAAGATCAGGGTGGTATCGGAGATCGGGCAGGAACTGAAGTTGAAGAATATAGAACCGCTCCATGCCCGCGTTGAATCAGTGACAGGAACCTATGACTTCATAACCGGCAGAGCTGTGATGGAATTGAAAGGCTTTTATGAAATGGCCAGAAAAAAGATTACCACTATACAGAAAAACAAGATGAAGAACGGGATCTTTTACCTGAGCGGAGGAGATGTTGAGACCCAGGTAAAAATGTTACATCCCGATGCCACAATCAATCCCCTGACAGATTATTTCTCTGAGCCATATTTTATTTCAAAAAAATTAATTTACATACCGGTTCTTTGACCACCTCACCATTTTGTTGTTATTTAGAGGCCTGAAACTGATAACCCCTAAAATCCGATTTTATGTCTGAAGAAAAGAAATTCGTCCCTTTTGTCTCAGCGGAGACAAAAATGAGTGAATTCACTATCAGGGCTCTGATCATCGGGCTCTTTTTTGCAGTGATCCTCGGAGCCGCCAATGCCTATCTGGGACTAAAAGCCGGGATGACCATTGCGGCCACTTACCCGGCTGCAGTACTTGGAATGGCTATCCTTCGGATGCTGAGAGGCACCATCCTGGAAGAGAACTTCACCCGTACGGTGGGCTCTATCGGGGAGTCGGTAGCTGCCGGAGCCATTTTTACCCTGCCTGCATTCTTTATCGCCGGGGTATGGCCTGAGTTTTTCACGGTAGGACATTATATTACCTCCACGTTGATCTTAATAGCCGGTGGTATTCTCGGGATCATGTTCGTGGCGCTCCTGCGCCGTGTCATGGTGGAAGATGCTGAACTGCCTTTTCCCGAGTCCCTGGCTGCCGCTGAGATTCATAAAGCAGGCCAATCAGGTGCCGGGGGATCCAGGTTTCTTTTTTGGGCTATGGGGTTGGGTGGATTGATCAAGATCCTGGCCGAAATCAGATTGTTTCAGTATCTCTGGGAGAAATTCATCACCTTTTCCCAACAAACCATCGCCGGAACGGTCTTTACAGGGAAAGGGGGCATGCTGCTCAGCTCTCCCGGAGTGAGCCCTGCTTACATGGGTGTCGGTTACATCATAGGCCCGCGGCTGGGAGCGCTAAACTTCAGTGGCGGGTTGATCGCCTGGGGATTGCTGGCCCCGATGATCCTCTATTTCTTATTGCCCAGCTTTGATTTCCAGTCCTGGGCTGCCTTCCTGATGAGTTCTGATCCCACCCTGACTGCGGAATCAGCCATGGAGCGCGTCACGGATCCATCCTATCAGATCACCTCCATCTGGCGTTTCATCGTACGGCCGATCGCCATCGGGGGGATGCTGGTGAGCGCCGGCTATACCCTGTTTATGATGAGGAAAAGTCTGATCACCGGTATCGCACGTTCTATCTCCGATGTTAAAAAAGCCGCCTCAGGTATCGACCAGGGTACCTCGCGAACTGAACGGGATCTTAGCTTTGGCGTAATCATAACGGGCATTGGTGTAGTGGCAGTTCTCACGTTTGCCATCACCTATTTCATTTTTCAGACCAGTGTGTTGATTGCTGTGGTTGCTGCTACACTGATGATAATCCTGTCCTTCTTCTTTGCCGCTGTATCTGGTTACCTGGTTGGGATCATGGGATCCAGTAACAACCCTATCAGTGGGTTAACCCTGACAGCCCTGGTAGTTACGGCCTTGATCCTTGTGGGATTAGGAGTACAGGGGGAAGCAGGAGTAGCAGCCGTGCTCGGCGTGGCAGCCATCGTGTGCGTTTCTGCCGCCGTGGCCGGGGAGATGCTACAGGACCTGAAAGCAGGTCACATCCTGGGTGGTACCCCCTGGCGGATGCAGGTGGGAGATATAATTGGTGTCATCTTCGCTGGGGCTGTGATGTTTGTGGTGCTGGCTTACCTCCATGAAGGGGATATCGCCAGTGGAAATAACCTCGGTTACCAGGGCGGTTTTGGCAGTAAAAACCTCTCAGCACCCCAGGCCAGCCTCATGGCCATCCTGTCACGAGGAATCGTGGAAGGGGCTATGGCCTGGCCGCTGATCATTGCCGGGATGCTGATGGGAACGGCCTTCATCCTGATGCAGGTGAAAAGCCCTATGCTCGTCAGTGTAGGTATGTACCTTCCAATTGAAACAACGTTTGCTATTTTCGTAGGTGGTATATTTAAAGGAACCGTGGATTGGTTCACCGAAAAAAGAAAATACAACCTGGCACAAAAAACCCGGGTGGAGAATACCGGTGTACTATTGGCCTCGGGGATGATCGCCGGAGAGGCCTTGATGGGACTGGTGGTCGCAATCCTGGCGGTGGTAAACATCTTCATCTACGACTACTTCGTATTCTTCCAACACCCCTCATTCCTAATCAGTCTGGTCATCATCGGCATCATTGGATTTGTCATGATCCAAATACCTTTGAAAAATGCAGGAAAACCAGATCAGCCAGCTCCTCCATCAGCCGGAATGTAACTTCATGGAAGTAAACTTTTTTCAACGCAGGAAAATATTGAAGAAGAGCAACGCACTGGATCTCATTCCGGTGCGTTTGCTCAACCACGAGCCACGGGACGATGGAAACTTAAATATACTCCTCCCGCGCTTTAAAAAACCATGGTTGGCCAGGTTCATGGCCCCCCTGAAAAGGAAAGAATTCATCCGGATCAAACTCGATCAGTCCGGCTCTGCAACCTGGATGCTGATTAACGGTATCCGGCCTGTCCGGACGATCTGTGAAGAACTTGAAAAAGAGAACCCAGGGAAAATGCAACCTGGTTCGGAAACCATAGACCGGGTCAATAAATTTATTTCAATTCTCTACCAGCAACGATTCATTACATTCCGTCAAATCCAGAAAGAGAACTCCTGACCCCTTGTAAAATTTTTCTACCTTTACCCCGTTATTTTTCCAATGTATCCGACGAATCACCAGCTTAACCACCCACTTGGTCACTGGTAACTTATTACTCCAGATTATCCAAAATATCATTCATCACATAAATCAATACAATTATGAGCCACGAACTGTTAACCCTTCAACCCCAGTCTCTCTGGAAATATTTTTATGAACTGACACAAATTCCCCGGCCTTCAAAACACGAGGCGGAGGTGAGTCAATATGTTGTTGAATTCGGAAAAAAACATGGACTTGAAACCATCGTAGATGAAGTCGGAAATGTCATCATCCGGAAACCGGCAACCCCTGGAATGGAAAACCGTAAAGGGGTCATTCTGCAGGCCCATCTAGATATGGTTCCCCAGAAAAATGAAGATACCGACCACGATTTTAATAAGCATCCTCTAAAACCTTATGTGGATGGTGAATGGGTGAAAGCCAGTGGCACCACCCTCGGAGCGGATAATGGCATAGGTGTTGCCGCTGCAATGACGGTGCTTGTATCCTCCGACCTGCAACATGGCCCCGTGGAAGGCCTTTTTACGATTGACGAAGAGACTGGCATGACCGGAGCTTTTGGACTTAAAGCCGGATTGATCCAGGGAGATGTTCTTCTCAACATGGATTCTGAGGATGAAGGGGAACTCTACATCGGATGCGCCGGTGGTACCAACGTAAATGCAAGGTTTACCTTCCAGGAGGTGAAAGTGCCTGCCGGGATGACAACATTCAAATTGACGGTTAAAGGATTGAAAGGCGGACATAGCGGTCTGGATATTCCTCTTGGTCGCGGGAACTCAAACAAGATCCTGAACCGTTTGATGTGGGTTGCCGAACGGGAGTTCGGGCTGCGTCTCTCCAGTATCAATGGGGGAAGCCTGCGTAACGCGATCCCACGCGAATCCTTTGCAGTAGTCGGAATTCCTGAATCAAACACGACGGCTTTCCTGACCTTCGTGAAAGAGCTGGCTGTAATTGTCCATAAGGAACTCTCAGCAGTGGAACCCGATCTGACCATCCTGGTTGAAAAGGTGGCTGCCCCGGCAACATTTATAGATGACCAAACCCAGCATAACCTGCTGAACGCGATCTATGCCTGCCCGAATGGTGTGATCAGGATGAGTAACGAGATGGAGGGACTGGTAGAGACCTCCACCAACCTGGCCATCGTGAAATCAGCGAATGGAGAGATCCATCTGCAATGCTTGCTGAGAAGCTCGGTCGACTCTGCCAAAACAGATCTGGAACAGACGATCCAATCTGTATTTGAAATGGCAGGAGCCGAGATTATGTTCAACGGACAATACCAGGGCTGGAAACCAAACCCCGATTCTCCCATCCTGAAAGTAATGCTGGAGGTCTATGAGAAGAAATTCGGGAAGGTACCCGAGATCAGGGCTATCCATGCCGGACTGGAATGCGGAATCCTGGGGGGTGCCTATCCGAACTGGGATATGATCTCCTTTGGCCCGACAATCCGCTTCCCGCACTCCCCGGATGAAAAAGTGAATATCACAACCGTTGAGAAATTCTGGGACTTCCTTGTTGAAACCCTGAAAGATATCCCGGTTAAATAATCTTTTTCATGTACATTTGAGGTAGTTATTTTTATCTCATATTTTATGAAGATTTATACACAAGGTTTATTTGGTTAATGTTTTTTTGTTTTTGACTGACAATCAGTGCTCTGGCATATTGCTGCGTTTGGTTACCGAGGAGTATTACAGGTCAATGGTTTTTGCATCAAGCGATAATCCGGTCATTGAGTGGAGACCGAAACGGTTATTACTCGACTGTTCAAAACCCGGTTCATGAATATGCATCATTCGGCGAATATATCGTCTGTCTTGAGATTACTGACTCCTGCAGTTCAGATTTATATTGTGATTCAGTTATTCTATTTGCCAGCGGAATATCGGAACTGGTAAACGACCAACTAAAAGTATTTCCCAATCCTGCAAGTGACAAAATAGTTATTGAACTCCAAAATTCTTCAGGTATAAGGGATATTCTGAAGACTTTTTCCTTATCAAGCGTTTGGTAATTCAATAAAAGTGTACCTTTGTAGCCCTTAAAAACAAAAATACCATGGCAAAACCTACTTATCATCCTTCGAAAAGGAAAAGGAAGAACAAGCACGGTTTCCGGGAACGGATGTCAACTGTTAACGGGCGTAAGATTGTTGCAGCAAGAAGGGCTAAAAGAAGAAAGAAATTGACAGTGTCGGACGAGAAGTTGGATAAAGATTAACTCTTTTCCCAGAAATTTATTAAAAAAGAAGATTTGAAATATGATCTTCTTTTTTTATTTTCACCACTTCATAAACAACCTTCCGTATGAAAAAATTTGATTTCCGTCTTCTGCTTCCTTACATAGGCGCTATCCTGATCTTCCTGATCATAACCCTCGTCTATTTCAGCCCTCTGCTTGAAGGAAAACGAATACATCAATCTGATATCGTCCAATTCACAGGGATGTCAAAAGAGATTGCTGATTTCAGGGAGAAAACAGATACGGAACCCCTTTGGACAAACTCCATGTTTGGAGGGATGCCTGCCTACCAGATATCTGTTGTTTACAAAGGAAATGTTCTGGGCTACCTTGATAAAATCCTCTCTCTGGGCCTCCCTCACCCGGCCAGTACCGTGTTTCTCTATTTCATAGGCTTCTTTATCCTGCTTCTGGTGTTGAAAGTGGATCCATGGTTATCGATCGCAGGTGCTCTTGCATTTGCCTTCTCCTCCTATTTCTTCATCATCCTGGATGTAGGGCATAACTCCAAAGCACATGCCATTGCCTACCTGGCTCCCGTAATCGCCGGAATCATTCTTACCTTACGAAGAAAGTACCTCTGGGGAGGTATTCTGACCGCCCTGTTTCTCTCCCTGGAAATCAAAGCCAACCACCCGCAAATCACCTATTACCTTGTGATCATTGTACTCATCCTGGGCCTCTTTGAGTTGATTGCGGCAATCCGCGATAAACGGTTTGCTCCCTTTGCCGGAGCCGTTGGTATATTGATTATTGCAGCCTCTTTTGCCGTGCTGACAAATATTGCTACCCTTTGGGCAACCTGGGAATATGGGAAACATACTATCAGGGGGAAATCTGAACTGACCCATGATCAGGAAAATAAAACATCCGGTCTTGATAAAGACTATGCCACGCAATGGAGTTATGGCGTTGGTGAGACCATGACACTCCTGATCCCTAACTTTTATGGAGGAGCGTCAGCTTCCAGGATAAGCGACAACTCCGCAATTGTTAAAGCCCTTCAGGAGCATAATGTCCCTCAAAATCAGATCAAACAATTTACAAAATACCCGCTTCCATTTCTCTACTTCGGGGACCAGCCATCTGTTGCTGGCCCGGTATACGTCGGAGCCATCGTGTTTTTCCTGTTTATCCTTGGATTGATCATTGTCAGAGGCCCGCTGAAATGGTGGCTGCTGACGGTAACAATACTATCGGTTCTTCTCTCCTGGGGCCACAACTTCATGGCCTTCACCGATTTCTTTATGGAGTACATCCCCGGATACAATAAGTTCAGAGGGGTGTCCATGTCATTGGTAATTGCCGAGTTTGCCATGCCTCTCCTGGCTCTTTTAGCCCTGAAAGAGCTCTTTGATCTCCATCAGGATCAGAAAAAACTGTTTAAATCATTGCAGATCGCCACCGGGATTGCAGGCGGCCTGACACTGTTGTTTGTCATCATGCCCGGCCTCTTTTTAAGTTTTTCCGGTGCGAATGATGTGAACATCCAGCAGCAATTTCAATTCCCCGATTGGATGATGCTAGCTATCCGTGATGAGCGGGCCCGACTGGTACGTCTGGATTCTCTCCGTTCCTTTGCGTTCATCGTGCTTACGGCTGCTACCCTCTGTGCCCTGTTGTTCAGCAAATTGAAAAAGAGCTATGTATATATTATCCTCGGCCTGCTGATCCTGCTGGATATGTTCATGATCAGCAAACGATACCTCAACAACGATAGCTTTACGGAGAAAACCAAGGTGGAAAATCCATTTTCTCCCACTGCCGCTGATCAACAGATTTTACAGGACAAAGATCCAGACTTCCGTGTGCTCAACGTAAGTGTAAATACCTTCAACGATGCAAGTACCTCCTATTTTCACAAGAGCATTGGCGGATACCACGGAGCCAAACTCCGGCGTTACCAGGAGCTGATCGAGAACCAGATCAGCAAGAACAATATGGATGTGCTGAATATGCTCAATACCAAATATGTGATCATCGCAGGAGAAGACAGGAACCCGGTAGCTCAGCGTAATTACGATGCACTTGGGAACGCCTGGTTTGTGGAGGATGTAAATCTGGTCGACAACGCAGATCAGGAGATGGCCGCGCTCTCTCACTTCACACCGGCAGATACCGCTATCGTGGATAAACGGTTCAAAAACGAGCTTCAAGCCTTCACGCCGGGAAGAGATTCCCTCTCATCCATCCGGTTGACATCCTATGCTCCGAATGCCCTGGCCTACGAGTACGAAACAGGAAAAAATGGCCTGGCTGTCTTCTCGGAGATCTACTATCCGGAAGGATGGAATGCCTACATTGACGGGGAACATACGCCTCATTTCAGAGCCAATTATGTCTTGAGAGCCATGGTTCTTCCAGCGGGTAGCCATCAGTTGGAATTCAAATTTGAGCCGAAGGTCTACCTGGTTGGTGAGAATATCTCACTTATCAGCTCAATCACCCTGCTGGTACTGATCATAATCCTTGGTTTACTGGAAGCCCGTAAGGCATCGAAAGCTTCCGAATGAAAAAAACACTGATCATTACCTATTACTGGCCTCCCAGTGGAGGTGCCGGAGTTCAGCGCTGGTTGAAGTTTGTCAAATATTTACGGAAATTCAACTGGGAACCGGTTCTCTATATCCCCGAAAATCCGGAATACCCCGAAGTAGACAACTCCCTCCTGAAAGACATCCCAGACCGGATTACGATTCTCCGACAACCCATTTGGGAGCCATATAATGCGTATAAAAAGGTGATCGGCAAAAACAAGGAGGAGAAGATCAATGCAGCCTTCCTCTCAGAGAAACCACAAAACAGATGGCTGGAAAATATTTCGGTCTGGATTAGAGGTAATCTCTTCATTCCGGATGCACGAAAATTCTGGATCAAACCATCGGTTCGGTTTCTCCGGAATTACCTCACCGAAAACCCGGTGGATGTGGTTGTCTCCACCGGACCCCCTCATTCTGTCCATATGATCGCCTTGAAACTTGTCAAAGACCTCCAACTCCCATGGCTGGCCGATTTCAGGGATCCCTGGACCAACATCGATTTTTATCATGATCTGAAGCTAACCAGATCCGCTGATAAAAAGCACCATCGGCTGGAGCGAACCGTCCTGAAAGATGCCACTGCAATTACGGTGATCAGCAGGGGTATGGCAGAGGATTTCAACAGGATGTTTCCCAGATCCTATGATGTCATTACCAATGGGTTTGATGCTGGAGACATCCCCTCAACCCCATTACCGGCATTGGATAAGAAATTCTCCCTCGCCCATGTCGGAACGCTGGTAAGCACCAGAAACCCGGAATCGCTGTGGACGGCACTGAAGCATCTGTGCACCTCTCATCCTACCCTTGCCAAGGATCTGGAGATAAAGCTGATTGGGAAGATAGACCATACGGTGACCGAGTCACTGGAGGTTCACGGTCTTACTCCGTATGTAAATCGTATCCCATACCTGCCACACGATCAGGTAGTGATCTCCCAGCGACAATCCCAGGTTCTGCTACTGATCATCAATAATACGCCCAATGCGAAGATGATTCTCACGGGGAAATTCTTCGAGTACCTGGCTGCCCAACGCCCCGTTCTTTGTCTTGGTCCCCTTGATGGAGATGCAGCAGCGATTCTTCGTGATACCCATGCAGGGCTCATTTCAGAACATGGGGATACAATAACGCTGGAACGGCACATTCTCGATTACTATTCTCGATTTCAGAAAGGTGACCTCTATGTGGAGAGTAAAAATATTGAGGCCTATTCCCGGATTGAACTGACAAAACAGTTAGCAGCTGTATTAAACCGCATTACTAAACAACCACCCACCCCCTAGTCTTCCACTCCCTCATCTCCTTCATTCCTTCATTCCTGCATTCCTGCATTCACTCATTCCTGCATTCACTCAGAAACGTCAAGTCGTTTCCCCTCTGCATCAAACCGTACAACTGCCTTACTTTTCCATCGGCCCGCTAAATAATAGAGAGTGGCCAGAACAACCCCTGTGAACCATCCGGCGGGAATCGACCAAAATACACCATACAATCCGATCTCCGGAACCCTGGAAAGGAGATAGGCCACAGGAACCCTCACTGCCCAAAGTGCCAGAAGGGTGATGATCATCGGGATGAACGTATCTCCGGCACCGCGTAAAACACCATTGATGATGAACATGGTAGTGAAAAGAATGTAGAATGCTCCGATAATCATCAGGTACATCCGTCCCAGTTCAATCACCTCCGGGTCATTGGAAAACATCATCATCAGGTACCGGCCAAAAAACACGGTCACCATGGAAATAGCCAACGCGATACCGGTTGTCATCAATAAGGTATCACGAAGCCCACGTTTCACCCGGTCAGCTCTGTTAGCTCCAAGATTCTGACCAACAAACGTACTGAGCGCAGCACTAAAAGTCATGGCAGGCATCACCGCAAAAGTGTCAATCCGGCCTGCGACACTGTAGGCTGCATTAGCCGTCACTCCAAACTGGTTCACAATCCAGTACAACGCAAGCATACCTGCCGCAACAAAGGTTTGCTGAAAACCTGTTGGCAAGCCAATCCGGATCCCCTGGTTAAAGATACGCCGGTCAAACTGTAACTCACGGAACGAAAACCTCAGGAAGCTATGATACCTGTTCAGGTACAGAATCTGCGCCAGGAAGGCAAAAGCCTGGGAAAAGACGGTGGCCACTGCCACACCTTCTATCCCCCAGCCAAATCCGATGACAAACAACAGATCGAGTAAGATATTCAGAGAAACTGATCCGATCAAAAAGTAGAGAGGGGTCTTGGAATCACCCAATCCCCTGAGTATGGCGCTTGTTCCGTTATACCCGAATAGAAAAATCATGCCGGAAAAAACGATGATCAGAAAGATCCTGGCCTGCGGAATGATCTGTTCCGGAAGGTCTACCAGCCGGAATATCCATCCGCTTAACAGACTTCCAGCTACGCTGACAATAATGGAAGAGAAAAAGACGAAAATATAGAGGGTGTTGATCGCTTTTTTCACCTTGTCCATCTCCTTTGCCCCGAAGTATTGGGAGATGATGATGGTGAATCCCATCGTAATCCCGATGATAAAGGAGATCAGCATAAAAATAATCGGGAAGGATGTCCCCACCGCTGCGAGTGCCTCCTTGCCAATAAACCTGCCAACAATAACGGTATCCACCACATTGTAGAGTTGCTGGAAGACATTTCCAAGCAACATCGGTACGGCAAATCGGAAGATGAGTTTTCCTTCGTTCCCTTGGCTTAAATCTTTCATCCCGGCATATGGAGGGGTGCAAAGGTAGATATTTGTCATAGATAAATCCTATCTTTGCAGTTCAGTAGTTCGTTCTGTCGCTCCGGACAGAAGCAAACCGTGGAATACTTCAGTCCGGGGAGGAAAGTCGGGACAACACAGAGCACCATGCTTCCTAACGGGAAGGGTTCCGGGCGACCGGATCACAGCTAGTGCCACAGAAAATAACCGTCCCGATTTACAGTCTGTTTTCGTTTTGCGCAGCAAAATATTACAGACTGTAAATCGGGATAAGGGTGAAAACGTGGTGTAAGAGACCACGATCCCGGATGGTGACACCCGGGATGGGTAAACCTCATGGGTTGAAAGACCATGTACATCCCGCTGACGTAAGTCACCTGGCTGCTCGCCAGGGCCGCAAGGCGCCGGGAGGGGTAGGTCGCGAAAATCGTCCGGTGACGGCCGGTTCAGATAAATGACAGAGTAAAACAGAATCCCGCTTACAGAACTGCTGGTTTTTCTTCTAATCTGATCTCCATGAAGATCGTATCCGTGATCGGGGCTCGCCCTCAGTTTATCAAAGCCGCTGCCATCTCCCGCGTGATCAGGGTTCGTCCCGATATAAGGGAAGTCATCCTCCATACCGGCCAGCACTACGATGAAAATATGTCGAGGTTTTTTTTCGAGGAGCTGTCTATCCCGGAACCTAATTATAACCTTGGCGTGGGATCGGGAAGTCATGCCTGGCAGACCGGAAAGATGCTCGAAGGGATCGAAGCTATCCTTCTAAAAGAAAAACCAGACTGGACATTGCTTTTTGGTGACACCAACTCGACCATTGCAGGCGCTCTGGCAGCTACCAAACTTCACGTGCCGGTAGCCCACGTGGAAGCAGGATTGAGAAGTTTCAACCGGATCATGCCGGAAGAGATCAACCGGATTGTGACCGACCGGATATCCGATCTGCTTTGTGCTCCTACCCAGACTGCCGTGACCAACCTTCACAACGAGGGACTGCAGGAGGCAACCAGGTTTACCGGTGATGTGATGTATGATTCGGTTCTCTTTTACAGAGAGATTGTGGAGAAGGACCCGGCTGCTTACTCCATACAGGATCTTCCCAAAGATTTTCTTCTGGCCACCATTCACCGGGCTGAAAACACGGACCACCCGCAACAGATGGAAAACATCCTGTATGCTATCCGTCAACTTCCCTACCCTGTCTTGCTTCCAATCCATCCCCGTACAAAAAAGATGATCTCCGGTTTCTCTCTCCCCCAAAACCTTCGACTGATCGATCCAGTCGGATACCTGCTGATGCTTTCTCTCATCCTCAAAGCCACCAAGGTTTTAACCGACTCCGGCGGACTCCAGAAAGAGGCTTACTTCCTTGGAACCCCGTGCATCACATTACGGACGGAAACCGAGTGGGTGGAGACACTTCATGATGGCTGGAATACCGTCACATCCACGGACCCTGAGAAAATTATCCGGGCTGTTCAACTCCCCCCCCCTGTCCACCCTCAATCACAAGCTTTCGGTAAAGGAGATGCGGCAGAAATCATCGTCGGTTTGTTCACCGGAACCTGTTGATAAAATCCTTGATTTTACGGCGTTTAATACGTTTTTCGTTGCACTTTTTTTTGTACATTTGTATAGGTATTTTAATAAATCTAACTGGCTGATTATGACAGACATGGAAAAGGATTTGGCGAGCAAGAGTTACACGGCCGACAACATACAGGTGCTGGAAGGATTGGAAGCGGTTCGGAAACGCCCCGCCATGTTTATCGGAGATGTCAACATCAAAGGATTACACCACCTGGTTTATGAAGTTGTCGATAATTCCATCGACGAGGCCCTGGCAGGATATTGTACAAACATTGAAGTCGTCATCCATCCGGATAATTCCATTACGGTAATAGATAATGGGCGTGGAATTCCAATCGACTACCATGAAAAAGAGAAAAAATCAGCCCTTGAAGTGGTGATGACTGTTTTGCACGCCGGTGGTAAATTTGACAAAGATAGCTACAAAGTCTCCGGGGGACTCCATGGCGTGGGGGTATCGGTTGTCAATGCCCTCTCCTCTTCTCTCAACGTTACGGTTCATCGTGCCGGCAAGATCTATCAGCAGGAATATGCGTTTGGGAAACCCTTGTATCCGATAAAAATCATCGGTGACACCAAACATACCGGGACTGAAACCACCTTCAAACCTGATAACTCGATCTTTATCACCGAAGATTATGATAATTCTATTCTCTCTTCCAGGCTCCGCGAACTGGCCTATCTGAATAAAGGGATCACTCTCACCTTGTTAGACGAAAGAGAGAAAGATGATAACGGGGAATTCGTTTTGGATACTTTCTTTTCTACAAACGGGCTATCCGACTTCCTCAGCTACCTGGATGCTACCCGTGAAAAACTCATCCCGGAACCCATCTCCATGGAAGGAGAAAAGAATGGGATTCCGATCGAAATTGCCATGCAGTACAATAACTCCTTCTCGGAAAACATCCACAGTTATGTGAATAACATCAATACCCGTGAAGGAGGTACCCATATGGCCGGTTTCCGAAGGGCACTTACCCGAACACTGAAAAATTATGCAGAAAAATCAGGTATGCTTGCCAAACTGAAATTCGACATAAATGGTGATGATTTCAGGGAAGGTCTTACCGCCATTATCTCCGTGAAAGTTCAGGAACCTCAGTTCGAAGGACAAACAAAGACCAAACTTGGTAACAATGAAGTGATGGGTGTAGTTGACCAACTTGTATCTGAACTCCTATCCTATTATCTGGAAGAACACCCGAAAGAGGCTAAAACTATTGTGAACAAAGTCATTCTGGCTGCCACTGCCCGGCATGCTGCCCGGAAAGCCAGAGAACTGGTGCAACGTAAAAACATCCTCTCCGGATCAGGCCTTCCCGGTAAATTGGCCGATTGCTCAGAAGCCGATCCCGGAAAGTGTGAGATCTACCTCGTAGAGGGTGATTCAGCCGGCGGAACAGCCAAGCAAGGAAGAGATCGGAGATACCAGGCTATTCTGCCATTGAGAGGAAAAATTCTCAACGTGGAGAAAGCGATGCAATACAAAATCTTTGAAAGCGAAGAGATTAAAAATATGTTTACCGCATTGGGTGTGACTATCGGGACAGAGGAAGACAGCAAAGCCCTCAACCTTGAAAAACTTCGTTACCATAAGATCATCATCATGACTGATGCAGATGTGGACGGAAGCCATATTGCCACCCTGATCCTGACCTTCTTCTTCAGGTACATGAAAGAGCTGATTGAAAATAGACATGTCTATATTGCCACACCTCCCCTTTACCTGGTTAAAAAAGGGAATACCGAACAATACTGCTGGACAGAAGATGAGCGGACCACCGTGGTTGCCGAACTCTCCGGGAATGGGAAGGATAGCGGAATCCATATTCAGCGCTATAAAGGCCTCGGCGAAATGAATGCAGAACAACTGTGGAGTACTACCATGAATCCTGAATTCCGGACCCTGCGATTGGTTACCATCGAGAATGGCACCGAAGCCGACAGGATCTTCTCGATGCTAATGGGAGATGATGTCCCACCCAGAAGGGAATTCATCGAAAAGAATGCAAAGTACGCCAATATTGATGCCTAATCCATCGTTTTTACTAGCGACTTCAACATATCTTTCCTATGACAACAAAACGGTACATTTACATCTTTGCCGGAACGATAATTCTGGCAATCATCCTCTATTTAATCTTTTCTAAGCCCGAGAAAACACAGGAGATCCTGGTAAAGGTAAAATACGGCAATTTTCCTATAGAAGTGACCACCACAGGGGAATTGATGGCAAAGAGCTCCGAAAAGATCTATGGTCCGGAAGGGCTACGTCAGATTCGCGTGTACCAGACCAAGATTGAAGATATCATTCCAGATGGGACGGTAGTAGATTCGGGTCAGTATGTGGCCAGGCTTGATCGGACAGAAATAACCAACAAGATCAAAGATGAAGAGTCGAACCTGGAAAAATATGAGTCGCAACTAATCAAAACGAAAATCGATACCTCTCTGGAACTCCGAAACGCCAGAGATGAGCTAATCAATCTGAAATACAACCTGGAAGAGAAGAAGATCGCACTCGAACAATCCAAGTACGAACCGCCAGCCACTATCCGGCAGGTTGAAATTGACCTTGAAAAAGGGGAGAGAGCCTTTACTCAGGCTGAAAAAAATTACAAACTCCGCCTGGAAAAGGCCATCGCAAATATGAATGAAGTCAACGCCGAGTATAACAATGCGCAGCGCAAACTGGTTCAGATGCAGGAAGTGCTGAAACAATTTACGGTTATGGCCCCAAAATCAGGTATGGTCATCTACAGGAGAAATTGGGACGGAAGTAAAGTGGGAGTCGGGGCAACCATTAGTGCCTGGGATCCTATTGTAGCCGAACTGCCGGATCTCTCCAAGATGATCTCCAAAACATACGTAAACGAGATCGACATCAGTAAAGTAAAAGCAGGTCAGCCTGTTGAAATTGGGATCGATGCCTTCCCGGATAAAAAATTCACCGGGCAAGTTACTGAAGTAGCAAACATAGGGGAACAGCTTCAGGGAACAAATGCCAAGGTGTTTGAAGTGAAGATCCTGATCAATGAGTTCGACTCTATCCTGCGCCCTGCCATGACCACAAAAAATACAATCGTTACCGCCACCATCGATAGCGTATTGTTTATCCCATTAGAAGCAGTATTCAACAATGATAGCATCACATTCGTTTATAAAAAAGACGGACGCCTGGTCAAACAACAGGTTATCCTGGGACAGAGTAACTACAATGAGATCATCGTAAAAGAGGGCCTGAGTCTGGAAAATGAAGTGCTTCTCTTGGCTCCCGAAACCAAGGAGGATCTGGATATTATCATGCTTCCGCCTGAAGTACTTGACAAATACAAACCGGAAAAAGAACGTGTTGAAGAACAATCCTCACAGAATCCGGACGCATCTCAGGACAGCCTCCTGAAAAAGATGGAAGGCAGGAAGAACAGGATGTTTAAACAGGGAGAAAAGCCCCCGGGGGATCGTCCCCGGAGACCAGCTAACTAACTTGTTCATTAATTTATTGAAACTCCCGTGTTTGAACGATATATATACATTCTCAACATTGCTCTGGAAGCAGTGTTTTTGAATAAATTCCGGTCCATGCTTACCGCTCTCGGGATCATTTTCGGTGTAGCTGCTGTAATTGCCATGATGGCCATCGGAGCTGGAGCTCAGCAGGAGATACTAGACCAAATGAAACTGGTTGGAGTAAACAACATCATCATCTCTCCAAAACCTGAAAAAGCACAGGGAGAGAGCACCGGTGATGGCAACTCAGAAGAACAAGATGTGGGTATACGCAAGGAGCAACGACGTTTTACGCCTGGATTGACACTGAAAGATGCCGAAAGCATC
Organism: Bacteroidota bacterium; assembly: GCA_043810345.1. Lineage (GTDB taxonomy): Bacteria > Bacteroidota > Bacteroidia > Bacteroidales > FEN-979 > QYOJ01. Next base: position 31,896 of record JBDROF010000044.1, on the reverse strand, counting down.
AAGAAAATTATCCCGACCGTTGAACGGGTCAGCCCGGAAATTATCTATGAAACTGATGTCATGAAAGATGGCAGACGAATCTCAACAAAATTAACCGGGGTTACGCCAGATTTTTTCGCTGTCTTTGGTTTGGAGTTGCAGGAAGGAGATATGTTTAACGAAGAGCAGATGCGTGAAGGGATCCCTGTCTGCATCATTGGGCCCACCATCCAGTCCCGCTTCTTCCCCAAAGAAAATCCCATTGGCAAAGAGATCAAATGCGGCCATATCTGGCTCAGGGTTATTGGCGTTCTTAAAAAACAGGAGATCAATCAGTCAGCCATAGATAACCTTGGAATTTCTGATTACAACAACACCATCTATGCACCAATCCAGACCATTCTCAGGCGATATAAAGACCGCGCCCTGATTACATCAGCATCGATTCAAGGAGGCGGAGGCATTTTTTTCGGAGGAGATTTTGCCATTTCATTCAGTGGATCCCAGGAAGAAGTTGAAAAAAATCAAATCGACAAAATAGTTGTCCAGGTAAAAGAAAGTTCCATGATCGGACCTACTACAGAGATCCTTAATCGAATGATCACCAGGCGTCATGTTGGTGTAGAAGATATCGAAATTAAAGTACCAGAACTCTTGCTCCGTCAGGAACAGCGCACCAAAGATATCTTCAACATCGTACTGGGTGCCATCGCAAGTATCTCATTGCTGGTCGGAGGTATCGGGATCATGAATATCATGCTCGCTTCAGTAATGGAGCGAATCAAGGAGATCGGAATCCGCCAGGCCATTGGCGCTACCAAAAAGGATATCGTCTTTCAGTTCCTCTCTGAAGCTGTCCTGCTTAGCATCTCCGGAGGCTTGATCGGGATCATCCTCGGGTTGGCTTTTTCGAAAATCATCATGGAGGTAACCGGAATCCTGACCATCATATCCCCGCTCTCCATCCTGATCTCATTTGGGGTTTCTGTTACTGTGGGCATTGTCTTTGGCTACATGCCAGCCAAACATGCCTCGAAGCACGATCCTGTCGTATCCCTCAGGCATGAATAACTGGCAATATTGTATCCTATGAAAAAACTCATTTCCCTCACAATACTCCTTGTCATTTCGGGTTTGATTACCTATTCCTGCCTGGCCCAGATCCAGTCACGAAACCTCTCCCTCCAGGATGCCATTGAGATCGCAAAAGCCCAATCCCCTGATGCCCTCAACGTCAAACAAACGTTCCGCGCTAGTTTCTGGGAATACAAATCGTTCAAGGCTACCAATCTGCCTTTGCTTGCTCTGGATGCAACACCTGCCCAGTTCCAACGAAAGATATCTCAACAGACAGATATCACTTCAGGTCAGCAGGTGTTCGTTCCGCAACAATATGTAAGTTCGGATGCCAACCTTTCCATCTCTCAGCGTATCGGATTTACAGGCGGATCCGTTTTTCTTCGCTCAGGCTTTGAAGCCATCTACAATATAACCGACTCGACTACGATCTCATCCTTTCTCTCCACACCGGTTAATGTGGGTCTGACACAACCAATCTTCCAATACAATCCTTACAAATGGGACCGGAAGATCCAACCCATGAAATATTCACAGGCGAAACAAAAATACCTGGAAGATATTGAACAGATCAGCATTACCACCACTAATTATTTTTTCAACCTGCTGAATGCACAGATAGAACTAAAGATCGCCTATACAAATCTCTCCAACTACGATACCCTGTTCCGGATTGCCAAGGGGAGATACCAATTGGGAAAAATTGCTGAGAACGACCTGCTTCTCCTTGAATTGAATTTCCTGAAAGCACAGGCAGCTGTAGAAAACGCGGAGCTTTCGCTCGACAATGCACTATTCCGGTTTAAATCATATTTGCGTATAAAAGATACAATTCCCATTAAATTAATGCCCCCCTCGGAAATCAACTTCTTTACCGTTAATCCTGATGAGGCTGTTGAACTATCTCAAACTTTTTCATCCACCTATATGGATTTCCAGAAACGACTTTTTGAAGCGGCAAGAGATGTCAACCGAGCAAAACTGGAAGGCCGTTTTGACGCAGAATTGACCGCTGTTGTAGGATTGACCAAGAATGCCAACACCCTGGGTGGTGCCTATCAGGATCCTCTTGATCAGCAACAGGTAGCCTTTGGAATAAACATCCCAATCTATGATTGGGGAGTCGCCCGGGGAAGGATTAAAATGGCCGAATCCCAGGAGGAGATTGTAAAAACATCTGTGGAACAGGAGATGATCGATTTCGAACGAAATGTATACCTCAAGGTGGTACAGTTCAATATGCAAAAAAACCAGGTAACCATTGCCGCGAAGTCAGATACAGTGGCCAGGAAAAATTACGAAGTCACCAAAGGACGCTATCTTATCGGGAAGATGAACAGCATTCTCGACCTAAACAATGCCCAGATTGAAACGGATAATGCGGAGAAGGGATATTACCAGGCTCTGCAAACATACTGGAGAAACTACTTTGAGCTACGTAAACTTACACTTTTCGACTTCCGGGCTAATCGTTCCCTCCAGTTTAGCTTTGATGATATCCAGCTATAAAGAAAAGAATTCACCTCCTATTAATATTCTTTCTAAATTATTTTGTACTTTTGCAAAAAAAGAACATTAACCTCAAATTATTGTATATCATGGCAGTATTAGTTGGAAGAAAAGCCCCGTTATTTGAAGCAGATGCAGTTATCAACGGAGGCGAATTTGTAGAAAAGTTTTCTCTGGAACAATATATCGGAAAAAAACATGTGCTTTTCTTTTTTTATCCATTGGATTTTACATTTGTTTGCCCGACAGAATTAATCGCTTTTCAGGATAAGATCGACGAGTTTGAAAAGAGGAACGTAGCTGTTATCGGTTGTTCGATCGATTCAAATTTCTCGCACTGGGCATGGCTCAATACCGAGAGAAACAATGGTGGGATCAAAGGTGTGAAATACCCCATCGTTTCCGATTTGTCCAAAACAATCTCAGCGAACTACGATGTCCTTGCAGGAGAGTATTACACCAACGAAGATGGAAATCTGGAGTTTGAAGGGGCACCGGTTGCCTATAGAGGATTATTTCTGATCGACCAACAAGGCATGGTAAGACATCAGATCATTAACGATCTCCCACTCGGTCGTAGTGTAGACGAAGCGATCAGAATGATTGACGCCCTGCAGTTTTTTGAAGAAAACGGTGAAGTTTGCCCGGCTAACTGGCATAAAGGCGATGCGGGGATGAAGGCTACGGCCGAAGGTGTTGCCGATTACCTGGCAAAACACTAAAAAGGATAAACCAATGAAATTCCAGGTCCTGTCGGTGAAACCGGCAGGACTTTTAGTTTACTCTCATTCTTTATAACAAGTTTTCCTATCGCAAATCCTACAACCGATCCTAACACCACATCGGAAACCCAATGTTTATTATCATAGACCCTTGAAAGCGCGGCTCCGGTTGCCAGGGTGTAACAGACGATCGGAACCCAGATGGTTTGTTGGTATGAGGTAGCCACTACGGTTGCAATGGCAAAAGCTGTGGTTGCGTGGCCTGAAGGAAACGCCGTGTAGTCAAACCCCTGAAATGGCCCGTCCCACTCCTCCGGCTTTGGTGGCTCATCCTGATTTGGTCTGTGACGGTGAGTTAAATGTTTGATAATCTGGCTTGTAATACCAGCGAGCACAAATGCCTCCACCCCTTTTAATGCGGTCAGTTTGGCCCGGTCGTCATGCCAGATCAACCCACAGCCATATAAAACGCCCATGGCTGACAGGCTGTATACTCCACTTCCAATTGGTTCGAAGAGATATCTGCTTATCTGGTCCAGAGAGGGTGAGCGATTTGCCTGAACCCACTCCTGGATAGGACCATCCTGTGTGAAAAGTAACACCGTGGTACCAACCACTGCAGTAGCCCCGACCCATTGAAAGGTGTTCCAGCGAAGAGGTGAAATAGCGATATCCCTGGCACCTGTGAGATAAGACTTCAGGTATCGTTTATCTATGTATGATGCTTGATGATTGCCAGCCGTTGAATCTTTCTGTCCCTTTACAAGTAAGGGAATAAAACAGATAAAAAAAACACTCAGGTGTACGGGAAAGGACCTCATTGTCATTCCAGTTTCTTTGCCTCTTTCCAAAAACGATCCATCTCCTCCAGGGTCATCTCCTGTAACGGTTTGTTCGCCTTTTTCACCTGTTCTTCAATGAATTGAAACCGCTTGATGAATTTTTTATTGGTTCTTTCCAGGGCATCTTCGGGATTTATATCGATAAACCGTGCATAATTAATAATGGCAAACAGTAAATCCCCTAATTCATGTTCTTTCTTTTCTTGAGAGCCTCCGGAATGTTCTGCCTCTTTCAATTCGGCGAGCTCCTCCATAACCTTGTCCCACACCTGGTCGCTGTGATCCCAGTCAAATCCAACTCCACTGGCTTTCTCCTGGATCCTGTACGCCTTAACAATAGCAGGTAACGAACCCGGTACGCCGGCAAGAACGGATTGATTGCCCTTTTCTTTCAGTTTGATCTTCTCCCAGTTATCCCTGACCTCCCGGGCACCACTCACCTTGACGTCCCCGAAAATATGAGGATGACGGTGAATCAGTTTCGTATTGATATCATCGAGGACATCCGCAATATCAAATATCTCAAGCTCAGAGGCGATTTTGGCATAAAACACCAGATGCAACATCAGATCCCCTAATTCAGTTTTGATTCCTTCCATATTTTTCTCCAGGATGGCGTCTGAAAGCTCATATGTTTCTTCAATGGTCAAATACCTCAGACTCTCGAGTGTCTGTTTCTTATCCCACGGACATTTCGCCCTGAGCTCATCCATCACTTCCAGGAGTTTCCGGAAAGCCTCTACCTTTTCTTCTATTATGCTCTTCATTTCAGCAAAAACACTTATTTATCCGGTTTCGGCGTTTCTGTTTCCTGATCTTGGTGAATCATACTAAATTTGCTTATCAAGAAAAATCCCGATTGAGACTTCTTAACTATACTCCCTGGAAAGAAAAACAGTCTATCGCTCTTTTACTTGGATTGTTGAGTTTTTTCCCACTTTATTTATGTGGACAATATCAGCACAAACTATATACATCCAATATCTTTATAGAAGGGAAGATCCACTATGGGCTCTTTTATGCGCATCACCTGGAATTTGAGATTTTCAATGCTCATTTTCCTGCTTTTGAAATCAGTGTACAGCGGCAGACGTATGGGAAACATAAATGGGAACGGGCTTTTGCCTACCCAATAATTGGGTTTACATGCTGGTATTCAGGCCTGGGAAACTCTCCGTATCTGGGTCAAGCAATCGGATTAATGCCCTTCATTAATTTCCCATTATATCGTTACAAGGACCTCTTTCTCGGATTTCGTTTTGCCCTTGGAGTAGGGATCCTGACTAAGAAGTTTGACCGGTTAGAGAATTATAAAAACACAGCCATTGGTACGCATCTAAATGCAGCCGTAAACCTGATGTTTGAAACGCGTTACCGGATCAATACCTGGTGGACAGTTTCGGCCGGAATAAGCCTGCAGCATTTTTCCAATGGCTCATTAAAAATGCCTAATTACGGGTTGAACGTTCCAACGATCAATATCGGTATTGCCTATTGGCCGGTACGAAAGAACCGGGAAATCGGAGATCGGTTTTATCCACCCACTGAACCCTATTCGGCCATCATTCAACACCATATCGAGATTGACATTGGAGGAGCCATCGGTTATAAAAATATGGAGGCCGTGCTAGGTCAAAAATTCATTGTGTTCCACTTTTATGAAAACACCTTTTACAGGATCAGTAGAAAAAGTAAAGTTGGAATAGGTCTTGATCTGTCATATGATCCATCTCACTTGAAAATTCTGGAGATTCAGGGAGATACTATCGACAACCACCTGGAGATATTTCGCCCCGGCATCAATGCTGCCTACCAGCTTGATATTTCCAAACTTGGTTTTATTTTCAACATCGGATATTATCTTGGCGGTGCGGAAAAGAGAAATGGTCCACTTTATCAGAAATTTGCACTGCAATATAACTTCTCGAAAAACTTCTTTGCCAATTTGATGTTGAAAGTGCATTTTGGACGGGCTGATTACCTTGGGCTAGGATTAGGGTATAAATTCCAGTTCCCATTCGGGAGAAAAACATTAAAGGGATGAAAAACAAAAACATATGTTGGCTGATTCCACTTGCATTCACACTCCTGACTGCCATCGGATGTGGAAAAACGGGAGTTGATTGCCTGACTAACTCGGGGGAGATCATCTTGCAGGAACGAGAGCTCCATGCTTTTGATTCAATTGAAGTACACGATTATGTCAATCTGTTCCTCTCACAGGATAGCAGTTATAAGGTGTCTGTAGAGGCTGGTAAAAATGTCATTGCAGGTATAGAAACAACTGTGGAAAACAGACAACTGGTAGTACGAAATACCAATACGTGCAACTGGGTAAGAAACTACACTAAACCCATTAACGTCTATATCTCTGCCCCAAATCTCTGGAAAATAAATTATAACTCCTCCGGGAATATCACCAGCTTAAATACCATGAAAACTGATTCCTTGAAACTCGAAGTGTGGGGGGGATGCGGCAGAATCGACCTGGATCTCGATCTCTATCAGGGATTCTTTTATCTCCAGCTGGGGACAGCCGATATCCATCTGTCAGGGAACTGTGGAGTTGTTTCCATGTCCACCGGCGACTTTGGACTTTTAGATGCCAGAAATCTGAGATCAGGGTTCGTTTTTGTCTCCAACAAGTCATCCAATGATTGCTACGTTCAGGTTTTTCAGGAGCTGAATGCAACCATCCAGTCAATCGGAAATATTTACTACACAGGAGATCCCAAAGAGATTCACACAATCATCAATGGTAGTGGAAGTGTGATCCCATTTTGATTAATAAGCCCGGGCAAAGAGGACCCGTTCTGAAGATGGTTTCCCGGAATAGATGCAGGTCCCTTCTTCCTTTGGATTTTCCAGGGGGATAATACGGACCGTAGCTTTGGTCTTTTCCTTGATTATTTCTTCTGTCTCCGAACTTCCATCCCAATGGGCATAGGCAAAACCACCTTTATTCTCGATCACATCAAGAAACTCCTCCCATGTATCCACGCGATATGTATGATGTTCTCTGTACTCCAGGCTTCTGTCATAAATGTTCTGCTGGATCTCATCAAGAAGTACGGGTATATGGTGAGAAATGTCAGAAATAGATACAATGGATTTTTCCAGGGTATCTCTTCTGGCAACTTCAACGGTCCCTTTTTCAATATCCCTTGGACCAATTGTCAACCTTACAGGAACTCCTTTAAATTCATATTCCGCGAACTTCCATCCTGGTTTATATGTATCCCGATCATCAAATTTGACAGAGATTCCTGCCTCTTCAAGTCTTTTCTTGATCGGAATGACCTGTTCAGAAATCATTCCGAGTTGCTCATTGTTTTTAAAAACAGGGACAATGGCAACCTGAATAGGTGCAAGCTTTGGGGGAAGTACAAGCCCTTTATCATCTGAATGTGCCATGATTAAGGCTCCCATCAGCCTTGTGGATACACCCCAGGAAGTAGCCCATACATATTCCAGTTGGTTCTCTTTACTTAAAAACTTTACATCAAATGCCTTGGCAAAATTCTGTCCAAGGAAATGAGAGGTTCCTGACTGGAGCGCTTTCCCATCCTGCATTAAAGCCTCTATTGCAAAGGTATCCAATGCGCCTGCAAATCGCTCGGAGGTTGTTTTCATGCCTTTAAGAACCGGCAGGGCCATCCAGTTCTCAGCAAAATCAGCATATAAATTCAGAATCGTGATGGTCTCTTCAAAAGCCTCTTCTTTGGTAGCATGAGCCGTATGCCCTTCCTGCCAGAGAAATTCGGTCGTTCGTAAAAATAATCTTGTCCGCATCTCCCACCTGACCACATTGGCCCATTGGTTTATCAGGATAGGAAGGTCCCGGTAGGATTGAATCCAGTTTTTATAGGTATCCCATATAATGGTTTCCGAGGTTGGGCGAACAATCAATTCCTCTTCCAACTTGGCATCTTCATCCACTATGACCCCTTTCCCATCAGGTGATTTCTTCAGCCTGTAATGAGTCACTACGGCACATTCCTTGGCAAATCCTTCCACATGACTGGCCTCCTTGCTAAAAAAGGATTTTGGAATAAATATCGGGAAGTAAGCATTGGAGTGACCTGTATCTTTAAACATCTTATCCAGAGCCGCTTGCATCTTTTCCCAGATGGCAAATCCATAGGGTTTGATCACCATGCATCCCCGTACAGCCGAGTTCTCTGCTAAATCAGCTTTAATTACAAGATCGTTGTACCATTGTGCATAATTTTCAGCCCGGGTTGGAAAATTTTTAGCCATCTTTTGAATTCGGTATGATATTTGCAGTTACTAGACTGTTTGAATTACTGCGCACAAAAATAATAAAAAATCTAGGGCATTAATGAATATAACCATTCTCTTAAAACTCTAAAGGAGGTACAATCATGAAAAAAGCAGCATTAATCATCTTCATCCTGGGCTTCATCCTGTCAGGTTCTGTTGCCCAGCAAAATAAAGATGCTGTTTATGGTGATGATGTTTACTATACAGCATCCAAGAATAAAAAGAAGGACAGAAAAAAGAAACAGACAGAAACCACAGACGAATCTTCTGTTTCAGATCAACAGATCACTTCCCCGGATAGCTCAGTGTCAACCCTTCCAAAATCATCTACTCTTTACGATGACTACAACGACTACTCCTATTCGGCCCGCATTAAACGGTTTCATAATCCTGAGAAGGAGGCAACCTATTTTGATGATGCCTATACAGATCCAGCCAATTATGACTCGAACTATCAGGAAGGTTCTTCAAGTCCTGATGTTAATGTCTATGTAGGTAGTGGCTTTGGATCCTGCTGGGGGCCCTCCATGTCTTTTGGATATGGATGGGGTTATGATCCCTGGTACTGGAACTACGGTTGGGGCTGGGGGTATCCGTATTATAGCTGGTACTGGAGATACAATTATTGGTATTATCAATACCTATACTATCCATATTATTGGAGTCCCTATTCTTATGGATATTGGAATGGCTATTATGCGGGTTACTGGGATGGGTATTATGGAAATCCCTACGGATGGAACAGTTGGGATTATCCATACAACGACACTTATTATGGGCGTCGTCGACCACTTACATCATCCGGAGGTAATAACCTGAATGCCAGAACTACAAAAGGCCAGCCTGATGCTCCTTCAACCCGAAACAGCAGGACAATAACACCAAAAACGAATGAACGATATCAATATACCCGTACGGACAAAGAACTGCAATCCTCTTCTAGCAGAAATAACTCACAATATACTCGTCAGCAGCAACAACCTGCCCCTAAGTATATCAAACCCGAATACAACCGGTCATCTCAGACCACTACACGAACTCAAAACTACACCTCCCCGACATACCGACAACCGAAGTCGAGTCAGGAATATCTCAGTCCACGGACCCAACCGTCCAGAACCTCAGTTCAACAACAAAACAAAAGCGGACAACCGATTTATTCGCATCCTCCAACAACTCAACCTCAACGTCAGAATGTTGTTCCATCCAACTCCGACAGGCAAACTCCGGCACCGAGCCGAACAAATATCAATACCAGGACAAATCCGACAAAGAACTATACGCCGACAAGAACCACCCCACCCCGGTCGAATAGCTATTCAACCCCGTCGAGGTCGAACTCATACTCTTCACCCTCACGGTCAAACAGCAATTCTTCTCCTTCACGGTCTGGCAGTGGTTCTTATTCAACTCCTTCCAAATCTTCCGGAAGTTCCGGAGGCGGAGGCGTTGGCGGGCGACGCAAGTAACGATTCTATACTAACTCTTAATTTCTTGTAGAAATGAAAAAAGTCCTATTCTTCACTATCTTCTTGATCGCCACCTGGATTGAACTTTCAGCCCAGACAGCCCAGGATGCTCTTCAATATTCAAGGATCTTTTATAACGGAACGTCCAGGTTCATGGCGACTGCTGGTGCGTTCGGAGCCGTTGGAGCAGATTTCTCCACGATGTCAACCAATCCTGCAGGTCTCGGGTTGTACCGTAGCGCCGAAATCACTTTCTCTCCTTCGTTTTTCAGCAGTTATAGCTCGTCTGATTACAACGGATATAATTCAACCGATTATAAGTTAAACTTTGCATTGGCCAATTTTGGCTACATCTATACCTTTTATACCGGGAAACCCGACGGGTCTGGTAGCCTTAAATCCATCAGTGTAGCCTTCGGTATGAATCGTCAAAACAACTTCAATAACCGGCTATATATTCAGGGACCAAATCATACAAGTTCCTTGCTAACCTCATTTACAGACATCCTGAATAAGACTCCAATCCTTAATCCCAGAGATGTCAGATATAATTATCCCTTCGATATTGGCCTTGCCTATGACTGTGGTTTGATATTCTATGACAGTATTCAGAATAAATACCTCTCTGACATGCCGAATGGGGGTGTTTTTCAGGATAAAGCAATCATAACGTGGGGATCCATCAATGAATTCGACATCTCGCTTGGAGGTAATATTATTGATAAATTATATTTCGGATTAACGATAGGAATCCCAAGCATCAGGTACTTTTACCAAAGTATTTACCGGGAAGAGGATACTGGGGACTCTATCCCCTATTTTCAATCCCTGAGATATGACTATAATTATGAAACACATGGTACCGGAGTCAATTTCAAGGTTGGCCTTATCTACCGCCCTGCCGATTGGATTCGGATTGGAGGTGCAATTCACACGCCTACCTGGTATCCTTCCATGTATGATTACTACGCTTCCAGTATGTCTGCCATTTATGACAGCGTGTTGAATTACCCGGCCCAGAACTCTCCGTCAGGAGCTTACGATTATCAGTTGATGACACCGTTTCGGGCCATCGGAAGCCTTGCCTTTTTTGTCGGACAACATGGTTTTATCAGTGGTGAGTATGAATTTGTGAATTATAGTCAGGCCAGGTACAAAGCGCCAGGAGATTCATTCACGGATGTCAATTCAGTAATTTCAACTGACTATAAGGCGCCTTTCAATGTAAGAGTGGGGACAGAATGGCGCATTTCCATGTTCCGGATACGGGGCGGCTTTGGTTACTATGGCGCACCTGATAAAACTGGAAATATAGGTGCCAGATATACGGTAAGCGGAGGGTTTGGAGTTTATATAAAACGGTTTTTTGGTGATTTTGCCTACCAATGGTCACGATCTGAAGCGAATTTCTATCTGTATGACCCAGCATTGGTTACTCCGGCAAGTCTGAATATCCAGACACACTCGGCTACTGCCACTTTTGGTTTCAGGTTCTAGTTCTGACTCTTTTTCAATCGACTAAGGCCAGCCTTCGCTTTTTGTCGAAGGCTGTTCTCATATTCAGTATAGTTCATGGAGGCACAAAGCCGATAGTTGGCATCCGCAGCCAGATAGTTACCCTGCTCCTCATAGATCCATCCCAGATTTAAAGCGGCGCTGGCAGCAAAATAATGAGGCAGATAACGTCCATTCTTAATGGTGGCTGTATAATATTGAATCGCTTTTGATAGATTGCCTGTCGCATGATAAATCCTGCCCATACGGTAGGTGTATTCGGTAAGATCTTTTTTGCTGCGTATGTAACTGTCAAGAGGAGTGTTCAACAACACCTTCTGGGCTTCGCTAAAATACCCTCCATCATATAATAACCGGGCTTTTAATAATGGAATGGCAGGTAGTATCCCTATATTATACTCAGAATAGGCCTGTTTATCTTCATCAACGATTGCGTTTCCTCTTGTTCCTGCTTTCTGAATTTCTGCCTGGTAAAGGAGTGTGTCTCCCTGGAGCAGATATACCCAGGCCAGTTTCTGATAGGCGGACTTGATGTAGTTGATCCCCGTAAACTCCTTCACAAAACGGTTCAAATAAATGGCAGCAGAGGTATCCAGGTTATTCAGTCTTGCAAGCCCTTCCAGGTAGTAGAGAAAAACAAATGGATAGGTATCAGGGGAAGCACAATAGTTATGAAGAAGTGATATGACCTCACTGTTTCTTCCATTCTTCATAAAGATACTTGACTTCGCATAGATGATCAGGGGGCTTTTTTGGTACTTTTGTAAGAAAGCGTCACTGTCAAATCGTTGGATCAGAGACAAGGATTCCTCCTTATTATTCAAGAGGTTGATGTCAATGAAAGCAAGATAATAACAGGCTTCAGGTTTAAACAGGGAGAACACAGGATTATCATCGCGATAATTCAATACGTACTTTAACTCCAAAATTCCTTCCGATATAGTTCCTTCCAGCCCGGCCAGGTTAGCTAACCACTGGTATTGGGCAGGAATCAGGCCAACTATGATATGCAGGATTCCTAAACCTATCTGGTTCGGAAGAAAGTCGGGGAACCTTTTTTCATTTTCTTTTAAAAGTAGATATGCCCGTCTGATTTCAAATGCTGCGGTCGTATACTCCCCAAACTTCAATCGGACTAATGCCCATTGCACTGCTATCCCGGCAATGCAAAACCGATAATAGGGAGAGTCTTTATCCCCACGCTCCAGTTGATCAAGCCGTATGGATTTGTTACTCTTCAGGAGTTCGAACATAAGTTTATCTTCTCCTGTGAAGAGTTTGAAAAAGTCGATATAATTCTCCAGGTAGAGTGGGATCAGATTATCTGGATGTTGCTTGCTTTCCTGATGCAAGAGTTTGTTAGCTTCGTCAAACCGAAAGTTGAGAATCTCATGATAAGCTTCCTGGCACCTCTTATTGAATACATACTGTGAAAAGAGAGATCCTGATAAAAGAACGAGAGCGCTGATCAGGAAAAAACGACTCCTGTCAAGCGCTCTAGTTTTTATTTTACTGTAGGACATTAGTTTGCATAATTGACGATCCCGTCATCAACAAGAATTCTTCCACAATATTCACAGACTATGATTTTTTTATGCATCCTGATATCTAGTTGATGCTGAGGGGGAATTTTGTTAAAACACCCTCCACATGCATCCCTTTCGATCTGTACAACGGCAAGTCCATTCCGTGCATTTTTACGGATTCTGGTATAGGCTGTTAGCAGTCGTTCCTCGATAAAATTCCGATTCTCTTCAGACCTTTTGATCAACTCATTTTCTTCCTTTTCTGTCTCCGCAACGATATCATCCAGCTCATTCTTCTTAATCTCCAGATCGCCTCTTCTCTCTTCAAGAACACTTTGCAACCGCTCAATCTCCTGCTTTTTAACCTCCAGGGTGTTTTGAAACTCCTTGATCCTTTTTTCAGAGAGCTGGATCTCTAGGTTCTGGAATTCAATCTCTTTAGATAATGAATCATATTCCCTGTTGTTCCGAACGTTCATCTGCTGCTCTTCATAACGTTTTATCAGAGTTTGGCTCTCTTTGATGGAATTTTTCTTGTCGAGCATAGACTTTTCGATCATCATAGTCTCCTGGATATAATTATCTACCCGGGTTTCAAGTCCGGCAATCTCATCCTCCAGATCCTGCACTTCAAGCGGAAGCTCACCTCTAATAATCCTGATTTTGTCTACTTGAGAATCAATCTGCTGGAGATTATACAGAGCAACTAACTTTTGTTCGTTCGAAAACTCCAATTTTTCATCCGTTTGCCCTTTTTTCGATTTTACTTTAGTCTTAAGCGGCTCCTTCACAACACCTTCGTCTTTTTGCTTCTCTTTCTCAACCTCTTTCTTTGATACAATCTTTGTTTTGGGTGCTTCTTTCTTTTTCAATTTAGAAGGTTCGGAAGTTGCAATTGGCATACTTGTCTTTTTAGCCATATTCAGCTCTTAAAAATATTTTACCGGGTTTGTCTCATGTTCAGAAATGAGGACCGCAAAGTTAGGAAATTTTTCTATTAGTAGCTCTTTCAGCATCTCTTTAACAAATTGTTCACTTTCAAAATGACCGATATCTACTAGTAAAAAACCGTTCGCTGTTTTCTGAAAATCATGATAGGTAAGATCTCCTGTCAAATACGCATCGATACTCATTTGATGGATATCCCTGATAAGAAATGCACCTGCACCACTGCATAATGCAACGGTTTTTACCGGCTTTTCCGGTAGTATCGTGTGACGAATAATGTTCAATGCAAAACCTTGCTTAACCAAATTAAGGAAATTCGCAGGATTCATTGGCTCGGGGAGGTGACCGAAAATACCCGCCCCTACCTGATGAAAGAGGTTATCCAGTGCATAGATATCGTATGCAACCTCCTCATATGGATGACTTCTCAGCAATGCTTCTAGTAACCTGTGTTCTATGTGAACTGGAAATACAACCTCAATCCTGGTCTCTTCTTCAAAGTGCTTTTCGTTTTTGTTACCTACAAATGGATTCGCCCCCTCCGAGGCTCTGAAGCTCCCGAGGCCTGGTGTGTTAAAGCTGCAACAGTCATAATTACCAATATGTCCAGCCCCTGTCGCAAAGAGTGATTCCCTCACATTGTCGGCATGGTCAGACGGACAAAACGTAACCAGTTTCTTCAGATATCCTTTCTTTGGTTGGAGAATTCTGATTTGCTCCAAACCCAGTCTCCTTCCAAGAAAATGATTCAGGCTATCGGTTCTGTTATCTAAGTTTGTATGAAGTGCCAGGATGGCAACATCATGCTGAATGGCCGTTTGAATGATTTGATATGCCGGTAAGGTAGGAGTAATACTGGTTATCCCTTTGAAAATCAGAGGATGATGAGAAATAATAAGATTGCATTGATGTAAAAGGGCTTCCTGGAGTACCTCGAAAGTTGCATCAAGACTCACCATGATTCCAGTGACATCCAGTAATGGATTTCCCAGAATCAAGCCGGAATTATCCCACTCTTCCTGAAATGAGACAGGGGCCCATGATTCCAGTACGGCAATAATTTCATTTAGTTTCATCGCTAACTTTTTGTCGCTTCAAAAGTACTGAAAGGGTACTTTAATTCCAATTTGCATGAGTTACGAGTAAATTGTTCAAAACATTGTTGATAAAAAACATCAAATTGGTTATGCTTTCACTTAAAAAAGTGAAAACTTTGGTTCATGAAATCAGTCCTGATTTTTATTGTTGACAAAAATCCTATTCACAGTAGCCTTTTAAAATATCATCTTACGATTCAACGGTTTGCTAATGTTCAGTTATATCATTCAGCCGAAGAGTGTCTTTATCGCCTTCGCAAAAATGTAACTCCACATTATCTGATAACCGAATACGACCTGGCTGACCATAACGGATTTGATTTCCTGCGAATGGTGAAAAAACTCAGCCCATCAACCCACGTAGTCTTCTTCTCGGCATTTGACGATCCGATACTCGCAGTACAGCTCATAGATTCAGGAGCCACAGATTATATAATGAAAACGAGCAGACTTGATTTTGGAATCAAAGACCTGATCAAGAACATAGAATTTCTCCAGCGCGAGAAGATACACACCCATTAAGGGCTGCTTTTGCGAGGTTGTTAGGGATTTCTCCTAACATTTTATTTTATTCTTAATAATTTCTTTGTACCTTTCGCCGCTTCCCGGGCGAACATGAAATTTTATCAATTACTTCTATTCCCCTTTTCTCTTCTTTACGGGGCGTCCATGATGTTCCGTAACTGGTTATTTAACTGCGGATGCCTCCCATCCCAGAAATTTGATACCCCCATCATCACCATTGGGAACCTTTCCTATGGAGGAACAGGAAAGACTCCTCTTATCGAGTACCTGATCCGCTTACTTAGAGATCGGTTTCTCATAGCCACATTGAGCAGGGGATATGGTAGAACAAGTAAAGGATTTGTGCTTGCATCCAGCCGCTCCGCATATAGATATGTGGGGGATGAACCGTTACAGTTTGCGAAAAAATATGATGGTATCAAAGTCGCCGTTGACGAAAACAGGGCAGAAGGCATCGAGGAGTTGCAAAAAAGGTTTCTGAAACTGGACGCAATTCTGCTTGACGATGCCTTACAACACAGATACGTGAACCCTGGGTTATCCGTATTGCTTACCGACTTCCATAAATTGTATACAGATGACTTTGTGCTTCCTTCAGGTACTCTGCGAGAATTCGCCTGTGGAGCTAAAAGAGCCGATATCATTGTAGTTACAAAAACACCGAAAATTTTTTCACCGATTACCCGCCGGCGGATCACGGAAGAACTGAAACCAAAACCAGGTCAACGAATTTTCTTCTCTTTTATTAAATACAGTGATCCGGTTGTAGTGACACCAACCACCTCTGCTGTTACTCCTTATGGCAGTTCGATCATTCTGCTTTTTACAGGTATAGCAAACGATTATCCGCTCGTGGAGCATCTGAGACGACATTGTCGCGAATTAGAAGTTCTTAAATTCCCGGATCACCATCCATACTCGCTGGACGATCTGAAAAGAATCAAGGCCAGATTTAATGATCTTCCAACCCGCAAAAAGGTGATCGTTACTACTGAAAAAGACATCATACGGATAAAAACCCCGGAACTCAGTAATTTTATCAAACGGTTGCCGTTGTACTATCTTCCTATTGAGATTGAATTTCATGGCGATGACAAAGAACAATTCAATCAAACTATCTTGAGCTATGTTGAAAAAAATACACGAAACTACTGAGTACCTTGAAGGGAAAACATCCGTAAAACCTGAAATGGCATCATCCTGTGAACAGGTCTGGGGGGACTGGTCAATGAAATAGAGATTGAGCACACCATTCCATACGAATTCATCCCAAATTTCCCGGTATCAACTGTAGAAGGTCACCATGGCCAGCTCATCTTTGGGACGATGTCAGGGCATGCGGTGGTTGCCATGCAGGGACGCTTTCATTATTACGAAGGATATACGATGCAGGAGATTGCCTTCCCTGTCAGGATCATGAAATACCTCGGTATATCCATACTGATCCTCTCAAATACCAGTGGAGGATTAAATCCGGATTTCGAGATCGGTGATCTGATGGTGATTCAGGACCATATCAACCTGATGGTCGATAATCCCCTTCTCGGGCTAATTGATCGAATCGGCATTTGCAATTGCTAGAACACATAAGATTCCCCTCAGAAAAGGAGTCTATGCCGCAGTTCCCGGACCGATTCAGTTATCTCAGATCTGGGTGTACCTGGTAAGATCGTAGAAATCTCCCACCAGGTTGTCATCGATGCAGCCAGCCGGTCAGAACCTTCCATGACGACGATCATCAAAGAGATGTTGCGAGCTCTGTAACCGGTCAATTCCGGTTAAGTACAGAGTAAGACTGAAGACTAACTTAAGCAATTCTTTCACACACCCGGTAATCCTCGAATCAGTAACTTTGGGCCGGCTTATGAATCGCCTGGTCATTATCGGTTTCAATCTATTTTTCCTTTTCGGATGTACGCCGGATGCATCCAAACGTAGTCCCATGCAACCCACCGACTGGTTGACCAACTATCATGGAGAATTGGCCCGATCGACCCATCCCCTGACCTTTGTTCCGAATCCTGATCTGATCCCATTTACGAAATTGAATCCGCTTTCCGGTCCTGCTTTGAGCGGATATCTACCGCAGCAGGTCATTCGCAGAAACCCGGATTACCTGTTTGCTTTACCCAGATTTCATGCACTATATCCCGATTTGGACCTGAATGAACCAGTCAGTAGAAAGTTCCTGATCGCATACATGGAACAGGAATCCTATCCCTCCATGATCACATTGAGTCCGGAACGCTATTTTCACCTCCAGCTTGACAATGACATTTTTAATTATACCGACAGGTTTTATACAAATGGTATTCAACTTTCTCTGATCACACCCGGGTTGAGACTAAACCCCCTTTCTGCTGTTCTGATTCCTTACTGGAACAGAGGTGTCAACTACTACGGACTCTCTCTGGTACAGAATATGTATACCCCTTCCACCTCGAAGATCGGGGGGATTATGGTCGGTGACCGGCCTTATGCAGCTTATCTATATGTTGGAAGCAACAAAACCACTAACGATGCCCGCAAAAGAGTCCGGTTGATCAGCGAGCTTCAGATTGGGATTCTGGGCCCATCTTCCTTGGGAGAATATGTTCAGCGGGCGTTCCATAATACGGTTCCTACCAACAATGAGCCACTTGGGTGGGAGTTTCAGATCCAGGATGATTTTCTTCTAAACTATTTTGTACGAATTGAAAAAGGGATTGTCTCCATCCCTGGTCTGGATCTCCTTATCCAAGGATCTGGAAGTCTCGGTACAGTATATACAAATATTGCCGGTGGAACATATATAAGAACCGGTTGGTTTAACTCCTATTTCATAAACCTCTTCCTTTCTAAAAAGTCTCTGAACCAGCTACGAAATACGAGGAACTTCCAGTACTACTTTTTTGCGGATTTAAGCGGGAAAGCAATGGGGTACGATGCTACCCTGCAGGGAGGGCTCTTTAACAGGAGCAGTCCCTATACCATTTCATCAGATAAACTCAACCGTCTTATGTTTATTGGTTCCGGGGGAATTATCGTATCCTACGGTGGTTTCCAGCTGAAGGGAGAGCAGTTCATCCAGAGCCCGGAGTTTGTAAATGGCTGGTGGCATAAGTGGTTAAGCATTGGTTTGACCTTTCGTTTGTAGTGTTGAAAACTTTAATGAAAAGATTTAGGAGATTTCTCTTGTGGAAGCTTTACTTTTGATTTATGGAAGAGTTGAAAAATGAGGGTCCAGATACACTGGGCCAGGACAAAAAGCAACTGCAGGAAACTCAGCGAATAAGCAGAAAACGGGTAAAAAGGAGTCCCGTTTCAGAATTGTTTATAGAGCACGGGAAAGTGCCTCCTCAGGCAATCGATCTGGAAGAGGCCGTCTTAGGCGCTATGATGCTTGAAAAAGATCCGCTGACGGAGGTCATTGAAATCCTTAAGCCAGAAATCTTTTATAAAGAGGCACACCAGATTATCTTTGCTACCATCCAGAAATTATTTGCCGGTACAGAACCTGTTGACATTCTTACTGTTACAGAAGCACTTCGCAAAAGCGGAGAACTTGATTTGGTGGGCGGTCCCTATTACATCACTATGCTGACTAACCGGGTAGCATCGGCAGCTAATATTGAGTACCACGCCCATATCCTGCTGCAGAAATACATCCAACGTGAGTTGATCCACATCTCTTCCGAAATCATCAAAGACGCTTACGAAGACACAACCGATGTGTTTGAACTTCTCGACAAGGCCGAGAATAACCTCTTTTTCATCAGCGAAAACAGCCTTCGAAGGACCTACAGATCGATGCAATCTCTGGTGAAAGAGGCAATCCAGGAAATTGTAGCAGGTCAAAAGCACGAAGGACATCTCCGGGGTGTTGGGTCGGGTTTTACCGAACTAGACCGCGTAACGGGTGGCTGGCAGCGGTCAGATCTGATCATCCTTGCTTCTCGTCCCGGGATGGGTAAAACAGCACTTGCCCTGACCATGGCCAGGAATGCAGTGGTAAATTTCAATAAACCTGTTGCTATTTTCTCGTTGGAGATGTCTGCTGTACAGCTGGTTACCCGGTTAATGGCCAGTGAAACAGGAATCCCTGCTGAAAAACTGAAAAAAGGAACCCTCGATACAGAGGAGTGGAATCTCCTGAATAGCAAAGTCTCCCGTCTGATTGACGCTCCCCTTTTTATTGATGACACCCCTGCGTTAACCATTTTTGAACTCCGTGCAAAAAGTCGAAGATTACGGCAACAACACAATGTGGAGATGATCATCCTTGATTATATGCAGCTTATGCAGGGAGGCGCAGAACATAAAGGGAACCGGGAGCAGGAAATCAGTAGTATATCCAGATCCCTGAAGGCCCTATCAAAAGAGCTGAATGTGCCAATCCTGGCACTTTCACAGTTGAGTCGGGAAGTAGAAAAAAGAGGGGGAACAAAAAAACCGATCCTCTCCGACCTCAGGGAATCCGGATCGATAGAACAGGACGCCGATATGGTGCTGTTCATCTACCGTCCGGAGTATTACAAAATCGACGTGGATGAGAAAGGTGATTCCACTACCGGTCTGGCAGAAATCGGGATCGCCAAAAACCGGAACGGTCCTACCAAAGATATCAAGTTACGCTTTGTTGCCAGGTTTGCCAAATTCATGGACTACGAGGAGGATTATGCATTTGCTGATACTATTTCCCCTAGCGACTCGTTTGATGGAAAGATCAGGACCCGGAATGTCATGTCCAGAATGGATGAGATTGACCATGAAGAGAGCAGCCCGAATGATATACCGTTTTAGCTTCTCCAGAACCATTACCCTTCTCTTTCTCCTGTTGATGACACACATCTCAATGGGATTACATGTGTTAATTCCCTTGGACTACACCCAGAAGAATCACCTGAAGGCATATGGTGTGGCCTATTGGGTGCTTCAGCAAGAGGTGGAGGTCAGCTGGCTGCTGAACTTCCGGGGAGGAAGTTTCCTGATTCCCTATGTTCCGGAGATTGAGCAGGAATGTCAAATCCGGGGAGTCACTTCTCAGGTGATCAGTGATGCACAAGCCAATGCTATCTTACTGGAGATTGCCGATCCTCAGATAAACATGGAGACCATCAGACTCCATAAGCCCCCGCGGATCGCAGTCTATTCTCCTAAAAACAAACAACCCTGGGACGATGCTGTTACCCTGGTGCTTACCTATGCAGAGATCCCTTATGATGTGGTGTATGATGAAGAGATCCATGCCGGAGTACTTCCGTTGTACGACTGGTTGCACCTCCATCACGAAGATTTCACAGGTCAGTATGGGAAATTCTGGGCAGCTTACAAGCATTACGCCTGGTATCAGGAGGATGTGCAGCTGAACGAGGATCTGGCTTTCAAGCTGGGCTTTAAAAAAGTCTCCCAGATGAAGCTGGAGACAGCTAAAAAAATCAGGGATTTCGTGGCAGGAGGAGGATACCTCTTTTCCATGTGCTCAGCTCCGGATAGCTATGATGTAGCCCTGGCAGCTGAAGGAGTCGATATTTGCGATGTAATGTCCGACGGAGATCCCCCTGACCCCAATGCTAACAGTAAGCTCGATTATTCCAGGTGCTTTGCTTTTGAGAACTTCACAATCAGCATGAATCCATATGAATATGAGATATCATCTATCGATGCTACCGAAACCCGTCCTCGCGCATTGAATCAAAACACAGACCTGTTCACACTCTTTGAATTTTCAGCCAAATGGGATCCGGTACCATCGATGCTTTGCCAGGATCATGAGGTCATCATCTCGGGATTCATGGGACAAACCACAGCATTTAACAAGGAGTTTCTGAAACCTTCTGTTCTTATCATGGGGGAAAATAAAGTATTGAATGAGGTCAGGTATATTCATGGTGATTTTGGAAAAGGAACCTGGACATTCCTGGGTGGCCACGATCCGGAAGATTACCAGCATCTGGTAGGAGACCCTCCAACCGAACTCAGCCTTCATCCGAATTCTCCTGGATACCGGCTGATCCTTAACAACATTCTATTTCCTGCAGCCCGGAAGGAGAAACGTAAGACGTGAGACGTAAGACGTAAGATGTAAGACGAGTGCCAACTGTTTACTGGCATGGTATCCGGTCGAAGATGTAATAGGTATATCCGAAATCATTGTGCTCATCGGGTGGATAATCATCTTTGGAAATCCGTTCCCAATCCAGGAGATTAAGTTCCGGGAAAAAAGCATCCCCATCAAAGGTTTTATGAACCCTGGTGAGGTAGAGTCTGTCGGCCAGAGGAAGAAACTGCTGGTATATCGAGGCCCCTCCCATTACGAAATTTTCATCATCGTGTTTACATAGCGCAAGTGCCGAATCGATAGACATCACCATCTCCGCCCCTTCAAAATGATCATCCGGATCATCAGTTATAACGATATTCCTTCGGTCGGGCAACGGGCGTTTGGGAAGAGACTCCCACGTATTCTTTCCCATGATGACTGAATGACCGGTAGTGAGTCTTTTAAACCGTTTCAGGTCATCGGGGAGATGCCATAATAGTTTATTATCCTTTCCAATGGCATAATTTTCAGCGACTGCAACAATAATTGAGATCATGTTTCGATAGTTAAACGGAAATTTCTCCTTTGATATGCGGATGCGCCTGGTAATTAACCAGTTCGAAGTCCTCATATACAAAATCCAGAATATTTCTTACGGCCGGGTTGATCTTCATGATAGGAAGAGGAAGGGGCTCCCGGGTCAATTGATGTTTTACCTGGTCGATATGGTTCAGGTAAATATGTGCATCACCCAGCGTATGGACAAACTCCCCCGGCTTCAACCCGGTTGCCTGAGCCATCATGAGTAACAACAACGAATAAGAGGCAATATTAAATGGAACCCCCAGGAAGATGTCGCAGCTCCGCTGGTACATCTGACACGAGAGCCTCCCTTCAGCTACATAAAACTGGAAGAGGAGGTGACAGGGAGGCAATGCCATCTGGTCCAGCTCACCCACATTCCAGGCGGAGACAAGGTGGCGCCTGGAATCAGGATTCCTGACAATGGAATTCACTACCTGCGAGATCTGGTCGATGTGGTTCCCGTCCGCTTTGGGCCAGAACCTCCACTGATAGCCATAAACATGGCCCAATTCTCCTGATTCGTCGGCCCATTCATCCCAGATAGTGACCTTGTTGTCGTGCAGGTATTTGATATTAGTATCCCCTTTGAGGAACCAGAGCAGTTCATGAATGATGGACCGGAGATGGAGCTTTTTGGTGGTCAGCACCGGGAACCCCTCCTCGAGGTTAAAACGCATCTGATATCCAAAGACACTAATGGTGCCGGTTCCAGTCCGGTCGGCTTTGGTCGCACCGTGGTTCAGTACATGATCGAGCAGGTCGAGATATTGTTTCATACGTGTGTCATAATATCATACCAGCAATCATGTACCTTGTAACAACAATAGGGACGATCACGGGATGATATCCTAGGTCTCCCGTTTTCTTTTTGTGATCTCGTCCCGGATCTTGGATGCTTTCTCATACTCTTCACTTTCAACAGCTTTTTTCAATAACCGCTTTAGTTCAGTGATTGTATAGACTGTAAAGTCATCCTTCAGGTTTGAGGAAATTTTCTGTTCTGTTTCAGGCTGAATGGATTCTGGCGTCTCTTCTTCCATAATGATCCCGGCCGCCACCATGATGTTCTCATATGTATAGATCGGACAGTTGAAACGTAATGCCAGGGCGATGGCATCAGAGGTTCGTGAATCAACTTCCTGTTCGGTTTTACCATCGGAGCAGATCAGAACAGCATAAAAGACCCCTTCGCTAAACTTATTGATAATCACCTCCGTGACAATGATGTGGAAAGTGTCCGCAAATGATTTGAAAAGATCATGTGTAAGGGGACGGGGTGTTTTGATCTTTTCAATTTCAATAGCAATAGCTTGTGCTTCGAAACTCCCGATGATGATAGGCAACCTCCTCTTGCCCTCCTGCTCGCCCAGGATAATCGCATAGGCGCCACTTTGCGACTGACTGTAAGACATGCCAATGATCTCTAGCCGGAGTTTATCCATTCCCTGCCTCGTTTGCTTTACACAAACCTACGTGATTTTTATCAATCCGGCAAACAAGTGTGGAAAAATTACCTGCTAATTTTAAAAAATGTTTTATTTTTGCCGGAATTAAATTATTAAAATTAAATACATTCATATGAAGCGATTTACAACAGTTTTGACAGTAATGCTAACCCCCTTTTTAAGTTTGGCCAGCGAGGCAGACCTGGCCATACCCTCGCTGACAACCGACCAGAATAATTTGTTATACCTTGGGTTCATCATCTGTGTCCTGGGACTTTTGTTTGGTTATTACCAGTACACAAAAGTGAAAAAACTGAGGGCCCATCAGTCGATGCTTGATGTGGCGCAGATAATTTTTGAGACCTGCAAAACCTACCTTATCCAGCAGGGCAAATTTCTGGTTATTCTGTTTGCTATCATTGGCCTTTGCATTGCCTTTTACTTCGGATATCTGCAACACAATACCTTTGGTGGCGTTTTGTTGATCCTTGCCTGGACCGTTATCGGGATCCTGGGATCCTACGGTGTTGCCTGGTTCGGTATTCGGATGAACACCCTGGCAAACAGCCGGATGGCCTTTGCTTCCCTGGAAAGGAAACCATTGAAGCTGTTGAATATCCCTCTCAATGCCGGGATGAGTATCGGCGTAGCCCTCATTTGTGTGGAGCTGATCATGATGCTGATCATTCTTCTCTTCGTTCCGCGCGAGTATGCCGGCGCAAGTTTTATCGGCTTCGCTATCGGGGAGTCATTGGGCGCTTCTGCGCTTCGTATTGCAGGAGGAATCTTTACGAAGATTGCTGATATCGGTTCTGACCTGATGAAGGTCGAGTTCGGGATCAAAGAGGATGACCCAAGGAATCCCGGTGTTATCGCTGACTGTACCGGGGATAATGCCGGTGACAGTGTGGGCCCGACTGCCGATGGTTTTGAGACTTACGGGGTGACTGGAGTTGCCTTGATCGCTTTCATCGTACTGGCAATCACCGATATTGAATTCCAGAGACAGCTTCTGACCTGGATCTTCGTGATGCGTATTCTGATGGTAATCACATCAATTGCTGCTTTTTACATCAACAACCTGATCAGCAAGGCCAGATACAGTAAGGTGGATGACCTCGACTTTGAGCAACCTCTGACCAACCTCGTGTGGATCACCTCCGTACTTTCCATCATTGCCACCTTCATTGCCAGTTACTGGCAGCTCGGCTCGTTGCCCAACAACCTCTGGTTGGTCCTCTCTATCATCATCAGTTGTGGCACACTGGGCGCGGCTTTGATTCCTGAATTCACCAAGATCTTTACCAGCCCAAAATCCAAACATGTCAAAGAGATAGTCACCGCTTCCCAGGAGGGAGGGGCTTCGCTGAACATCCTCTCTGGACTGGTAGCTGGTAATTTTAGTGCATTCTGGCAGGGGATGGTTTTTCTCGCGCTGATGTTCATTGCTTACATGGTCAGTCAGTTGGGACTTTCGGAGATGATGATCTATCCCTCCATCTTCGCATTTGGTCTGGTTGCTTTTGGATTTCTTGGGATGGGCCCTGTCACGATTGCTGTCGACAGTTACGGCCCGGTCACCGATAATGCCCAGTCGGTGTATGAATTGTCGCTCATAGAGGAGGATATCCCGGCAGCTACTTCCGAGGTGGAAAAAGAGTTTGGTTTCAAACCTGATTTTGAGAAAGCCAAGCACTACCTTGAAGCGAACGACGGCGCCGGAAACACCTTCAAAGCAACAGCAAAACCGGTATTGATCGGTACGGCTGTGGTTGGCGCCACCACCATGATCTTCTCTTTGATCCTCATCATTAAAAAACATTTCGGCATTGAGCCCGAACAGGTCCTGAATGTACTGAATCCATACACCATCCTTGGATTCCTGGCCGGTGGTGCGGTGATCTACTGGTTCACTGGAGCCTCTATCCAGGCCGTTACAACCGGTGCCTACCGGGCTGTTGAATATATTAAAAAGCACATCAAGCTGGATGATAAGGCGGAGAAGAAAGCCTCGTTGGAAACTTCCAAGGAGGTGGTGAAGATCTGTACCCAGTATGCACAAACGGGGATGTTTAACATCTTCGTAGCTATATTCTCCTTTGCACTTGCCATTGCCTTCTTCTCCGGATACCGTAATTTGGATATCCCTCAAGGTGATCCGAAGGTGTACGCCGCAGCTTCCTTTTTCGTCGCCTATCTTCTTTCCATCGCTTTCTTCGGCTTATTCCAGGCGATTTTTATGGCCAATGCCGGAGGTGCCTGGGACAATGCCAAGAAGGTAGTAGAGGTGGACATGAAGGAGAAGGGAACCGACCTGCATGCAGCCTGTGTAGTGGGTGATACGGTTGGAGACCCCTTCAAGGATACTTCTTCGGTGGCTCTCAACCCGATCATCAAATTCACCACCCTATTTGGACTCCTGGCGATGGAGATCGCTATTTCTGAAGATTTCTTCCGGATGGCGCCTTACATTGGGATCGTATTTGGGGTGATTGCACTCTACTTTGTTTACCGCTCCTTCTACAATATGCGGATCAGGAAATAAAAGGGACGATAGACGAAGGACGAAAGACGAAAGACGAAGGACGAAGAATTCAGAGTTGAGGGCTGCGGACTGAGGACTTAGGACTGAAAACTAAAGGCATGAGGCGACCGGGGATGCTCGGCTTCATGCCTTCGGTTTTTCCAGAGGCAACCTTTTCGTATTTTGGGGTTTGAATAACAGGAGTATTTGCTTCATGAATAGTGAGGAGATTCTGGCCAGAGAAGTAAGGAAAAACAAACCAGGTGCGGTAGAAGCGCTGTATGATCGTTATGCCCCCATGTTGCTGGGGATCTGTATGCGGTATTGCGGAAACCGCCAGGACGCTGAAGATGTGCTGCACGACGGCTTCATCAAGATCCTGAAGCATCTGTATACTTTCAAAGCGCGATCGTCCGGTTCCTTTGAAGGATGGATCAGACGAATCATCGTGAACACGGCCCTTAATTTCCTCCGCGACCATTCACAAGACAGGAGATTTCTGGAGATTGATACGGTTAGGGAACGAATTTCCGATGAAGCAGACGAGGATGATTCATGGGGAGATCTTAACGACCAGATCGGCAAAGAGGAGATCATGGGGATGATCTGTGGATTACCTTCCGGATACCGGGCTGTATTCAACCTCTATGTATTCGAAGGTTATTCACATAAAGAGATAGCGGAGCAGTTACATTTTTCTGAGAGCACTTCCAAATCCCAACTTTCCAAAGCAAGGGTTCTGCTCAGAAAAAAGATTTCCGAGGTGATGGAGAAACAAAAAGTAGTGTAAATGAAACGAAGTAAACATCCGGTTGATGACTTCTTTAAAGAGGCGTTGCAAGAACATCAGATCCAGCCATCTGATGCGGGGAGGCAACGGTTCCTCAGCGAAGCCTCAACCATGAAGATCAGAGGCTGGAGCCGTAGAATCCGTTGGTTCCTTGCCCTGGCAGGGCTGGTTATCGTCAGTACAGTGGCGCTGTTGCTGTGGATAACCGATACGGATAAAGAGCAGATAACCGCCATGGAGGGGGAAATGGGCAGTGAGCAGTTGGCAGTTGGCAGAACCTCTTCTTCTCTCTCCTCCACCCTCGCTTCAGACTCCCCTAATCAACCTGAAAACTGGTCCTTAGATACACCCCAACACTCTGATCAACCTGAAGACCGGTCCTCTGATTCTCCGCAATCCACTGAAGTTCATGTTGCTGGTACATCTCAGGATATTTCAATCATCGATACGCAATCCCTTGCAGTGTTAACATCTCCCGAGGAACCTTTAGTTAGCACTGATTTAACTCATACTATTGTCTCCGATACCATGTTCAAACCAACATCCTCCGGGGAACAACCCGTTGTAGATACGGTAGAGGTGCAGATAGAGAAAAGGAAACGGGCGAGGAGATCCAGGGAGTGGCAATATGCGATGTCTGCCTATTTTTCTCCGGAATGGATGTTCAACACCCTCGAGGGGGATAAATATGTCAGTAATTTTGGTCTCGAGGAAAGTTTCCGGTATGGCCGGTACTCACTGAGAACAGGGATTGGCCTATCCATTACCAGAGGGACCAATGAACTGATGGTTGAGTACAACGATTACCTCGGCTCATTTGACCAGCTGGATTCGATCAGTTTCAACTGGGACGAAAAAAACTATCACCTGATCCCCACATACTACCTTTCCAATAAGGAGATTTGGGACAGTCTTCTTCAACTCGATTATCCCAAAGTAATAAAACGGTATACCTACCTTCAGATCCCGCTTATTCTGGGATATGATGTGATCCGGAAGAGCTGGTTCAGTCTGGGCTTCAGGGCAGGGCCTATTTTATCTCTTCTGATGAAATCGAAAACCCTTTTGAATGACTATGATCCGGGCAAGAACCGTATTATCCGGATCAACCAGGTGACCCCGGATCGCATCCAGACTAACTGGCAGATTCAGGGAGGGATCAACGTATCTTTGCATATTTCAAGGCGATTCGGGCTGGAACTCGAACCAACTATCAAGTACTATTTTAACTCTGTCTACGAAAAATCAGATGCAACGAAGAAGCCGTGGTCAGTGGGATTCAGAGCATCTTTCTCCATTCTTCATTAACTAAAATGATCGTTTCCAGGCAACCAATGACAATCGATGTGTTTTAAAAACAGTATTAACCTTCAAAACCAAAATCATATGAAACGGTTTATTTTACCAATCCTATTCCTTGCATTTATGTTTCCGGCCATATCGCAGAATATCGTCAATTTGTCCGGGACAGTAACTGACAATGGCACCGGACTTCCAATACCTAATCAGGCAGTTCAGATCACCTCTGATTCGAGCGGAGGCTTTTTCTATTTTAATGTTGTATCTACCGATATGAACGGTTTCTATCTGGATTCCATCCCGTTAAATGGTAGTGTCACCTCCGGAATCCTGTTTGTAACCACCATCGACTGTCTGGGGATTTCTCATACCTCTGTTGCCCAGTTTGGTCCAGGAAATATGAGTCCGGTCCTGAACTTCCAGATCTGTTCCGGGACGTCTTGTCAGGCCGGTTTTTACTACTTCCCTGATTCTGCCGGGGTTATGAACACCCTCCAGTTTATTGATTTATCTATCGGAAACATCAACAGCTGGTATTGGGATTTTGGTGACGGGCAGTATTCCAACCTTCAGGACCCTATTCACACCTATGCACAGAGCGGATTATACAACGTATGTCTGACCATCCAGGGAGTGGACAGCCTGTGTTACGATACCTATTGCAATGTTGTAAATGTTGGTGGCCAAGGTGGATGCCAGGCCCAGTTTACCTATTATCCCGATTCGCTGTGGAGTTCCAGGATCATTCACTTCGTGGATCTCTCCTATGGAGATATCACAAGCTGGTTCTGGGATTTTGGCGACAGCACCTTCTCCACCGAACAGAACCCTTCGCACCTGTTCCCGGATGAAGGTACCTATTACGTATGTTTAACAGTAATAGGGAATAATGCAAACGCCATCTGTCAGAGTACCTGGTGCGAGGAGGTGGTGGTGGGAACCGGATCCGACTGTGCCAGTTACTTTACCTTCCAGAACAACGGATTGTCTATCAGTTTAGCCGGGCACATGATAAACGGACAACCGGCCGCCTTTTACTGGGAATTCGGCGACGGGCAGGCCGGACAGGGGCAAAACGTCATTCATCAATACCCACAGTCAGGGATCTATTTTGTCACGCTCACCACGGTGACACAGGATCCGACCGGATGTACCTGGTCCACTGCCCAATCGGTTTCGGTTGGTGACAGTACCCAGTGGAATCAGCTCTACGGGCAGGTCTTTGCGGGGAACTTTCCTATGGAGTTGGGGATTGTGATGATCTTCTCCCTGGATACCTCTGCTACGTTCGTTCCGTTCGTTGATATCAGCGTAGTGGATTCTTTCGGCGTCTATTATTTTCCCATGGTTCCACTAGGAAATTACCTGGTCTATGCGATTCCGTTTATGCCAGACGGCTACCTCCCAACCTATTATGGAGACGTCCTGAACTGGGAAAACGCTACCGTTATATCGCTCGGACAACCTGCTAATCCTTACAACATCAACCTGATTCAAGCCGATTCGTATCTCCCGGGTATTGGCGAAATCAACGGACAGATTAATACGACCGGTTTGAAAACCACACTTGTGGATAAGATCACCATGTTGCTGATGAATGAGGCCGGTCAGGCGATCACCTTCAGCCAGGTCAATGACCAGGGGGAATTTGATTTCTCCGAACTGGATTATGGCATCTACTACCTGAAAGCCGAGATGGCCGGGTGCCAGAGCGATTACATCAAAGTGGAACTCACTCCCGATCATCCCATCGTGGATGTGGTGATGACCCTCAGTGGCAACCAGATCCTGGGGACTCAAGAACCTGCACCGGTTCTGGAAGCAGGTGTGGTATACCCGAATCCGTTACGGGATCAGGCCCAGATATCGGTGAAGCTGAATGAAGGATCGCAGGTTTATATTGAGCTCTACAACCTGTCAGGTCAGCGTGTCTATCAGCAAACCAATTACCTCCATGCCGGAACTACAACGGTTACGATTCCTGTTTCGCAATTCCGGGATGGTCTTTATACCCTCCGGATCTATACTCACTCAGGACTTAACCTGACCCGGAAGCTCCTTAAATCTCAATAAACTCCCATTACTCAGTGCGTGTTTCAAGGCTGCCCGCTGACCGGGGTAGCCTTTTTTGAGTGAAGGGTAACCATCCGGGTTAATTTCTTTTCCGTTTGTTCATAATCACCTAAGTATGCAGTCATAAGGCTTTTCCAGAGTTTGCCGTGATTGGGAATATTGAAATGCAATAACTCGTGGACGATGACATAGTCGCCTAGTTCTTTGTCGAGGTTCAGGAGTTCTTTATTGAAGTTCAGGTTGCCATCCGTTGAGCAGGATGCCCACTTGTTTTTCATCGGTCTTATGGCTATTGACCTGGCATGAACATCCAACTTTACGGCATATTCCTTTACCCTCTCCTTGAACTCACTTTTATCCTTCCAGGTAGTCATCTTTATAATTTGTATGCAATAAAGAGATGGGTAAACAATTCGTCGACGATGGTGGCGGCTTTGTCAATATCACCTTCCTCTGAGAGAATCGCATAGTACACGCCGGTTCTCAGCTCCCGTAATTCTTTCTCACTGGTTTTCCAGTTGGGGTTTTTTATGAATTCTTCTTTGATATGCCTGGTGACCTCCTCTGCATTTGACAGTTGTTTGTCAAGCAACGTTCGATAAATGAAGAAAGTCAATCCGTCAAATCCTTTGCCGGCTTGTTCTTTCCGGCGTTTCACGTCATCTTCACAGATCGTTCGAAGTTCTTCCAATGCCTCTTGTGTGCTGATTTGCCGCTCCTCATAGCGCTCTTCAACAGTTTCGGCCCGTTCGCGCAAACCAATCAGGAAGGGATCATCGGAATGTTCTTCTGCTATTTTCTCGATGCTTTTAACCAGGTTGATCACCCGCGTATTATCGTTTTCGTGGGTTTCTTTTATCTTTTCAATTGTCTTTTCATTGATTTCAAAAAAATCTGAAGGTTCCTGGAATGATGATATTCCCACATGCGTTTGGATGAGGTCAAAGGTTTTTTGCTGAAACTCCCTGTCGGGCTGAACTCTTCGGGCATAGGCGTTTCGCACCACTTTATAAATGGCTGAAAGAGTGGTGTAATCGTCAATGAAAGGTCGCATGAATTTATCCGGAGAAATGATCTCGTAAAGCATCTCAACCTCTTTGTACAGTTTGAAGAACTCTTTTCGGCTTGATTTATCCCTGAAATGGTCAATCAGATTGTCGGTGTCCTTGTCATTAAACCCTTGTGTGATGAGCTTCAGGTAAGGAGGAACCTGGACTTCCATCTTTGACTTGAACAGATGCTTCAGCAGGGCAATGTCTTTCACGATCGCATTGATCTCGTCACTGTCGAATGCCAGGGCTTTCTCCAGGTTCTCAAAGATGCCCACGAAGTCCAGCACGAAACCATGCGGCTTCACCATGCCTTGCTGCTCATTCTCGTATGGCCGGTTTACCCTGGCAATGGCTTGAAGCAACGTGTGGTCGCGCATGGGTTTGTCGAGGTACATGGCATAGAGAACCGGAGCATCAAAACCAGTGAGAAGCTTCTCAGTAACAATCAGGATCTTCGGTTGTTCCCCTAATTTGGTAAAGTTCTTCCTTATCTCCTTTTCCTTTCTCCCATCGATGTGATATTTCTTCAACTCTTCTGTATCGTTGTTGTTTCCCGTGTACACAACTTCAGAATATTCAGGAGGGAGGAATTTGTCCAATGCTTTCTTGTACA
>JBDROF010000043.1:0-65546 GCA_043810345.1 Bacteroidota bacterium | reverse complement strand
TTCGGTTTCCACTTCTTCAGCCGATGGGATCCCCGGCAACCGGCCATGCGTGGTGATATATTGCTGAAGGTCTCCGATTGGGAGAAGAGGATAATCCTCCTTGAATACATAATCGGCAAACGAATTTACCGTCACTTTCATCTCCCGTGCTTTAATTCCGCCTTCCACGAACAATTTATATGTTCCACTAGTCGGTGGCGCTGTTCCGAGGCCCATGGTTTGGGCTTTGAAGGATCCATTTACTTCCAGCATGGCCGACGGATTTTCTGTATTGATCCCTACCAGGCTATCGTTATTTATCATAAAAACCGTCCTGAACCGGGAATGGTTCCAGATAAAAAACGAATTCGGATGGTCGTCGTTCAGGCTTCCGGTCAGGGATATTTCAAAATCGATTAAAAGTGCGGGAGTTTACTGTCCCGGCTCATTTGTAAAAACTGAATTAAAAGAGGAACACCCGTTAACCTTAGGAATGCCATCGAGTACGGGTGTCTTTTTCCGGGGGACGCCTGTTTTCACGACCTCCATCCCCCGGTTTGATATGGACCGCCGTGTGATCGCGAAATTCCCGGATGAAGAGATCCTGATGAGTGACTATTGCGAAAAACCGGAGAAGCTGGCTGACAAAACCGTGATGGTGTGGTTACAGAAAGGGAAAGGACAGCTCGTACTATATGGGTTTAATCCGCAGTTCCGGGCTTCAACACAGGGGAGTTATAAGTTGTTGTTTAACGGGTTGTTGTTGGAGAAAATCAAGTAAATCCTTCGTTAGCAGCTTCACCACGAAGGAATCCACAATCTCCTTAGCAAAGAACTCAATCTGATATTTTTCCATATCTCTTTTCTATATTAATCCGCCTTATAGTCTAAAGGTTTATGTCCTGAGAAAAAAATTGTGATCTTTGTGCCTTAGTGCCCCGTGGTGAAGAAAAAGTTTAAACCCGGCATTCCTAAGCGGCATTTGTTATTGGTAGCGACAGCGGTGTGGTTGTTTGCAGGTGCATTCCTGTTATACCGGGGGATACGGATGCTGCCTGAAACAACCTATCTTTGGGTGAAAATCCCATTGGCTATTGTGGCCGGACTGATATTTTTCCATCTGCTCTTTCTCCGTGTTTCATTAAAGCATATCACACGCATCCGGTCACTGGAGATCCTTCGCCCATGCATCTTCTCCTTCTTCGACTGGAGAAGCTATCTGCTGATGGCGATCATGATCACCTCGGGAATCCTGGTCCGGAAAACCGGGTGGGTGGACGAGCAATGGGTCTCCCTTTTCTTCATTACCATGGCCGCCCCATTGCTGCTTTCGGCAGTGAGGTTTTTCAGGGCGTGGAAGAAGTATAGTGAGCTGGTGAGGTAGTGAGGTAGTGAGGTAGCGAGGTAGTGAGGTAGCGAAATAGAACCATGGATGGTATTATCGCATATCCCGTATCGCTTACCTGGTATCCGGTATCCGGCATCCGGGATCCGGCATTTTTTTTTACCTTTGCGCTATAAAACAGAAACTTTATGAACTACGATATCATTGTCATTGGCAGCGGTCCGGGCGGATATGTGGCAGCCATCCGGGCAGCTCAGCTTGGATTTAAAGTAGCCGTGGTGGAGCGTGCTGAGTTGGGCGGTATTTGCCTGAATTGGGGCTGTATCCCTACCAAAGCGTTACTGAAGAGCGCCCAGGTTTTGAACTATCTGAAACATGCTGAAAATTATGGCATTACAGCAGGTGAGGTGAAGCCTGATTTTGACGCTATCATCAAACGCAGTCGTGAAGTAGCCGGCCAGATGAGTAAAGGGATCCAGTTTTTAATGAAGAAAAATAAGATTGATGTGCTGGTGGGTACGGGAAAGGTGAAGCCGGGGAAAGTGGTGGAGGTAACTTCAGTCCACAGTCCACAGTCTGCAGTCTCCAATGAAACCAAAGAGTATTCCGCCAAGTATATAATTATTGCAACGGGTGCCCGGTCACTGGAGTTGCCTGATCTGAAGCAGGATGGCAAAAAGATCATCGGGTACCGCGAAGCCATGAACCTGCCGAAACAACCGGCATCCATGGCAGTGGTCGGATCGGGTGCGATCGGTTCAGAGTTTGCCTGGTTCTATAACTCCATAGGAACCAACGTCACCCTGATTGAATTGTTACCGAATGTGGTCCCCCTGGAAGATGAAGAGGTGTCGAAGACGCTTGCGCGGGAGTTTAAAAAAGCCGGGATGACCGTGATGACAGGTTCCACGATGGAATCGGTTGACACCAAAGGGAAGCTTTGTAAAGTAAAGGTACGGACCAGGAAGGGAGAAGAGGTCGTTGAAGCTGAAATCGTACTGAGTGCAGTAGGGGTGGCCACTAACATCGAAGGAATTGGTTTGGAAGATGTTGGCATCCAGACCGAGAAAGGAAAAGTACTGGTGGATGCTTTCTACAAAACTAATATTGACGGGTATTATGCCATTGGCGACATTGTTCATGGTCCGGCCCTGGCCCATGTGGCTTCTCACGAAGGAATTATCTGCGTAGAGAAGATCGCCGGGAAAGAGGTGGAGCCGCTGGATTATGGAAATATTCCCGCCTGCACTTACACAAATCCGGAGATCGCCTCCGTGGGGATGACTGAGCAGCAGGCCAGGGATGCGGGATACGAGATACGCGTGGGGAAATTTCCTTTTACAGCATCCGGAAAGGCAACCGCCGCGGGTGCCCGGGAAGGCTTTGTAAAAGTACTCTTTGACGCCAAATACGGCGAATGGCTGGGAGCTCATCTGATCGGAGACAACGTCACCGAGTTGATTGCTGAAGTAGTGGCAGCCCGCAAGCTGGAAACCACCGGTAAAGAGATCATGGAAGCTGTTCACCCCCACCCTACCATGTCGGAGGCGATCATGGAGGCGGTGGCGCAAGCTTACGGGGAGTGCATTCATCTATAGTGCGGTGGTGCGGTGGTGCGGTGGTGCAGTGGTGCGGTGGTGCAGTGGTGCGGTGGTGCGGTGGTGATGTGGTGAAATGGTGAAATAGCGAAATAATGGAAATTATAAAGACACCGCTGGAAGGTCTTTTAATCATCAAGCCGGATGTGTATGAGGATGAGCGGGGCTATTTCTTTGAGTCCTTTAACCAGGCGAAGTTCCTGGCTCATGGGGTTGATGTGACCTTTGTACAGGACAACGAATCGAAGTCGAAGCGAGGGGTGCTGCGGGGATTACACTTCCAGAATCCTCCGTTCGCCCAGGGGAAACTGGTGAGAGTGATGCGCGGGTCGGTGTTGGATGTGGCGGTGGATATCCGGAAGGGATCGCCAACGTATGGTCAATGGTCTTCCATTGTTTTATCCGGACATAACAAGTGGATGTATTGGATTCCGACCGGTTTTGCGCATGGGTTTCTGACCCTGGAAGATGATACGATCTTCTTCTACAAATGCACAAATGTGTACAATAAAGAATCGGAAGGCGCTATCCGGTGGAATGATCCGGACCTGAATATAGATTGGGGAATCAAGGACCCGGTGATCTCACCGAAGGATATGGTGGCGCCGGTGTTTGCAGACTTTCAGAGCAATTTTTGAGCTTGTGGCGAGGTAGCGAGGTAGCGAAATGACGAAACGGTAATTGTAGACTGAGGACTGAGGACTGAATTTTAATTCAATGAAATCTATGGTAAAGAAATATATTGCACTTCTTGTTCCGATTGTTGTGGCTGTTGGGTTATCCGGAGTTTTTATTTTTGCCATTGGGGACAAACAGGATCCGGAACGGGAATACAGGGGGGCGTTTCAGCGACATTATAAGATCTTCACCCCTGAACTTCCGGAAAAGGCTGAATTTGCGGGAGAAAGAGTGCCTCTGGAGGAGCTGCTGGTACGTGAGAGCCTCGACCGGGAGATCCTGGCCTTTACTTTTATGCACTCCACCACCCAGCAGATGTTCAAGCGGGCTCACCGGTATTTCCCAATGATTGAACCGATCCTGAAGAAGAACAACATCCCCGGCGACTTCAAATTCCTGGCAATCGTTGAAAGTAACCTGGGGAACGCAATCTCGCCGGCCGGCGCCGAAGGAATGTGGCAGTTCCTCCCATCGACCGGCCGGAAATACGGTTTGGAGGTGAACTCAGAGATCGATGAACGGTACAATCTGATCAAAGCAACCGAGGCTGCCTGCAAATACCTGCAGGAGGCGCACGATTCCTTCGGCAATTGGACCCTGGCAGCAGCAGCTTACAACAGGGGTTTTAACGGGATGGAGCGGGCGCTTGAGAACCAGAAGGTCTCCAATTTCTATGAACTCTATCTGAATGAAGAGACGGCTCGTTATATCTACCGTATCCTGGCTGCCAAAGAGATCTATGCAAATCCATCAAGGTATGGATTCTATCTCCGGGAATCGGATTTTTATCCACCCATCAAGACCTATACGATGGTGGTGGATACCACCATCAAGGACCTTCCTGTCTTTGCCAGGGAAATGGGGATTACTTACCGGATCATCCGGGAGTTCAATCCATGGATACACGGATATTCCCTCCCGAATAAGTCGCGCCGGATCTATATCCTTACGTTACCTGAGAAAAATGCGCTTTCGGTATCCTCCTATTCGGAAAGGGAAGCATCGGAGACCTTTTTTCACGACACACTAAAAATTGACCAGATTCACTAAGCAGAAGAGAAAGAGTACGGTGGAAGAACAGCTGGAGATTTATGGAGCACGGGTTCATAACCTGAAAAACATCGACGTCACCATTCCCCGAAACAAGTTGGTGGTCATCACCGGGTTGAGCGGCAGTGGTAAATCTTCGCTCGCCTTTGACACGGTCTATGCCGAAGGCCAACGACGGTATATGGAAACCTTCTCCGCTTATGCCCGGCAATTCATCGGAAACCTGGAACGGCCCGACGTAGACAAGATCAACGGACTGAGTCCGGTCATCTCTATTGAACAGAAGGCGGCCAGCCGGAATCCACGTTCCACAGTGGGCACGATCACTGAGATCTATGATTTTCTCCGGTTGTTGTATGCCCGGGTCAGCGATGCCTACTCATACAACACCGGGGAGAAGATGATCCGCTATACCGAACCACAGATTGTGAACCTGATCTTCTCCAATCATGCCGGTAAAGAGCTCCTCATCCTGGCACCTGTGGTCAAAGGGAGAAAAGGGCATTACCGCGAACTATTCGAGCAGATCCGGAAACAGGGTTTCCTGAAAGTCCGCGTAGATGGTGAGATCCAGGAGATAACCAACGGCCTGCAGCTTGACCGGTACAAAATCCATGATATTGAAATCGTGATCGACCAGATCCTGGTG
Organism: Bacteroidota bacterium; assembly: GCA_043810345.1. Lineage (GTDB taxonomy): Bacteria > Bacteroidota > Bacteroidia > Bacteroidales > FEN-979 > QYOJ01. The sequence continues at coordinate 60,247 of JBDROF010000043.1, read as the reverse complement.
AAAGAGGAGGCGGGGAAAAGACTGGCTCAATCGGTTGCCCTGGCGATGAAGCATGGCAAAGAGCAGTTGATGATATTCCTGCCAGGCTCATCGGAATCCCGTCATTACAGCCGTTTGCTGATGTGTCCTACGACCGGGATCTCCTACAACGAGCCGGAACCCAATACCTTCTCCTACAACTCGCCCTACGGGGCCTGCCCTCATTGCAACGGACTTGGTACTATCTCAGAGATCGATATCAGGAAGATCATTCCCGACAGGAGCAAAAGCATCCGGAGAGGGGGTATTGTACCCCTCGGGGAGTATAAAAATAACTGGATTTTTAAACAGATGGAGACGATTGGAGACAAATACCAATTCACCATCAACACCCCGATTTCAGAGATTCCCGAGCACGCCATCAACGTCATTCTGTATGGTTCAGAGGAAGTGTTCAAGGTCAAAAACGATTACCTCGGTGTCACTTCCACTTACTCCCTTAACTTTGAGGGTGTGGTGAATTTCATCAATTCCCAGCACGCCGAAGCTGCGCCAGCCGGCATCATGAAGTGGGTAAGCAGCTTCATGAACAAAAAACCTTGTCCGGATTGCCAGGGCGCCCGTTTAAAAAAAGAGTCTCTATGGTTTAAGATCGACGGCAAAAATATCGCTGAACTCTCGGCGATGGATCTTGTCAACCTGTATGCATGGTTCGGGCAATTGCAGGGTCGTCTCGATGACCGGAAAAAGATCATCGCCTACGAGATCATACGGGAGATACAGAACAGGATCAGGTTTTTACTGGACGTTGGTATTGGGTATCTGACGCTGAATCGGACAGCCAGGAGTCTTTCAGGCGGAGAGAGCCAGCGCATCAGACTTGCTACCCAGATTGGCTCGCAGCTGGTTGGGGTCCTCTATATCCTCGATGAACCCAGCATCGGGCTTCACCAGCATGACAACCTGAAACTGATCAAAGCACTGCAAAGCCTGCGTGATACCGGCAATTCGGTGATCGTGGTAGAGCATGATCAGGAGACCATCCTGCATGCTGATTACATCATTGACATTGGTCCGTTTGCAGGGATCCACGGTGGTAAGATCGTAGCTCATGGCACTCCGGAGGAGATCATGCAGAACGATCACCTCACCGGAAAATACCTGAGCGGCAAACTGAGGATACAGGTACCCTCATCGCGACGTCCTGGCAACGGCAAGATACTCCTCCTGAAAGGGGCCGCCGGGCATAATCTCAAGGAACTCACTCTGCCACTTCCCCTGGGGAAACTGATCTGTGTGACCGGCCTTTCGGGAAGTGGGAAATCCTCCCTGATCAACGAGACCCTCTACCCTATTCTCAGTCACCATTTCTATAAATCCAACAAGAAACCGCTGCCCTACGGCTCCCTGGAGGGAATCAAAAATATTGACAAGGTCATTGAGATCGACCAGTCGCCCATTGGCCGGACGCCCCGGTCAAACCCGGCCACCTATACCAAAGCGTTTGATGAGATCCGGAAACTCTACGCTAATCTCCCGGAATCGAAGATCCGGGGATACAAACCCGGACGTTTTTCCTTCAACGTGAAGGGCGGTCGTTGCGAAACCTGCAAGGGCGCAGGATTACGAGTCATCGAAATGAACTTCCTCCCCGATGTATACGTCCTTTGTGAAACCTGCCAGGGCCGGAGGTACAACCGGGAGACGTTGGAGGTCCGATACAAAGGGAAGTCGATCAACGACCTCCTCAACATGACCATCAACCAGGCCGTGGAGTTTTTCAAAGCGATCCCGATGATCGTCAAGAAGATCGAGACCCTGCAGGAGGTGGGGCTGGGTTACATCACCCTGGGACAGCAATCTACCACACTCTCCGGAGGAGAGGCGCAGCGTGTGAAGCTGGCTTCGGAGCTCTCCAAGACCGATACCGGGAATACCCTGTACATCCTTGACGAACCTACTACCGGTCTCCATTTCGAAGATGTGAAGGTGCTGCTCTGTGTCCTGAATAAACTGGTCACAAAGGGGAACACCGTGCTGGTGATTGAGCACAACATGGAGGTGATCAAGACCGCCGATCACATCATCGACCTGGGTCCCGAAGGAGGAGAGAGAGGTGGGGAGATCATTGCCGAGGGTACGCCGGAGGAGGTAGTGCAGAGCGGCATGGGGTATACAGCGTTGCATTTGAAGGGGTTTCTGGCATCCAATTAGGGGGCAGTTGGCAGTTGGCTTTTCGCTTTTCGCTATCTCGCTATTTCGCTATTTCGCTATTTCGCTATTTCGCTATTTTAGTATATTTGTCTCACCTAAATTAGTACTGCCATGAACATCGACGATCGCGAGATGCTGAAGAGCAAGTTTGAAGAGAAGACCTGGTCGGAGACCATCAGCTATGACACCTGGGAGATCTTCAAGGTGATGTCAGAGATGGTGGAAGGGTTTGAGAAGCTGACCCGGATCGGCCCCTGTGTCTCCATCTTTGGTTCTGCCCGTACTCTCGATAATCACAAATATTATAAACTCACCGAGGAGATCGCCTACTTGCTGACGAAGAGTGGCTTTGGCATCATCACGGGAGGAGGACAGGGAATCATGGAGGCGGCCAACAAGGGGGCGCATTTCGCAGGGGGAAAATCAGTAGGTCTGAATATCGCATTGCCCTTCGAGCAGAAACCCAATCCGTTTATCGACAGCAACAAGCTGATCACCTTCGATTACTTCTTCATCCGGAAGACAATGTTCATGAAGTATTCGATGGGGTTCATTTGTCTGCCCGGAGGTTTCGGCACACTTGATGAGATGACTGAAGCCATCACGCTCATCCAGACCAAAAAGCTGGCACCATTCCCCATTATCCTTGTGGTCAAGGATTATTGGATGGGGTTCGTGGATTGGGTGAAAAAGGTGTTGCTTGAGGCCCACAACATCTCCCCTGAGGATCTCGACCTCTTTATCCTGGTGAATACGGCCGAAGAAGCTGTGAAGGCCATCAACGAGTTCTACCAGAAATATACCCTGAAACCAAACTTTTAACTACCTTTGCAGGTCGTAATACTCCTTCATGCCCAGAAAGACAACGGAACCCAAGCGTGAATCGGAACCAATCATCCAGGCGATCCTCAAAGGGATGCTTGATAAGAAAGCAAAAGATCCTGTTGTGCTTGACTTTTCAAACCTGAATCACGCTGTGTGCGATGCCTTTGTGATTTGTCATGGCACCTCGCGTACCCAGATAGAAGCGATTGCTGATGCCGTGATCGTAGAGGTGAAAAAAGAGAAAGGTGACTCTCCATGGCACCGGGAGGGATTTGAGAACGCGGAATGGATTTTGATTGACTATGTCAGCGTGGTGGTCCACATCTTTCAGAATTCCCGAAGAAACTTCTATAACCTGGAGCAGTTGTGGGGTGACGCCAGGGTTATGAGGATTGAATCGCCCTGACAAAGAAGGTCTCCAACATACGTTAGTTAGACAGAATGGCAGAAAAAGATAAAGATACCAAAAACAAGGGTGGATTTCCACCCAGTTTAACTCCCGGGAAAAAGGGGAAACCTAAATTCAGCTTTTACTGGATTTACGCGATTCTGGCAATCATCTTCATTGCTATTCAGTATTTTAACTATTCCAGTCCGGTTAAAGAGATCACCTGGCCCCGCCTGGAAGAGATGCTTGCGAAGCAGGATATTGAGAAGATCGTGGTGATCAACAAAGAGAAGGCCGAGATCTTTATCAAAAAAGAAAAGGTGCTGACTGATACTGCCTATGAGGAGTTCAATAAAAAGGGCTTCGAAAGCTCTTCTTCCCAGAATCCCCAGTTCTACTACCAGATCGGATCGGAAGAGATCTTCAATACGCTCCTGAAGGATTCGCGTGACACCCTGATTGCAAGAATGGTACGATCGGATGTTCCGGTTTATGAACTGGACGAATTCAAGAAACAATACCCCTACCCTCCCTCCAATGACACCCGCAAAGATGTATTTGGCGATATCCTGGGTTACATCATTCCGTTCGCAATCCTGATTGGCGCCTGGTTTCTGATCATGCGTTTCATGAGTCGCGGCGGAGGAGGAGCTGGCGGACAGATATTTAACATCGGGAAATCGAAGGCTCAGCTGTTCGATAAGGAATCCAGTGTAAGCGTCACCTTCAACGATGTGGCTGGACTGGAAGAGGCCAAGGTGGAGGTGATGGAGATTGTCGACTTTTTAAAAAATCCCGGCAAATACACTCAGCTCGGAGGCAAGATCCCGAAGGGGGCTCTGCTTATAGGTCCGCCGGGTACCGGTAAAACCCTGCTGGCCAAAGCGGTTGCAGGTGAAGCAAAGGTTCCGTTCTTCTCCATCTCCGGATCCGATTTCGTGGAGATGTTTGTCGGTGTCGGTGCCTCCCGCGTCCGTGATCTCTTTCGTCAGGCGAAAGAGAAGGCCCCGTGCATCATCTTCATCGATGAGATCGATGCTGTTGGTCGTGCCCGTGGCCGGAACCAGATCACCGGCGCCAACGATGAACGGGAGAACACCCTGAACCAGCTCCTGACCGAGATGGACGGCTTTGCCACCAACGCCGGTGTGATCATCCTGGCAGCCACCAACCGGGCCGATGTCCTGGACCGCGCTCTGATGCGGGCCGGCCGTTTCGACCGCCAGATCTACATTGAGCTTCCCGACCTGGAGGAGCGGAAGGCTATTTTCAAGGTTCACCTGAAACCGCTGAAACTGGATACGGAGGTTGATGTCGATTTCCTGGCCCGTCAGACTCCCGGTTTTTCCGGTGCCGATATCGCCAATGTGTGCAATGAATCGGCCCTGATTGCCGCCCGTAAAGACAAAAAGATCATCCAGAAGCAGGACTTCATGGATGCTATCGACCGGATTGTAGGTGGGCTGGAGAAACGAAGCAAGATCATCTCCGCCTACGAAAAGAAGGTCATTGCCTACCACGAGTCGGGTCATGCTGCAATCAGCTGGCTACTGGAACATGCCCATCCACTGGTGAAGGTGTCCATTATTCCTCGCGGCAAAACCCTGGGAGCTGCCTGGTACCTTCCGGAAGAGCGTCAGCTCACCACCTTTGAACAGATGTTCGATGAGATTACCGCTGCTGTTGGGGGTAGGGCATCCGAGGAGGTCTTCTTTGGAAAAGTCTCCACCGGCGCTCTGAACGATTTGGAAAAAGTGACCAAGCAGTCGTATGCTATGGTAGTCTACTTCGGGCTGAACAAAGAGATCGGCAACATCAGCTATTACGACTCCAGCGGGCAGTCGGAATACACTTTCCACAAACCTTACTCGGAAAAGACCGCCGAGGTGATCGACAAAGAGGTCAGACAGATCGTGGAAACAGCCTACAAACGGGCAAAGAAACTCATTTTACAGCACAAAGAGCAGCTGGAACAGCTGGCCAAAGTATTGCAAGAGAAGGAAGTGATCTTCCGGGAGGACCTGGAGCATGTCTTCGGGAAACGTCCCTTCGGCAAGGAGGAGGAGAAACTACTTCCCGTCAGTATCCAGGCTGTGACCAAACCTAAACCGAAACGAATTTCCAGGAAACCAAAACCTGATTCAACACCCAAGCCATAATCGCAATTTCCTGTAATGGAAGAGAGCACATCACGGGAGAAGATCCTGAAAAAGATCCGGCATGCGTTGATCGAGAAAGGCGATCCTCCTTTCCCAATCCTGGATCAGGAATCGGATGTTTATCCTGAGATCACAGACACCCTGGATGTAACCTTTGCCCAGGCACTGGTGAGCGCGGCCGGAAAGTTTGTTTATTGCGAAAGTGAGGATGAATTCCTGGGGGTATTGAAATCCTTTATTCTGGAGAAGGATTGGCCCCTGCTTTATTGCCTGGATCCTCTCCTCCAGAATTATCTGAAAGAGGCCGGCATCCCGTTTGAATCAGATCCGGCCATGATCACGAAAGCACGGATGGGGATTACACGCTGTGAATCCCTGATTGCCAGGTTTGGGAGTATCATGGTATCATCAAAACTAAACCCGGGACGGAAGATTGTGGTTTTTCCGGAAATTCACGTAGTGGTCGGATTTACCTCGCAACTGGTTCCGGGTCTGAAGCAGGCCTACAAACTGATCCGGAAAAAGTATGGTGATGATTTTCCCTCCATGATCTCCCTGATCACAGGTCCCAGCCGGACAGCCGACATTGAAAAGACACTGGTGATGGGTGCACACGGCCCCAGGGAGTTGTATGTATTCCTGATTGAAAACATCACCCATGCCAGCACCTGAACAAAACCAGGAACGGTGGGTGTGTTTATTCGCCAACAAGATCCTTTACAAGGTAGAGATCCTGAAAGGGTTACTGGAGGAGAGTGATATTCCAGTAGTGATCATTAATAAACAGGACTCGGCTTATTTATTTGGAGATATAGAATTGTATGTGAAACTGGATCATGTGCTTCGGGCGCAGCAGATCCTGAAACAGTTTCTGACGGATGAGTAATTTCTGGGCACGAACCATAACGGGACTCTCCATGGTCTTTGTACTGTTTGCAGCCATGGTTTTCAGCTACTGGCTTCTGGTCGGGTTCTTTTTCCTGGTTACCATCTTCGGATTGTGGGAGTTCTATTCCCTGTTTACCACGGAAACCATCCGACCACAACGAATATACGGAACTATCGGTGGCGGCCTGCTTTACCTCATCATCACCTGCGGGATCTGGTTTGAACTTCCCGTTACCACCATCAACCAGGTTTTTGTACCGGTGTTGATGGCAATTCCACTCTTCTTCATTCCGTTTATTCTGGAGATCTTCAGAAAACAACCACAACCCTTAATCAACGTAGCCATTACGATCACCGGTCTCCTTTACATTTCCTTCCCCCTGGCTCTGCTAACCCTGATGAACGGAAAGGATGTTGCCCGCTTCTGGCAGTTCCCGGTCATTCTTACTGGATTCTTTATCCTGACCTGGTTTTACGATACCGGAGCTTACCTATATGGAAAACAGTTTGGCAAGCATAAATTTTTTGAACGGATCTCCCCAAAAAAGACATGGGAAGGAACCATCGCAGGTGTGATCGTGGCACTTCTTACAGCGGTCGGATTGGATTATCTTACCCCGGTAATCTCCCTGGGCGACTGGCTGGCTATCGCCATCCTGATCATCCTCTTCGGAACTTTTGGCGATCTGGCCGAATCACTCTTCAAACGCAGTTTGAACATCAAAGAGTCAGGTTCCATTCTGCCCGGTCACGGGGGCATCCTGGATCGCTTTGATACGATCTTTATCTCCGTTCCTTTTGTATTTTTGTACCTCGTTTTACGCAACCTGCTCTGATCCCATGACCATACACCGCGAAGGATACAAGACCATTTTCATTGTGTTCCTTTTTGTAGCCGTGGTACTGCTGACGCTGAACCACATTTTTCCGGAGCAAACCTGGTTTCATTATTTTCTCTATGCGTTGGGGTTGTGGTTTTTCCTGATGATCGTGCGTTTTTTTCGCTCCCCGAAACGGGAGGTGAATAGAGGCAAAAAGGTCATCATTTCCCCGGCTGACGGCAAGGTAGTGGTGATTGAACTGACCATGGAGCCGGAGTTTTTTAAAGAGGAGCGCATCCAGGTATCGATCTTCATGTCGGCCCGGGACGTTCATGTGAACTGGTTCCCAATCTCAGGAAATATTACCTATTACCATTACCATCCGGGGAAACATATGGTGGCTTTCTCTCCCAAGGCTTCGTTGGAGAATGAACGTACCACTACGGTGATTGAAACGGAAGATGGCAAAGAGATCCTGATCCGGCAGATTGCGGGCGCCGTTGCCCGCCGGGTGAAGTGCTATCCGGTGGTTGGGGAGCCGGTGATCCAGGGTGACGAACTGGGATTTATCAAATTCGGATCCCGTGTGGACCTGCTTTTACCAGTTGATACTGAAATCGATATCAGGATCGGGAAAGAGGTGGTTGGAAAACAGACCGTGATCGGACACTTGACCTGATCATTCCTCCATTATCCATCAATCGCTTTTCCCAGAAAGGCATTGAACGGGTGCATCGCCTGGAAGACCTTCAATGTAAATTCAGGAAATGTGGGTTCAGAAAGTTGTTTTTCTGACAAGTAGGACGAGACGGTGAAGTGTTTGTTCTTCAGGATCTCGATATCGGGAAAATCGGCAGGGAAACCTTTGGGTGGTTTCTTTAAACGGTCCATTTCGTCCACCCCCTTTACATACTTCCTTAGCTCTCTCCTCTCCAGAATCGCTTTGAATTCGGCAATGTTGAAATAGATTTCCTGCCGGATCTTTTTCAACTTTTCAGGATCAGGCATATAGATTCCTGCTGCCAGGAACGACTCCCCGGGTTGAATATGGATGTAGTATCCTGGTCCACAGCTTTTTCTTCCTGTTTTCGTGATCCAGGCTCCGAAATTATTTTTATATGGCACTTTATCCTTAGAGAAGCGGACATCCCGGAAAATCCTGAACATGCACTCTTTGGCGGTGATAAATTTCACGGAGGGGTCAAACCTGGCTACTCCCGGGATCAAGGTGTTTACCAGTTTCTCCACTTCAAGTTTCGCTTCATTATACCACCCGTTATTTGCATGAAACCAGTCGCGGGTGTTGTTTTGTTCCAGCTCTTCGAGGAACGATAATACCAGTTCTGTCATATGATAAATGTTTCCTGCAAAAGTAAAGGATATGAAAGAGGAAAAAAACTCTGGATCGAGGTATAACCTTTTCCCCTTTTTCCGGATTAATGGGAAATCGAAAACATGAAGTGGATTTTTATCGGATTGATCGCTCTTTCCATAGCAGTCAGTGTACTGGGTTCGGAAGGAGAATCTCTCCCAGGAGGGAGAGCGGCAGCCATGGGAAGAGCTGCTGTTGCAGTGCCAGGTATCTGGTCAGTATCCACTAACCAGGCCGGTATGATCTGGCAGGACGGGTGGCAAGCTGGTTTGTTTGCAGAAAACCGGTTTCTTATGAAGGAGCTTTGTTTTGAAGCGCTGGCATTATCCTGGTCGGGCAAGCCGGGAGCTTTCGGGCTGGTGCTCTCTTACCATGGATTCCGGTTATACAACGAGTTCAAAGCAGGAATTTCCTATGCCCGGAAGTTCGGGAAGCGGTTCAGTATGGGAGTGCAGCTCCAGTACTTCCGGCTTCAGATTGCTGAAGGGTATGGCAGCCGGGGGGTACTCTCCTGTGAGATCGGTTGGATGTACAAACCTGACCGGTTCTGGACGATTGGAATGCAGGTCTGCAATCCAGTGCCGGTGAAGCTCACCAGTGGTCCGGAAGAACGGTTGCCGGTACTTTTTCGGCTTGGGGTCGGGTATGATCTATCGGGAAAGGTGCTGATCCTGTTGGAGGGAGAGAAGGACCTGGAACATCCGCTGGTGTTGAAAACAGGCCTGGAGGTTCGGCTGGCTAAACCGGTGTATGGCAGGATTGGTATGCTAACGGGTCCTTTTATGGTAACAGGGGGTATCGGGGTGACCCTGGGGCGGTTGGTAGTGGATATCGCGACAGAGTATCATATGGTGTTGGGATTTTCACCGGCGATTTCAATAGGGTATTCCTTTGGCAAGAATTTTTCTTCAGAAGAATGAAAACGAGAGTCATACTATTGATTTGCCTGTTATCGGGCCTTACTCAAGGGATATCGCAAGAAGTGGAGAATATGTTTCTAGACGAGATGTTGGAATCCTATTCAGAATCCCGTGATCTGGAACCAGACGAGGAGGAGGTTCTCACATATTCAGCCCTGCAAAAAAAGATCAACATCAATCGGCTTGATCCAAACGACCTTTCCAGGATATCCTTTCTTAATCCCAAGCAAATTAAAAACCTGATCGATTACCTCAATAACTATGGCGAAGTATTTTCCATGTATGAACTGCAAGCAGTGGAGGGGTTTGATTCCACCCTCATACGGCAGCTGACTTCTTACCTGGAGGTTGGCGCTCCACCTGACAAGGTTCACCTGACTCCCCGGAATCTCATCCGTCACGGACACCATGAATTAATTCTCCGGTACCAGCAGGTATTACAAACGCAGGCAGGATACCAGGACGATGATTCCACCCGGCAGGAGGAACCGGGAACCTATTATCTGGGGAGTCCGCAGCGATACTACTTCCGGTACCGATATACTTTTGCCGACCGGCTGGTGGTGGGCATTTCGGGCGACAAGGATGCCGGAGAGGAGTTCTTCCGGGGAGGTCAGCCCATGGGAATGGATTTTTACTCCGGATTCCTCTCATTACAGAACCTCCATTGGCTGAAACAACTGACCGTGGGGCACTTCAGGGTTTCCTTCGGACAAGGATTGACCCTGGGAGGCAATTCGTTCGGATCGTTGGTCTATTTTGGGAGCGCGATGCGATACAACGCCGGATTCGCCCCTTCACAATCTGTGTGTGAAAATGGATTTTTGCGAGGTATAGCGGTCACAATCAGGACCGGCAGGTGGGAATGGTCGGGATTTGTTTCCGATACTTACAAAGATGCTTTGGTGCATCCGGTTGATACAAGTGAGGTGTTGTCTCCTGTTATCAGCTCATTTACGGAAACCGGATACCACCGTACCCAGGAAGAGATGAATCGAAGAAAGCAGGTCCGAGAGTGGGTCTATGGGGGACACATTAGTTACCGTGGCCGGTTTTTTCTCATTGGTTTGACCGGTTTTTATGGTACGTGGAGTGCTTCCCTTCAACCAACACCAGAAGTATATAAATATTTTGGATTACAGGGTGCCAGGTTTGGTGCTCTGGGATTCGACGGACGTTGCCGGATTGGTTTTGCCCAGTTTTTTGGAGAGTATAGTATCAGTCTTAACGGAGGAAAAGCCTGGTTGGCTGGGGTCTCAGTGGTTCCACTGTCGGGTGTGGATCTGTTACTTCTCTGCCGTAGCTATCAGCCTGAATTCCAAAACCCGTTTTCCACAGCGATTTCACAGAACAGTGCGACTGCCAATGAGCAGGGGCTCTTCATCAGGTTACAAACTCAACTCATTCCAAAAACAACTGTCAGCGGATATATTGATCTCTACCGGTTTCCCTGGCTCCGGTACCAGGTCAATGGACCCTCTGACGGCGTGGAGGCGGGCTTGCTCGGACATTACCAGGTATCCCCTTTCTGGTCTCTCTCGTTGAAGTACAGCCTGAAGAGAGGAGAGGTAAACAGCCGCTTGTCCGTAGGGAACACCACGCCCCTGACAGAAGAGAGGAAAAGTGACCTGAAGGTGGAATGCAACATCACCGCCAGTCCCACGGTTTCCTTAAGAAGCTGTCTCGTATTACGGAACTATCGCATCACGGATCAAAAAAGAGAGACAGGGTATCTTGCCAGTCAGGAGATTAGATACCGCAGGGCGGGTGTATTTCAGGGAGTACGGGTGAAATACATCCTTTTCGACATTCCCTATTACAACGCCAGGATCTATACGTATGAACCTGATGTGCTCTACAGCTGGTCGTCGCCAGTCTGTTATGGAAAGGGTATCCGGTGCGTATTGCTGATCCAGGCGGCTATAGCCAGGCGAATAGAGCTTTCGGGTTGGTTGGGTGTCACCAGATATACCGATCGAACCACTATCGGTAATGATCTGGAGCAGATCGACGGGAACCTGAAATCGGAGTTGAAGGTTCAGGTGAGGGTAAAGCTGTAAATGAGGAATGAGGAATGAAGAATGAGGTCACTTTGTTTTTTGCTTCTGACCCTCCTTTTCTATCTTATCCAGCTTATCCATGCCATGGATTTTCATTTTGCCAGATAGTTTAGAGACAGTGGACATGTCGATTCTGCCGACCAGACTCAGAACGGTCACCTCTCCTTTCTCTTCTGCCAGCATCACCAGCTCCAGTATTTTTCCTTTTTCGCCCTGTTTGGTCAGGAACCTGATGTTACTTCCATTCTCTTTGATCACCATTATTTCAGCGAAAGAGGAGGATGGAAAGAGGGCGTTGAACTCTTTGTATAGCGCTTTGGCTTTTTCCGGATCTTCTTTATTTTCGAACGTGATGACTTTGAGGCCATCGAGCTGCTCCATCATCTTCTGCAATTCCTTGACCTCTTCCGTGCCTTCACCTTCGATCTCCACATTCATGATCATCTGGAAAAGCTCTTTGGTGACGTTCACGGAGGTGAATCCTTCTTTTCCGGCATATTTTTCATACACCTTCTCTACCGGACTTTTATACTGTGCCATGCTCATCAACGGCAAGACCATGCATATGAGTAAACCTGCTTTGATTGTCATTGCTTTCATCGGATCTGGGATTTATGGACGGTTATTTCGGGATTCGTCCGGGGTTTATAATTATGGGTTGATATTGTTCAAGTTGATTGATTTTAGTTATTTCCTTCAAACCGGAATTGAACCTCTGCAGTTGCTGTGCCCGGCTTAGACCGGTATTGAATGCTTCGAGGTGTTGCATCTGGCTGAGACCGATATTGAATCGGGAACTCACGAGGTAGAGGGCATTCCTGGTTTCGGTATAGGCGATCTGAGGATCTGTGATGGTCCCATAGGGCTGGGAGGGTGAGAAAATCCCCAACCGGAATAGGGTAATCAGACCGGCAATCAGAATGATACTTGCCGCCAGTGAGAGGGTGAAAAGGAAGCGTTTTCTGGTGGGATTCATGGAGACAACTCGACTATTTCCGAGTTTCTCCTGCAGGGATGTTTCGAATTCCGGCGAGAGTGTTGTTTTTGCCTCTACCGAAACGAAGCCGAAAATCGGTTTGTGCTCCAGAAGGTGAATGGGGATATTCTCTCCCTGGAAGTACTCTTTCAAAAGATGTTCTTCCAGGAGGGAGGTCTCCCCTTCGTAATACTTTGCCAGTAAGGCTTCAATTTCTTTGATAGTCATATATCTTGGCTGTTGTTATCAATTCCCTTATGTGTTTCCGTGCCCGCGAGAGGTTCACACGAACCGCGTTTTCATTCATCTCCATGATCTCTGCAATCGACTCAAAATCATATCCTTCTATATCTCTCAGCTGCATAATCATCTGTTGTTGCCGGGGCAATGACTTCATTACTTGCCTTACTTTGTAGATCTCATCGGAGTAGTCTTTTTTCTGTTCTTCCGGCAGGTTTTCCAGAAACCGTTGGTGGTCATCGATCGGATCAACCGGAAATCGTTTGGTTTTGATCCTATCCAGGCACATATTTTTGGTTGTAATCATGGCCAGCGCCTCCACGCTCCTGTATTCATCCAGTTTATCCCGGCGGGTCCATAATTTGATAAAGACCTCCTGAACGACATCCTCTGCTTCTTCTTTTTGTTCCAGGTATCGTTTAGCGAACCGGAATAGTTTATTTTTCAGCGGAACAACCTGGGATACAAATTCCTGGAGATTCATGTGAGGGGTAGACGATGATGACAATAAAATATTACAGCAGAGAATAAAATTAGCTAAAAATATACCAATAAGGAATGCAGCCCTTGCCGGTATACAAAAATGTTTATTTTTGCAGATCCCTTTTTCAGGAATTAATAAAGTATTCACAAACATCAGTATTATCATGTTCAAAGGACATCCTAAAGGACTTTACGTAGCCTTCTTCGCTAACATGGGAGAGCGATTCGGGTTTTACACCATGATGGCGATCCTGGTTCTGTTTCTACAAGCAAGATATGGACTACCAGCCGATGAGGCCGGAATTATCTATGCTATATTTTATTTTTCGATTTATGCCCTGGCTTTATTGGGAGGATTCATAGCCGACCGCACCCAGAATTACAAAGGGACCATCATGGTCGGACAGGTGGTTATGTTTCTGGGATATGCACTGCTGGTCATTCCTGGCATGGGTCTCGCCTTCACCATCCTCGGTTTATTCACCATTGCCTTTGGGAATGGATTGTTCAAAGGGAACCTGCAGGCATTGGTTGGCCAGTTGTATGATAATGAGAAATATGGAAAACTCAGGGACTCCGCATTCAGCGTATTTTACATGGGTATTAACATCGGAGCTTTTTTCGCCCCCAGTGCAGCCCGGGCTATCCGGACCTGGTGGCTACATACCAATGGCTACGGATATGATCCAGACCTGCCGGCTCTTTGTCATCGCCTGATTGACGGGAACATGGTTGATACTTCTGCCATGCAACCTCTTGCTGATAAAGTTATGCTTTCGGGACAACCTGTGGCCGACCTGATGCAATTTGCCCAGGAATATATTCATGTGTTCTCCACCGGCTACAACTATGCCTTCGGGATTGCCTCTCTTGCCATGGTTGTATCCCTGTTAATCTACCTGGGATTCAAACGGCATCTTCCCGACCGGAAAAAAATGGTGCAGAAGGATGCATCCATCATCCAGATGCCCTGGGCTCAGGAGAAGAAAAGACTTATTGCGCTGGGCCTGGTATTTCTGGTCGTTATTTTCTTCTGGATGTCGTTCCACCAGAACGGACTTACCCTGACACTTTTTGCCAGGGATTACACGGATAAAACAGTAGGTCCGCTCACATTTATATTTTTCTATCTGCCCGCTTTACTGTCACTGATCGGAGTCATCGTTGGAATTGTCATGCTTGTACGAAAAGGAATGAAAGCGATTATGCGTGTGGTGGGAGCTGCTGTTCTGGTTGCCGGAACATTGCTTTTATGGTACTTCTATGGTACGTTTAGCAATGCCAATATGATCGAGCCCGAAACATTCCAGCAGTTCAATCCCATTCTGATCGTCTTCCTTACTCCAATTGTGGTAGGATTGTTTGCCTGGCAGCGGAAACGGAATAAGGAGGCCTCAACCCCCAGAAAGATCGGGAGCGGCATGATCATGGCCGCAATGGGTTTCGTGCTGATGATGCTGGCCTCCTTTACGGTGGTTTCACCGCTTGATCTGCAGGGGAACCCTGCGCCCGATCGGGTATCTCCTTACTGGCTGATGGGAACTTACTTTATTTTAACAGTAGCTGAATTGTACCTCAGCCCGATGGGGCTCTCGTTTGTGTCGAAGGTCGCACCTCCGCGGTTTCAGGGACTCATGCAGGGCGGATGGCTTGCTGCTACAGCTATTGGGAATGCGCTGCTGTTCGTTGGCACGACGCTTTGGGTCAGGCTGGAACTGTGGCAGGTATGGATGGTCTTTGTCGTCTGCTGTCTGGTCTCTGCCGCGTTCATCTTCTCTATCATGAAACGACTGGAAGCAGCGACGAAGTAAGGGTACCTGCATGCTTACAGCGGGAAAGAGGCCATTAAACAGATGGCCTCTTTTTTTATATATTTCGTATGTATCTTTGCTCATGAGATTAATGAACATGATAAAGCGGGTTCTCTTTTCTGTTATTATTTTTCTTTTCCTGAATACTCCGGTCCGTTCGCAGGATCCTTTCTACTTTCACTATACTCCTATTGACGGGCTCCCCAGTTCAAACATCTATGACCTGTACCAGGACACCACCGGGAGAATCTGGCTGGCGACCGGTAACGGGGTTGCCTGCTATGACGGATATGAATTCCGGGTGATCCCACTCCCGCCAAAGCTGCTGGATCGTACATTCGTCAAACTCTACCCGGGGAGCCGGGGAAAACTATGGCTGATCACATTCACAGGACGACTGGCCTGCCTTGTCAACGGAAAGATAGCGCTTTTTCCGTTAAATGATTCCCTGCAACGGTGGGGTCACCGGTATTTCATGACTGGCACCTATATCTCTCCTGAAGACGATATCTACCTGCCTGCAAGGGAAACCGGAAAGGTGATCCACATTGATCCACAGCATCAGGTTACATGGATAGACAGCCTCAGCTTTCCAAAGAATATTTTTACCTCTTTCTATTATGATTTCGCAACTCCTTCGGCTTTCCGTCCGGTCCCTGAAGATTCAATGAATCTTCATCTGACCGGTGAAGGAACATTGTGGATCCGGAATGAACACGGAGGATTTGCCACGGTTCATCCGGGATCGGATGTCAGACACGAATTCCTGAAGAACTCCAGAATCACCCGGATTCTGAAAGACCGGGAACATCATTATTGGGTGGCCACTGAAGGGAATGGACTGCTTTACCTGCCTTCTATCCAAAAAAACATCTTTTTCCCCCTCCGGTCCAACGGAAATACCAACATCATCACGTTTGACATAGCAGACCATCAGGTTTTTCTTTCCACGGCTAATGGTAAATTGTTTTCGGCAGAACTATCAGAGGGTCAGATTTCCGGTTTCCAGGAGCTTCTCAACGGAGAATCGTCCAAGTTCATCCGGAGTATCCTGATCTCTTCTTCAGGGGAACTCTGGCTGACCCAGTCGAAATATTTACGGTACAGCCTTTCCGGGGAAAAGATGCCCCCTTCCCATATCATTCTTTTGAAGTATTATCAATTGTTTGAAGCTCCGGATAAAGATATCTATATTCCTTCCCGTGAAGGGTATGTAGTGTATCGCCGCGGGAAGCTTGTTTATGATTCACGGAAAGACTCCTTTTACGAGCATACGGTATCCCTTTTAAAGAGCTCTGACGGTAACCTTTACCTTGGCACGTTGAATGGGCTTTTCTTCTATAACGGCAACCTCTATCAGGAGATGGCGCGCCAATATCCCCTTTTATCCGACCGGATCAATGTCCTCAGGCAATGGGGTGCACGAATCGTGGCAGGGACGGCCTCTTCGGGTGTTGTCATTCTCTCCCCGGATGGATCTTCTTTCCAGTTATCACAGGCTAACGGACTGAAAAGCCAGCGGGTGGAGGATATTTTTTGTGACAATGACACCACACTGTGGATCGGCACGGATCAGGGTCTGATCCAGGCGTTGTTATTCGGGGACCGGACCTGGCAGTTTCGTACGTTGACCATCTGGGACGGGCTTCCTTCGAATGAAGTTCATGCCATTCAGCGACAGGGAGACTACCTTTGGCTGGCTACTTCCAACGGGATGGTCTCGTTTATTCCGGAAGAGTTGAAAAAGAGCCCTCCTCCTCCCACCATCTTTTTCGACCATATCGTGATTAACGACAAAGACAGGTTTGATCCTGCAGACCACCGGTTCTCCCTGCCGGCCAACCAACGCACACTCACCATCTTTTTCAAAGGTGTCTGTTTTACCAATCATGAGCAGCTATCTTATGAATATAAGCTTGAACCGCATGACTCGGCCTGGATCCCCACCCGCAACCTCTCGGCCAGGTATTTTCAGCTACCTGCAGGAACCTACCGCTTCCTGGTCCGGTCAAAAGATGCCAATGAAATTTTCTCCAACTCTTCCGCACAGCTCGGATTCACCATTGATCCCTATTTCTATGAAACGTGGTATTTTTATCTGATTATTGGACTCCTGGTGTCGTTCCTGGTAGCAGGCTCTGTTTTCCTGGTCATCAAACGAATCGAACACCGGATGAAATTCCGGACCGATTATCTCTGGATGCAGCAGAAGGCCTTACGGTTACAGATGAATCCGCATTTCATCTTCAACTCGTTAAATTCCGTCCAACATTTTATTTTCCATCATGAAGAGGAGACCGCAGGTCTGTACCTCTCCAATTTTTCGAAACTGATGCGAAGGGTGCTGGAAAACTCCAAACACAACCTCGTTTCGCTGGAGGAAGAGCTGTCCACCATCCGGCTTTACCTTGATCTCGAAAAGTTGCGGTTTGAGGATAAATTCGACTACCGGATTGATATTGACAACGACATAGAGCCAGAGGAGATCATGATTCCTCCGATGTTGATTCAGCCCTTTCTAGAGAATGCCATCCGTCATGGTCTGGCCAATAAGGCTGGCAAAGGCCTGGTTACATTAACGGTATCCAAATCGGATCAAGTGGTGAAGGTCAACGTGGAAGACGACGGTATCGGGATGAAAGCCGCTGCCGAGATCGCTACCCGGCGCGTGGGTCATCAGTCTACCGGGATGAAAAACATCGAAGAACGCATGCTAATGCTCAACAAGCTTCTGAGCCGTACCATTGACCTGAGGGTTACCGATCTGGATGAACAAAGTCCCGGTCAAACGGGAACCCGGGTTGAGCTATTCATCCCTGTTTTTCACGAAAGTGATCCACCACGTTTTTTTAACTCTTTATTCAGATGGTTCGGAAAGTAAAAACCCTTTTGGTCGATGATGAGCTGAACAGCCTTCAGGTCATCCGGAATTTACTGGAACGATATGGACCCGGTTTTGAAGTGGTGGATACCGCTATGACAGGAACTGAAGCCATAGAAAAAATCCAGGCGCTGGAACCTGAGCTGGTATTTCTGGACATCACCCTTCCCGATTGTGACGGGTTTTTCATCCTGGATCGTTGCAGGGAGGTCTCTTTTGAGGTGATTTTTGTGACTGCCCATGACAATTATGCGATCAAGGCATTTGAGCTGGCCGCTATTCATTATCTCCTGAAACCTGTCAGTCACCTGGAGTTTCAGGAAGCTTTATCACGGTTTCTGGAAAGGAGAGAGACAACCTATCCTGTCCAGCGGCACCAAATCCTCCAGGAGTCGATCAGAAACAAGCCCGATAAAATTGTTTTACCCTCCCTAACCGGTTTTACCATCATTACTCTTGACGAGATCATCCGTTGCCAGGCCGAAAGTAATTACACCCTTTTCTTTCTTACGGACCAACGTAAAGTCATGGTTTCCAGGACTCTCAATTTTTACGATAACCTGCTTACCGACCTCCAGTTCTGCAGAGTCCACAATAAGCATATCGTCAATCTGCATCATATCCAGAAGTTTGTCAGAGGCAAGGGAGGCACGCTGATCATGGCCGATCAAGCGGAAGTCGATATTTCGGAAAGCCGCAAGAAAGAGTTCCTCAGCCGGCTTAAAGATCACGCCATGGGAGTTTAAACCATTTCGTTTCGTTTCATTTCACTCAACGCTTTTCCTGTATTGCTAATCCGGATCGGGTGACTGCTCATTCCTCATTGTGCGAACATATCCTGCGGCGTAATTTCACATAAAATTCAAATCTAAACGCCCATGAAACCGAAAGAAAAGAACCGAAAAAAAACACAGAAGTGGAGGTGTCTGCTGGTTGTGTTCCTGCTGACCGGATTGAACTCCTTCTCCCAGGAAGTGCTGGTCAGGTTGAACCTCCCTCCCATTGACCAGTTTGGGGTCAAGGATCTGTATAATGCCCAACTGATCAACCTCTCAGGGAAAGATCTGCAGGTTTACCTGCTGGGAACCGTAACCGAAGAAACCAAAGGATTGCTTTTTGACGGAAAATCTGCCGTATTTACCCTGAAAGCCGGCTTCAACGGGCTGCCTGCCTTTTCCCAGCTGGAACCGGTGAAGATCAATTACAGCAACAAGCAGGTGGAAAGCTATGTGTTGAGAACGGGAACGGTACCCCCCGGCACCTATTCCATCTGCATCCGGGTAATCGATGCTTCCACTCAAAGAGAGGTAGGGGAAGATTGTATCCAGACTGAACTTATTTTCCCGCTGGCACCCGAGTTGATCTTTCCTGAAAATGAGTCACAGGTCGATCAACTCCTCCCGATCTTCACCTGGATGCCTCCCACACTGATGTCTTTTAAGATAATCATGGTTTTTGTATTCAGGATGGTTGAGTTGCTTCCTCATCAAACGGTCGACCAGGCGCTTGCTTCCAATCCCTCCTGGTACCAGAGTAATACCATTTCCGGTACCATATTTCAATACCCGGGTAATGCACGACTGTTGGAAAAAGACAAAAAGTACGCCTGGCAGGTCACCGCCTATACTAAAAACGGAGAGCAACTGGCCCCTCCCTCGTCGCCCTTCTGGTTCCAGGTGGCTGATGAATCCCAGACCGAAGTTCCAGTCACCCTCAGCATTGTCGACGGCCCTCATGTCAAAGAGAGTCTGGCCCCAGACGAAGACCTGGTCTTTAAATGGAGGGTTTCAGGTCAATTGACAGAACCGGCGACCTATCTGTTCCAGGTTTACCAATATGATCTTACAAGTTACCCGCGAAAATTCAGCAAAGAGAACCTGGTTTTTTCAAAAAGCGAACTCAAGGAAACCCAGTTGATCATTCCACGGAAAGAGGTGCAATGGAACCCGGAAAAAGGATATGTCTGGCTAGTCTATCTGTTGACCAAAGAGCATTATTTTCTTCAGGACTCGATCTTTCCCATCACGTTTCCCGATAAACGGTTTGATTTCGGAGATGCCCCTGACGACCCGGTAACCCCTGCCGGATACCGTACTCTTTTACGTCACGACGGCGCCCGTTGTTACTGGATGATGAAGGGCAATTATGTGATTGATCAGGACGTTCTTCCCAATCCGGGTTCCGACATCTCTTTATTCCGTACGGCATTTGGGCCTATATGTGTGTATGACAGATACATTCCCGAAACACAGCAGGCATGGCTGGGAACCATTGAAAACAGGTATTTGTGCGATGAAATCAAACCTGATCTGGAAAGCGATTCCAGATCTATTTCCGCCGGAGAAGATAATTTTGACGATGGTATCTTCTTTACTCCAACTGTCGATTATTGCGATCAATGCCGGCTATACAGCATTGATGTGGAGATGTCGATTCATCAGGAATACATCCGTTCAAACAAGCTTCTATTTACCGGATGGGTAGACTGGAATGCTGATGGCGACTGGGATGATGATTACGAAGACTGTCTGGGGAGTGACAAATTATCCTGGACCCGAGTGGATCCTCTCTACAATACCAGTACAGCTCCTCTCCTGAGCGGGAATGTAGCTTGGATAGACCCGGAAACATGGGGCGGTGATACGACCTGTGCGGGATACCGTTTTTATTTTTACAGTGGGAAAGCTCCTGACGTTACTGCAGATCGTCCTGCAAGATTTCGCCTTACTCCCAATCTCGATGGAGATATCCCGCAGGGGAACAGCACCTCGTATTGGGGGGAAGTGACTTCCGGCGAAGTGGAGGATTATATCATCCCTTGCTTTAATTATGGATACCGGCTCAAAGTGATCTCTCCAAAGGATAAAGCCATCACAACATTGCAGCCGGAATTCAGCGTGATCCTCGTTCCTGTCGACGAAAACGATACGGAGAAACAGGGATTATCCCAGTACGAACGCTGGAAAAGTCTGGGAGGGTTTATGGATGCAGGTGCAGGTGCTGATACCTCATGTATTACGTTAAAAATAACCATTTATGATGATCCTCCACGGGAATATGTGGAGGCCGTCAGATTGCATCCCGGCAAGGAGTCGCTGACCATCCGGCCGGTTTTCGATCCTCCGTTGCTTCCGGATCACTTATATCTATATAGTGTTGTGTGGATATGCAAACCAGGATATGGTTGTATTGCTCTTCAAAATGATGATGGGCCGTATTTCCGCACATCTTTCTCAGGAGAACCGCATTCTGTCCGTTCCTGCGAAGGGGAGTGGAACCGGACCATTGTATCCAGTACAGATATTCTGGTAGATTCCGATCATGACAGACTATGCACTATGCGCGACGCTCATGCCGTGTTGGTTGACAGGCCTGGCTGCCCGCTGACTCCTGAAGGAGCGGAATGGATTGGTGAAAATGAATCCGGGATCAGCGCAAGTCCCCATGAATTTATCCATTGCTTCAACGTGGATGGGTGCATTCGCAATGCCTGCATCGAGATCATCTCGCCTGCAAGGTACAATATCTATCTGAATGGACACGTGATCGGAAGTCATAACGGCAGTTGTGCTTCCCTATCCTCTTTCACCATTCCGTATACCTATTTCGATCCTGGTGGGAATAATATGTTGCTCTTTAACTATTCAACTTCCCCATCATCCGGTTATTATGGCTTTGCCTTTGCCCTGCATATCCAGCGCGAGGATGGCGCCTATGAAACAAACCTGCCGGTGATTACCCTGACGAACCCCATCACCTCCGGGCCTTTGTACCTGTGCGACATGACCGGGTTAATCTGCAGGTCAGCCCCATGCCTGTCCTATCCTCTGGTTCCGGAAGAGTCTATTCAATTCCGCATCACGGATGATACCCGGATCTTAACTGTTCAACTTATCCTGTCATATCAAACGGTTCCTTCTGCCACCACAGATTGCCGCCATTTCTCGCCAACTTCCTCCGGATATTCAGGATTATTGGAGGTAGTAACTCACTTCTCCACCACCCCTGTCTCAGAAAGAGAGCTATTGGTCACCATTCCCGTTACCACATTGACGGGGTTCTTTCCCGGTCTTTCGGGAGACTGTATGGTGAACGTCACCTGTATTGTCACTGATGGAGCTTGTGTTCAAAATACCTTACAGACTGCTATCCTGATAAAACTTGGTTGTGAGTAAATAGAAACCTTCATGCATTCCGGTTCTATGAAACGGATCATCCCACTGGTTTACACCCTGCTCTTCCTGCTGCCGGCCGGTCATGTAAACGGCCAGCAGCAGGAGAGTTGGGTGGAGCTTCACGGAAGCAGCGTCAGCAGCTTTGATTTTGCCAGCGCCACTTTCCCGGGCTCATTACTTCCTGCGAACTATTTCCGGCAGGCGTTGAACCTGGAGCTGAAGGTGGCCGGGCTGCCGCTGGGATTCTCCCTGTTTTACGCCACCGGAAATCAGAAAAAC
Source organism: Bacteroidota bacterium (assembly GCA_043810345.1). Taxonomy (GTDB): domain Bacteria; phylum Bacteroidota; class Bacteroidia; order Bacteroidales; family FEN-979; genus QYOJ01. The sequence continues at coordinate 37,776 of JBDROF010000043.1, read as the reverse complement.
CTCCAGGGGATGAATGCAGTAACCTTACGCTTTGATTACAGCAGGATGTTGTCAGCCCTGATCCGTGACACCCTCTCGCGATTCCATCACCTTCAGCGGCGGTTAAGGTGGATAGTCACGCTGGAAGCCGGTGATTGTAATCCGGTGTATTCTCCCCTCATCCTGGCGGGTGTTTCCGTCAGGGGGGTCAATATCGCCATCAATCCGGGGCCGGTTTATGCTGCTTTCACCTATGGGCAAACGAACCGGGTTCTCAGTGGTTTCGGACCTTACAAGGAGCCCTACCGGCGGTATCTGTGGATGGCAAAAACAGGATTTGGAAAAGTAGAACGAAGCCATTTCTACCTTTCGCTGATGCATGCCTGGGATCGGCCGGACTCTTCGCTGGAACAATCGTTCCTCTTTCCCCGGCCGGCCGATACCCTCATCCAAGGATATGATACCATCATCATCCTTCCTGATACTGCCCAGTTGAAGATCACGCCCGCTGAGAACTGGATAACAGGGGCGGAACTTGCGCTGACCTTCTGGAAGCAAAGGATCCGTTTCGAAGCAGAAGCAACCGCCTCCTTTTTCACGCCAGACATGGAAGCCCCGGTGCCGGAAGCAGACAATGATGCCCTTAAGTTCTTTTCATTTCTGAATCCCCGCCTCGGCTCGCACGCTGATTGGGCCTGCAGGAGTACCCTGTCGGTCAACCTCTCTAATATCAAAATAAAAGGGAGTTATACCCGTACAGGACCGGGCTATCAAACCATGGGCTCCCCTTTCCTGCGGAAAAATAATCAAACCATCGAAGGGAAGATTCAAGGTACCCTTATTAAAAAAATACTTACCTATAGTGTCTTTGGAAAACATATCCGGCGTGATCCGGAGGGGCATGACACCCGGAGGTTCCGGTCGTTGCTTTGTGGAGGAAATCTTACGATCCGGGTTAAAAAATGGCCCGTTTTTACCATCCAGGCAATGCCGTCCTGGCAAACTTCGCGAAACACGGTTCATCCGGTGACCTATCGAAGTCTGATTACCGGCTTGTCATCCTCTTATCCCTGGCGAATCCTGCAGGTTAACTGTCTTACATCTGTCAGTTTTACCTATATTAACAATCAGATGCGACGGGATGAGGACCGGGAACTGTCCACTTCGGTCAGCATCGGACTTAATCAATCCCTGAGCATCATGCGGTATTTCAATTCCCGGTTCTATGTTTCCTGGACCGGAGAGGAGAAGCCTTCCGGCCTCACAAAACTCATCACAACAGGATTTGATCTCCAGGCATCTCCCACTTCCTGGTTTTCTGCCACCGCAGGGTGCAATTACCTGACCCAAAATCCGACCCGTGAAGTCTTAACTCTCACCTGCTCACTCGGCTTCAGACCGGTTCAGTGGCTTTCACTGGATGGCATCATTGCCTATCATTCACCTTCCGGCGAAATGCAGCTCGGGCAGCTTCCAACCTGGAGCGGACGGCTTGCCGCAACCATCAGCTTTTAAGAGAGGTTTTCCTACCTTTGATCATTCAAATGTGGTGAGGTGGTGAGGTGGCGAGGTAGCGAGGTAGCGAGGTAGCGAGGTAGCGAAATGGAAAAATCGTAAATCGTAAATCGAATTAATCGTAAATTATAATTGTATCCCTGGGATCATAACCGGCGTTTTAATTCCTACACTGAGTACATCCGAAGTGTATTCGGCGGGCGGGTACAGAAAGTAGTGGTGGACGCGGGATTTACCTGTCCAAACCGCGACGGCACCAAAGGCACCGGGGGGTGTACCTATTGCAACAACGACGCTTTTAATCCCTCTTATTGCAATCCGATTGAGCCGGTTCGCACGCAGATCGCCAAAGGGATTGATTTTCATTCGGTCCGTTACCGGCGGGCCTCTCAGTTTCTGGTCTATTTTCAGCCTTATAGCAACACCTACGCACCGTTATCCCGCTTAAAGGAGTTGTATGAAGAGGCGCTGATCTATCCGGATGTAGTGGGGCTTGTGATCGGAACCAGACCAGATTGTGTGGATGAGGAAAAACTTCACTACTTTGCTAAGTTGTCGGAGAGCCATTTTGTCCAGGTGGAGTATGGGGTGGAGTCATGCTCGGATAAGACCCTGGAACGAATCAACCGCGGACATGATTTCGAGATCAGTCAACAGGTCATTCAACGTACCCATGAATTGGGAATACGAGTGGGTGCTCATTTCATTTTCGGCCTTCCGGGGGAAGATCTGAATGATATGATGGCTGAAGCTAAAATCATTTCGTGTTTACCAGTCGATACGATAAAATTCCATCAACTTCAGCTAATCAGGGGAACCAGGATGGAACAAGAGTACATCACTGATCCCTCCCAATTTCACCAGTTCAGCCTGGAAGAATACATCGATTTTATCATCCGGTTTCTGGAACGGCTCTCACCAACGATTGTTGTTGAACGATTAGCCGGGGAGGTTCCTCCACAAATGCTTCACCATTTAAGCTGGGATCTGATCAGATATGACGAAGTGCTCAAGCGGATTGAGAGAGAGTTGGAGCGAAGGGATACTTACCAAGGGAAGAGGGTCGAGGGTCGAGGGTCGAGGAAAATGAGGAATGAAGAATAAGGAATATAAATTGCCAACTGCGGACTGAAGACTGCGGACTGAAGCCTGGCATCTGGCATCTGGCCTTTAACTCTCCAGCAGCTTCTTGACCATATCTTCTACCGTGATTCCTTCCGCTTCGGCTTTGTAGTTACGGACGATCCGGTGGCGAATGACGGCGGTTGTTACGGCTTGAACATCTTCGATATCCGGGGAGTATTTCCCGCTCAGGATGGCGTGGCATTTCGCACCAATGATCAGGTATTGGGAAGCACGTGGCCCGGCACCCCAGGTGAGGTATTCGGAAGTCCAATCAATGGCATGAGAGGTTCGGGGCCGTGTTTTGGTCACCAGTGATACCGCATAGTTATAGACGTTCTCGGGTACCGGGATCTTCCGGACCAGGTTCTGAAAATAGAGGATCTCCTCCGCCGAAAGTACCACCTCAGGGGAAACAGTTTTCTCTGTGGTGGTGCTCTGAACAATCTTGATCTCCTCTTCAAATGAAGGGTAGTCGAGCCAGATGTTGAACATAAAGCGGTCGAGCTGAGCTTCCGGTAACGGATAGGTGCCCTCCTGTTCGATGGGGTTCTGAGTGGCCAGAACAAAGAACGGTTCTTCCAGCCGATACGAGATTCCCGCAACAGTGACGGCTTTCTCCTGCATCGCTTCCAGGAGGGCCGACTGTGTTTTAGGCGGAGTTCTGTTAATCTCATCGGCCAGGATGATATTGGCGAAGACTGGTCCCTTAATAAACCGGAAATGGCGCGATTCATCCAGGATCTCGGTGCCGATGATATCAGAAGGCATCAAGTCGGGTGTAAACTGAATCCGGCTATAGGATAATCCCAGTGCTTTTGAAAGTGTGTTAACCATCAAGGTTTTAGCAAGGCCCGGAACACCAACCAGCAAACAGTGTCCTTTACAAAAAATGGAGATCAGCAGATTCTTGATCACTTCATCCTGTCCGACAATTACTTTGGCAATCTCCTGTTTCAGCAGGGAATATTTCCCAACCATGGCATCCACTGCTTCCACATCCGACGAGTAGTTCATAATAAGTGTCTCTTCAATGTTTCCGGAAAGTTATTTAACCCATTGCCTTTCGAAAGTACAATCCCTATATGGCTGCATGATCTCGATGTAGGACTCTTCTGCCTTTTTATCGATCCATTTCTCAATGACCCCCAGCTTCTTCTTATCGAGTGTCCATTGCTGGATGCGGGCATAGTCCTCCTCCAGGCTAGCATAGTGGGGAGTAGATCGCGACTTCAGGTAGTAGATCCGAAAGTGACGCTTCCCCCGCTCTTCCCATTTGACGGGTGAGGATATCTCCCCTTCTTTCAGCTTATCGATGACAAAAAAGATCTTTGGATCGACCTGGTCAATCTCGAATTTCGTATTGCCACTAACAGGATTGATCAGCATCCCCCCATTGTTTTTGGTTGGGTCGTCAGAATATTTTATCACCGCGTGATCAAACGAGATCTCATTCGACTGGATCATATTTGCAATGCTGTCCAGGAAAAGCTTTGCGTTATTCAGTTCCATCGGTGAAACTTTTGGTTGTACCAGGATATGTCTGACATTGATGAAATCCCCTCTTCGTTCGATCATCTGGATCAGGTGAAATCCATCTTCCGTTTCCACAATACCGGACACCTCTCCCGGCTTTAGTTTGAATGCGGCACCCTCAAACTGCGAACGCATATCACCCCGTTGAAACATCCCGAGCTCCCCGCCTTGTTTGGCTGACCCGGGGTCTTCAGAATAGAGGATGGCCAGGGTGGCAAAATCATCTCCTTTTGTGATCCGCTCTTTGAATCCGGCCAGCAGTTCTTTGGCAGCTGCCCGTTCAGCATCTCCTATTGCCGGCTCCCTGGTAATGATGCCAATCTCCACTTCCGATTCAATTTCAGGAATACTATCCTTTGGAATTCTCCGGTAGTAGGTTTTCACTTCTGCAGGTGTTACCTCGACATTTTCCGTGATTTTCTGCTGTTCCTGCTCCACCAACATCTGTTCCTTAATCACATCCCGCATATCGGCCTTGATCTCGAGTAAGCTTTTATGATAATACTCTTCCAGTCGCTCCGGAGATCCTGCCTGGGCAATGAAATAGCGCATCCGCCGGTCCATCTCATTCTCCACCTGGGATTCGGTAACCGTGAGGCTATCGACTTCAGCCTGGTGAAAAAGCAGTTTCATGAACAGCATATTCTCAAAGATCTGGCACTTGACCCGTTGCGGGCTGCCCGTAATGTTTCCTTGTGCTCTATACTGCAGGTACTGCGACTCCACGTCGGATTTAAGGATCATATGTCCTCCAACGATCGCCACTATTCCATCAATGATGGAGTCCTGTGCCGTGGTCTGGATCTGAAACAGCGCCATGATCAGGAAAAGGAAAATAATGCGGGATCGTTTCATGTGGATTCGTTTTAGGATAACTCGCTTAATAGATTTCTATTGTGTTCTCCTGAAGTGCTTCGTTATAAACATCCTGCCGCATGGTGTTGAGCAGGTTCATCTTCCGTTTGTTAAGGATGATGCTTTTGACGCGTATACGTTCAAACTGCAATGGGGAAATGTTCTCCTTTATCTTGAAATCCAGGAATTTTACCAGGTAGAGGTAGAGAGAATCCTGTATCTCGAAAGATCGCCGGTACCGGAGAAACTCCTCCTGGTTGTATGTGCGAACCGGGATCTCTTTCATCACATCGTCAAAGATGAGCCATGTTTCATCATCGAGAAAATACTGAGCGGAGTGCTTGTCACACAGGTCGGCCAGCCTCTCCTTATCATCAGGATCATCCGAGTAAAAAAACCGTTGGATCTGTCTGATCTGTTTCGACTCTGATGGAATCTTCACATAAGATAACCTAACGATGTTGTTTTTAAGCAGGAAATTCTTCTGGTTTTCCAAATAATATGACTCTATCTCAGCATCAGATACAACAGTATCAAGGCGTTGAGCGACCAACATGTTCTCATAAGCAAATAGAACCAGGGAGTTACGGTAATCCTCCAGCTCTTTAGAGAAATTCAGCTGATCTTCTGTCAGGTTCTTTTCCGCCTGATGAATCAGGATTTTCTTTTTGATCCATCCATCTATATAGTTCCTGGTCAGGTTCAGGCTATCGGTGGCAGAAGTTCCCGGGGCAACCAGATCGGTGAGATCCGATTCAAAGAGATAATCATCATCCACCCTGGCCACCGGTCTGTCTCCATTTTTATGCAAATAGGAACAGGCTGTAAGAACCAACAGGAAGATGATCAGGCTGTTTTTCAATGGTTACTTGATTTTTGCAAAGACCTCTTTATGGACCACCACCGGGTATTTCTTTTTCAGGTCCTTAATCCATTGAGCCTCCAGGAAATTCTGATAATCGGCGGTGATGAGTCCACGAGCTTCATTTAGTTCTTTCGGTCGAGGTTGCAATACCTCACGGATATTCACAAACACCACTCCATCGTCGGTCTTTACCTCTTCAGATATTCCGGTTTCCCATGTAATTTTCTCAATCACAGGATGATCCTTCCTGGTAAATTTACCGCTCTGGATGGTCAGTATCTTCAATGTATCAGTATTGATCTCCTTTAAGATTGCATCATCGGACAACCCAGTGGACAAGAAATTCCTGACGGTGACTGCGTATTCCGGATTCTTTACAGTATAGATACTGGCATCAATCCGCTGGTCCCACATATAATCTGATTTGTTATTCTGGTGGAAGGTTTTCAGACCGGTAGTATCTTTCACGGCTTTTGACCATACATTTCTGTCAGTCAGGTCAAAGAGTAGTATTCCGTCGCGGTATTCTTTCATCAGGGCTTTGAATTCAGGATATTTCTTCTCCAGGTTCCGGTTTTCGACCATCAGGAGTTTCTCCTGCATAAAATCCTTATACTGTTTATTCACATAGAACTGAATGTTCTGTTTTTCGCCCTTCTTCTGTTTGGATGCCAGATAGGTGGCGAAATCCTGCTGGGTGGTCACCTGGTTGCCGATCTTAAAGAGTGGTTTTTTCAATGCGGAAGCCAGGCTGATATTCCATTTACCCATAAAAATGCTGTCGGTTACCACGGTATAAAACTCCTCCTTTGCCGGAAGGTACTGTTTGAGTCCATATTCATCAATGATTTTCCGGATGACCACATCTCTTCCCCATTGCGACCTGCTGTCTTTGATCACTTTCTGCTTCAACTCTCCCTTGATCTCGTTAAAGGGGGCCACCCTTTCACGTTCTTCCAGCCTGATAATATGCCAGCCATAGGAAGTCAATATGGGTTTCGAATAATCACCAACTTCATGCAGTTGATTGATGGCATCTACGAATTCGGGTACTAATCTATTAACACCTAATCTTGGGAGGGTACCACCACGGGCTGCCGACCCTTTGTCATCTGAAAATATTTTTACCAGAGAGTCCCATCGGGCACCGTTCTGAAGCATGGTGTAGATACTGTCGATTTTTTGCTGCACTTCCAGAGAGTCTTTCGCTGTAGCCTCTTTTGGAAGTGTTCTGTAAAGATGAGCTACGGTTACTTTTCCCATGGCAGGTTGTTTTTTTGTTACCTTGATCAGGTGGTAGCCATATTCTGTACGGATGGGCTGGCCCACCTGGTTTTCCATGGTGGAGTAAGTAGCTGATTCGAAGGGATAGACCATGTCGAAGACGGTAAAATAACCAAGGTCACCTTTGTTTCCTTTGAGGAAGGGATGTTGGGCGTTAGCTTCCCGGTCTCGCGCCGACGGATCGTCGGAGAATTCAAAAGCGAGGTACCCAAAGTCATCTCCGTTGACAACCCGTTGCTGAATGCCCCTAATTTTATTCCAGGCTGCCAGTGTATCTTCGGGGAGGGCATCCGGGCTAACACGAACAAATATGTGACTTGCCCTGATGTCTTGCTTCGACCGGTCGAACGCTTCCTGAACAAGCATATCAATGGTTGCTTCATCAATAAAATAGGGCTTTGCCAGTTGTTCCCGGTATCCAGCCAGTTCAGTTTTAAAAGAGGTGACTGTGTCCAGCCCCAAATCTTCAGCCTCACGAACCTTCAGTTTGAAATTGATAAAAAGGTCGAGATACTCGTTGAGTGCATCCTGGTCGATGGGTTGGTTCTTCATATTGTTCTTCTGGTAGATGGACATGAAATCCCCAACCGTGACGTTCCTACCGGCAATCGTCATCAACACTTCCTCGTTGCTGACCTGTGCCCAGGTCCCACAAACCAGGCCTGAGAAAGTCAATAAAAACAGTAAGCGGAATGTAATACGTTTCATCACTTCTTTGAAATTTAGTTTCGAACTTTATTAACGAATTTTATCTGGAAAAATTTTACCTGCTATAGTTTGGTGCTTCACTGATTATTTTCACGTCGTGTGGATGACTCTCGATGACTCCTGCCGAAGTGATCTTGATGAACCGGGCTTTTTGCAACTCTTCTATAGTACTGGAGCCAGTATACCCCATTCCGGAACGCAGTCCGCCTACCATCTGGTAGATTACCTCGGAGAGAGAGCCTTTAAATGGGACCCTGCCCACAATGCCTTCGGGTACCAGTTTCTTGATATCGTCTTCCACATCCTGGAAATAGCGATCTTTAGATCCCTGCTGCATGGCCTCAATGGAGCCCATTCCGCGGTACGTTTTGTATTTCCGCCCTTCAAAGATGGTAGTCCCTCCCGGGGACTCTTCCACGCCGGCAAAGAGTGAACCTGCCATGATGGAGTGAGCTCCTGCTGCAATGGCCTTCACGATGTCTCCTGTATACCGGATCCCGCCATCGGCGATCACAGGGATCCCGGAACCTTCCAATGCTTTTACCACTATATTAATCGCTGAGAGCTGTGGGATGCCAATGCCGGCAATGACCCTCGTGGTACAAATAGAGCCAGGTCCAATGCCTACTTTCAGGCCGTCGACATCTAGTTTCGCCAGGTCCCTGGCTGCTTCTGCGGTACCTATGTTTCCTACTATCAAATCGATACCAGGAAAGGCTTTCCGCACCCGTTTAGTCATCTCCATCACCCCTTTTGTGTGTCCGTGAGCCGTATCGATTACGATCGCATCGACACTTTCGCGAACCAGCGCTTCAATCCGTTCCAGGGTATCGGAGGTAATTCCGACAGCCGCCGCCACTCTCAACCGTCCCAGGTTGTCCTTGCTGGCATTGGGACGAGCCTTCACTTTGATAATGTCCTTGTAAGTGATAAGGCCTACTAACTTGTTATTTTTATCCACCACTGGCAACTTCTCGATCTTATGCTGCTGGAGGATCGCTTCTGCTTTCTCAAAATCGGTAAATTCCGAAATGGTTATTACCTTCCGGGTCATTACCTCAGCAACAGGTCTCATCGGATCCCGCTCAAATCGCAGATCACGGTTGGTCACAATCCCCACCAGATCCATGTTCTCATTGATCACCGGGATCCCTCCAATGCTATGCTCTTTCATGATGGCAAGGGCATCGCCAACCAGAGCGTTCTCAGCCAGGGTAACGGGATCGAGGATCATGCCATTCTCGGCGCGCTTCACCTTGCGAACCTGCAATGCCTGGGACGCGATCGACATATTCTTATGCAATACTCCGATCCCACCCTCCTGTGCCATTGCGATTGCCATAGTTGATTCCGTGACGGTATCCATGGCCGCTGAAATAATGGGAATGTTGATGGAAATGCGACGGGAAAGCAGGGTGGTTACATCGACGTCCCGGGGAAGAACCGTTGAGTAACTAGGTACCAGAAGCACATCATCGTAAGTCAGTCCTTCTCCCTGAAATTTATTTGGATCCAGTAACATAGCTGATCTCCTTAATTAAGAGGCCAAAATTACGAAATTATTTGACGAGGCTGTCTCAAAAGTACTTAACCACGAAGGACTCAAAGGATTATACAAAGGCGCACAAAGGAATATGGCCTGATTTTCAGATCCTTAGGTTCCTTTGTGTTGCACTTCGTGTCCCTTTGTGGTTCAATTTTTTTCTTTTGAGACAGCCTCGTCCGATTAAACGATTACAATAACATATCCTGTAAACAAAAAAAAACTGGAACGAATCCAATATTTTTATCGAACTGGTGATTTTATTTTGTATATTTAGTTTTTCAAATATGTAAAATCTGGCCGGCCAACTAACTTCCAGGTGGCACCGGCAATTGATCTCCTTTGATAAGAAGCACACCCTCCCGCCTGATGTCATGGCAGAAAAGATCCGGAAAACACAGGAGAAGCTGGCACAGTCAAATCATGCGTATCCCGATGAGATTCCCCTGAAAAGCGTGACCGATAATCCGACCATCGGGGCCAGTTTTGAAGGGAACTATTTCGACGAGACCACTCCTCCCGACAACTCCATGGCAATTTGAATGAACACGCATTCGACACCTGGATTGCACAGGTGAACGGCGTGGCCATCGGGATCCCCGAGCAACGTATCACCCACCCGGTACAGATCTATCCTAACCCGGTGTATGATATGATGCATGTGGAATTCACGCTTGGCGAGCGATCCGAAATTGAGATCACGGTTCTGGACCTGAATGGGAAAGAGGTGAACCTGTTGCTCCGGGATACTGCTCCGGCCGGCCGGAACGCCTTCTCATTTAACAAGGGAGCGTTAGCCAGTGGCATTTATTTTCTGAAGGTCTCATCGTCTAACAACACCATCCGGTATGAAAAATTTATTGTTCAATAGTTTACTGGGAGCCATCCTGTTCCTGATGGTATCCTGTTCATACAGCAATCAGGCAAACTCTGAAACTGCAGCGGAAGATACAGCAGCGCTCACCACACCGGATTCGACACTGGTTGTGACCCGGGATACAATCCTGACTGTGACCGGGGAACCAGTCCAACCGTTGCGTGCCAAAGGAGATTCTGTTGCGGCTCAGTCGACCCGGGTAGAATCCACAGCACCCGGCACTACCGCGAAGTATCCGGGAGCTGTCAAGAATCCAGGAGCTAACCAAGCTCAGACCGATAGCATTAAGAAAGCGAAAACCAAAGGGAAAAAGAAGAACTAACTGTTTCCGGAAAATTTGGTTTTGACAGTGATATATCCCGGATAACTAAGCGGGGAGCCATTCACCAGGATATAGGGTTTCAGCTTCACCTTAAACCGGGTTGGTTCTCCGCCTGAACCGATCAGGTTCATCGCGAAATTCAGGATAGCGTCAGCCGATTTACCCTGAAATACCTGCTTCAGGTCAACGGTCAATTGCATAGGTATCGATGCAATTCCGTTGTTGGGTGGAATAGAGATGGGCTGGTTGAGGGTCCCTGATGTCATCTGTATATCATCGATAAATACAATATAGTCGAGGTTGTTCAGTCCGGCAGTTGTTGTATTCGGGTTCTTCGCATCCATGTTGAGTTGAAATGTAAGAGGGAAGGCCGGTTTGGTTAGCGCTACCATCAACTTCTGAGCATCCGACCATGTTAACTGCTTGACATCGCTGATATGCTCTACGGATACCCCAGCAAGGTTGATGTTGGTAACCGACTGAATCCGGAAATCGCAATTCATAAGGTTTACAGCCTGTGTGGCCTGGTTGACGACATCGCAAGCCGGAAGTGAACAAAGGGCAAGGACAAGGATCAGGAGGATGGCTGGTTTTCTCATAGTGGAAGTAAAGATGGTGGATTGACCCACAAACATGGACCCAGGGAGGAGTAGCAAAGTGAAGAGCTGATCTGTGCCCATCGTTGTTCGTTTAATGGACCAGCCATTCTTGTGGTATAATCTGTTTCTGGATCTCCAGGCTCTTAATATAGATCTTAAGGTTATCACTCCCTGTCTTTTCAAAGAATGTTACCCGGATCGGATGGAAGCCTGCTGTGAGCCCAATCGAACCCTCTCTCTGGCGAAGCCCATGCAATCCATCGTTATCCACCACCAGTTTCTGCCCTATATAGAGACGGCTTCCATCATCGGATTCGGTATAAAAGGTATAGATATTCCGTTTGGGGATGAGGACATAACCTGTGTAGACAAAACCAAAGCGCTCCTGTTCGTTCCCGGGATCAAAGCCAAAGTAGGGAAGAATACCCGTCTTTACAGGAGTCAGTCTGGAAAAATCGGGAAGCGAGTCCCACTCCCCTTCGAAATACTGATACCGGATGCCGGGAGTTGGATTTTCCACGTTTTTAGAGGCCATTGGCAATACCATGGTAAAGGTACGGGTTGCGGTTCCGCTGACCGGTTTTCCATCCCTGAAGCAGCGTGCCTTGACCGTTGCACCTCCACGGATTTCCAGGGGTTCTGTATAGAGAAACGAGGTGCCGACCGGATCGGTTCCATCCCCTGTAAACCGGATTTCCATGTTCGGGCGATCTGAAACCAGCTCCACTTTCAGGCGGTCGACAAAAAGATCATTGTCAGCTACTATCTCCGGCGGATTGGTGAGCTCCGGTTTATTCTCTTGTTGAGCTACCAGCGACAACTGCAAAAGACAAATAATAAATGGGAATAATAAAAATATCCGTCTCATAGAAAACATTTATCATTATACCCCTAGAAACCATTCATAAGGTAAGAGCTACTGGGGGGTATTGAAGGAGGTCATCTGACCATGATGACCGTCCCTTTGTTTGTTATTTTGTACCGGTTATTCTCTTGATAATAAACCGCCCACACGTAGAGACCCTCCGGACACGATTCCCCTTTCAGGGTACCATCCCATCCCTCTTCAATATTCCGGGTTGAAAAGACCATCTCTCCCCAGCGATTGAACACCTGTAAGTGAAACTCGGCGATGTTTTCCGGGGGCAATCCCACCATCCTGAATGTATCATTCAATCCATCACCGTTGGGGGTAAAGGCGTTGGGAATATAGGGAATTACATAAACAGTAACACTATCCATAAACTCCTGACCGTCGCACAGGGTAATGTAAGCATAATAGGTGGTGGTCTCTCCGGGAGTAACCACCATGCTTTGCTGGGAGGATATTTGCTCTGTTCCCTGAACCCACCGGTACACCACCTTTTCTCCGGGTACGATCGGTTGGAGGTTATAAGGAATTTGCACGATCTGAAAGCTATCAGCTGATGTAGGGGTGTACATCCAACCTTCCATTTGTGCGGTCCATGAAGTGGCATTTCGGCCTGGCACGGCATACCCGACAAAACCGGTTTCATTCTGTACACCCATTGTGGCCAGGTTATCATTCCAATCCAGGCAGGAGGGTTTGTTCATCAGATGATTTTCAATGGTACCGCTTTCTTCATTCAATACAATCTGAAGGGTCACCAGTGAATCTCTGCAAGCATCGCTGTAAAGGGGAGTCTGGCACCACATGACAACAAGCAGCTGGTTCGAATCCACCTCGATGGTGCGGTAGAAAATAAACGGTCCTCCTGCCTGGAGTGGATTCAGATCCTGAAAAGGGGCAAGGATGCAATTTTTGGGGTTATAATCTGCCGAATTGGGGACTGCAAAAGCATTTCGGATGCCTTTGGCGTTTTGATTCGGAGAGAAACTGACCCAGCCATTGGCTCCGATGTAAAACTGGTTGTAGATATTGCCAAAAAAACTGAAACTGAATCCGATCGGAAAAGGACCTTCGACGCCATTATCATCGATAGTAACTCCTTTGCCTATTAAGCCGTAGGTGGCGGTAAGGGTCACCGGAATACCGGGATTAATGGTGTCGTTTGGACCGGCGTCGAATTGGGCAAAGGGGGATAGTGGCAGGAGGAAAAGGAGAAGGACGAGGAACGAGGGACGAGGGTATAAGAGATGACTGAAGACAGTGGACTGTGGACTGTGGACTGTGGACTGTGGACTGTGGACTGTGGACTGTGGACTGTGGACTGTGGACTGTGGACTGTGGACTGTGAACTGTGGACTGTGGACTGAAAACGGAAGTGTTATATGATGTCAAAAGGTGTTTCAACGTGTCAGGGATCTAATTTGGTGCTTTTTGGTGCCTTGGAGTTTTGGTTGCGGAATACACTCCCCTGGATTACAAAATTGCAGAATTTCCGGTAAATATGCTAATTTTGTTCGTGTTTTACCTCTTTCCGGAAAACCGAAACAAAAAGCTATAAATTTTCGATCTCTATGAAAAAAGACACGGCTATCTTCAACATCATCAGACGAGAGAAACATCGTCAGACCAGTGGGCTGGAGTTGATCGCTTCGGAGAATTTTGTCAGCGACCAGGTGTTGAAAGCGATGGGATCCTGTTTGACCAATAAATATGCGGAAGGATATCCCGGAAAAAGATATTATGGGGGTTGCCAGCACGTGGACGAATCAGAATCGCTGGCTATCGAACGGGCCCGGGAGCTATTCCATGCCGAATGGGTCAATGTACAGCCCCACTCGGGAGCCCAGGCCAATATGGCTGTGTTGTTGACTGTTTTGCGGCCGGGCGATACTTTTATGGGTTTGGACCTCGCCCACGGAGGACATCTTTCACACGGATCTCCGGTAAACTCCTCCGGGATCCTTTACAAGGCCGTTGGATATCAGGTGGAGGAATCGACCGGGATGATCAATTATGACAAGATGGAGGCGCAGGCAACGGAGATCCGGCCGAAGCTCATCATAGCCGGAGCTTCTGCCTATTCCCGCGACTGGGACTATCAACGGATGCGGGAGATTGCCGATCAAACCGGGGCCATCCTGATGGCTGATATTGCACATCCTGCCGGGTTGATTGCCCGCGGGTTGCTGAATGATCCCCTGCCCTGGTGTCATGTGGTGACAACCACCACGCATAAGACTCTGCGCGGACCCCGTGGTGGTATGATCCTGATCGGGACAGACTTTCCGAATCCATGGGGAGTTACCTCCCTGAAGGGAGAGATCAAGATGTTCTCTCAAATGCTTGATTCGGCTCTCTTCCCGGGTATACAGGGAGGACCGCTCGAGCATGTGATAGCCTCCAAAGCTGTCTCTTTCTATGAAGCCCTGACCGATGAATACATGGATTACATCATCCAGGTGAAGAGAAATGCTACCGTGATGGCTCAGGCCTTTGTTGACAAAGGCTATCATGTAATCTCCGGAGGTACTGATAATCACCTGATGCTGATCGACCTGCGCAAGAAATTCCCCGGCATTACCGGCCGAAAGGTGGAGAATGCCCTGGAAAAAGCAGATATCACGGTTAACAAAAACATGGTTCCGTTCGACAGCCGATCTCCCTTCCAGACATCAGGTTTGCGTGTGGGTACCCCTGCGATCACTACCCGAGGGATGACCGAATTGCACATGGGAATTATTGTCGATCTGATTGATGAAGTGATCAGTGATCTGGAGAACGAGGATAAGATCCTGAAAGTGAAGAGACAGGTAAATAAGATGATGGCAGAGTTTCCGTTGTTTGCTAATTGACATGAAGACTCTATATCTCGTACGGCATGCAAAATCTTCCTGGGATCATCCCGGGCTGAGTGATATCGAACGGCCCCTGATGGAGAAAGGAGTTGCGAGAAGTCACCGGGTGATTGAGTATCTGAAGGGACATGGGGTTCATCCTGACCTGATCCTCAGCAGCCCGGCTGTCAGAGCTATAGAAACAGCCAATCTGTTTGCCGTTGGATTGGGCTATCCGCTGGGAGATGTTGTGGTGGAACGAAAGATATACGACGGATACTATGACAGGATCCTGGATATTATTTACGCCACACCGGACCACATCGGATCTTTGATGATAGTTGGCCATAACCCGACCATCACCAATCTGGCCAACCTCTTCCTTCATCCAGGGATTGACGACATGCCTACGTCCAGCATGGTTGGCATATGTTTTGAAACCTTGATATGGGAAAAGGTTCCGAACGCCGATACCCGGCAACTTTTTGTTGTTTCACCCAAGATGCTGAAGTAGCCCCATGTCAACCAGGAACACACCCCAGATGTTAAACCGAGAAATTAGCTGGCTCTATTTCAACGGCCGGGTATTGCAGGAGGCGGCAGATAAGCAAAATCCACTTGTTGAACGGCTAAAGTTCCTGGGAATCTTTTCCAATAACCGCGACGAGTTTTTCCGCGTCAGAGTGGCTACTCTGAACCGAATGATTACGGTGGAGAAGGTGCTCTACGACACGCCCATCAATCCAAAAAAGATCCTTCATCAGATCGGGGAGATTGTGGCTTCCCAGGAGAGGGAATTCCAGCAGATTTACGAATCACTTGTGGATGAATTTGCCCTGCAAAACATTTTCCTGGTAAACGAAAAACAGCTCACTTCGAAGCAAGGGGAATTTGTCACAAAATATTTTCAGGAGCAGGTGCGTGTCTTTCTCTTCCCCCTGATGATCAGTAGTTTCAAAGACATCTCCTCGCTGGTTGACAAATCGATTTACCTGGCGGTTTCTTTGGATAGCAGTGATCCCCAGGTAAAGCCGGATTTCGCCCTCATCGAAGTCCCTACGAAAGCGGTTTCCCGTTTTCTGATCCTTCCCAAGGAGGGGAAAAAGCAATTTGTTATGTTGCTGGATGATGTCATCCGGTTCTGTTTGGGCGAGATCTTCTCTATTTTCGGGTTCGACCGGTACTCGGCTTACACCGTGAAGGTAACACGGGACGCCGAGATCGATGTGGATACCGATGTTTCGAAAAGTTTCCTGGAAGTGATGGCCGAAAGTGTCAAGCAGCGCAAGCGAGGAAATCCCGTCCGGTTTGTATATGATAATTCCATACCAAAAGAGCTGCTGAAAGTGCTCACTAAAAAACTTACCATCCGGAAGGACGATCCCATCCGGGGTGGTGGCCGGTACCATAATTTCAAAGATTTTATGAGTTTCCCCGATCTGGTCCGTCCGGATCTGGAGTTCATGTCGATGCCGCCGCAGCGTCATCCGGAGATCACACCGAACATCAGCATCATTGCTCTGGTGAAGCAGAAGGATATCATGCTGCATTTCCCCTATCAGACCTTCCGGCATGTGATCGACCTTCTCCGTGAAGCCTCCATTGATCCGAAAGTACGGTCGATCAAGATGACCATCTACCGGGCGGCAAAAAATTCCAGTGTCATCAATGCTCTAATCAATGCGGCCCGAAACGGGAAATACGTTACGGTATACATGGAACTGCAGGCGCGGTTCGACGAGGAGGCTAACATCTACTGGACCCAACGCTTGCAGGAGGAGGGGGTCAAGGTGATCCACAGCATCCCGGGTTTCAAGGTCCATTCCAAACTGTTGCTCATCCGCCGGAAAGAGGCCAACAGGAATGTATTCTATTCCATGATCAACACCGGGAATTTCAACGAGGACACTGCGCGTGTCTATGCCGATGATTGTCTGCTCACTTCGGATGGCCGTATCTGCATAGATGTGGTCAACGCTTTTCATCAGATGGAATCGGCGTACAAACCATTCCGGTACAAATCCCTGATCCTCTCTCCATTCTCCATGCGAAACCACTTCATCCGGCTCCTGAACAACGAGATCAAGCAGGTCAAAGCCGGCAAAGAGGCCTGGGTGGTAATCAAGCTGAACAACCTCGTGGATGAAGCCATTGTAAAGAAGCTATACAAAGCCAGCCAGGCCGGAGTAAAGATCAAACTCATCATCCGGGGGATCTGCGTTCCGATACCCGGCATCCCGGGTCTGAGTGAAAACATGACAGGAATCAGCATCGTGGACAGGTTTCTGGAGCACTCGAGGGTGCTTGTGTTTTGCAACGAAAACAACCCGAAATATTACATCACCTCGGCCGACTGGATGGTACGCAATTTCGATAACCGAATTGAGGTTGCCTGTCCGATCTACGACAAAGCAATACAGGAAGAGCTCTGGCAAATGTTGCAGATCCAGTTGTCCGACAACACCAAAGCCCGTCTCCTGGGGGAGGGGAAACCCAATGCCTACCGAAGAATACGCGGACCACAGGTGAGGTCGCAGTTGGCTATTTACGACCATCTACATCACTAGTCGCTGATCCAGGTTTGAAAAAGCAAGAGGCGCCAGATGAGCTTTCTGAAGCGAAATTATTTTGAATTTTGAATTTCATTGAACTGACTGTAACTTTGTTATCCCAAATACGTATACTTCGACCCTTGACCGTTGAACCTCGACCCTGAAAAAGTATGTGGAAGAAGATCCTGAATATTATCCTCAACAAGTATTTCCTGACCTCGGTGGCGTTTCTGGTTTGGTTGTTCTTTTTTGACAGTAACAACATCATTCTCCGGCTCCGGCTGAAGAATCAGCTGAATGAGTTGAGACTGGAAAAGCAGTTTTACCTGGACGAAATCCGCAAAGATTCCATCCTCACCCATAAATTATTGCACGACACTGCTGAACTGGAGCGATTCGCCCGGGAAAAATACCTGATGAAGAAGGAGGGGGAGGATGTGTTTCTGGTGGTGGATACGGCGGAGAAATCCCCTTTGTAAGATTTACGATTTACGATTTTCGATTGAATATTCTTCCCTCTTCCCTCTTCCCTCAAACAGGATCAACATCAATAATTATCCGTACTCCCGAAAATTCCTTATTCCGGTTGAACTCTTCCAGGACCTGAAGCAATTTTCCTTTCATGGTACCGATATCACCTCCCCGCTCGAGTTTGATCATGATCTGCTTGATGTAAAGGTTCATGATGCGGGAGACCATCGGGTATTCGGGGCCGAGGATGCGTTTTCCAAAGATGGTCCGAAGGTCGGAAGCCAGGATGGAGGCAGCTGTGTTCAACACTTCAGGTTTCCTGTGCTTGAGGCGCAGGATGATCAGGCGGTGGAACGGGGGATATTTGAACCGTTTGCGTTCATTCAACTGGTCCAGGTACATCGACTGATAATCATTGTTAACCACGTTTTGGATAATGGCATTGGAAGGCTGCCAGGTCTGAATGATCACCTCACCCCGTCTCTTTTTACGACCCGAACGCCCTCCGACCTGTGCCATGAGCTGGTAACTCCGCTCGGCCGAACGGAAGTCGGGATAGCTGAGCATGTTATCTGCATTCAGGATACATACAGTGCTGACATGGTCGAAATCAAGTCCTTTGGTGACCATCTGGGTACCGATCAGGACGTCGACCTTGCGGTCTTCAAAGTCGGTGATGATCTTCTGATGTCCGTGTTTCGACCGGGTAGTGTCGAGGTCCATACGGGCTATCCGGGCATCCGGCAGAAGGATCTGCAGATCCTCTTCCACACGCTCTGTCCCAAAACCCTTCATGCGTATCTTAACCCCATTACACTCAGGGCATTTTTCGGGAATCCGTGATACAAATCCGCAGTAGTGACACCGAAGCTGGTTGATCTTCTTATGATAGACCAGGGTCACGTCGCAGTTTTTACAGGTGGGCATCCAGTGGCATGTTTCGCACTCCAGCCGGAGGGAGAATCCCCTGCGGTTTTGAAAGAGGATGATCTGCTCCTGGTTCTTCAGGGCCTTTTCCATTTTTTTCAGTAAGGTCGAAGAGAAGTAAGCCTTCATCTTTCCCCTGCGCAGCTCCTGTTTGATATCCACCACTTCGATCTCCGGAAGTTGCATCTCGCCATACCGGATCATCAATTCAACCAGGCCGTACTTCCCCTGCCTGGCATTGAAGTAGCTCTCCACTGAAGGGGTTGCTGAACCCAGGATCACACGGGCACCATGCAGCCTGGCCAGGAGAATCCCTGCATCCCTTCCATGATACCGGGGAGCCGGGTCGAACTGCTTGAAGGAGGAGTCGTGCTCTTCATCCACAATCACCAGCCCGAGGTTGGTGAATGGAGCGAAGATTGCCGACCGGGCCCCCAGGATCACATCGTACTGATGATCCACCGTGCGGTTCCAGATCTCCGCTTTCTCCTGCTCGTTGAAACGGGAGTGATAGACTCCAATCCGATCACCGAAATACCTCTTCAGACGGCTGATGATCTGAGTGGTCAGGGCAATTTCCGGAAGCAGGTAGAGCGCCTGTTTCCCGTCATTAAGGACCTCCTGGATCAAGTTGATGTAGAGCTCAGTTTTACCACTGGACGTAATCCCATGAAGCAGGACCACCTCTTTCTGGACCCACTCTTTCTTCATATCATCGAGCGCCTGTTGCTGAATTTCGGTTAACCTGATGCTGTCGACAGGGATCCGTTGACCTCCGGGATCCATTCTGCTAACCTGTTGTTCTGTTTGCAAGAGAATCCCTTTTTTAATGAGGGCATTCAGGGTTCCGTCTCCCCTGTCAAGCTCTTTCATCAGCGCAGCCCGGGAGATCGGGACAGGGTGACCGGGTTTATATTTAGTGAGGTGAACAAAGGTCATCAGCACCTCCAGCTGTTTTGTCGCTCGCTTTTCAAGTACATCAAACAGGTTCCGGAGCTTCTCTTCGCTGGTGGCAAGCTCTTCTGAGAGAACCAGGAATTTCTCCATCCTGGGGCGGTATTTATCTTTCAGTTCCTCTTCCAGCAGGACAATCCCCTTGTCGATCATGGTCTTAATGATGGGGATGACCTTCTGCTGGTCGAGGATACGGACCACATCCGAGATAGCGATCGTCTTCCTGTGACCCAGCGCCTCTAACAAGAGCAACTCCTTCTCATTCAACTCACCGGCATCGCCTGAAAAAGAGGGATTCAGCACCACTTTCGATTCGCTGGCCAATTTAAAAACGGAGGGTAACGCGGTATTCATCACCTCTCCAAGGTGGCACAGGTAATAGAAGGCAATCCAATCCCAGAAAGCAAACTGGATATCGGAAACAATCGGAATCTCATCCAGGACAGAGAGGATATATTTAGGTAACCGTCCCGGGGGAGGTCGTTCATGGATGTTCCGGACCAGGGCGGTATAGATCTTCCGGGAGCCAAACTGGATCACCACCCTCGTTCCCACTTTCACCGCATCGTTCAGCTCATACGGCACCCGGTAGGTGAAGGTACCGCTGACCGGCAGTGGGAGGACGACATCAGCGAAGAGGGTAGTTCTTTCCAATTACGAATTACGATTTAAGAATTACGAATTAATTGCACATGAATTGCCATGGATTGCCATATATTGCACATGAATTGCAATTTCTTGCCGTTTCGCTTCCTCGCTACCTCACTACCTCACTATTTCTACAAAGCCAGTACCCGCGACATCTCCAGCAGATCGAGGATCATTCCTTTTCTGCTTTTAATAGCCTCTTCAAAGGGGGTATAGACGATCTGCTTGTTGATCAGTCCGACCATGACCCCCTGCTGACCCTCCTTCAGCGCTGTGATGGAAGCATATCCCAGCATGCTGGCCAGCATCCGGTCCCAGGCGGAGGGAGAACCTCCCCGCTGGATATGCCCCAGGATGGTGACCCGTGTCTGCAGGTCAGGAAGCTGTTCCTTTACCCTGGCTGCGATTGCTTCGGCATCTCCGGCATCATCTCCCTCTGCTACGATCACGATCCCGGAGGTTTTGTTTTTCCTGATATCGTGTTTCACCAGCCGGGTCAGGTTATCGATGTAGGTCTTGGTTTCGGGTACCAGGATGAATTCAGCCCCGCAAGCCACGCCGCTCCAGAGAGCGATGTACCCGGAATCCCTGCCCATCACCTGGATGAAGAACAGGCGGTCGTGGGCAGTTGCGGTATCGCGGATCTTGTCGGTAGCCTCGACCACGGTGTTGATGGCGGTATCGAAACCGATGGTATAGTCGGTGCCATAGAGGTCGTTATCGATGGTTCCCGGTAGTCCGATCACCGGAATATCAAACTCTTTCGTAAACTCGGCAGCCCCGGTAAAGGTCCCGTTTCCCCCTATAGCCACCAGTGCATTGATGTTGTGCTTCATAAGGTTCTCATAAGCTTTCGCCCTCCCTTCGAGAGTCATAAAACGCTTGCTCCGGGATGTTTTCAGGATGGTTCCACCCCGCTGTATGATATTGGAGACCGAATGGCTGTAAAGGGGTTCAATCTGATCGTCGATCAATCCTTCATACCCCCGGTAGATCCCAAACATGTCATAACCTTCCCAGATGCCGGTCCGGACTACAGCTCTGATGGCTGCATTCATGCCCGGGGAATCTCCACCTGAGGTGAAAACTCCGATGTTTTCGATTCGTTTCATAAAAGCAAAAGTTTAATACATCAAAGGTATTGATTTATTGCCATCATTGCCACCATTGCCAGCATTGCCATCATTGTCATCATTGCCACCATTGCCATCATTGCCACCATTGCCATCATTGCCAGCATTGCCATCATTGCCATCATTGCCATCATTGCCACCATTGCCAGCATTGCCAATCAGAGATATAACTAGGATATTGTACGTCTCACGTCTTACGTCTTACGTCTTACGTCTTACGTTCTTCATCCTTCGTCCCTTCGTATAAATCGAACTTCACGAACCGGCATTCAAGGGGTCCGTTGAAGAGGGGAATTTTGCAGGAGTGTTTCAGACCGAAAAACTTCAGTGCCTTCAGGTCGGAGGAGATGATCCAGACCTGCCATCCGGGATAGAGGTGTTTCAGGGAGTCGCCCAGGCTACGGTAGAATGCAATTGCATCGTCGAGCTGGATCCGTTCGTCATAGGGAGGATTCATCAGCATCAGTCCCGATTCGAACGGGGGTTTGGTGGCGTGAAAATTGGAAGCGGTAAACCGGACTGCGGATCCAAGATGTGTTTTCTGCGTATTTATCTTGGCTGCATGGATCGCCTGACGGGCTTTGTCGGAGCCACGGATAGGGACTGTCACCGGCCGGATATGTGCGTTGGCTTCCGCTTTGACACGTTCCCAGAGGGTTGCATCAAAGTCGCGCCACTTCATGAATCCAAATTCCTGGCGGAAAAATCCTGCCGGGGTTTCTGAAGCCAGCATGGCAGCTTCCATCGGAATGGTTCCCGAACCGCACATCGGATCATACATCGGGATTTGCTGATTCCATCCGGACAAGCGGATCAGTCCTGCCGCCAACACCTCACTGATAGGCGCTTCCCAGGTCCGTTTCCGGTACCCTCGTTTATGCAAAGAGGGACCCGAGCTATCCAGGGATACCGTACACTGTTCTTTGTACAGGTGGATGTTGATGCGCAGATCGGGATGGTCAAGGTCCACCGAGGGACGTTTCCCATACAGTAACCTGAACCGGTCGGCTATGGCATCTTTTGCTTTCTGGGCAACAAAGAGGGTGTTGGTAAAGGCAGATTGACTGATCACGGCATCGATGGCGAAGGTGTGATATTCGGTGATGAACTCCTCCCAAGGGATGGCATGGATCTGGTCGTAGAGATCCTGCTGTTTTGTTACTTCAAACGAGGTGATAAATTTCAGGAAGCGGAGCGCAAGACGGGAGCAGTAATTTATCTTATAGAGGATTTCATTATCGCTTTCAAACCTGACTGCCCGGTGAAGCAATTCGGCCCGGATGCCCATTTCCTGCAGTTCAGAGGCCAGAGATTCTTCGAGTCCGGAGAGGGTTTTTGCGATAACGGGGAAGGGGGTGGGCATGGGGGGCGGGGAGTTTTTGCAAAGGTAAGGATTGAATAGATAAAATAGTGAAATAGCGAAATAGCGAAATAGTGAAATAGCGAAATAGTGAAATGGTGAAATGTGTAAATTTGACAAATTCCAGGTTATGTGTGTTCGGTTCTGTTTATTTTACCTTCTCTTGTTTGTATTCCCATTGGGGCTTTTTTCACAGGATACCTTTGTCGTTTCCGGCAGGGTGTTTGACTCAAAAACAAAAGAACCGCTGGCGTTTGTCAATATCGTCATCAATCAAAGCAATTATGGCGGGACCTCTGACATTGATGGCAAGTTCAGGTTCAGTTATTCGCAACCCATCCGCAGCCTGAAATTTTCTTATGTCGGGTACGATCAACTGCTTTGTCCCGTTGGTCAGAAAACGCAAAATCTGATCATCTATCTGGAACGTAAAGAGATTGAACTCCAGGAGGTGGAGATCCTCCCGGGGATCAACCCGGCTCACCGGATCATCAAAAACGCCGTGGATAACCGGGATCTCAACGACCCGGAAAAGCTGAAATCATTCTCCTACACCATGTACGAGAAGACCATCTTCACCATTGATGCCGACACCAGTGTGGGGAGCCGTTTTACCGATTCAACCCGGTCTACAGCATTTGCAGGGTTGGAATTCCGGTTTGATGAGGCCCAGGATAGCCTGATGCAGGATAGTGCCGTGATGGATTCACTGATGACTGGAATCGAGAAACTGATCAGCCAGCAGTATCTGTTCCTGATGGAGAATGTGACCAAACGGAAATTCCTCTATCCCGACAGGAGTTATAACGACGTGGTAGCCACGAAAATGTCGGGTTTCAAGGATCCGATCTTTGTCTTCCTCACCACCCAGATCCAGTCTTTCTCCTTCTACAAGCCATTCATAACGATATTTCAAAGTAGTTATGTAAACCCAATCAGCGGGGGAAGCCTGGGCAAGTATTTCTTCAAGATCGAGGATACCACCTACACGGAGCGGGATACCGTATTTATCATCTCCTTCCGCCCCAGGAAAGGAACCAACTTCGACGGACTGAAAGGGACCCTCTCGATCAACTCACACAAGTGGGGGATCCAGAATGTGATTGCCGAACCGGCAGGTAAGGAAGGACTCCAGATCAGGATTCAGCAGATGTATAAACTGGTAGACGGGGAACACTGGTTCCCGGTACAGTTAAATACGGATGTCGTCTTTACCAATCTCCAGATTGGGAAGTACAAGGCGATCGGCAGCGGCCGGAGTTATATCCGGGATATCGTGCTGAATCCAGAACTCATCCGCCGTGAGTTCAATCATCTCGACATCGAGGTGGACAAGGATGCGACCAAACGGAATGAGGAGTACTGGAATTTATACCGGGTAGATACTCTTTCTAACCGGGACCGGAGAACTTACCACACGCTGGATAGTATTGGAGAGGAGCATAACCTTGATAAGCTGGCCAAGTCGTTCCAGACCCTCATGTCGGGACGGATCCCCTGGGGACCGGTTGATTTCGATCTGGATAAGATCCTTGGGTATAACCGGTATGAAGGGTTGATGCTGGGACTAGGGATCCATACTAGCGACCGGTTATCGAGATGGTTCAAGATAGGTGGTTTTTATCAGTACTCCTTCGCCATCTCCACCAGCAAGTACGGAGCCGATGTGAACTTCCTGATCAACCGGCGAAACGACGTGAATATCCATGCCGCTTACTTCTATGACCTGATCGAATCGGGGGGGGTGAGGTTCTTTGATGATACACGCCCTACCCTGACAGGCAACTGGTCTACGCTTCTCATCACCAAACTGGACCGGACCCAGTCGGTCAGCGCCGGGATCACTTTCCGCACCCTGAAGTACCTGTTATGGGAGGTAAGCCTCTCCCGCCAGTTCAAAAAGAGCACGACCTATGATCTGGCCACGTATGAGGGCACTGCCACCCTGCTGGAGAATGAGTTTGTCTTCACGGAGGTTTCGGCCGGATTCAAATGGGCTTACAAGGAGAAATTCCTGCAAACCGTGGAGACCAAACTCTCGCTCGGCACTAAATACCCGATCATATGGCTCAATTATACCCGGGGGATCCGGGGGTTACTTGGCGGGGAATACAATTATAACCGCGTGGATCTGAAGGTCAGGAAAACCTTCAAGTTGAAGTACCTGGGTGATTTTACCATGCAGGTCAATGCAGGCTATGTCGACCAGCCGATCCCGGCCTGTAACCTTTACAATGGCAACGGTACCTACCGACTGATCACCCTGTTCGCACCAAACACCTTTGCCACCATGCGGTCCACTGAATTCCTCTCCAACGCCTATGTAGCGCTTTATCTCTATCACGATTTCAAATACCTTCTCTTCAAGGGAAAGAAGTGGTTCCATCCCGAACCTGCCATCTCCCAGAACATCGGCTTTGGCTGGCTGGAGCATAAGGACCGGTACAGCTACTCCACAGATAACCTACGCGAGATGAACCTTGGTTATTACGAAACCGGCCTGTTGATCAACAACCTGGTAAACCTACGGGTGTATACCATCGGGGTCGGCGCTTTTTACCGCTGGGGGCCTTACTCATTTGATAAGGTCGGGGATAATTTTGCGTACAAGGTGAGTGTGGTCTTTCCGTTTTGACCCGTGGTGCAGTGGTGCAGTGGTGCAGTGGTGCAGTGGTGCAGTGGTGAGGTTCCTGCGAATGTGTCGGGTTATTTTTCTTATTCTATGCAAATAATCTCAACATTCATAGCGGATTTTGCAAATTTTACTAATTCTTTCCCGTCCGGCTCCTGATTTTATATTTTCTGCAAATTGAAGATCTCCCTTCGTGAAAATCAGTTTTGAATGCCCTTTTTCCTGTATTACTTTTGATTTGAAAAATCCAAAAATAATCCGTTCATGAAAACATTTGTTTTAGTCCCAATTTTTATCCTGTGCGTCATTCAGACATCACAGGCACAAACCGATTCGGTCGCCCTCAATAAATTTTACCACACCTGGATCATCCCGAAACCGGGGTTGAGAGGAATGTCAGGTATCTTATTTGAAGTGAAGGACTCATCGGTCATGGTATCAGATTCGCCGTGGAAAAATGATTATTACACCGGTGATTATGATGTTTCAGAATTTGACATCAAGAACATAGATGTTATAAAAGTACGAAGGCAGGGGAAGGGGTTTGCATTGCTGGTTGGTGGGGTGTCGGGACTTGTTGTTGGAGGTGTTGTGAGTGCTGTTTATTCGAAAAATCTTGCGGAAAATATTCATCCTGTAAGGTTTCTGTTTGGTGGTTTCTTGCTCCCGGTCATTCCGATTATGGTTTCAACAGGTATAGGCCTGGGGGTCGGAGCGATTTTCAGTGCAAAAACCAAAATTCCCATTAAAGGAAGCCAGAAAGAATATGAAAGGAATAAAACAAAGCTGGAACAATACGCTTTGAACCCTGATCCTTCCCTGAGAATTTTCATGGGAAGTTCGTTTTCGATTCTACAGGATTCGGTTTTTGATATTGACGGGAATGTGTATCATACCCTTGCTCTTGGGGGACAGGTGTGGATGGCTGAGAATTTACAAGTAACCCGGTACCGAAACGGAGATATTATTCCAAGGGTAACCGATGATGCCGAATGGAGCAACCTCAACAGCAGCGCTTATAGCGATTACCAGAATGACACTGCTTTCAGCCGGATTTATGGCAGGTTGTATAATGGTTTCGCTATTCGGGATAGCCATCATCTTTGTCCGGTGGGTTGGCACGTTCCGTCACAAAGCGAATGGTTGTCGCTGGTAAATTGCATGGGAGGTGCAACCCAGGCAGGAAGCAAATTGAAGGAGGCCGGGACAGTTAATTGGCACGAACCCAATAAGGGAGTTAATCCTGGGAGCATCTTTGCTCTGCCGGGTGGATACCGTGATTATTCGGGATCCTTTAATGCTCAGGGTGAAATATGTCAATGGTGGACATCAACACCTCAGGATAGCGCTTATGTTCACAGTCTTTACCTGAACAACCAGAACATCCATGTACTATTTTCCGTTTCAGGTAATACTTCCGGCCTTTCGGTAAGGTGCATCAGGGATTAATAGAGATTTATTTGCAAATAATGCAATTATACCATGTAAAAACTCTCTGAATTTGCATTTTTGCAAAATAAATTGACGCCGTTTGTATGTTTTGCAAATTTTCGTTGTAAATTGCAGGATGGAACCGGAAATTTCTATCCAGCAGGTTCTTTTTCAGTCAATTAAAGAACGTATCCCGAACCATGTTTCCTTCGTGCATGACATCTCCGATTTACTGGAGATCAGTTACGACAGCGCTTACCGGCGAATCCGGGGAGAGAAGGAATTAACAATCTCGGAATTACAGGTTCTCTGTTCCCATTACCAGGTCTCGCTGGATACTTTGTTCTGTATCGACAGCCACCAGATTGTGTTCAATTCCATGGCTATCGGCGAACAGGGGCTCAGCTTTCTGCAGTGGCTGCAGAACATCCTTTCCGAGATAAAGTATGCCCATGCATGCAAACAAAAGGAGGTCTTTTACTCAGCGAAAGACATACCCATCTTTCATTTTTTTGAGTTCCCTGAACTCTTCGCTTTCAAGACTTTCTTCTGGAACAAGGTCCTTTTTACCACACCCGGGTATGAGCAGAAAAAGTTCACGGTTGATGTCCCCGACCAGATCATGGAGCTGGTCAGAACTATTTTATTAACTTACAACAGGATCCCTACCGTTGAGCTATGGAATGAAGAGACCTTCAACAGCCTGATCCGGCAGATTGAATTCTGCTGTGTATGCGGCTACTTTTCAGACAAGACAGATGCCCTGATGGTACTGGACAAGGTTGAGGTCATGGTCAATCACCTGGAGCAACAAGCCGCAGCCGGGTTCCGGTACTTATATGGTGAAACGCCTGAAGGAGTTGAAGGGAATTACCGGTTGTACTGCAATGAAGTCCTGCTGGGAGATAATACCATCTTCGTGTCGAAAGATGGTCAGCTAAAGACCTTCCTGACTTACAACGTCATCAATCTGTTGGTGACGGAGAATCCCCAATTTTGCCATCAGATTGAATCCTCCCTGATTAACCTCATCAAGAAATCGACCCTGATCAGCAGCACTTCTGAAAAAGAGCGGCAGCGGTTTTTTCACATCCTTACTACCAAAATCAATGAGTTAAAAGGAAGGATTTTGTGAACTGGTGAATGGTGCCGTGGTGCCGTGGTGCCAAAGTCAGGATGTACTGGTCCCTCCTTTGGACTTCGTCAAGTACATAGGATTCATTATTTTTCCTGGTATCTTTGTATCTGTTCCCGCCCAAATAACGACCATGATTGATCACCATCACAAAAAGCGTTTTCTGAACCTGCCAAAATATACTGGCGGGAGTAAGGCTTTCAGGGAATTTATTGCGGAAAACCTGCGTTACCCTGAAACCGCGCTTGAAGCAAAGGTGGAGGGCTTTGTAATTGTTGAATACGACATAAACGACAATGGCGCTGTGAGTAATCCACGCGTATTGAAAGGACTTGGTTATGATTGCGATGAAGAGGCCATCCGGGTGGTCCATCTGCTCCAGTTCGAAAAGGTGAAGAACAGGGGCGTACGGGTGAAAATGACATCAAAAACCAGGATCAACTTCAGGCTCCCAAAAGTAAGCATCAACTATACTGTTTTATATACCCATAAACCGGATAAGCCTAACGTTAAGCAGGAGAAAAAAGACAGCGATCCTGAACCGTATGAATACACCATATCATTTTAATTTCCGGGCAGGGTATTTTTCATAAAATGTTACGACGTATTGTTGCTATAACTCAGAGAAGAATCATTTGGTATGATTACTTTATATCCCCCGGCAAAACTTGTCCGTACTTTTAAAGAATCGATAATTCCGGTTATCCGGGAAGTATATTTCTTGGATATTTCCCTAAACTATCTTAGATGAGGAAGATGTCTAAAAACTTCGTGTAATGAAATAGATTTTATCCGGACATCTTATCCGAAATTGAAGAATACTGTCAGGAAGTGTTTCAGGAAAAGAAAACTGGAAGAAGGAAGATTCTGATGTTGATTCAATCACTTCCACCGAAATTCGGTGACTTTTTCGGTCAAAGTCAAACAGAAGTTAAGAACACATCCCATTTACTATACTGAATGACATTGTGTTACAAGATTTTCTCTCAGTATTGAATGATTTTGATCAAAGATATCGTCCAGAACGTATTATCTTTCTATCTTTGAGACTATATAAGACTTGATCACATTACTTTTATAACACAAAGTTAAAGTTTTATATCTTAAGATGCTCATGATATGGAATCGTCTTTGATCAGAAATGAAATGTTTCTTAAGCTCCTTAAAGAGAAATTGGCTCATGGCAATAAAAAATCCATTCATTTAAATGTATTACCAGAAAGATCAGCAACTAGACTTGTCTAATGGTTTTTTGAATGGACCACCCATCTTTACTCCAAATCTCCGGATTTTCTGGTGGATTTATTCTTCTTACCAATATTTTCCGAACATAATAAGGGTAGTCAGAACCTAATTGGGTAACTTCATCCTTCTTAAGTTTCTTACCCTCAATTTTTTTAACTATGTATTCGGATAATGTATTTGAATAATTATCAATTTCTGACCTTCTCAGTTTAATGTGATCATGAAAAAGAAACTCCACCATTAAAAGTCTATCATTTCCTTTCTCAAATTTGTCTTTTGTTGAATCGACAATTTCTTGAAGAAACTTTAATTGTTGTTGTAGATCATACTCACCCGGTAAAATATTCATCAATTCAGTAATTTCTATCCCTAAAACAATATCTTTTTGTTTGACTAAAAAATCGGGTGGGTCATCTGGATTTGATAAATGAATAACTTCACCATTGGTCAATTCTGGAAAGTGTTCGCCGAGTTTAGAAAAATAGTAGGACTCCCTGTTTCTACCCATATCATTTTTTTAACAAAAGTACAGAACAAAAGAGAGTTCATTCTAATGTTTACGGGGACTTAACTTATAAATCTTTAACTTTCCATCAAAAAGTGAAATATTCTCAGGTAATTTGACCTCCAGTTTTTTTTGACCACCCATGTTCCTTACTTTCGTGTCCACGTTCTAATACGCTGACAATGAAAGATAAAGAGGTAGTCCAATTGCACGGTAAAGTATTTCTATATTATTCCAATAAGGGAATTGGTGTTCCGGTATCCCACCGGAATTGATTTCAAACAACAAAATCAACCCGAGAACCAGAATATAATCGACTCATTGGTCAAGAAATTACGGGATATCGTCTATCAATACCGGTTAGAAAACGGTATCAACCCACCAAGGGATTACGTCACTAAACGAAACTTTCTGAAGAACCTGTTGAAACGTTTATTGCAGCATGCGGCTTGAAAAAAATGCATGACATTGAAAAGGGGGTGCCATCGAACACCCTTTTTCATCTCCAGAACCACCTCATTCTTTAAATGCCCAGCCCAAAACTTCTTTAAATACCCCGATCTGAAAAAGATATTTCTTCTTCACATGTTTTAGTATCATGATAATTCCTAATTTCGGGTCGAAATCAACACATTAACCCTAAAACTTTTCAGAATATGACAAAAGCTGAAATAGTAACTGAAATCGTAAAAAATACAGGAATCGAAAAGGTTGTTGTAGAAGCAACTGTTGAAGCCATTATGGCAACCATCAAGACCTCAATGGCGAAAGGTGAAAATATCTATCTCCGTGGCTTCGGAACATTCCTCCTGAAGAAAAGAGCTGAGAAGATCGGGAGGAATATCACAAAAAACACAGCAGTAAAAATTCCAGCTCATATGGTTCCAGCTTTTAAACCAGCCAAGGAGTTCATTGGTGAGGTAAAATCCAAGGTGAAAGTGAAATAAAACCCATCTTTTATTTCATGCTCTCCTCAGAAGAAATAAGATCAATTGCCCTCAATCTTGGTGCCGACAAATGCAGGATTGCCAGCATCGATAGATTTTCTTCTGCTCCGTCAGGGTTTCTCCCAACAGATGTCTATTCAAAATGTAAGTCTGTTGTTGTTTTTCTCAAGCGATTGCCCTCTGATGTAATCATTGCAGAGAATCCAGTTCCCTATTCCCATACCGCATACCTCCTCTATTCTGCACTGGATCAGATCGGACTGAATCTATGTTCCCATCTCGAACAACAAAACATCCATACAGTTCCAGTACCAACGGATGTTCCTTATCTTTACTGGGATGCTGAGAATAAACATGGGATGGGGATCATCTCCCTTCGACATGCTGCCTTTAGGGAGATTTCCTGTCCCCAGCATGCAAGAGGGTGGGATATTTACACTTGTAATGAATGTCGGAAGGTTTGCCCTTGGAGGACAGGAAAGAAGTAATAGACATCAATGGAAACCATCTTCCACCAAATACTAATAAAATCCTCGCCAGAAAACGTTTTCAAAGTGATTACCACTCAAGAAGGTCTCTCGAAATGGTGGTTAGCAGATTGTACAGTGAGACCAGAACTGGGGTTCATCAATGAATTTCGGTATCATGGGTACGTCAGTAACAAGATGAAGATCATCGACCTGCAACCAAATTGCGAGAGTGGGATCGGGCAACTGGATCAGAAAGTGGAATCGGAGGAGATCAGGAGGGTAAAAAGGTGACAATCCATCATTCATTTTGAAATAACGATCTCAGTTTTCCCAGATAGCATGATAACATGGCAGTCATCATTACCTATAATATACTTTTCATTTACTATTTCCGTAGTCCCCAATATTCCATGAAACTCAAATTCAGTCCCATTTTTTGAGGTCATTCCCATCTTCCCGTCAGTAAATACAAAATAGATTCCCTGTATTCTGTTAATACTATCAAAATAGGGGTCTTCTTGAGAAAAATCAATGATCTCGCCCGTACTTGTTTTCTTAACAAAATATTGACTCAGGATGACGGGGTTTGATGCTGTATCCTTAATCGAAACCGTCAGCATACTATACTCTTCTGTACAAATGATAATCTTGTCCCGCTTGCATGAACAAATCAGAATGGGACAAATGATAAGTATAAATACTATCAGGTTTTTCATGCTTCTATTTTATATTTCTCCTTTTGTCTATTCCGGCCTTACTGACCCCTCCTCTGTTGAGAGGGATTTTCTGAGGACAAAATTGTAAAGAACGGTCAATGGCTTTTTGTGCCTGTAAAGTTATTCTTTTTTAGTTTTTCGACAACGCTACTCTAATTTATGTACACCCCTTGCCTGAGAAGTAAATACGGGTTCCTGCATCTTACCCTTCTTAATCAGTTTGTAAACGGTTTGGGGTGTAACTTTTAAAATCTGAGCGACTTCTTCAACGGTTAAGATTTTATCGGAATTGGATTGGTTTTTCTGATTCATCTTTGGAAATTCCTTCTCTATAAACCGGATAATACCTGTTACACCCTCTTGGAAAGATCTGTTAAACCTGTGTATTCCGGGTAGTTTTCTGATGCCCTCACCAATCCTTGAAATTTTAGTATTTTTGGCAATGTTCTGCGACTGAGATGAAGGAAGAAAAAGATGAAATAACTCAATTTTTGTTGACTTCCGACGGTTATTGTACCCCAGGGAATACCCACCGTCATCTGTATGACCGGCTTGCATTGAATACACGAATCTATTTCATGAGCCGGTACGTCGTTCTTTGTTTTTCAACCCGCAGCGCTGCCATAAAGGGTCTTTATGATACTGCCTATTGGGTGTCCTCCTCCCATGATGTTTTCAGACTTATCGAGGGTTGCGGAGGACGTTTCCAAATCAGTGGGTTGGAAAATATCAGGAACAGCCAGGGACCGGTGGTATTCATCAGCAACCACATGAGTACGCTTGAAACCATGATCTTTCCCGGAATCATACAACCGTTAAAGGATGTCACCTTTATTGTTAAGGATGCCCTGGTCAACCATTGGGTTTTCGGTGCGGTGATGCGTTCACGGAATCCAATCGTGTTAAGCCGGAGCAATCCGAGGGAAGATTTCAGGATGGTGATGGAACAGGGATTGGAGAGGATATCCAAGGGAATCTCGGTACTTATTTTCCCTCAGCATACTCGCCGGACGGAATTCATTCCTGAGGAGTTCAATTCACTTGGGATAAAACTCGCCGTCCGTGCCGGTATTCCGGTAATTCCGGTAGCAATAAAAACCGATTTCTGGGGGAACGGCAAGTACACTAAATATCTTGGACCCATCCAACGTCAAAAACCCATCCATATAGCTTTCGGTAAACCATTCCCGGTTACAGGCTCGGGGAAAAAAGAGCATCAGACGGTCATTGATTACATCCAGTCCCACCTGGAGCAATGGAAGGATTATAATTCACTGAGCAAAACGGGCGCATGTGACGCGTCACTTTTCACCTTTTTTTGAAAGCTCGCCATCCTTTAGATAGAATACACGGTCGGCATAACCGGCAATACGCTGGTCGTGGCTGGCGATGATGATGCAGCGGTTTTCGGTTATTGCTGAATCCCTCAGCAGGCTCACGATATTCATACCCTGCCCGGTGGCCAAACTGCCGGTAGGTTCATCAGCAATGATCAACGTTGCATTGTTGGCTAAGGCACGTGCAACGGCTACACGCTGCTTCTCTCCCTGGCTCATGGTTCGCGGACAGGCCTTTGCCAGATGGCCAATGCCAAACCTTTCAAGCAGTTGAATTGCCCGAAGATTGGCCTCTTTCTTTTTTGCATTATTAATAATTTTTCTTTGAGAATCGGTTCGCTATTCCCAAAACTAGCCAATAGGGAGGTCTGGGGCCCGATGAAATCCGGCTATTTGCATCAATACCCTGACAGGAAGAACTTTTGCAATAAAATAAAACAATTTGTTAATGGCTCCCGGGATGCAGAAGATCCGTCCCCTTTCCATGGACATCAATGATGTGTTGACAACCTCTTTTGGACTCATAAAGGGTATAAGTCGCAGTTTTTTCTCCAATTTTTCATTACATGTGTTCCGGTGGAAATCTGATCGGGTTATTCCCGGACAAAGACTCTGGATCTTTATTCCCAATGGTCCGACCTCTGTGCTGAGGGCTTCGGTGAAATAATGGACG
Source organism: Bacteroidota bacterium (assembly GCA_043810345.1). Lineage (GTDB taxonomy): Bacteria > Bacteroidota > Bacteroidia > Bacteroidales > FEN-979 > QYOJ01. The sequence continues at coordinate 3,730 of JBDROF010000043.1, read as the reverse complement.
AATGATTTTGTCCCCAGGTATAAGCTCCGGGTCAATCCCGGTATGAATGCACCGAGTGAAGAAACATTAATGATCGTTCCCCTTCTCCGTTCAATCATTCCGGGCAGAACGGCATGAATTAATTCAACGGTGGCCAGGGTATGTGTTAAGATCATCGACCGGATCTCATCAATGCCTATGGTGTAAAAAGATTGATCGATCCCGAACCCGGCATTGTTCACCAGTGCATCGATATCGCCTGCTTCTTCTATTCTGTTGCAAAGTTCCTGGCGGTACCGCTGGTCAGCCAGATCCCCGATAATAACCTTTACGTCGACCCTGTAATCAGTTGAAATCGATTTGGCAACTTTTTTCAATTCCAATTTACGTCTGCCTGTTATAATCAAATTATACCCTTTTTTGGCGAACCTGCAGGCAAACTCTTTTCCGATACCACTCGTGGCTCCGGTAATGAAGGCAGTCGGTCGGTTGTTTTCCATGATTTCTTGTTATTCGTAACAAATCACAGCAAACATACAATTGGAAATACCTGTAATGAAATGGATTACTACTACCACTCCGGAACGGTTTGTGGAAATTCAGGGATTTTGAGCTGTTTAAACCAAGGAAACCTGAATTGACCGTTTTTTTGTCTAGTAAGAACGGAAAACGACACAGGATTTGCAGAAAATCATAAAAATTAATCCGGGATTTGCTATTTGTGCTAATTTTTTATACTACAGGAAATCAGAAACGTCATTATTCTGACATTCCGATAATCGCTCATTTGAATTTTGCATCGTTTCCGAATATTCCTCTTTCGGCTCTTCAAAATGGCATTTTACACCAAACTCACCGGTTTTTTACCGGGATGAGGTATGTTCTGCAGAATTTTTAAGGAACAGGAAAAGGCTTTCGCGATTATCAATTTCCTCCACGGTTTCACTGACCATACATTTGTTTCATTAACTATTAAAACCACAGATGCCATGAAAACAAACAATCTATTGCTGATGATGCTTCTCTTAAGCACATTATTATGGAACAATGCAACCGGTAAAAATGTCGCAGAAAAGGTAGATAATGACAACGATCCGGGATTCGTACTCGTGAAGGATGTTTCCGGTATCCAAATTTTTACCCGCTGGATTCCGGTCACCGAAAGCCGTTCTGCCAGGCAGATAAAATCTGAATTAGTCATGAAAGGAACCATTGCAACGGTGTTATCCGTGCTTCGTAATGACAGGTCTTTCACAAAATGGATGAATGGGACCAAAGATTATTACCGGGTAAAGACGATTGATTCCAGCCAATGGTATTCTTATGTTCAGTTCTCTATTCCCTGGCCGCTCAATAACCAGGACTGCATCATAAAATATGAGGTAAGTGAGGATCCTCCGGGTGGAAAAACCATGATCCGGTTAACAGGCACTCCTTCATACATCAGACATTTTGAAGGGGTTACCAGAATCCCACACATGGAGGGGTCCTGGATCATCACGAACCTTGGACATAATAAGGTAAAGGTTGAATATAGTATGTTTTCCAACCAGAAGCCTTCATTTCCCCGATGGATTACCGATCCAATTATACAGAACAATCTGTTAAAGACAATGGCAGCATTTCATGATGAAGTTAAAAAAACTGTTTCAGAAAAAAATATTGATTATGTCACCAATTAAGGAAAAAACGGTTAAATGGCTGACTATTTTAAAAGAAAAACTGGTTCAAATAAAGTCAGACCCGAAGAAGATCTGCCTGGGGTATGCATTTGGAGTTTTCCTGGCAACCACCCCTTTTGTAGGGATCAAGGTTTTCATTGCCCTGCTCTTCACCAAAGTGTTTAAATGGAGCAAGGTTGCAGCCGTAATCGGGGTGTACCACATTAACATCTTAACGGCACCCCTCTTTTATGGATTTTCTTTTCTGGTGGGGAAACAAGTGCTGGGAGCCCAAATCGACTTTTCTTATCCTGAAAAAGTCAGTGTGAAAGCCCTGTTGGATATCTTTTGTGGAAACATCTCCATTTTCTACAGCCTCCTTCTCGGTGGACTGATCCTTGGTATACCTTTGACTATCGGAGCTTATTACCTTTCGATGTACCTGATGCACAATGCAAAACGCAATTCCGATGAAAAGGATATCATACTTTCAGTTCATTGAGGAAAAACTCCCCACTCATGATTTCCCATTTACTTTTTAAATGGTTTTATGTACTTCGCGGTATCAAAATCGATTGGGAGATCACCGGGGTTCCTGTAAATATTGGTTTTATCACTTTTTTTATAGGTGATACGGGCTCCAATATTTAAAGAAAAGTACAAAAGGGTTTCTGGAATACCCATTAGGATATGAGGTAAGGCACGGTTAAAAATAGAACTCATTGTGTAGGTGGATTTTCTTATCTCTGCATAGCCCTGCTCCAGCCTTTCAGTAGAGATATTTTTGGGAGACACAACGACCTTTTTGGTATCATATTTACTCCAGTCATCGGTTAAAATCCTTCCTTCGCTTTTAAGATGTTCAAACACCTGTGTACCAGGGTAAGGTGTCATCAGACATGCTTGGAGAAAGGCAGGTTTCGATTTCAATAGAAAATCATGGGTGATATCAAAAACTGCTTCCGTGTCAGAATCAAGGCCAAAAACAACGGAGGCCATGGTAAGAATACCATTATTTCTAAGCTTCTTTATTGCAATTATATTCTTTTCAACCGTTTTTAATGTTTTTCGATAGCTGTTTATCCCGGCTTCTGTCATTGACTCAAAACCGATGAGCAAACCCCGGCACCCCGACTTGTAAGCCAGTTTCATCAACTCTTCATCATTGGACAATTTGATCGAAGTCTGTCCAACCCAAATCTTGTTTAAAGGAATCATTTCGGTGAAAAGCCTTATAGCAAACTTCCTGTCCAATGCAATATTATCATCCACAAAGAAAAGGTGCTTCTGAGGGCACGACTCAGCATCCATTATGATATTGCGTATGATCTTATGTCTCTGTTTTATTCCGAAAACTCTGGATACGGAGCAAAAGTCGCAGTTGTACGGGCATCCCCTGGTGGCTTCAATCGGGGCAATTTCCAAGCTTCCGGATGTACATTTAATCAGGTCCCTTCTGGGAGGAATATATTCCTGCAGGTCGGGTAAGTTATCAAGTTTATAAAAAGGTTTTAGTTTTTTGTTTTTGACATCGGATAATAACTGCGGCCAAAGTCCGCCATCCGCTTCTCCTATCACGACGGCATCCCCATATCGTAGTGCCTCTTCCGGCCTTGCTGAAGCATGTATTCCTCCAAATATAACCGTTTTTTCACGTTTCTTGAACTCATTGGCAATTTCATACCCTCTCAGGCAGGTTTGACTCATCAACGAGATCCCGATAAGGTCGTAATCTCCATCATAGTCAATGATATCCCCATATACCTCTTCACAAACCATTACTTCATGTTCAGTGGGAGTCATGGCCGCAATTAACGACAGCGTCATATGGGGAATGGCAAACTGATTTGGCCGGATTTCACTTTTCAAGCAGGGTGAAACAAGGAGTATCCTCATAGTTCTCCAATTATTTTTAACACGTTTTCAAGCATGATAACTATTCTAGATATCGAGGCTCCAGCAGCGACGTCTGATATTCAACCTGGAGTTATAATTTTTCCAAATGGAAACTGCTTTCAAATTTTCCTCCAATTGCGGATGAGTCCGTCCAATGGTTATTCCTGCCTTAAGGTAAGCTTTATTCAGCTCAT
>JBDROF010000042.1:0-24495 GCA_043810345.1 Bacteroidota bacterium | reverse complement strand
TTAGGCGTTTGTAATATCTTTCTCGCAAATGAACCTTTGGCTGGATTCCGTACGGTTAACATCACTGACAGGAAGTGCAAGGTAGATTGGGCTGAGTTCATCAAGAAAATCGCTGACGAGCATTATCCCGAAGTTGAAATTATCACTTTGAAGTGCTCACTCTTTGTAATACCACCTATATCAACGCTGAAACAATTGTTGTTTTTTTGAAGAAACTAAAAGAATATTATGGAGATATACCTTTGAAGATCGTTCTGGATAATGCCCGTTATCAACATTGCCAATTAGTTGAAGAAGCAGCAAGGGCATTAAACATTACACTCCTATTTTTGCCATCCTATTCCCCGAATTTGAATATTATAGAACGATTATGGAAGTTTACCAAGAAAACAATTTTATATGCAAAATATTATGAAACACCTGAAAAATTTCATTCGGCAATTTCCGGATTTTTTCAAACAATTAACCAAAAATATAACTCCGATTTGAAAAAATTGTTGACCTTAAAGTTTCAATTTTTTGAAAAAGAAAATGTACTAATTTATCCCGTTTGAAGTATAATTGAATTAGGCGGCGAGATTGGTTATGGAAGCACATATCTAAATGAGAATATAGTATTCAAAGAATTTTTTGGGCTTAACTCAATTACCAACATTGGAGGTGGTTTTCATATTGCTTTTAATCCGAAAAAAACAATAATTTTCATCAATTCAGGTATCATTTATGCTCTAAAAGGAAACAATACCTATTCCTTCAATAACTTAAGAGTTCCCTTAGGCATAAACATCGAACCTGGAAGAAAAGCAAAATTCATTGTTGGCGGTGGAATCTACTTGAATTACCTATTTCTACCTACCGGAAATGTAAACGCTGATTTCAAAAAAACAAAGAGAGACTTCCAAATTGGTGGATATGTTGATACTGGCTTTAAATATCAATTTCTTGAACGTTGGAATTTATTCTTTCAAGTTCAAGTCAATTATGATTTATCAACACTGTATTTAGATGAAATCCCAGACATTGGAGGGTCCCATTCTAACAGTGCAATCCGATCATATGATTTATCTCTTAGACTGGGATTCTCATACTTGATTTCAATAAAAAATGACAGTAAATAATTGTGGTTAACAACCCTCAAAATTGTGGTGCTGCCATTTTCCGGAAAATAGTCCGGAAACTTCAACTAATCGGGGCTTTTGAAACGAAACGAACAATTCATACCCTCTCTTAGCAAACGGATATAATGAGAACTTAAACAATCAACCAATCGTCAGATTGACCCGTTTCCCAAATCCAATTTCAACCAACCGATACAGAGTAGATAGTTGGATATCGCTATGACCATTCTCAATCCGTGAAATGAAGCTCTTTCTTGTACCGGTCTTCCGGGCAAGTTCTTCCTGGGTCATATGGGCTTCTTTCCGGGCTTCACGAAGAATCTCTCCGATTGCAAATGCTTTTGCCTTGATCTCGAACTCAGTCCGCTTTTCCGAACCAATCGGACCATATCTCTGGTCAAGGTGCTCGTCAAATGTTGTGATATTTTCCATAGTGCTCCACCTTTCATTTTACATTCAAAGTACTCCTCTTTAATCCGTATGGCCTTCTCTATTTCCCTTTTTGGTGCCTTTCTCGTCTTCTTTTGAAATCCGTTAAACAATACCACCAGGCTGCCTTCATCAAAACAACAAAAGATCCTGTATATATTGCTCTCAAATTCAACCCGTATCTCAAATAACCCTTCATATCCAGAAATTTGGCTAAAGAACTTTCTTGGAATCCTTTCAGCGACCGTCACAAGGTAGAGAACATAGTCAATCTTTTCTTTCACCTTGTCAGTTTGGTCATCGTAAAAGAGCCTGAAATAGTCCTTGAAAAAGATCAGCCTTCGCTTTTTTTCTATTTTGCAAAGTTAACTAATAATGGAACATTTTGCAATTGATTTCAAAAAACTTTGTTATCTGCAAGCGAAATATTTTAGGTAGCTAACGATTATCTGTCACCAACATGAGGTCAAGAAAAACCTAGCAGATATGGAATAGTCTTTCCAGTAACTGTTACTGGATAAAGATTATCGTGACTTATCAGGAGATTCAGCTCTATGTTAGCCAGGATAGTAACCGTTCTGAGTTTCCCTGCCGGGTCTTTTTGAGGGTTGTTAACAAGCGCATATGCGCGGCCGTTAGGCTGCATGTTTATAAAAATTTTGAAGAACTTGTAAAAGTTACCAATAAAGTACTTATATTTGTACTTTAATAATAACTTAAAAAATAAAAAATGAAAGCAGCAAATTTTACAGAGTTTAGAACAAGACTTAAACAGTATCTTGATGACGTTGAAAATAATAATGAAACTCTGATCATCAAAAGAGGCACTGGCCATGGTGCAGTGCTAATCTCATTAGATGAATTTAATTCAATTCTAGAGACGGTTCATCTGCTTAGTTCAAAAGCCAACTCTGACAGATTATATGAATCTATCCGTCAAATGAAATCGGGGAAATCATTTCAAAAAGAATTAATTGAAGAATAATGAGAGTCGTTTTTTCACAGAATTCATGGGAAGATTATATTTCCTGGCAGTCGGAAGATAAAAAGATCCTTAAGAAGATCAACTCGTTAATAAAAGATATTCAAAGAACTCCATGCGAAGGGATAGGGAAACCAGAACCACTTAAATATGATTTGGCTGGATTATGGTCCCGTCGAATTGATAGAGAACATAGACTTGTTTACCAAGTAATAGGTGATGACCTCTTCATATACAGTTGTCGGTATCATTACGACTAATAAACACGCAGCCTAACAAGCCGGTAGCCGGACCAGGCAGGCCAAGTGATTCAAAGTAAACGAAATAGAAAATTAATAATGAAAAAACGAAAACAAATACTTAGCCAAGTAATCCCCACCCGGCGGCTTCCGGCCGGCCGTTATGGCATAAAGGGGGTTTTGTGATTTGACAAGATTTGCAGATATTCGTAACAGCACAGGCCGGATTAATAAAAACTCCTTTGTATTCTGCAATGCAAAGAACTCAGGAAATACAATTGCTTGGCCCGGAATCTTCTTTGGGCAATGCCCATATTTGTTTGGGTTGGGGAAAAATGAGTAACGGATTTTTTGGTCATTTTGGCGGAACACAAGGATTTTGTGCATACGCCGGATTTAATCCTGACAAAAAGAAAACCATGGTTTTTCTTGCTAACTCAAAATAATATTCAAAAATGTATCGCATGGATGATGGATCTTTGTATGAATGAAATGAACAAAGATGGATCTCCAACCTGTCTATTTTGCCTTCAGCTTAACACTCTTTGCCGGTTTGTCGACCGGGATAGGTAGTGCTGTGGCCTTTTTTGCCAAACGGACCAACACCAAGTTTTTGGCAGGCGCACTTGGATTTTCAGCCGGGGTAATGATCTATGTCTCTTTGGTTGAGATCTTTGCAAAAGCGAGGGATTCCCTTACTGCCACACTGGGTTCATCAGAAGGATGCTGGGTCACCACGTTGGCTTTCTTTGGCGGGATTGCTTTTATTGCTTTGATCGACAAACTGGTGCCCTCTTTTGAAAACCCGCATGAACCCAAAAGCCTGGAAGATCTGAAGTCGCAACCAAAGAACGGGATGAACCGTTCATTGTTGCGAATGGGGCTCTTTTCCGCCCTGGCGATCGCCATACATAACTTCCCGGAAGGGTTGGCCACCTTCACTGCTGCCCTTACTGATCCCGCCCTGGGAATATCCATTGCCGTAGCCATTGCCATCCACAACATCCCTGAAGGGATCGCCGTATCGGTACCCATCTATTATGCTACAGGGAACAAGCGCAAAGCTTTTCTTTACTCATTCCTCTCAGGCCTTGCCGAACCAGTAGGAGCGCTGGTCGGATTCTTTATCCTCCTCCCCTTTTTCAACGAGATGGTCTTCGGGATCCTCTTTGCCGCAGTAGCCGGGATCATGGTTTTCATCTCCCTGGACGAACTTCTCCCCACAGCAGAAAAATATGGAGAACACCATATAGCCGTTTATGGATTGATCGCCGGGATGGTGGTCATGGCGTTCAGCCTGCTTCTGTTTGCCTGACGGTGGCACCCTGATTGTGATCACGTCATTGTTCTCCTCATTTCTTGCTCAATTACAGTCCGCTAGTCCGCTTGTCCACGTTTTCAACAAAGCGATTGTTAGTAAAATATCCGCTTCCCCCCTCTACAGTGCCGAAAAACATTGGATATTTCGGGATTATTTGGGAATTTTTCCTGACAGAACCATTTACCAATCTATCTAATTATCAGGATTAATGAAAGATACTCCCATCCCTTATGAGGTTGTCAGCAGGCACATTAAAGAGAGTAAAATCCGTTCCATCGGCAAGGCATCCATCCGTGAGATCAAGCGTCTGATCAACGGAATTGAGAAGGAGACCGGCCAGAAGTATGTTCGCATGGAGATGGGAGTACCGGGCCTGAAAGCGGCTGAAATGGGTGTCAAAGCGGAAATTGCCGCATTGGAGTCTGGTGTGGCCTCTATCTATCCGGAGATTGAAGGAATCCCGGAACTGAAAAGAGAGGCAGCCCGGTTTGCCAAGCTTTTCCTGGATGTCAATATTGACTCAGACCATTGTGTCCCTACAGTTGGTTCGATGCAGGGGGGAATTGCCGCCTTTCTTACCTTGGCGCGGCTACACAAAGACAAAGATACTACCTTGTTCATCGACCCGGGTTTCCCGGTCCACCGGCAACAGCACATTATCCTCGGTCAGAAGGTTGATTCGTTTGACATTTACGACTACCGTGGGGAGAAGCTGAGGGATAAACTGGAGTCCTTCTTCGCCAAAGGGAACATCCATTCGGTGTTATATTCCAACCCCAATAACCCTTCCTGGATCTGTTTCACTGACAGGGAGCTACGGATCATTGGAGAGCTGGCCACCAGATACGGGGTAGTGATCATAGAGGATCTGGCTTATATTGCCATGGACTTCCGAAAGGATTATTCCCAACCGGGTATCCCACCGTATCAGCCTACAGTGGCAAAATATACTGACAATTACATCCTGTTGATCAGTAGCTCCAAGGCATTCAGTTACGCCGGGCAACGGGTTGGATTGATGCTGATCTCCGACCAACTCTTTGACTTACAGTCGGAAGATCTGTTGAGATATTTCTCCACAGATATCTTGGGGCGGGCTGTGATCTATGGTACGATATATGCGTTGAGCGCCGGAGTCAGCCACTCGGCCCAGTATGGCCTGGCTGCCATGTTGAAAGCTTCCAACGATGGAACTTACAATTTCGTAGAGGTGCTTAAGGAGTATGGCTATAAAGCCAAGATCATGAAGAAACTCTTCACGGATAATGGATTCCGCATTGTTTACGACATGGATGAAGATGACCCCATTGCAGATGGCTTCTATTTTACCATCAGCTATCCAGGATTTACCGGGGAAGAGCTCATTAAAGAGTTGTTGTATTACGGCATCAGTGCCATTGCTCTTTCCATTACCGGAAGCACACGTCACGAAGGTTTGCGTGCCTGCGTATCGCTTGTTCTCCGTGATCAGTTCCCGGCTCTGGAAGAGCGGCTAAAACGGTTTTATGGACAACACCCAACAGGATAACAATAAACGGAAACCGGAAATGAATAGATTATCCATGCTTCTGTTCCTGCCTCTGCTTCTCCTGACCTCAGCCGCCCCTATTGATATTCCCGCGCATCCTACAATCCTGGAAGGGATTGATATCCTGTTTGACAGTGAACCTCGGATGTTTCCCGCAAGCTGGTATTGTAAGCGGATCAGTGCAGATGCGGTCTCGCTGCCTCGCAAGTACCAGACAGATGCCATGGATATTCTGAACAAAGCCATTGCAAAGTACCCTGAAGATGTATTGTTTGTTTATCTTCGAAAAGTATATGTCCTGAAGTCACTCACCTTCTTTGGTGTCCCCTATGGAGGTACCAACACCAAAGATGTGGTATACCTTACATACGACAACTCTAACCCCGAGCGGACAACCGAGTATGTCGAGGGCGTATTCCATCATGAATTCTCCAGTGTCTTGCTGAGGAAATTTCATAAGCAATTTGACAAACGAGGCTGGGTTTCCGTCAACCCTCCCTACTTCTCCTATGGCACGGGGGGAGTGGAGGCTATTAGAAAAGGAGAGGCCTCTCTGGATTACGATTATAACCTCCTGGCACTTGGATTTCTGAACAAATATTCCCAATCGGCCTTTGAAGAGGATATCAACGTATTTGCCCAGAATCTTTTCTCTGGAGGGGAGCAGTTCTGGTTCATCGTCGACACATTTGACAAGATCCGTCAGAAGGCCACAATGGTGATCGATTTTTACAATAAGATAGACCCTCAATTCACGGAAGAATATTTCCGTGCCCTGGCGTATACGCCTTAGATTAAACCAGTTCTAAATTAACCTCTTTCCCCCAAAAAACCAGCGTCTCAGGATAAATCCTTTGGATTAATTTCGTTACTTTCGTGCATCCTTTTCAACAACAAATCTCATTAACTATGGCCAAGATCAAAGGAGACATTGTGGTGAACATCGAACGATGCAAAGGGTGTGAAGTATGTATCGCATCCTGTCCGTTTTTGTGTATCGCTATGTCGGAGGAAGTGAATAGCAAAGGGTACCATTATGCCATCAAGGTGAATGATGATTGCACCGGTTGCTCCAATTGCGCGCTGGTTTGTCCGGATGGCGTCATTACTGTCTACCGTGCAAAAGTCACCGCAGAATAAAACAAAAAAAATCACTAATGGGCGAACTAAGATTAATGAAGGGGAATGAAGCGATTGCGGAAGCTGCTATCCGTGCCGGTTGCGATGGGTATTTCGGCTATCCGATCACTCCCCAGTCGGAAGTATTGGAGTACCTTATGGCAGAGAAACCATACGAAACCACTGGCATGGTTGTTTTGCAGGCGGAGAGTGAGGTAGCTGCCATCAACATGTTATACGGAGGTGCGGGGACCGGAAAAATGGTGATGACCTCCTCTTCCAGTCCGGGTATCAGCCTGATGCAGGAAGGTATCAGTTACATGGCCGGAACCCAATTGCCTGCTCTGTTGGTCAACATAGTAAGGGGGGGGCCCGGTTTGGGAACCATTCAACCTTCCCAAGCCGACTACTTTCAGTCAGTAAAGGGTGGCGGCCATGGCGATTACCATATCATTGTTTATGCACCTGCCTCAGTTCAGGAGATGGCCGACTTCGTGAAGTTGGGTTTTGATGCTGCCTTCCGGTACCGTACGCCAGTCATGATCCTTTCCGACGGAGCGATCGGACAGATGATGGAGAAGGTTTACCTGGATGATCCAATTCCCCGTCGTAGCGACGAAGAGGTGATCGCACAGTGTCCATGGGCTTCCACAGGCCGCCCGATGAACCGCGAACACAACATCATTACCTCCCTGGATCTCGATCCGGCCGGACAGGAGAGACTGAACCTGCGCCTACAGGAGAAATACAGGGAGATTGAAAAGAAAGAGGTGAAGTTTGAGATGCTCGATTGTGAGGATGCCGAATACCTACTGGTTGCCTTCGGCCTCTCTGCCCGCATCTGTCAAAAAGCGATGCACCTGGCACGGGACAAAGGGATCAAAGTAGGTCTGTTCCGTCCCATTACGCTGTTTCCGTTCCCGAAAAAAGAGATCCGGAAACTGGGAGAACAAGTAAAAGGAATGCTGGTGGTGGAGATGAATGCAGGCCAGATGATCGAAGATGTACAACTCTCCGCTGGATGCACTATCCCTATTGAACATTACGGACGTTTTGGCGGAATCATTCCAACGCCGGATGAGGTAGTCAGGGCTTTGGAAGAAAAAATAATAGGAGGTTAACATGGAAGAGAAATATGCACATCCGGAACTGAGAATACCTGAAAACCTGGTTTACAAACGCACCGATCTCCTGGTTGACTGTGCACTCAGCTACTGTCCTGGTTGTGGCCATGGCGTGGTCCACCGCATGTTGATGGAGGTGCTGGAAGAGAAAGAAATTCCATCGAATACTATCGGGATCAGTCCTGTTGGGTGCTCGGTCCTGGCTTATGATTTTCTGAACATCGATATGCTCGGTGCTGCGCATGGACGTGCTCCGGCACTGGCTACTGCAATCACTCGTCTCTGGCCCGATCGGTATGTATTTACGTACCAGGGCGACGGCGACCTGGCAGCCATTGGAACGGCTGAAACCATCCACGCCTGCAACCGTGGAGAGAATTTCACCATCATATTCATCAACAACGGGATTTACGGAATGACTGGTGGACAAATGGCACCAACCACATTGCCCGGAATGAGGTCTTCCACCTCGCCTTACGGCAGGGATGTCGACATCATGGGCCACCCTCTTAAGATCACCGAGTTGATTGCCCAGCTTCCGGGGACATACTATGTGACCCGGCAGGCAGTGCATACACCTGCGGCGGTCAGAAAGACGAAAAAAGCGTTGAGAAAGGCATTTGACTGCCAGGACCTGGACAAAGGGATCTCCTTTGTAGAGGTCGTCTCAAACTGCAACTCTGGCTGGAAGATGACCCCTGTACAGTCCAACAAGTGGATGGAGGAGAACATGTTTCCGAACTATCCGCTGGGAGATATTAAGGTGGACGGTGAACTGGTCCAGAAACCTGAAAAGATAACTGGATAACTGGATATCTGGATGATTTGATCATTTTTTATCTAGTTATCTAGTTATCAAGTAATCCAGCATCAGATAACTAAGAAACAATCGTTAAATAAGAACTATACGATATGACAGAAGAGATTATCATAGCAGGCTTTGGTGGGCAAGGAGTTTTATCGATGGGAAAAATTCTCGCCTACTCGGGTGTCATGCAGAACCAGGAGGTAAGCTGGATGCCTTCCTACGGTCCGGAGATGCGGGGTGGCACTGCCAATGTGACGGTGATTATATCCGATGAACGGATCAGCTCTCCCATCCTGAACAAATATGATACGGCCATTGTCCTGAACCAACAGTCCCTGGATAAGTTTGAAAACGCCGTTAAGCCGGGTGGCCTGCTAATCTACGATCCCAATGGAATCACACGACCTCCTGGGCGCAAAGACATTAACATCTACTCTATCGCTGCTACTGATGAGGCTGGTAGAATGGGGTTGTCAAAAGTTTTTAACATGATGGTGTTAGGCGGTTTCCTGAAGCTGAAACCAATTGTCAAAATGGAAAATATCCATAAAGGACTGAAGAAATCCCTTCCCGCAAGGCACCATAAACTAATTCCGGATAATGAGAAAGCCATTACTACCGGACAGGATCTGATCCAGCCGGTGCATGTGATTTGACCCCTCTCCGGGATGACCCCTCCTTGCACCAAACTATCATTATCCATGCAACAATTGCCAAAATAAGAACCATTACAACAAACTATGCACAGCAACCAACATCGTTCTTTGATCTTACTATGACCACCATCGATGGGAAACAAGAAATACAAGTGTACAGTATGCGGCCATGTGTATGACCCGGCTGAAGGCGATCCCGATTCGGGGATTGCACCAGGAACCGCTTTTGAAGATATCCCGGATGATTGGACCTGCCCGATCTGCCAGGTAACCAAAGCTGATTATGTACTAATGGATGATTAATCTGCAGTGAATTCCTTACCTTTGATATGCAAAATCAGCTAATAATCGAAGATAATCATGGGAAAAAGTATCAAAGGAACCCGAACTGAACAAAACCTGCTTAAAGCGTTTGCTGGTGAATCGCAAGCCAAGAACCGCTATCAGTTTTTTGCCAAACAGGCCGCAAAAGAAGGATATCAACAAATTGCAGCGCTGTTTGAAGAGACTGCTCTGAACGAAGAACAGCACGGGAAGATCTTCTTTCGTTTCCTTGAAGGAGGGATAGTGGAGATCACTGCCGCCTTTCCGGCCGGTGTCATCGGCAAAACCACCGAAAACCTGAAAGCTGCCGCAATGGGAGAACATGAAGAGTGGGAAGATCTCTACCCCGAATTTGCCCGGGTGGCCCGGGAGGAAGGATTCTCCAAGGTAGCTACGGCGTTCAAACTGATCGCCAAGATCGAAGCCGATCACGAAGCGAGGTACCTCAAGCTATTGGGAAATATTGAAAAAGATGAGGTGTTCAGACGGGAAGAGAAACAGGCCTGGATCTGCCGGAAATGCGGCCATATACATTATGGCAACAAGGCCCTGAACAACTGTCCGGTTTGCGATCACCCGATGGCGTACTTCGAGATCAAGTCGGAGAACTACTGACCCCCAGACCCCCTAAAGGGGGAGTAAGTCCCCTTCAGGGATTTAGGGGCAAAAAAATAACGAATGACCAAAACAAAATTCACCAAAGAGGATATATTAGATGATTACATGCTGGCGAACCTGAGCCGGCAACTGAGTCTGCTGGGGAGACGGGAAACACTGGGTGGAAGAGCCAACTTTGGCATCTTCGGTGACGGGAAAGAGGTGCCTCAACTGGTCCTGGCCAAATTTTTCCAGGATGGCGACTGGCGTTCGGGATATTACCGCGACCAGACGTTCATGATGGCTGCCGGGCTGTTCTCTCCCGAGGAATTTTTTGCTCAACTCTACGGAGATACAGATTTAGATGTTAATCCCGGAACTGCCGGCCGGATCATGAACAACCATTTTGCTACCCGGAGCCTTGACGAACATGGCAATTGGAAGGATCTGACGAAGCAGAAAAACTCCTCCGCCGACATCTCTCCTACCGCCGGCCAGATGCCCCGGCTTCTTGGGTTGGCCCTTGCATCAAAACTTTACAGGAACACACCGGGACTAAAGTCGTTTCCGCAGTTTTCCATCAAAGGAAATGAGGTAGCCTTCGGGATGATCGGCGATGCCTCTACATCGGAAGGTCATTTCTGGGAGACGGTGAATGCCGCAGGCGTCATGCAGGTCCCGATGGCCATATCGGTGTGGGACGATGGCTACGGGATCTCTGTTCCACAGGAGTATCAAACCACCAAACAAAGTATCTCGGATGTCCTCAAAGGATTTGAAAAGGACGACCAACACCCCGGGATCATCATATACAAAATCAAGGGGTGGGATTACCCTGAGCTCTATAAGACCTTCAAAGAGGGAATCGCCGTTTGCAGGAAAGATCACATTCCTGTCCTGTTCCATGTGACCGAACTGACACAGCCACAGGGACACTCCACGTCCGGTTCCCACGAACGTTATAAATCTGAAGAGCGCCTGACCTGGGAAAAGAAGTTCGATTGCATTGCCCAGATGAGAAATTGGATCCTCGAAAGTGCCCTGGCCTCTTCTGATGAGCTTGATAAGATCGAGGAGAAGGCACTTCATCGTGCCCGCGAAGCCCGGAAGAAGGCGTGGAACCATTTCCAGGCTCCCATCAAGGAGGAGCGTAAAAAACTGATCGATACTGTAAAGACAACCCACTGTCCGTGTAATAAACAGGACAAGATCGATCGCATTGCGGACGATTTGAGCCTGGTGGGTGAACCCACCCGGAAGGATGTGATCTCCTCGGCCAAAAAGATCCTCAGGGATGTTTGCCTCACTTGCGGGGTGAAGAAACCGATGGTAGCCGAACTCCGTGCCTGGCTGGATCAACAAACAATGGTGAATGCCGACAGGTACAACTCTCACCTATACAGTGAATCAGACCACCAGGCTCTGAAAATCAAAGGGGTACCCCCTCGGTTCACAGAAGAATCCCCCATCGTGACCGGCCGTGAAGTACTGCTGGCCAATTACGATTACCTGTTTAAGAACAATCCGCTGGCCGTAATGTATGGTGAGGATGTTGGAAAGATCGGAGGCGTGAACCAGACCCTCGAGGGATTGCAGGCGAAATACGGAGAATCCCGGATCTTTGACACAGGCATCCGTGAAGCCACCATCATCGGGCAGGGAATCGGGCTGGCATTGCGCGGCTTACGTCCTATTTCAGAAATCCAGTATTTTGACTATCTCCTGTATGGACTTCAGGTCATGAGCGACGATCTGGCCACTACCCAATATCGTACGAAAGGAGGACAGAAAGTTCCCTTGATCATCAGTACGCGCGGACACAGGCTGGTTGGGATCTGGCACAGTGGCTCCCCGCTCAGCATGGTGATCAACTCCATCAGGGGGGTCAATGTACTAGTACCCAGGGATATGACCCAGGCGGCTGGGTTCTACAATACCATGATAGCCTCTGACGACCCCGCCCTGATCATCGAGCCGCTCAACGGCTACCGCCTTAAAGAGCGGTTGCCTGACAACATTGGTGAATTCCGGATCCCTGTTGGTACTGCAGAGGTGCTCCAGGAGGGGACAGATGTCACCCTGGTGACCTATGGCTCCTGCGTGAAGATTGCCCAGGAGGCCCTTCCCCAGTTAAAAGATTTCAGGATCTCAGTGGAGCTGATCGACGCACAGTCGCTGGTTCCGTTCGACCTCCACCACGACATCCTGAATTCGCTGAAGAAAACCAACAAGATCATTTTCTTCGATGAAGATGTTCCGGGTGGTGCCACAGCCTATATGATGCAGAAGGTACTGGAGGATCAGGGTGGATACCAGTTCCTAGATACGGTCCCGAAAACCCTGACTTCCCATGATCACCGTCCGGCGTATAGCAGTGATGGAGACTACTTTTCAAACCCCAACGCTGAGGATGTATTTCAGACGGTTTACGACATGATGCATGAGTACAATCCTAACAAATATCCGAGACTATATTAATTGCACATCATTGCACAACATTGCACATCATTGCACATATATGAATATGACTTGCATCACCCTCATCACTTCATGACCACATGACTTTATGACCGTATGACCCTGAACATAGAAATACAGCGCACCCTGGACGGCTCGGACACCCTGTTTGTACCTGAGCTGAATGAACACTATCACTCCACTTTCGGGGCAGTGCAGGAGTCAACGCATGTGTTTATTGATCAGGGATTGCTGGTAGTGGACAACAACGTTGATCCTGTGGCTGTTTTTGAGGTGGGATTTGGAACGGGATTGAATGCGCTCCTGACGCTCTTCACCGCAAAGAGGCAAAGACGTGAAGTGCGCTATACCGCAATTGAACTGTATCCTTTGGAAAACAAGGTCTGGGAGACATTGAACTACCCATCCTTTCTGCAGAAACCGGAAACCCAGGAACTGTATAAAAAGATCCACGAAGTTCCCTGGGAGTCATCGCATCAGGTGAGTCAACATTTTCTGCTTACAAAACACAAAGCTGACCTTCGATCCTTTATCCTGCCAGATTCAGCTTTCGATGTGATCTATTTCGATGCTTTTTCTCCAGCTGTGCAACCGGATCTCTGGACGAAACAGATCTTCGAGAACATCTACGGGATGCTGCATCCCGGCGGCATCCTGGTAACATACTCCAGTAAAGGGGAGGTGAAACGTAACCTCAGGGATGCCGGTTTTTCGATCGAGAAACTACCCGGTCCTCCCGGGAAAAGAGAGATCCTTCGCGCGAAAAAGAATAATTATGAGTGTTAACCAGTTCAATATACGAGTCTATGGTTTGCTGATCCTTGAGGGAAAGATTCTGGTTACTGACGAGTTCCGTATGGGTACCCTGATGACAAAATTTCCTGGTGGAGCCCTTGTATTTGGTGAAGGGACCATCGATTGCCTGAAGCGGGAGTTTAAGGAAGAGTTGGACCTGGAGATTGATGTGAGCAGGCACTTCTATACGACTGATTATTTCCAGCCCACCAAACTTCTTCCCTCTGCCATGCAATTGATCAGCATCTATTACCTGGTGAAGCCAAACGGTCCTCTGCGTTTTCCTACCACAGCTATTCCATTCGATCTCCCCGGGATGATCGAAGGCGCTCAGTGTTTTCGCTGGATCCCACTTGCCACCCTCACCGATGAGGATGTAACGTTTCCGATCGATAAAAAAGTAGTCTCATTAATTCTAAATTCTGAGTTCTGAATGCAAAATAAAGGATTACATTAGCACATTACCACATCACCATACCACCATACAACCATATCACCATGGCACCACTGCACCACATCACCATATAATCAACGTCTATGCTTAGTGACATCAACCTCGAATCCGTTCTGTTTCTCGACGTCGAAACCGTGCCGGGATACAGCTGTTACGACGAATTACCGGAGCGATTCCGGAAACTGTGGGACAAGAAAGCTGAACAACTGAACCGCTTCGACCGAAGCATTGTTCCTGAAATGAAGAGTCCTGATCAGCTATATGAGCGGGCCGGCATCTATGCTGAGTTTGGGAAGATCATCTGCATCTCCACCGGAATCTACCGTAACGGAACGTTGTGGATCAAATCATTTTACGGAGACGACGAAGCAGCTATCCTGAACGCCTTCACCTCCCAGCTCTCCAAAGCCCAGGAGAAAAAATACCACTTCCTTTGTGCACATAACGGGAAGGAGTTCGACTACCCATACCTGATCCGCCGGATGCTGATCAACGGGATTGCTGTTCCTCCTATCCTCGATCTCTCCGGGAAAAAGCCCTGGGAAGTCAATCACCTCGACACCATGGAGTTGTGGAAATTTGGCGACTTCAAGAGCTATACCTCCCTTGAATTACTGGCTAGCCTGTTTGACATCCCCAGCCCTAAAGAGGATCTGGAGGGGAGCGATGTGAGTCGCGTATATTGGCAGGATCATGACCTGCCCCGGATTATCAACTATTGCCAGAAAGATGTGGTAACCATCGTAAATTTGTTGTTGAAGTTCAAAGGGTTGGCATTGATTGAGGCGGATAAGATAGAGATAGTATAGGAAAAACTGACCGGGCAAAATGACAAAAGAATCAATCCCATTCATCTGTTTAATACCCACCCTCTTGTTATTTTCTGCATGCCTTCGCGATGATGAAAACCAGTTTTTCGTTTTGGGTCAGGTGGAAGGGGCATCAGGGAAGCTCTATTTGCTGGAGCAAAAAACCTCTGAGTTGCTTACAATTGATTCAGTAAATCCGGATGCTAATGGACTGTTTCACTGCAGTGTTGCAACAGATGAAACAAGCATCTATGCCCTGCGCGTGGCTCCCGACGATCAGGTTGTATTCATTGCATCGCCCAGGGATACGATCCGGGTCTCTGGCCGTCTTGATATCTACCCGCCCAAATTCCGGGTGTCGGGGAACAACGAGTCGGAACTGCTGCAAACCTTCTATGACTATTCGGCCGAAAACCTCCGGAAAGTGGATTCCCTTCAACTGATCATTGATAAACGGCAGGGCGAACCCGGTTTTTACGAGCTGACGGTGAGGGTTGATTCCCTGTGCAACCAGATTTGGGAAGCACAACGACAGTGTGAAAAAACCTTCATCCTGGAACATGCCGGGGCTTTTTCTACCCTCCTGGTTGTCAACTATCACTTCGGCGTGAGACCGGTGTTGTCGGCGAAAACGGATGCAGAAGACTACCGGAGAGTTGACAGCGGATTGATGGCCACCTACCCTGGAAACCGCCACACTCTCTTCTTTCATCAATGGCTGAGGGGGGTAAAGTAAAAAGTTGTAAGTTTGGTCTGGCTTTAAACCATGGGCAACAAGGTCTATTTTGTTTCTGATTTTCATTTCGGGATCCCTGACCGGATCCGTAGCCAGGAACGTGAATTCCGTTTTATCCGGTGGCTGGATGAGATCCGAATTGACGCTACGGAGATCTACCTGATGGGCGACCTGTTTGATTTCTGGTTTGAGTACCGTACGGCCATTCCAAAAGGGTATACACGGCTGCTTGGGAAACTGGTTGAGATCACCGATGCCGGGATCCCGGTTCACCTGTTCCTCGGAAATCATGACATGTGGGCTTTCAGCTACCTCACAGAAGAACTGCACATACAGTTGCACCACAAACCGGAATTCAGACAGTTCGGTCCAAAACAGTTTTACCTTGCTCATGGCGATGGTTTGGGTACAGGCGATAACGGCTACAAATTCCTGAAGAAGATCTTTGCCAACCGGTTTAATCAGTGGCTCTTCCGCTGGCTTCATCCCGATATCGGTATCCGGATGGCACTTTACTGGTCGCACAAGAGCAGGTATGCAGCCCTTATGAAGGAGCAGAAAGAGGATGATCTCACCAGACGTCTGATTGAGACAAGACTCACCTTGCATTCTGAACAAGTTCTGTCTGCCCATCCCGATCTCAATTTCCTGATCTACGGACATTACCATCTCCCACTTGACATCCGGTTATCCAACCGCTGCCGGCAGATCGTCCTAGGCGACTGGCTGACCCATTTCACCTATGCTGTGTTTGACGGGGAGGATGTGATCTTGCAGTGGTATGAAAAAAAAACGTAATATCCGGAGGATACCACGTTTTCATTGAATGATCACAAAGGATCGAGTAGATAATTTTACTCCGGATGGATTGCTTCCACCGGACAAACGTCTGCGCAAGCGCCACAGTCAGTACAAATTTCCGGGTCGATCGTGTAGATGTCGCCTTCAGCTATTGCCTCAACAGGGCATTCGTCGACGCAGGTTCCGCACGCGGTGCAATCGTCGTTGATTATGTAAGCCATTATTTAGTGTGTTTTTATGATCCCGGGGGTCCGGGAAATCGGTTTATTTATAGCGTTCTGGCGGCAAAGTTACAATTTTTTGGATTACGTAAAAGATTTCGTTTTTTTCTTTCAATCTAGTATGAAAGCTGTAAATTTGCAGGCAATAATTCACTCCTGTCATGACAAAATTCAATCGACCAATAGAAGAGCGAGAATCGGTAGTTGTTAAGTTTGTTGGCGATTCGGGCGACGGAATGCAGTTCACCGGAGGGCTCTTCTCCGAGTCGGCAGCATTCGCCGGAAACGACCTGGCCACCTTCCCTGATTTTCCGGCTGAGATACGAGCACCCCAAAACACCATCCCGGGGGTATCAGGATTCCAGGTACACATGGGAAGTGCCAAGATCTATACCACCGGTGACCTTTGCGATGTGATCGTTGCGATGAACCCAGCCTCATTGAAATCGAACATTAAATGGGCGAAAGTGGGAGCCACCCTGCTGGTTGACTCTGATGCTTTCGACGAAAAGGGAATTGAGAAAGCCGGGTATGGGTCTAACCCGCTTGAGGATAATAGCCTGGAGAGGTACAACCTGATCAATGCTCCGATGACCACACTTACCAAAGAAAGTTTGAAAGATTTTGGGATAGATCAGAAGACGGCTGCCCGGAGCAAAAACATGTTCGCTCTGGGTATGCTCTATTTTATCTTCAACCGTCCGTTGAAACCTTCTTTCAAGTTTTTTGATACAAAATTCAAAAAGGATCCCACCATTGCCAAGATCAATAAAGTGGTGTTGGAGGCTGGCTACAACTATGCCGATACGATTGAGGCCATCGAATCGGTCATCCAGGTCTCTGCTGCCAAGCTGCCCCCCGGCCGTTACCGGAACATCACCGGGAACGTTGCTACAGCATGGGGATTACTGGCTGCTGCTGAGAAATCGAAGCGGGCGCTCTTCCTGGGCTCCTATCCCATCACTCCAGCCACGGAGATCCTGATGGAACTTGCCAAACACAAGTCGCTCGGCGCGAAAGTCTTCCAGGCCGAGGATGAGATTGCAGGGATATGCTCCGCCATCGGAGCCAGCTATGCCGGTCTGATGGCCTGTACGACCACCTCAGGACCCGGTCTTTCGCTAAAGAGTGAAGCGATCGGGCTGGCAGTCATGACAGAACTACCACTGGTGATCATAGATGTACAGCGGGGAGGTCCATCAACCGGACTGCCGACCAAGTCAGAGCAGTCAGATCTGATGCAGGCCCTCTTCGGCCGGAATGGGGAATGTCCGGTGATCGTGATCGCCGCCTCCACTTCCGATAACTGCTTTAATTATGCCTACATGGCAGCCAAGCTGTCGATGGAACATATGACCCCCTGCATCCTGTTAACCGATGGTTATCTGGGTTTCGGATCGGCCCTTTTCCGGGATCCCAGGATGGTTAACATGCCACCCATTAATCCACCGATCGCCAAACCCAATGATGCTACTTATAAACCATACAAACGGAACCCGGAGACCCTCGTGCGAGAATGGGCTATCCCGGGGACTGAAGGATTGCGGCACAGGATTGGCGGGCTGGAGAAAGAGAACATTACCGGTGTGGTCTCTACCGATCCCCTGAACCATCAGAAAATGACTGACTTGCGTGCTGAGAAGGTGGCAAGAGTTGCGAACTACATCCCGGAACAGGAGATCGACGGAGCTAAAAAGGGTGATTTGCTCGTGGTCAGCTGGGGAGGAACATACGGAGCAGTCCATTCTGCCGTGCAGCAGATGCAACAGGAAGGCAAGAAGATCAGTCATGCACATTTCCACTACATCAACCCGTTACCGAAAAACACGGAGAAGATCCTGAAGAGTTTTAAGAAAATCCTGGTATGCGAGCTGAATGCAGGTCAGTTTGTGGATTATCTTCGGATGAAGTTCACGTTACCGAATATCTTCCAGTTTAACAAAGTCCAGGGACTTCCTTTCATGATCAATGAGTTAACGGATAAATTCAATCAACTGTTAGAAGAAAAATAACCATGGAACACATCAATTCAACCATAGAAAGAACGACGGTTCAGCTTCAGAAAGCCGATTTTGAAAGCGATCAGATGGTAAAATGGTGTCCCGGTTGTGGGGCTCATGCTATTCTGACAGCTGTTGAACGCGTCTTCCCGAGACTTGGATACAAAAAAGAGAACTTCTGTCTCGTTTCCGGAATCGGGTGTTCTTCACGCTTCCCTTACTATGTGAATACCTATGGAATCCATGGCATTCACGGGCGGGCACTGCCTATAGCCACAGGTGTAAAGGTAGCCAACCCACACCTGAGCGTATGGGTTGCCACAGGAGACGGCGACTCACTGGCGATTGGCGGGAACCATTTCATCCATACCATCCGCCGGAATGTGGACATCAATGTCATGCTCTTCAACAACGAGATCTATGGCCTGACCAAGGGACAGTATTCTCCTACCACCCCCATGAACAAGGTGACCAAAACCAGCCCTCACGGTACCATTGAACACCCGTTCAACATCGGGGAACTGGTCATGGGAGCCCAGGGGACCTTCTTTGCCCGGGTTCCGGATAACGACCTCACCATGATGACGGAAGCGATGTTTGAAGCAGCCAAACACGACGGTACCTCCATCGTTGAGATCCTGCAGAACTGCATCATCTTTGCCGATAAAGCTCACTTCGGCATCATCAGCAAAGATAACCGCGACGATCACATGTGTGTGGTCATTGACGGACAACCCATTCTTTTCGGTCATGACAAGGAAAAAGGACTCCGGTTGAAAGGGACCGAAATTGAAGTGGTGGAATTGGGGGGGAACGGCATCACCATCGACGATGTCCTCGTCCACGACCGCTACAATCCTAATCCCTGGATCCACATGATGCTGGCTAAACTCGGACCGCCTCATTTTCCGAAGGTTTTCGGCATCATCCGTTCAGCCATGTTTCCTACCTACGACGACCTTGTGGAGGAGAAGATCCGCCTCGGGCAAAAGGATGCCCCCATCAAGAAAGTGGATCACCTGTTCAAGAGCGGAGAAACATGGGAGATAAAGTAAAGTTAGAAGACAGAAGTTAGAAGTATCCAGTATCCAGTTTTTGTTTGTGTATATTTGTACGGATGCTGCAGAACTTCAAGTCTTTTATTGACGAACAGAAACTTTTTGAACCGGTTGACCGTGTCTTGCTGGCGGTGTCAGGAGGATTGGATTCGGTGGTGATGGTGGATTTATTCCATCATGCTGGCTATCCCTTCGGAATCGCACATGCCAATTTTCAGTTACGGGGAGAGGAGTCGGAAGGGGATGAACGGTTTGTGGAAACGCTGGCCCGGCATTTTTCAGTTCCCTTTTTCACTACCCGTTTTCCCACCTCAGATTTCGCTGATGTCCGTAAAATTTCCATCCAGATGGCGGCCAGGGAGCTTCGCTACGAGTGGTTTGAAACGATCCGCCGCAAGGAAGGATTCTATTGGATTGCTACTGCCCATCACCTGGATGATCAGGCAGAGACCTTCTTCATCAACCTGTTCCGCGGGACCGGGATCTCGGGACTGCATGGGATCCCTGCCAGGCAGGGAAAGGTGATCCGCCCCCTCTTGTTCGCGACACGGGAAGATATTCTCAGGTTTTCCCGTAAACACCAGCTATCATTCCGCGAGGATAGCTCCAACAGCTCCCACAAATACACCAGGAACAAGATCCGGCATCAGCTGTTCCCGCTGCTCCACTCTATTGAACCCAATTACGCAAAACAGATTACTGCCACCATCAGGCGGGTACAGGAGACTGAGTCGATCCTGAAACCACTGATCGAAAAATGCCGGAAGAGCTTGATCCGGCCAGTGAAAGACCATTGGACTATCCAACTGGTTGAACTCCGGAAGCTCTCACCATTATCAGCCTGGTTGTATGAGTTGCTTACCCCTTTTGAGTTCAATGAAGCCACTATCCGGGACTTGATCAGATCCCTCGATCTGGAAAGTGGAAAGGCATTCCTATCTCCCACCTACCGGATCATCAAAGATCGCAACCAGCTGATCATCACGAAAATCCCTTCCGCAGAACAGCCTGCAAGCACCGAGGAATATCTTGTGGATGAAGCTACAAAACAGGTAACGAAACCCATCCGGCTGTCCATTCAATCGTTTACCAGGGAGTCTGGTTATCAGATTAGTGCCGATAAGAACAGGGCCACTCTGGATAAAAAAAAACTTTCCTTCCCCTTGATTCTCCGTAGATGGCAGCCGGGCGACTACTTCTATCCGCTTGGCATGAACAACCGGAAAAAACTGAGTGATTTTTTCATTGACGAAAAGATCCCGATCCCGGGGAAAGAAGAGTGCTGGTTGCTTTGCTCCGGAAACCGCATTGTTTGGGTGATCGGTCACCGGATCGACCATCGCTACCGCGTTTCAACCCGTTCCAGGGAGTTGCTGGTAGTCGATTTCCTTCCCCGGTAAGATAAAATTATCTACATTTGTGCTTCTGAAAAATCAATGCTGAATCCCATGAGGAAATTTGCTGTTGCAGGTGTGGTATTCATTTTACTGCCATTGCTTTCCATCAGTCAGATCCTGGATCCGGTGAAGTGGTCTTTCAAGACAGAACGGACCAAACAGGATGAAGCGACCCTGCTGCTTATTGCTAACACAGATAAAGGCTGGCACCTTTACTCCCAGTACATTCCCGCGGGAGGCCCACTTCCAACTGTATTTACCTTCAACCCAAGTGACAATTACAAATTGGTAGAGAAGGTGACTGAACCTGAGGGAGTGGAGGAATACGATCCTAATTTTGAAATGAACCTGAAATTTTTTGACGGGACGATTGTATTCAAACAGAAGATCAAGATCCTCACTTCAAAGGCATTTACTATTACCGGTGAACTGGAGTTCATGTGCTGTGACGAAAAGCGGTGCTTGCCTCCTACCGGGGTCGATTTCGAATTTAAGCTGGAAGCTGGGGATGAAAAGGTCCAGCCCGGTTCTGTGATGGCCGGGGAAGAGGCCAAAACAGAAGAGATCGCTGTTCCAACGATCAAATCCCCTGTGGAAGAACCGGCAACGGAAAACGACTCCCTCTGGGTGTTTTTTATCGTTGCCCTGCTGGCAGGCTTCGCGGGTGCACTCACTCCCTGCGTCTACCCGATGATTCCGATGACGGTAACGTTTTTCATGAGTAGCAGTAAAACCAGGTTGGGAGCCAAGGCAAACGCGCTTTTTTACGGCCTTTCAATCATTGTCATTTACACCTTCGTCGGGGTGCTGGTAACCCTGCTGTTCGGGTCCGATGCCATCAAGAATGTCAGTTCCAACTGGATCACCAACATCCTCTTCTTCTTACTCTTTACGGCGTTCGCCGCCTCCTTTTTCGGCCTGTTCGAGATCGTACTTCCCTCCAGGCTAACCAACAAATCGGATAAACAGGTCGACAAAGGAGGATTGATCGGCACCTTCTTCATGGCGCTCACACTGGTCCTCGTCTCCTTCTCCTGTACAGCTCCCTTCATTGGAGGCATCCTGGTGGAAGCCTCTACCGGCAATATCCTGAAACCCACTATCGGGATGTTCGGTTTCTCTTTGGCCTTCGCCATGCCGTTCACCATCCTGGCGTTCTTCCCTTCGATGCTGAACAGAATGCCTAAATCAGGTGGCTGGCTGAACTCAGTGAAGGTGGTCCTGGGCTTCATCATCCTTGCCCTTGGCATGAAGTTCCTGTTGGTCCCCAACGAAACCCTCAATTGGGGCATCACCCGGGAGGTGTTCATCGCCGTGTGGATCGTTCTCTTTACCCTGATGGGTTTGTACCTGATGGGGAAAATCAAATTTTCGCACGACAGCGAGGTGAAGTTCATCAGTGTTCCCCGTTTACTCCTGATCATCGCCACCTTCACCTTCGTGGTCTATTTACTCCCCGGTATGATCGGGGCTCCATTACGTACCGTTTCTGCCTTCCTGCCTGCTGAATCATCCTTCAACCTCATCGAACTCATCCAGGAGAACCGGGGTAGCGGACCGGCCACAGAGGATGCCTGGCGGTTGTGCGATCAACCGAAATATGGCGACAAGTTAAAGCTGTCCCATAGGTTGCAGGGATATTTTGATTACGAACAGGGCCTGGCCTGCGCAAAGCAGTTGAATAAACCGATCCTGATCGACTTTACCGGTCATGGTTGTGTCAACTGTAAGGTAATGGAACGAACTGTATGGCCTGATCCGGAGGTGCTGAAGCGGTTAAGAAATGACTATATCATCGTGGCACTATATGTTGACGAACGAACAGAACTTCCGGAAACCGAGTGGATGACATCCCCTGTTGACGGAAAGATTAAAAAGACCATTGGACGGAAAAATGCCGATTTCCAGATCTCCCGGTTCAATGTCAACGCCCAGCCCTATTATGTGTTGCTCGATACCTCAGGCGAAGTATTGATCCCGCCCAGGGCGTTCGATACAGATGTACAAGGATTTATCGACTTCCTGGATAAAGGGGTAGAGGCCTTCCGTAAAAACCAACAAAAATAGCACGGGATCTATTTTGCAAGTTCTGCGAAATAGTTAAAGAAATAGGGGATCGTTTCGATACCTCTGTAGAAATTCTCCAGTGGGTAGTTCTCGTTGGGGGAGTGGCAGGCATCCGACTCCAGGCCGAATCCCAGCAGGATCGATTTCACTCCCAGTATCTGCTCGAACGTGGAGATAATAGGGATACTGCCGCCACTTCTTACCGGTACAGGAACTTTTCCGAACGTTGTTTCCATCGCTTTGCTGGCCGCCATATATCCGAGGGTATCGATCGGGGAAACGTATGCCTGTCCGCCATGCAATGCAGTCACTTTTACCTTGACAGTATCCGGAGCAATCGATAGAAAATGCTTCTCAAAAAGCCTGGATATTTTTTGGTGATCCTGGTTGGGAACCAATCTCATCGAGATCTTGGCATACGCTTTGGAGGGAAGTACGGTCTTGGAACCCTCTCCTGTATAACCACCCCAGATTCCATTGACATCAAGCGAAGGACGGATCCCGGTCCGTTCGCGGGTAGTATATCCGGCTTCGCCATCCAGCGCTGTCACATCTATCGCTTTTTTGTAATCTTCTTCGCTGAAAGGCGCCAGGGCCATCAACTTCCGTTCTTCCTCGCTAACGACCAGCACATCGTCGTAGAATCCCGGAATGTTGATCTTTCCATGTTTATCTGTCAGGGAGGCAACCAGCTTGGTGAGTATGTTAGCGGGATTGGCTACGGCACCGCCAAACAGACCTGAATGAAGATCGTGATCCGGACCGGTCAGTTCCACCTGCATGTAGGCTAATCCGCGTAACCCAATGGTTACACAAGGGCAATCAATAGAAATCATCCCGGTGTCAGAAACCAGGATGATATCCGATTTCAACATCTCTTTGTGCTCTTCACAGAAAGCGGTGAGACTTGGAGAGCCAATCTCCTCCTCCCCTTCTATCATGAATTTGATGTTGCAGGGGAGTGTATTGGTCTTCACCATTAGCTCAAACGCCTTGGCATGCATAAATGCCTGCCCTTTATCGTCATCAGCACCGCGTGCATATATTTTACCATTTCGCACTTCGGGTTTGAAGGGAGGGGATTCCCAAAGATCCAAAGGATCTACCGGCATCACATCATAATGTCCATATACAAGCACCGTAGGTAATAATGGATCTATACTCTTCTCTCCGTACACTACAGGATTCCCTTTCGTTGTGATTACCTCAACCTTATCGGCTCCAGCCTCACGGATTGATTTTCTCCAGTATTCAGCAGCTTTGATCATCTCTTCTTTGTGCTCTTTCTCAGAGCTGATGGAGGATATCCTGATCAGCCCGAACAACTCCTGCAGGAAGCGATCTTTGTGGGTTTCAATATAGTCTTGGATGTAATCCATTCGCAGTTGAAATTTAGCGGCAAAGTTAGCGATTTATACTGTATTTTTACAACAT
>JBDROF010000041.1:0-2107 GCA_043810345.1 Bacteroidota bacterium | reverse complement strand
TACATACCGGTGCTTTCCATCGCGATGCCATCAACATCTTCTGTACGTAATTCTTCGCCCATGGCCCGGATAGACGATGTAAGGGTGGAATATTCAGTTACAGGGCCATGTTTGTTACCATTGTATGTAGCACAAAAAATTGTATCTTTGTGTACATCCAGTCCGCATGCTCGTTTCATAAAATGTAAAGTTTTAGATTATTGCGCTAATTTAATCAATTGTGCTTCGAGTACGTAAGGCGCTTGAGCAACGGACTGGATTTTTATTCGTCTGTGTGTCAATAGCAGATTTTCATGTACATTTGAACCAAACAAAGCATCATCCTATGAAAAAATTCTACTCGATTTTCATTCTTTTCACGTGTATCGGCTTAACTTCCGTTTTTTCCCAGGTCCAGCCTCTGACCGGGAACGAGCTTCCCGGAGCAATTGTAACAGGTACCGGTACATACGATTCGGAGACCATATGGAATTACGCCAGTGACGCCGCCCCGGTTTTCTCCGAATACGGTTTCAACTCCCTGCTGGTCCAGAAGTTCACTGTGGGCACAGAGAATTTCAAGCTTGAGGCTTACCTGATGGATACACCTGAAGCGGCCTACGGGATGTATTCAACCAGTATCCTGAAATGCGCGGTACAGGACTCCATCACGGCCTGGGATTGCCTGGCCCAGGGGCAGTACCAGTCGGCTTACGGGTTGTTTTACATCGTCATCACCAACGAATCAGGCGCCGCTTCACTGCCTTATTCATACACCATCATGCAGAAATTCATGCTGCTGAATCCACAGACCCCCATGAAGCTTCCGGAGGTCTTCAATGCACCTGCATTTGACGGGAACCGGAACCAGGTCGACTTCATCAGCGGGATGCTGGGGATGCAGAACAGCCTCCTGGGGTGGGAGAACCTGATCGTAGGGGTGCGGTTTGCCATGTATGCAGTAATCCTTTCTGATCCACGAGGCGAGATCTACTTTGCACAGATCTCCTTTCCCACACAGGCCGATATGTACAACTTTCTTACCCGTGCCAAACTGATGGAGAACGGGGTTCCCATTCAGGCTTACAACGATTATGGGTTCCTGTTCAGAGAATTTGTTCAGGTTGATCTTTCCGATCCGTTGACCATCTACTTCCTGCAGAGTACGCAGCCGGTGGCGATTGCGGAGGTGACGGAGGAGTGAAAGGAAAGTGGGGCAAGTGAGGATAGTGATATCGAGTAGTTTGTTAGTTTAGTTTTTTGAGGGTTTCATCGCACTCTTCAACAACAATACACATCTTTGAGAAATATTCCGCCGCTGACCTTGCCCTGCATGCAGCCCGAAAATTTGCCGCCACTGATGTTGCACTTCTGATCAACTGTTTCCCAATTATTCTCAGTTCTTCTCTGTGTTTTAATTGGACATATAACATGATTACCTGAAAAGCCAGATCTCTTGATCTTTTTCTAAAGCCTTCATTAAAATTTTGTTCCATTTTATTGTTCATGATCTTTAGGTTTTTGATTTACCATTAATCCGTCAAACAACCAAAAGGTTATACCCCCCCCCTCTTAAAAAAATCACTTTCCTCACTATCCTCACCACCCTCACTATCCTTACCATCTCCACTTACTTCACTAGCCCCTCCTAAAAAATTACCTACTTTTGCAATTCACTGATATCCCTGATAACCTATGTTGAAAAAGCGGTTGATTGTTTGTATCTCTTTTTTGGTTTTATTAGCTCTGATGCCCTTTGACGCATTGGTGGCTCAACCTGTTTTGGATACGCTGGAGCAGGCCAAACAGCTTCGGGATAATGGTAAACTGAAGGCGGCGATGAAGCTGCTGGAGCCCTACCATGCAGATCACCCAACCGACCTTAACAGCTCTTGGATCTATGCTCAGACAGCTTTCTGGAACAAACGGTACGGGCTTTCGCAAGAGCTCTATGAATTAACTATCTGGTACCATCCTGAAAATCTTTATCTTCAGCTCGACTACGCTAAGATGCTGGTGGATATCGGGAAATACGAAAAGGCAATGCCTTACCTGCAGAACTTCCTGGTCTATTATCCGGGCAATACAGAGGTCCAACTGTCCCTTGCCAAAATGGATTTCTGGAAAG
>JBDROF010000040.1:0-9776 GCA_043810345.1 Bacteroidota bacterium | reverse complement strand
TGTACCGATTCGGCATCCAGGTGGTTGGTGGGCTCGTCGAGCAGCAGGATGTCCGGTTCCCGGAGCAGGAGACGGCATAGCGCTACCCGGCGCCGTTCACCTCCCGAGAGCACCCTGACCGGAGTCTCGGGGAGAGGACAGCGGAGGGCGTCCATGGCCCGTTCCAACCGGCTGTCGAGGTTCCAGGCGTCGTGCTGTTCCAGCTCCTCAGTAAGCTCTCCCTGGCGGGTGATCAGTTTTTCCATCTCCTGATCGGACATTGGTTCAGCAAATTTGTTATTCACCTCTTCGTAAGCTTTCAACAAATTCACCACCTCCAGAACTCCCTCTTCCACAATCTCCCGAACGGTTTTCGTGTTATCCAGCTCCGGCTCCTGTTCAAGCATCCCAACAGAATAGCCGGGCGAAAAGACCACATCACCCTGAAACGATTTTTCGGTACCGGCGATAATCCGGAGGAGAGTGGATTTGCCGGAGCCGTTTAATCCAATGATGCCGATCTTGGCTCCATAGAAGAATGAGAGGTAGATATTTTTCAGTACCTGCTTGTGCGGTGGGAATGTCCTGGAGACATTGACCATACTGAAGATGACTTTCCGATCGTCGGACATGGAATTTCAATTACGAATTACGAATTACGAATTACGAATTACGAATTGTTTCTGGAGGCCTGATTCCTGATTCCTCATTCCTCCTGACTTCCTGACCCCTGACTACTTCCCTGAAATCAATGCTTCGATCTTCGCGGTTTCGGCTTCCCAGGAGTAGTTTTTCAGGACAAACTGATAGCCATTTTCTGCTACAGTCGCAGCTAATGATTGGTTGTTCAGCAGCTCGATGATATGATCGGCATAGTCTTGCGGGGTTTCCCCGATCAGGATATCTTCCCTGTCCCGTGCGTTGAGGGCCTGGTTGGCCAGGGGAGAGGTAATGCAGGGGATCTTCATGGCCATTGCTTCCAGGAGTTTATTCTGCAATCCGGTACCCAGCTGCATCGGGGCAATGAAGACATTCGCCCGGGCATAGGCTTCCCGCATGTCGGGAACCCAACCACTGACCTCTACCATGGGGGAGTTTAACACCCTGACGCGCATGGTGGGATTGGCGCCCGCGATGAGTACATTGAGATCGGGTTTCTTTTTCAGAGCCAGGGGCAGAATCCTGTTCACCAGGAATTCGCAGCTCTGCACGTTTGGAGGATAACTCATGTTGCCGGTGAAAACCAGGTCATACTCCTTCTCGCGCACAAGCGGGTGAAAAAAGGTGGTATCGACCCCGTTGGCTACCACCACAATCTTTTCCCGCTCCGGATGAGGTATGAGATTACGGTCGGGGTAGGAGATGATGATCTTGTTGTCGAACCGGTCGAAGGCCACCCGTTCCGAATCGAGCATCCGCTGGTATTCCAGTTTCAGAAATGGACGAAAGAAGAGGGATGAACTCGCCAGCCGGCGTTCCACCCCTTTTGAAAAGACATCCTGGTAATCAAGGGTTTTGGGAACCGGAAGGTCTTTAACATATTCAGCCATGCGTATCAGCTGACAAAAGATATGGTCAGGTTTGTATTTATTGATCAGTGCATGGATGATCTTTTTTGTGGAGGTATTATAATAATATCCCACCTGGAGTGGTTTCCCGGTGAAGAGTGCCCGTGCTAGGTTGCTGATGATGGTCGATTTTGAGATCGGGATGATGTGTACGGCGCTGGCGTACTTGCTCAGGACCGGTATGGCATCCTCGTGTAACACCCCCTCGTTGAGTGCGCAGATGATGATCTCATGGTACTTCGCAAGGTGGGTGATCTGGTGAAATGCCCGTAGCTTATCGCCTTTCTCGGTAGGGTAAGGAACTCGTGGTAAGAGAAAAAATAACTTCATGCAGCTAGCTTCAACCAGACAAAAATAAAAAAAAGCGGGTTAACCGGTCAGTTGTTGATAAAATGCGATCAGCTTCCGGATGATCTGGCGCCGGTCATAGGTGCTCTCAATCAATTTTCTGGCTTCTACACCCACCTGCGTGTAACGGTCCATATCGTTGATGCAGAGGGAGATCATGTCAATGAATTCGCAGGGAGCATTGGCGATAAGGATATTTTTCCCGTGGGTACAGTCGATCCCTTCGGCTCCGATCAGGGTGGAGAGAACCGGTTTACCGGCAGCCATTCCTTCGATGATCTTGATCCTGATCCCGCTGCCCGAAAGCAACGGAACGATCATGATCCCATGGGCGTCGATAAATTCCCGTGCATCCGGCACCTCCCCGAGCACCTCCACGTTCGGAAATGCCATGCGTACCATCCAGTCAGGCATTTCCCGTCCTGCAAGGTAGTATTTCAGGGAGGGAAACTCGTCATGTATCTCCGGCCATACATGATGCAGGAACCACCTGATCCCTTCCGCGTTGGGGATCCAGTTCATCGCACCGATGGTGAACAAAGATAGCGGATCGGGAGAGGGGACAGGGGGTGGGAAGTTGTCAAGGTCAATACCGAAGGGAATAGCGATGATGGACGCAGGACGTAAGACGTGAGACGTGGGACGTGAGACGTGAGACGTGGGACGTGAGACGTGAGACGTGGGACGTGAGACGTAAGATTTGAAGATGGACTGTGGACTGCAGACTGCAGACTCCCTGAAATAATCAGCGTCTTTCTCCGTAATGGCGGCGAGGCCGTCGAACTGTGGGATCATGCCCTGTTCGTAACGTTTCAGGGTAGTGGCCAGGTGACGGATGTAGAGACGTTTCAGCGGATTTAGGGTGGTTTCTGCCACGCGCGACCAGATCAGGTGCTCGATGTTATGGGCCCGCAATACGACGCTGGCATCCGAGTGGGCTCTCACGGTGGTGAGGTAAGGCGCTAAAAAGAGGGTCTCCATCTGAACGATATCGAACCGGTTTGACCGGAGGACTTCAATCAGCCGTTTTCGGAACCTGGAGGAGATGAATCGTTCCACATGGTAGGAGCGGCCCGTGAAAAGATTCAGAAAGGCTTCCAACGGTTTTATCCGCAGATCGACATCGATTAATTCGATGCCTGTTTTCTCCCGGTATGATCCGGGGATGTCATCCAGACTTATTTTGTATTTATAGGAATTGACCGCCAGCACCTTCACCTGATGCCCTTCGCTGATCAACCCCTCTACGATCATGTGCATAGCGATAGGGCCACCTTCCCGGGGTGGATAGGGGGATTTATTACACATTACCAGGATCTTCATGCGGCCGGTTTGGTTGGGATCTTCAGTAGTTTCTGGAAGAATCTGAACCATGCGTCCACGTCGAGCAGCGAAGCGTCGATGGTCGCTTTATAGGTCAGAAAGATACCGATGGGAAGCAACATCAGAGGGGCGATCCACATTCCCTGCCAGGCGGGCAATACTCCTTCGGCGGTATATTTCTCTCCGGTGAACGAGACGATCCAGAAGAGTACGAAAAAGAGGGTAGCCACCACGGCCGGCATCCCCAGGCCCCCTTTGCGTATGATGGCACCCAGAGGGGCCCCGATGAAAAAGAGGAGAAAACAGGCAATGGAAAAGGTGTACTTTTTCTGCAGGACGATCTCGTGCTTGTGGAGGAGTTTCGATTTCCCGTAAAGGTTGTTCTCATGCATCGCGATGTTCTCTTTCATGGATAAGGAATTGGCTTTGGCCGACTGGGAGATGGAGTACCAGTCACTGCGATCAAAGTTCAGCAGAACGGCATGGTTGAATGCTTTCAGGGAATCGGCCGGAACTGTCATTCCGGAGTCGAGCCGGGAAAAAAAGGTGTAGTTGGCCTGGAGCGATTGGTGATAGATCTCCCGCTGGCGTTGCTCTTCCTGGTGCATGGAATCGATGGAGACCCGCAGGTTCCGGATGTTCAGCATCTCGTAGTTCTTTTTGAACAGGGCTTCGTCGGTACGCGTTAGCTGGAATGCCGAGAGATCGAAGAACTGTTGTTGTTCCCTGAATTTCGTTCGCTGGAAAGGCCGGGTGACTTCGTACCGGCGCAGGTCGGTCCGCTCCTCGTAGTTCATGCCATCGTAAAGGAGAAAGATCAGGTACTTCTTATCGGGCGACAGCTCCATCTTGCCCCATTTGGCAGTGGTTACAGATACATTCCCCTTATGTTTGGTATGGTCGTAGATCATCACATCACGGATGGTATTCCCATCTTTCTCTTTTTTTCCGACCCGGATCACATACCCTTCAATGCCGTCGTAAAAGACCCCGTTTTTGAGGTTGAAAGCCAGCTTTTTCGACCGGACATCATAGAGCAGGGAGAGGAACTTGAGATTGGCTTTCGGGAGGATATCATTGGAAAAATAGAACGCGAGTCCGCTGATGAGAAATGAAACAATCACCAGCGGCAGCATGATGCGGCGGAGGGAGATCCCGGCTGCTTTGATGGAGACCAGTTCGTAGTGTTCTCCCAGGTTTCCGAATGTCATCAGGGAGGAGAGGAGGATAGCCAAAGGAAGGGCCAGGGGGACGAAGGTAGAGGAGGCATAGAAGAGCAATTTAAATATAATGTACCACTCCAGCCCCTTTCCAACCAGGTCGTCAACATATTTCCACAAAAACTGCATCAGCAGGATGAAGAGGGAGATAAAGAAGGTGAGGACAAGGGGTCCCAGGTAGGTTTTCAGGATGAACAGGTCCAGTTTTTTCATCAAGAGAGGGGAATTCAATGCAAAGATAATTATTTTACCCCACCCTAAGTCCCTCCCCAAAAAGGGAGGGACTTACTACCCCTCTCCAAACCTCTCCCCAATAAGGGAGAGGCTTATCTCCCCCTTCCCTTGTTGGGGAAGGGAGCTGGGGGGATGGGGGGAGACAGCGCCGGAGAGATGGCAAAGTCCCCTTTAGGATTTAGGGGCAAGACGTCGATTTTTAGCGTAAAATATTGCAAAAACGAATTTATTACTCTATTTTTGTTCATTACAAACGTTGGATTTGAATCGATAATTCATTTATTGTTTAACTTAAATCATTGAAAATGAAGAAAATTCTACTCTTCAGCATGGCTCTTATTCTTGGCCTTGCTGTAACGGCTCAAACCTTTCAGCTTAAAAATTCAGTCTCTACCGAAAAGAAGGTAACTGTACAGATGATTGGTGAAGAGCCTGTAAACGTTAACGCCAAAAAGGTGATTCCGGGGCCCGTTATGGTCAACGGAGACGGTGTGGATGTGGTTAGTGTGATTACCATCGGTACTGCAGCCAATGCTTACGGATATGGCTATGCCGGAGGTCAGAAAACCCTGGTTTGGGCCGACCCGTTACTGGGAGCGGTTACCAACTTTCACCGGATGGGACCCGGTACCACACCTCCCGGCCTCTCCGGGTACCTATCCTATGACCTGGGTGTGAACAATGCAATGAACGCCACCGACTGGACGATTAACAACCAGGTATATGCTTCCACCCTCAATGCCGGGGGGAC
Organism: Bacteroidota bacterium; assembly: GCA_043810345.1. GTDB lineage: Bacteria > Bacteroidota > Bacteroidia > Bacteroidales > FEN-979 > QYOJ01. The sequence goes on along the minus strand of JBDROF010000040.1, from coordinate 4,353 downwards.
CTATTTTTTGGATGCCGGCCGTTACCCACAGGCCTTGATCTATGATCCCGTGGGGAAAGGCATCGGTGACGCCTATTGTGTATTCTTTGCACCAAATCTCTCCAGTACCGCCACCACATGGGGTGGACTCAGCTGGGGCCGTGGCAAGCTGACCGATCTTTCCGACACCACCAAACACCTCTACTGGTATAACCCTCCACCCTATACCTATATCCCTGACGGGATGATGCTGCTGGGTGACGGAAAGGTTCTGGTTACCGACCTCGATCAAGACTGGAGCAGTGGACTGACGTATCAGGGCAACATCATCCTCAGCACCGGTGTATGGAATACAACCGACATGGATTACGAATACACCATGAGCCTGATTGAGCTCCTGACACTGGACAACAACCGTCCATGGATTGATCGTATAGCTGCTTCACCTGATGGAAAGCATGTTTGGATTGTTGCTCTGGGCAACACAGGTGACCTGCCTGCGGTAGGGGGTGTTCAGGAACGGGGCTTCCCGATAATGTTCTACTCCAACGATTACGGAGTGACCTGGAATGATCCGATCAGCGTTCAGCTTGATGGTACAGATGGGATCGATGCCATTAAAAACTTCCTGAGCGATTACCGGATTCAACAACTTTTCAATCCTCCCTACCCCAGCCGTGACGAGATCCCTTACACCACCGCCTTTGACTGCGACCTGGTTGTGGATACATGGGGCAATCCGCATATTGGTACAGTTGTTGGCGTTTCAGCTGATGGCTATTCGATTGCCACCGGCGACAGCGCCTATGCCGTATTTGACATTTACTCACCCGATAAAGGTGAGACCTGGTGCGCTGTGCTCCTGGGACACCCCTGGACTTTCCGTGGCGACTTCGGAGGCATTTACGAAGACAACCGCGTAAATGCCGCTGTCAACTATGCCGGCGACAAGGTCTTCTTCACCTGGCTTGACACCCAGGTTCCCGGTGTGACCGATAACATCAACCCGGATGTATTTGCCCGTGGTTTCGACCTTCGGTTGAACATGCTTACAAGTGTGAACGGCGACGACCAGCCGAACAATGTGACGTTCCTCTCTGATGTAACCCAACAGGCCTATTTTGAAGCAACATCCTATTACACGTTCACGATCGATGAGTTCGAATTCATTCCGATCGTAACGGAGTTGCTCTCCGATCCCAATGATCCTGCCCAACCGGTTACTTTCAAGTATATCCCGGATTTCAGTTACTCCGACGGGGACTATACCATCGACCGTCCGGACTGCGCCGTACAATTCCCGGTTGCCGTGGATAACAGGAAAGCTGAACCGTCGATCTCTGTCTATCCGAATCCGGTGACCGACATGGCAGTGATGAAGGTTAACATGACCCAGGGCGGAAATGTTCAGATCAGCCTGACCAACATGCTCGGCCAAACTGTGATGACCCTTGACAAAGGATATGTAACTGCCGGTAACCAGCAGTTCACATTCGATGCCAGCCGCCTGAATGCAGGAGTCTACTTCGCCACACTGCATATCAACGGCGAGAAATTCACCCGAAAAGTGGTGGTGGAATAAGTTCATTTTTTTATAAATACATGGAGAGCCCGGAGAACTTCCGGGCTTTTTTTTATATGCGCGATTTATTTTACTATATTTGCGGTGGATTCATTTTTTGTTTAACTTAAAACTAAAACCCATGAAGAGAATGTTACTTTTATTCATCGCTGCAGGTTTTGCGCTATCTTGTGTGGCTCAGTTTCAGCCGCACTTTACCAACGCAAAGAGCGATGTAAAAGCGATCAACCCCACGATTCGGATTGATGGCAATGCGATCGGTTCCCAGGAGCCTAACTCCGTGGCAGGAACCAAATCAATACTGGAAGATCCGGTGGTTATTCAAACGAAGTATGATCTTCAAACCAATGCCTCCCAGCAACATAGATTATACCTCTTTGATGATGGCACCATGGGTGCTGTCGTTACCATGTCTCATCAAGATAATTTCAGTGAACGTGGAACCGGATATAACTATTTTGATGGCACCACCTGGGGCGCTCAACCAGCTGCAAGAATTGAAACGGTAAGAACCGGATGGCCAGCCTACGCGCCTCTCGGACCCAATGGGGAGATCGTTGTTGCCCACCAGAGCGGGACGACCCCGTTGATTATCAGCAGAAGGGATACGAAGGGGACCGGAGCCTGGACACAAACAGAGCTGGGACCGCCGGCAGGCGCTTCCGGGATGCTCTGGTGCCGGATGGTGACCAATGGCACTGACCGGATGAATGTCCATGTGATCAGTCTGACCGCTCCCACCGGAAATGGAGGAGTGGTATGGAATAGTCTGAATGGCGCGCTGGTTTACAACCGCTCCCTGGACGGTGGAAACACCTGGGATGGATGGTTGCTACTGGATGGTATGACCTCCAGTGACTATCTCGGTTTTGGCGGAGATGCGTATGTCTGGGCAGAACCAGACGGAGACAACCTGGCATTTTTGGTTGGTGACAGCTGGAATGATCAGTTTATCATGAAGTCAACTGATAACGGAGATAATTGGACAAAAACAACGATTTGGTCCTGTCCATACAATTTATGGGCCGGAGGCGATACAACAGGAACGTTTTGGTGTCCGGATGGCAACAACGCTGCCGCCATCGGTCCTGACGGAACTGTACATATCCTGTTTGGCCTCCAGAGAGCAATGGGGGATGAAGCCGGAGCTAAATACTGGTATCCCTATACGGATGGGTTGATTTACTGGAATGAAACCATGCCGGAACTGCCTCAGGGGCTTGACCCGGATGAGCTGTTCGCGCTTGGTAATTACATCGGTTGGGTACAGGATACCATGGTCTTTTATGAAGGAAGCCTGGCATATTATTATAATTCCATGAGCAGTATCCCAACACTGGTTGTCGATGAAGATAATTATGTATTTGCCATCTGGTCTGGCGTAACAACATTAGTGGATGCGGATGGATTTTTACTGCGCCATGTACTGGGAAGAGGATCAACTGATGGAGGAGAAACCTGGGAGGACTATTTTTATGATCTGACAGGGAACTTTCTTTATACGTGGAGCGAGTGTGTATTTGCTACCGCCTCAGCAACCAGCACAGACAAACTATATGTCTTATTTCAAGCCGATGATCTTGCAGGCAACTACCTGAAAGGATCCCAGGGTGCCGCGGGACAGGCCATCATCACCGATAATCTAATGACTGTACTCAGCCCGTTCAAAACAGATATTCTTTATCCTGTAGGGGTGAATGAAGTTTCAAAATCTTCATTTGAAGTATCGTCAATTTTCCCGAATCCGGTTCATGGACTTTCTACCATAAACGTCATAGTTGATAAACCAGGAACCCTTTCGCTTCAGGTTTTCAATCTACTTGGTCAGCAAGTGTATGAATGGCAAAAAGGATTCGTGAACCGCGGGACTCATCAATTTTTCATTGATGGTAACCAGTTCCATGCGGGTGTATACTTTTATACGGTAACTTTTGATAAAGAAAAAATATCAAAGAAAATGATCGTTGAATAAGGTCATTTTGACCCGCCCAGAATCATTTTTTACTGTTTCAATAGGAGGCTGTCTCAGAATACTGGGGCAGCTTCTTTTTTACGGAATGTTTCTTATTGGTTGATTGATTTTGAACACGAAGCTTTTTTTTCTATTTTTATCGAAAAATTGAGCGTATGAAAAGATTTTTATGTTTTGTTACGGCAACTTTACTGACGATTAGTGTGGTTGCCCAGGTAAGAAGCCACCTGAACAGCCCGAACTGGGGTGTAAAAGCAGCTCAGACCATGATACAGGGTGATGGCGCTGTAATTGGTCAGCAAGATCCCAATCCAATGGTATCCACCAAAGCGACCCTGGAAGATCCGACACTCATGTGGTCGGTCTATGATCTCCAGAGTAATTCTGCTGTTGAAAACCGGTTGTACTATTATCCCTCCAATGCCATGGGTGGGATTGCGACCATGGCCCATCTCGACAATTTTACCGATCGTGGAACCGGCTACAACTTTTTTGACGGATCTACCTGGGGGCCACAACCCTCAGCCAGAATTGAAACTGTGAGAACGGGCTGGCCTTCCTACGCCCCATTTGGGGCTGAAGGAGAGATCGTTGTCGCCCACCAGAGCGGAACCACGCCGCTGATCATCAGTACCCGGCCAACCAAGGGATCAGGATCCTGGACCCAGACAGAGCTCTATCCCCCGGCCGGAGCCAGCGGGATGTTATGGCCCCGGATGGTCACCAACGGAACGGATAATACTCACATACACATCATCTGTCTGACTTCACCAACCGGTAATGGTGGGGTCGTATGGAACAACCTGAACGGCGCCCTGGT
>JBDROF010000039.1:0-27165 GCA_043810345.1 Bacteroidota bacterium | reverse complement strand
TCATTCGAAGCCTTCTTTGAAGTATTGCGTTTCTTTTTAGGAGTTTCAACGGGCTTTACAGGTTCATTTACTGAGGATTCTTCCAGGCGGTTGACATAAGCGGTGTAGTCATGTCCGAATTTGTCAGGGCTTTTCAGTTTTGCGATTTCAATAGAGATGTAATCTTCATCCTTGAATTTGTGTGAGAACTTTACGAGATCTTCAATTTTGAAGTTGATTTTAATGATTTCACGGCCTTCGACTTTCTTTCCTTTTCCGATGTAGTTTTTTACGAAATTTTTCATGGCTGTGATTTTTAAGTGAAATTTATATGCAAGTGTAATTAAGACCATGGAGGGGCACTCAAGTAGGAACTGGAATACCGAACACCTGCAGGATATGCCGGGAAAATTCTTGAATGAGTAGCACTTATACCCTGGAATGGGATAATAGCTTAGCATGGGAATTAAACAAAAACCACAGGTATAAGATTTCTGCAATTGCATCATAGAAAAGGAAAATAGGAGGGCTGAATGATCAAAAAAAACCACCCCAGTTACCCGGGATGGCTCTATTGAATGAATTTCTTGGTTAAAAGGGTGTGTCTTCCAGGACAGGCTCAAGGACCGGGACTTCGCTAACATCTTCTGTCGTGGTTTTTTCTTCTGCAGGAACGAAAGAAGCAGCATTGCCCAGGATATGGTCGGCGGCTTTTTCTGCCCTTGCAGCAGCCCACATGACCCATTTCTGGTTGTCACGGAGCGCCGAAGCCCAGCCATTGATATAAGCGGCTGAGTTACGGATATCCAGGTCAAGGTTTGCAATACCGGCCAGGAAGGAAGAACAGAGCTCAGCTACCAGTTCCTCTTTGGAATAGGGGATATCACCGTAGCTGTTCGACATTCCGTCATAGCGGTTGAGACGTTTGGGATGACCGGTTGAGTGGCCCATTTCATGGAACAGGACCCGGTAGAAAGCGGAAGAGCTGGTGAAGTATTTCATATCAGGAACTGAGATCAGGTCGGCAACCGGGGCATAGTAGGCACGGTCGTCTTTGTCGGAGAAGATGATTTCCGGGCGTCCATCGTAGCCTTCGATGATAGATTCAGCCTCCAGGTGTTCATCGTTGACCTTTTCGTCAACCAGGCTTTGTAACTGGGCTATCTTTTGTTTGCCCTGCTCGTCAAAATCGGCCAGTTCGGAGTTGAAGACATGATAAAATTTCAGAAGGAACATCTTTTTTGTCTCGCCGGTGGTTTCGTCTTTCTCAACCGTGTTCTTCCATAATACCACGATGGTGGATTTTTCGCCCTTGCGAACCTGTCCGCCATTGGCACGGATTTGTTGAAACGTGCCATATACACGGCTCACGAAAGGATCGGAAGAAAGCACCAGGCGATTGATACCCCGGTAATAATGGCCATTCATGCTGACCGGTGACTGAACCTGCCAGAGTTTCATCCAACTTCCGGCTGTTTCGAGGTTGGCAATGATCTTTTCTGTGATGGCTGCATAGATTTGTGATTTATTCATAAATGATGCTCATGCCCTTGAGACTTCTTTAGGTTTCTGGCCCACCTGGTTAAAATGAAATTTATGCCCAAGTGCATCCCGAGAAAAATAAATAATGTCAAGGGTTTAGGTCACGATTGGAACAATCTGACAAGACTCGCAGAGCGACGAATCCAAAAGGAGGTCGCCCTTTACAGTTGTACAGTCCCGAGTACTCGGGACGGATTTTTCGCAGGTAACTTTGCGGGAATTTCGAGTTTAATAGGGTGTGGTGGCCAACGTCCTTCTTTTTTGCAACCTCTTTTTTTGGCGGAGTTTAAAAGAAAAAAGTTGCCCGGGAATGTTAATTTAACAGGCCAGTTCAATCTCTTTTGGTGTATTCATCACACTTGCATTCCGCAAATGCGAGTTCAAAGGATTTTTTAATTTATAAGGCCGGTTAAAGGCTTCCTGTGAGACTTTGAAATATCCGGCAAGAATACGGATAATTTCCTTTGACAATCCTTTTTTATAGTTCAGGATATCTGAAACAAGACCTTTGCTAACCCCTAAAATCTCAACCAGGTCCTTTGCCTTTAAATTATGATCATGCATTAAAGAGTGCAGTAATTCAATAGGATTGACTTCATTGAGGGTGGAGTGTTCAGCATCCCATTTCTCAATTATCAGAGTGAGTAATTCAATCTCATCGCCGGCATTTTTGCTGTTATCATTGCTTCCCAGTAAATCCTCCAGTGTTCTGCAATACATGTCGTACTGAGGCGAAGATTTGATAACCGTGTATTTTAACGTTTTCATATCTGAAATGGTTAATATGCATTGACAGTATATTGTTCTCCACGATCACAGAGTTCATTGTATTCTGCATGTGTGCCGATCCAACGGACAGACAGGTGAACTTTAGTGAGACCAAAATGATATTTACAGATCATACGGTAATTATTACCCCCAATGTTAAATACTACCCTGTCGCTCCCGTTCCCTAAGAGATCGGTTGAACCAAACGTTTGTCGCATGTCTTGAGGTATGGCCCAATCTGCATATTGAATGGCTGTCAACCAATTCTCAAACGAACTTTCTCCAGGGGCATGACCATCCACATAATCCTGAATGGTCTGCTTCTTTATTAAATGAACTCTCATGCAAAGATACGTTAATTTTTCAATAGTTCACATTTTGTGAACAAATTTATTTTATGACAACTTGTAGCACTTTTTAAAAAGCGAGCTTGTTTATGAATTCTCCACAATCTGAATCTCCTCTTCTGCCAACCCATATAATTCGTAAACCAGTCGGTCAATCTCAGTTCCCTGCACATTTGTGTTGGCTAAAGGATCAAGATTTTTTAATGTGAGAATTTCTCTAACAATATGCTCTATTTCGTTAACATATTTTGGTTCTTGAGGGATTGGAAGCTTTTTGAATTCCTCAAGTCTAATTTTTGGGAACAAATCATCAAATTCGTTTTTCTCAAATTTAAAAAGCCAAACCAGTAATTTGGACGAAAGAATCCCCTGAATATAAATGCAGCCTGGCATCTGAGAGATAGGTTTCGCTATGTACAGACTTCTATCGATAATAAATTTTTCGTTAATAACTGTTGGGAACTACGGCTGCTGGGAGTTTTGCAAAGGTAATCCCTGAAATCGTTGCAAAACTTTTCATTCAGATCGGCGAACTTTAACATACCACCAGAGAATTTCTCAAGGTAATGAGAAGCAGAAACCCAGTTGTCATGGTTTGATGATTTCCGTTTCTTCACCAAGTGGTTGAAATATTCAAGGAAAGAGATGTTCTCTCGTTCCTTGATCTTTAATTGCTCTTTTTCATAACCGGTATATATTTCTGGTTTATTTAACTGGTTATCCCGCTTCAGCCTTATTTGTCCAGCCAGTTTCAATGTTTGTTCATTATGCTTCTTTCCCTCTTCATCCTGGTGTTTTTGTTCCTCTATTTCAAATTCATTGTGCAGGAATAAGTTCAGAAATTCCCTGCGGGTGGGTATATCCGTTTCAGGGTGGGGGATGGGCGGATAGAAGTCCAGGTACAGACTTTGCCTGTTTCCTGAAATGGATTTCGATCTTAATTTCACTTTTATTGCCATACCAGTATTAAGTCAGAAGGGTATCAATTACTTTTTTAGGAACGTAGGCAAACCATCCCTGTTTAATCTTCGGTACATTGTTACGTTTTATTAAATGCTGTAGCGCAGACTCTGAAATTCCATATTTGTTCTGGACTTCAGTCAAGGTGTAACTATCAGCAATATTAAAATTGCCTGTGTCTGTATTTGTAGGATCATTCGGCCTCTGTTCCTCCTTGATCTTTTCTGGGCCACTGTTTATTTCTATTTTAAAAAGCATATCAAGATCGGAATGTCTGATCAACACTCTCCTGCCGATTTTAGCAGCAATCAACTCCTCATTTTTTATTGCCCGCCAGATTGTCCAGCGACTAAGGGATAAAATTCTGCAGGCCTCCGTGATGGTCAGAAACTCTTTCACCTTTAGGTCTTCCATCGGTTTTGTTCTGATAAACTGAGTCTCCTTATTGCTATCCTCGACTTTCTCATCTCGTTTCTTGGCCTTGTATGCTTTCTTGGCACAATCATCACTGCAATACCGGGTGACAGTCGTCCTGGCTGTAAACTCTTTGTTGCAGTGCTGGCATATCCGTTGTACCTTAATGTTGGAGCTCATATATGTTGCATTATGGTGCAGTTTGTTTCATTATGTTGCAGAATGGTGCAATATGTTGCAAAAAAAACATTATAAAATACATTATGTTTCATCAATTCGATACGAGGTACAAATAGGGTACAAAGTTATACGAAATATCACGTAATAATCAAATAATAAGAAATTGTTTTCAACAATAAGAAAGCCCATCATTACTGGGCTTTACGTCTGCTAATTAAAATATGTTATTGGGTTAATAAGTACCGGTCACTTTCCGATGCAAAACCGGCTGAAAATATTCCCCAGGATTTCATCTGTGGTGATCTCGCCGGTGATCTCTCCCAGGTGGTGGAGAGCCATACGGATATCGGTGGTCAACAAATCGGGCGGAAGTCCATTCTGAAGCCCTTCATGAACATTTTCAACGGCTTTCTGAGCTTTCTGAAGGGCTTCCAGGTGACGTATGTTGGAGACGATTGCTCCATCGGCGATCTGGTGTTCTTTGACGGTATTCAGCAAGCTCCCGGCAATCAGGTTAATGTTCTCTTTCCGCTTGGCAGAAACAAAGATCGTCTCATGTTCAACAAATTCCTGGAAACCTTTCGGGAGTTCTGAAAGCAGGTCGGCTTTGTTGCCGATGAGAATGAGGTGCTTCCCCGGGTGATCAAGGATGTGAGTAAACTCTTGCAGCGCTTCCGTCACATCACGATAGGAATCACTGCTTGCATCAAATAGGTAGAGAATGATTGTAGCCTGTTCGATTTTAGACCAGGTGCGGTCGATCCCCATGGTCTCGATCTGATCTTCTGATGCTCTCAATCCTGCTGTGTCGATAAACCGGAAGCTGAAACCCTCCAGTACGATCGTATCTTCAATTGCATCGCGGGTGGTACCCGGGATCTCTGACACGATGGCTTTCTCCTCATTCAGAAGGGTATTCAGCAGGGTAGACTTCCCGACATTAGGTTTCCCGATAATGGCAACCGGGACCCCCTTTTTGATCACATTTCCGAGAGAAAAGGAGCGGACCAACATGGAAAGTTCGGCCTCCAGTTCATCCAGAAGAAGGAAAAGATCGGGTCGCGAAGCGAACTCTACATCCTCTTCGCTGAAATCAAGTTCCAGTTCAATGAGGGAGGTAAAATCCACCAGTTTCTGCCGCAACTCTTTAATCTTTTTTGAGAACCCTCCGCGCATCTGGGCCAGTGCAAGATCATGAGCGGATTGGGATGCCGAGGCGATCAGATCAGCCACCGCTTCTGCCTGGGAAAGATCAAATTTTCCGTTCAGAAAAGCACGCAGCGTAAACTCTCCCGGCTGGGCAAGACGGCAACCTGCTTGAACCATTGCATCCAGGATTTGCTGCTGAATGAATGTTGAACCGTGACAGGAGATCTCCACCACATCTTCTCCGGTATAGGAGTGAGGTGCTTTGAAGAGGCAGGCGAGAACCTCATCGATCATCTGTTCACCCCGGGAGATAAAACCATGATGAATGGAGTTGGGGAGGGATTCAGTCCAGGAGAAGGCTTGGTCGGAAGCTTGGAAAAGCAGGCTGCAAATCGTATAGGCTTCGGTTCCTGATATCCTGATCACCGCGATGGCACCAGTTCCCGGTGCTGTGGAGAGGGCACAAATGGTATCGGTGATGTTGTAAAGGGCCATGGGACAAAATTACGAATTAAAATTTTTCCATTTCTCCCGAATCCTGTATCTTTGAAGCCAGAAGATGAACTGATCTATACATGTATATAGATTATTACATGTATAACGATTTATTCGTATTTCAAATTTCAAACTTTCATTCGTAATTCTTCATTCGTAATTCGTAATTTAAAATGAGTGTGCTAGTTAACAAAGATTCCCGTGTCATCGTTCAGGGTTTTACCGGTAGCGAAGGTTCATTCCATGCTGTCCAGATGATCGAATATGGAACCAATATCGTAGGTGGGGTCACCCCAGGAAAAGGAGGACTGATGCACCTCGACCGGCCTGTGTTCAATACCGTTGCTGATGCCGTGAAAGCAACCGGAGCAGATGTTTCGGTCATCTTTGTCCCACCTCCCTTTGCCGCCGATGCGATCACGGAAGCTGCGGAAGCCGGAATTCACGTGATTGTCTGCATCACCGAAGGGATCCCGGTAAACGATATGATCCCTGTAAAGGACTACATCACCAAAAAGGGAATCCATCTGATTGGTCCCAATTGCCCGGGGATCATTACTCCTCCGGATACCAAGATCGGTATCATGCCCGGGTTTATCCATAAGCCGGGGAGTATTGGGGTGGTTTCCCGTAGTGGAACCCTCGCCTACGAAGCGGTGGATCAGGTGACCAAATCCGGACTGGGTCAGTCAACAGTAATTGGCATCGGCGGTGACCCGATCCCTGGAACCACCATCTTCGATGCGGTGAAACTCTTTATGGAGGACCCCGAAACCGAAGCTATCGTAATGATCGGGGAGATCGGTGGCAACATGGAGACCGATGCAGCTTACTGGATTAAGGAGCATGGCACGAAACCGGTGATCAGTTTCATTGCCGGAGCGACTGCACCCAAAGGCAGGACGATGGGTCATGCAGGTGCCATCGTGGGGGGGAAAGCCGATACCGCTCAAGCCAAGAAGGAGATCCTGCACGAATGTGGTGCACTGGTTGTGGAATCACCGGCCGACATCGGGGACACGTTGTTGAAAGCAGTGAAAAAAGGTTCATGAAAGCCTACCGGAAAGGGACCCACTGATAAGCACCAAGATCAGGGGTGGTCCCCCTCTCCACACCTTCAATATCGAACGGAACTCCCATAGGAACTCCTTTCCCTATAACAGGAGAGAGTGAATCAATTCGGAAATCGAACAAATGGGGATCTACGAAACGCGGATCTTCATTCGTAAAACAGCTGATGTATCGTTGGGGATCGGTAATTGGCGATTGTGTCCGCAACAGACAATGCTCAAAGACGATCTCAAACGGTACTCCTTCCATCTCATCCAGGAGAATTTCATCAGCTTCAGAGCCGTAAATAATTGTGTTTCCAAAAAAGGTGTTGGTTAGCGGCCCGGGCGATTGTCCTCCGGTCGTATCAAAGGAGTGGTTCCTGATATAGAGTGACGGAGATACCCTGACGGAACTTCCCCAGTAATTGCCGATGGTGAGTTGCCGGAAATCGTAAGTGCCTCCGTTCTCAATCCATAAAGCGGCTCCTCCACAATTCGCTACTACACAATTGGTGGAAGTAATCGAGGTCGCATACGCAAAGATAGCATCGGCAGTGGTGTTCTGAATGATTGTGTTATCCAGTATCAGCATCGGGTCGGCCTGGTTTCGCCTCTCATCAATCAAAATACCGAAAACTCCGTTTTTGATAATACCGTAATTGATCTCATGATCCATCGAACCACTCTCCAGGAGAATACCAATCCATTGCCCAGGCAGATCCTCGTAAAATGGATCCAGCCTGTCTCCCTGGAACCGTACGGGATGCTCCAGGTTGCCATACACTTTCAGCGAGGCGTTGTAAGAGACAGCGAGGTACCCGTTTTTATGGAAGTAAAGTTTACTCCCGGGCATGATTAGCAGGGATGAGGAGGTGTCGATACGAACAGAACCATAAATGACAAAAGGGAGGATGCTATCCCATACGATATTTCCCTTCAGGGTAGCCTGTTTGTAAAACCGGGCGTTTTGACCCCATGCAACGAGATTGACATCCTGGAGGTTTCCGTTCACATAGAAGAGGATAGAATCAGCAACGACAAAGGGGGTGCTCTGGTTGTTGGGATCAACGGTGACACGGATAAAAATAAAAATACTGTCATGACCTGGTATGTCGACATTGTTGACGACGAGAGATGGATCCCCGTCAATATTGATCCGGTAACTCGACGCCTCTCCACTAGCCAACCGGATCTGGGCAATACTCAGTTTGCTGTCGTTGTTGTTGTATACAATCAATCGGTGGGTAACGGATCCGATGGTCGAAAAGACAGTGTCAAAAAAGACCGTATCGGAGGAGAAAGCCAGTCTCAATGACGGATCCGTATCGATTTTATCTTTTTTTCTACAGGAAATGAGAATGGAAATTAACCCTGCCAGCATGAAGAAGAACAGATGTTTGCGGATCATTACCATGCAGCAAAAGTACGTATATTCAGTGAATAATAATAGAACCGTAAAATGACGTTAATATTGTAAATTTGCAATTCATTCTATTTAGTTGTATATGTGAATATAATGATCATCCTTATTTATGAGTTATATCAATTTCGATAAAAACCACTTGGTCAACCTGGAGTATTCTCTTCGCCGGGAGATGCTCCGCTCCAACCGGGGAGGATCCTATGCCAGTTCTACCATCATTAACTGCAACACCAGGAAATATCATGGCATGCTGGTTACTCCACAACCGGGGATTGATCATGAACATCATGTGCTGCTCTCTTCCCTTGACGAGACTGTTATCCAGCAGGATGCCGAGTTCAACCTCGGCATTCATAAATACAAAGGGGGGGCCTACAATCCCAAGGGTCATAAATACATCCGGGATTTCACAGTGATGGCAGTCCCCCGGCTGCTCTACCGGGTAGGAGGGGTCATCCTCTCCAAAGAGATGATCTTTATTTCCCGGGAAGACCGGATCATCATTCGTTATACACTGGAAGAGTCCAATTCACCCACCAGGATAAGACTCCGCCCATTTCTTGCTTTCCGGAATGTACATCACCTGAGCAAAGAAAATATTTTTGCCGATAAGAAATACGAAAAGGTGGATGGTGGTATCCGCATGAAGCTATATCATGGCTATACCGATCTCTTCTTGCAGCTTTCCAAACGAAACGAATATACCCATGCTCCTGATTGGTACTATAACATTGAATACCAGGAGGAGATGGAACGAGGGTATGAATATCTTGAAGATCTTCTGGTTCCTGGTTTTTTCGAATTTGATTTCAAGCCCGGTGAGTCTGTCTGTTTTTCAGCCGGTACTTCGGCCATCACACCCAACAGCATCAAACGGCTTTATACCAGTGAGCTCAAACGAAGGATCCCCAGGGACAGTTTCGAACATTGCCTGATCAATGCGGCACAGCAATTTATCGTGCAATGCGGGTCTAAAACAGAAGTCATCGCCGGTTTCCCCTGGTTCGGACCATGGAGCCGGGACACCTTTGCGTCATTACCCGGACTCACACTGACTCACGGAGAACCGAAAACATGCAAAGCAGTTATTGACACGATGTTGAAAGAGCTCGACGGACCCCTGTTCCCCAATAATGGATCCGGTGAAAAAACCGAATATAGCAGTGTAGATACCCCTTTATGGTTTTTCTGGACACTACAGCAGTATGCCAATCACACCGGCGAATACCAGGAGGTATGGCAGGACTATCGACACAGCATGAAGCAGATACTGGAAGGGTTCCGAAATGGGACTGCATTTAATATCCATATGGAACCCAACGGGTTGATCTGTGCAGGAGTTCCGGGTAAAGCACTCACCTGGATGGATGCGTTCGTTTATGGGAAACCGGTCACACCCAGGATTGGGCTGGTGGTAGAGGTCAACGCCTTATGGTACAACGCGATCATGTTCAGCCTGGAGCTGGCAGAAAAAGCTGGTGACAAGAAGTTTATTGCCCACTGGGCCAAGTTGGCAGAGAAGATCCCTGAAGCCTTTCAGCAAACATTCTGGAATGAAGAGAAGGGCTACCTGGCCGACTATGTCGATGGTGATTATAATGATTGGTCGGTACGGCCCAACATGGTGTTGGCCACCTCTCTCCCTTACAGCCCGGTAAGCGAAGAGATCCGGAAGCAGGTGCTCAGCAAGATCAAGCAGGAGTTGCTTACACCGCGGGGCCTGAGAACCCTGACGCCGGTAAGTGCTGCCTATAAGGGAATCTGTTTCGGTGATCAGACCCAACGCGACCTGGCCTATCACCAGGGAACGGTTTGGCCTTGGCTATTCGGCCATTTTGCTGAAGGCTATCTGAGAATACACGGGAAAAGCGGACTCGCTTTTATCAAAGGGTACTACGAAGAATTTAGCCAAACTGTGACGGAGCATGGTGTCGGGACAATCTCCGAGATTTATGACGGGGATCCGCCATATACACCCAGGGGAGCAATATCTCAAGCATGGTCAGTCGGAGAGATCCTTAGAGTGCATCAGTTGATTCAGGAATATGAGAAAGAAAATTCGTAATTCGTCATTCGTAATTCGTAATTGAATTATGCGTGTTTTAATGTTTGGCTGGGAGTTTCCTCCACACATCACAGGGGGGTTGGGAACCGCTTGTTTCGGTCTAACCAAGGGACTGGTTAATCTGGGGACAGAGGTCATCTTCGTGGTTCCAAAAGCTTATGGAGATGAAACTCATGATGGATTCCGGCTCCTTAACGCAAGCGAAGTGACCATGGACTTCCAGGAGAGTGAATCGAGGGAGTTCTGGAACAAGATCAAATACATGGAGATTGGTTCTAACCTGATACCTTACGTCGGGGAAGAGGAGTTTGAAAAACTGATTGACGATGAAGAACATCTGAAGCTGGAAAAGATCAAATCGGTTTTTTCAAAGAATTTCACCTTTTCCGGCAAATATGGTAAAAACCTGATGCAGGAGGTTTCCCGGTATGCATTGATTGCCTCTTCCATCGCCAGCCAGCAGAGCTATGATCTGATCCATGCCCACGACTGGTTAACTTATCCGGCTGGAATCGCGGCCAAGCACATCAGTGGAAAACCCCTTGTGATCCATGTTCATGCCACAGAATTTGATCGCTCCGGGGAGAACATAAACCAATCTGTTTATGAGATTGAGAAAAAAGGGATGGAAGAGGCTGACAGGATCATTACCGTCAGCAACCTGACCCGGCAGATCGTCATTGAAAAATATGGGATCGATGCCGTGAAAGTATTCACCGTCTATAACGCGGTGGAATCCTCTGACCGCCCCGAGTTATCGGATATTCAAAAACATGTGAAAGAGAAAGTGGTTACTTTCCTGGGGAGGGTTACCTACCAGAAGGGCCCGGATTATTTCGTAGAGGCTGCACACAAGGTATTGAAAAGAGACCAGAACATACGCTTTGTCATGGCCGGATCCGGAGACTTGCTTAACCGGATGGTTCGCCGGATCGCCAAGCTGAAAATGGGGACCAGATTTCACTTTACCGGATTTTTAGCCGGCCCCGAAGTGGATACCATGTTCGCCATGAGTGATGTCTATGTTATGCCATCGGTTTCAGAACCATTTGGGATCTCGCCTCTCGAAGCCATGCGATCCAATGTCCCTGTGGTTATCTCTAAGCAGTCGGGAGTTTCTGAGGTACTGCGACATGCGATCAAAGTAGATTTCTGGGATATAGATGCGATGGCCGATGCCATTTATGGGATCCTTCATTACCACGGATTACAGAAGATGTTTGCCAGGTATGGAAAAGGGGAAGTG
This sequence comes from Bacteroidota bacterium, assembly GCA_043810345.1. Lineage (GTDB taxonomy): Bacteria > Bacteroidota > Bacteroidia > Bacteroidales > FEN-979 > QYOJ01. The sequence goes on along the minus strand of JBDROF010000039.1, from coordinate 15,545 downwards.
GATAACCTGAAGTGGGAGAATGCGGCTTTCAACGTGCAGGAAGTGTATAAAACATTAGTATGAAATACATCAATCTTTGTTTTCAGGTTCATCAGCCTTTCCGGTTGCGTACTTACAGGTTTTTCAATATTGGTAAGGATCACCAATATTATGATGATTACCAGAACCGGCACATCATCCAACGGGTTGCTGAGCGGTCCTACCTTCCGGCCAACAAGATGATGCTTGACCTGATTAGGGAATTTGGCACTGCCTTTAAAGTCACGTTCAGCATTTCCGGTACTGCACTTGAACAGCTCTTACAATATGCACCTGAGGTGATTTACGGATTTCAGGAACTGGCGGTAACAGGCTGTGTAGAGTTTACGGGTGAAACCTATTCGCACTCCCTGGCCTCCCTGGGGAACAAAGATGAATTTACCCGGCAGGTTACCAAACATCGCGACCGAATCAAGGATCTGTTTAACCAGAGCCCAACCACGTTCCGCAACACCGAGTTTATCTTCAACGACGACATCGGTCTTTCCGTGGCCGACCAGGGCTTTACCACCCTCCTTACCGAAGGAGCCAAGCATATCCTCGGATGGAAAAGCCCTAACTTTCTTTATTATAGTGCAGTGAACCCGAAATTAAAACTGCTGCTTCGTAACTTCAGGCTGAGCGACGACATCATTTTCCGGTTCTCAAACCGTACCTGGTCAGAGTGGCCTGTCACAACAGAGAAGTTCGTTGGATGGATAAACAAAGTCCCCAAGAATGAGGAGGTAATAAACCTCTTTCTGAATTACGAGACGTTGGGAGAGCAACATTGGAAAGAGACCGGAATTTTTGAGTTTTTCTATAATCTCCCAAAAAGGATCTTGTCTCATTCTTCTTATCGCTTCTCCACTCCTCGTGAAGTTAGTGAACAACTCCAGCCTGTGGCCCCTATTTCTGTATTGTATCCTATTTCGTGGGCCGACGAAGAAAAGGATCTTACTGCCTGGCTGGGGAACGAACTTCAGGATGAAGCATTCGGGAAACTGTACGGTATTGAGAAAGAGGTGAAGCGCTGCAACAAACCAGATGTTTTACGTGACTGGGAGCGCCTGCAAACCAGCGATCATCTCTATTATATGTGTACCAAATGGTTCTCCGACGGGGAAGTTCATAAATATTTCAATCCTTATTCCTCTCCCTACGAGGCGTTCATTAATTATATGAACGTGCTCTCCGATTTCATCATTCGGGTGGAAGAAAAGGTACCTGCTAAAAAGGAAGAACCGGCTACGAAAGCAAAAGCTTCAAAGGCAGCAACATCAACGAAACCAGAGACCGCGAAGAAGCCTGGGAAAAGAGCGAAATAATTAATGGGATGTGAGTTATGGTAACGCAAGAACAACGGGTGGTCAATCCCGACTACCTCTTTGAGACAAGCTGGGAAGTATGTAATAAAATCGGAGGCATCTATACGGTCATCTCCACCAAGGCTTTGACACTTGTCAACGAGTTGAAGGACAACTACATTCTGATTGGCCCCGATGTGTGGAAAGAGACGCATGAGAATCCATTGTTCCAGGAGGATAAGTTCCTTTACAAATCCTGGCGTCAGCAAGCGGAGAGTGAAGGACTTCGGATCAAGATCGGTAGATGGAATATCAGCGGCCGTCCGGTGACTGTATTGATCGATTTCACCAAGTTTTTTACAGAAAAAGACGACATCCTGGCTAAATTCTGGGAAAGCTATAAGCTGGACTCACTTCCCGGTGGCTGGGATTACCTGGAGCCTGCTCTCTTCGGATATGCAGCTGGCAAGACCATTGAGAGTTTTTACAATTACAACCTCTCTCACCAGGATAAAATTGTCGCCCAGTTTCATGAGTGGATGACCGGAATCGGGATTCTTTACCTCAAAGAGCAAGTTCCCCAGGCAGGAACGGTTTTTACCACACACGCTACGGTGATTGGTCGGAGTATTGCCGGAAACGGACTTCCACTTTACAAAGATCTTGCCTCCTTTGATGGCGATGAGATTGCTAAACGGTTTGGTTTAGTAGCAAAATATTCTCTCGAGAAACTGTCTGCCAGGGAAGCAGACTGTTTTACTACTGTCAGCAGCATCACTGATGGTGAATGCATTCAGTTTCTGGGAAAGGGAGTGGATGAGATCACACCCAATGGATTTGAGGATTCCTTTGTTCCTGCACGGGAAGCTTATGATGCAAAGCGTGCTATTGCCAGAGAGAAACTTATCGAAGTGACCGAAGGTTTGCTGAACCAGGAGCTCTCCAAGGACAGTATTCTGCTGATCTCCAGTGGCCGGTATGAGTTTCATAACAAAGGAATCGGTTTGTTTATCGATGCCATGGGAAAATTGAACACCCATGAAAAACTGGGTGCTCCCATCGTGGCATTCATCACAGTACCTGCTTATCAATCGGGTCCCCGGCAGGATCTGCTGGTCAGGATCGGTCAACGGGACTTCACCCACCCGCTGCAGGAGGAGTATCTGACTCACGGGCTTCACGAACCTGAGAATGATATGATCCTGAAAAGGATCCGCGAGAACAATCTCCTCAACAGCCTGGAAGACATGGTTAAGATCATTTTTGTTCCGGCCTATCTGGATGGCAACGACGGAATTTTTAACCTCGATTATTATAGTCTGTTGATCGGTTTTGATGGGTCCATCTTTCCTTCCTATTATGAACCATGGGGTTATACACCTTTGGAGAGCCTTGCCTTCCATATTCCGACAATCACCACCACCCTGGCCGGATTTGGACAATGGATAAAGGATCTTTTTCCAACTGTTAAAGAGTGCATCTCAGTTGTGGAACGAACAGACGATAATGCAACTCAGGTGGTTGATGAGATCGTAAGGAATGTGACCCTGTGTTCCAACAAAACAGAGAAAGAGATCATCAAGATCAGGATCAAAGCCTATGAGATATCCCGGTCGGCACTTTGGAAAAACCTGATCATTCATTATACGAGGGCCTTCTCGAAAGCGATCGAAAAAGCGGCCGCAAGGGCTGAGAAATTTCGCAGTAAACAACCACAGGCCAAGGCCCCCAAATTCAAAGCTGTGGTCGATGTCAGACCTGAGTGGAGAAAAGTACTGGTCCTCCAGCGAATTCCGGAGAACCTTGATGGACTGGAACGACTGGCTAGAAACCTTTGGTGGTCATGGAACTACGAGGGAAGCGAGCTTTTCGAACAGATCAATCACGACCGCTGGTATGAATTGAAATTTAATCCGGTTGCTCTTCTGGAATCCCTTAATTATGATGAGTTGCAAGAGCTGGGTGCCAATGAAGAATTTGTGGGCAAGCTTAGGAAGGTACTTGCTAACTTCGACGCTTACATGGCGAAAGGGGAGGAGAAACCCAATGAGATGATTGCCTATTTCAGTATGGAATACGGGTTGCACGATACCATCAAGATCTTCTCTGGAGGACTTGGCATGCTGGCAGGGGACTACCTGAAAGAGGCCAGCGATTCAAATGTCAATATAGTGGGTGTCGGTTTATTGTACCGGTATGGCTACTTCAATCAAAGCCTTTCGTTATTCGGAGACCAGATTGCAACCTCTTCCCCGCAGAAGTTTACCCACCTGCCACTCAATCCTATGCGCGACGAAAATGGGAACTGGGTAAAGGTTAGTTTTGCACTGCCAGGCCGGACCTTGTATGCCAAGATCTGGAAGGTTGACGTGGGACGTATCCCGCTCTATCTTCTGGATACCGATATTGAAGAGAACCAGGAGTCGGATCGTACGATTACCCACCAGCTTTATGGAGGTGACCAGGAAAATCGTTTGCGCCAGGAGATTCTGCTGGGAATCGGAGGGATCCGTACTTTGGATGCGCTTGGAATGAAACCGGATCTCTTTCATAGCAATGAAGGCCATTCAGCATTCATCGGACTGGAACGCATGAGGAAGTTCATTCTGAACGAACGGCTCACCTTTGCCCAAGCACTGGAAGTGGTGAGGGCTACCACGTTGTTTACTACACACACGCCGGTACCAGCGGGCCACGATACTTTCCCGGAAGATCTTTTAAGGAGATACCTCTCGATTTACTCAGACCGTCTGAATATCAAATGGGACCAGTTCATGAATCTGGGAAGGATGGTGGAGAATGATGAAGAAGAGAAATTTTCGATGAGTGTGCTGGCTGCTAATTTCTCTCAGGAGATAAATGGAGTAAGTAAAATCCACTGCCGGGTTTCCCGCGAGATGTTCAGTAAGCTTTATGCCGGATACTACCCCAATGAGCTTCATATTGGCTATGTTACCAACGGGGTTCACTATCCAACCTGGACAGCCAAGTCGTGGCAGCAACTCTACCTGAAGGTTTTCGGGGACGACTTCCTGAAAGATGAATCCAATCCTGAGTACTGGAAGAAGATTCACACCGTTGACGATGAGGTCATCTGGAAGACCAAACTGAAACAAAAGGACCAGCTCTCAGAGTACCTGTTGCAACGGGTTTACGATGATATGACACGAAGGAATGAGAACCCGAAGGTGATGTTCAGGATCAGGGAAGCCCTGCCTAAAAATGCCATGACCATCGGCTTTGCACGTCGTTTTGCCACGTATAAACGGGCGCACCTGCTCTTTAGTAACCTCGACCGGCTGGACAGGATCGTCAACAATGACGACAGACCGTTACAGTTTATCTTCGCAGGGAAAGCCCACCCACAAGACAAGGCCGGACAGGATCTGATCAAACGCATCTTTGAAACGATGCATATGCCCCAGTTTCTTGGGAAGATCCTCTTTGTGGAGAACTACAATATAGAACTAGCCAAATACCTGCTCCGCGGCGTGGATGTATGGCTTAACACACCTACCCGGCCGCTTGAAGCCTCAGGGACCTCTGGCGAAAAGGCGGTCATGAACGGGGTGATCAATTTCAGTGTACTCGACGGATGGTGGGCTGAAGGATACAGGAAAAACGCAGGCTGGGCACTCCGAGAAGAGTCAACATATGATAATGCACAGTTCCAGGATGAACTCGACGCAGAGACGATCTACACCATCCTTGAAGAGGAGATTGTCCCACTCTATTACAAGAGGGATTCGAAGGAGGTGCCGGTTGAATGGGTCTCCTATATCAAAAACACCATCTCAGAAATTGCTCCTCACTTCACTATGAAAAGGCAGTTGGATGACTATTTTGAGAAGTATTACAACCGGATGCTGAAGCGATCAAAGGTGATCATCGGAAAGAACTACGAGATGGCCCGCCACATTGCTTCCTGGAAGCGGAAAGTGATGAGAGGGTGGGATAGCATTGAAGTATTGTCGATGAAGACTCCCGACTCCACCCAGAAACCATTGGAGTTGGGCCAACCATTCCGCGCCGAGATCATCCTTGACATGAATGAGCTGTCCGATACCGACATCGGAATCGAAGTCCTTTTTGGGAAGAAGGTAAATGATTTGGTGGAAGAACCCATATTCATCCGTGAGATGCAAATGGAAAAGGCAGAACGAAATATCGTCTCCTTCACATGTGATATCTCCATCAACCAGGCAGGCGTATATGATTATGTATTCAGGTTGTATCCCAAAAACCCTTTGCTGCCTCACCGCCAGGATTTCAGCCTGGTCAAATGGATCTAGTTATTTCGATCTTCCTATATTTGCATAAAACAAAGAAAAACAATGAAATTACTTGAAGGAAAAACGGCATTGATCACCGGGGCTAACCGGGGGATTGGTAAATCAATTGCCATTAGGTTCGCCGAGCATGGAGCCAACGTAGCGTTTACCGATATTGCTTATAACGACGATTCGATAGAGCTGGAAAAACAGCTGGCCGACCTGGGAGTAAAAGGGAAGGGATACCCTTCAGATGCCAGTTCGTTTGCTGAAAGTGAGGAGTTGATTGCCCGTGTACTACCAGACTTTCAATCCATCCAGGTGTTGGTCAACAATGCCGGGATCACCCGAGATACGTTGCTCCTCAGGATGAGTGAGACAGACTGGGATGCAGTGATCAATGTTAACCTGAAATCGGTTTTTAACCTGACCAAAGCAATCCAGAAACATCTTCTGAGTCAGCGACAGGGGAGTATCATCAACCTGAGTTCGGTAGTGGGTCTGTCAGGAAATGCGGGTCAGTCCAATTACGCGGCCTCCAAAGCAGGGATCCTGGGTTTTACCAAATCTATTGCCATGGAGCTGGGAAGCAGGAACATCCGGGTGAATGCCATCGCTCCTGGTTTCATTGAAACGGAAATGACAGCCAAAATACCGGAAGAGTACCGTAAAGCATGGGTCGAGAAAATTCCCCTCAAACGCCCCGGATCACCAGCGGATGTTGCCGATGTTGCGGTGTACCTGGCTTCTGATCTTAGTGCATACATAACAGGACAGGTCATCAGTGTGTGTGGCGGGATGCATACTTAATACTTGATCCGTTGGGACTCCTTACCGAATATCCTTTATGGTTCATTCTCTTATGCCTCTTGCTCGGGGCTACTTACGCATTCTTTCTCTACTTCAGGGCAGATAAAGAGAGTGCCTCCCCATGGCTTCGGTGGATCATGGCCGGTTTCCGCTTCCTTGGAGTATTTCTAATCTCCTTTCTTTTACTATCACCGCTGATCAGGCAACAACTCACTAGCATTGAGAAACCGGTGATCATCATCGGACAGGATAACTCTCAATCCCTGGTACTTGGCCGTGATTCTGCCTTTATTACGGGAGAGTATCTGGAAAAGCTGAAGGAGCTGGTCACGGAACTGGAAGGGAGTTATGATGTGAGGACCTACTCATTTGGAGAGGAGGTGTCCTCTCCGATGAAAAAAGACTTTAAAGACAAATTTACCGATATCTCCTACTTTTTTTCTGAGATTACTAACCGTTACCTGAACAGAAATGTGGGTGCCATCATACTTGTTTCAGATGGCATCTGTAATCTCGGGGCAGATCCTTATTATATAGCACGGGACCTTCCCTTTCCGATTTATACAATTGCTCTTGGTGATACGACTGATCACCGTGACCTTAGCGTGAAAAAGGTGTTGCATAACCCGCAGATCTTTTTAGGAGATGAATTTCCCATTGAGATTCAGATTGATGCAATTCACTGTGAAGGAGAGCGTATCAGCCTATCTGTTAAAGAAAAAAATAAAGTTATCCGGACCTTTGATGTGACAGTCAGTGGCGACCGCTTCTCAAGGCAGATTCCGGTTCTTCTGGAAGCAAAAGAACCTGGATGGCACAGATACTCGATCGAACTGGCTCCGTTGGAGGAGGAGTTGAGTCCGGACAATAACCGGCGCGATATCTTCATTGAGGTGTTGGATGTCCGGACAAAAATTGTGCTGGTCTATGATGCCCCCCACCCTGACCTCGGAGTCCTCCGGGAAGCCCTGGAAGGAAATGAAAAATATGAGGTTGTAGAGCGGTCGTCAGAGGAGTTTCTGCTGGCCGCAGACAGCGCGGCTCTGGTCATCTTCTATCAGGTTCCTTCTCTCCATGGTTCCAGGATCTCCGAATCTGTTATGACGCAACTTCCTTCCGCCCTCTTCGTTCTGGGCTCCCAATCAGACATTCCAGCGTTTAACCTGATGAATTCCGGCCTGATCCTATCTTCCTCACGTGTAACCTATTCCGAGTCTTATCCCATTATCCATGAGGCATTCCCATATTTCACTATCAACCAGGCTCTTATTCGACTTTTTTCGCAGTTTTCACCCCTGCAGAGCCCGTTTGGAGACTACCAGTATTCCCCGCTTACAGAAGTTCTTGCCAACCAACGCATAAACGGGGTTACCACCAGGTTCCCTCTGATTTGTTTTATCCAAACTGCAGATCAGAAAAGGGGATTCATCACCGGGGAGAATTTCTGGAGGTGGCGTCTAACAAACTTTACTCAAACAGGTGATCATCTGGCATTCGATGGGTTGATGCAGAAGATTGTTCAGTATCTGTCCGTCAGGCAGGACAGAAGTTTTTTTCGGGTTAAATTGAAACCTGAATTCCTCGAAAACGAACCGGTTGAGATTGAAGCGGAGGTGTACAATCAGACCTATGAACTAATTAACGATCCGGATGTCACCTTGATGATCACGGATGAATCAGGGAATAACTACCCCTTCACCTTCGGGCAAACAGGGTCAACCTATTTCCTGAGAGCAGGAGCGTTTCCTCCAGGTGTCTATACCTATCGTGCGGAGGTGATTTCAGGCAAGGATCGCTATGAAAAGATGGGCTCATTTGTGGTTATTCCTGTTAATCTGGAATCGGTAAACCTTACGGCCAATCACAATTTGCTATTCCGGATTGCCGAAAGTCACCGGGGAAAATTACTCCATCCGGATGAACTCAGCACGCTTCCGGAAATACTAAAGCAAAATGAAGAGATCCATGCTATCTCATACGTGCAAAAGATCTTTTCGGAACTGATTAACGCACCCTGGGTTTTCCTGTTGATCCTGGCTTTTCTCACTGGGGAGTGGGCTCTCCGAAAATATACCGGCCTCTGATGAACCATCCCTCTATGAACTTTTTATACCTGATCCTGGCTGTCCTGTTGCTGGATTTTATCCTGGAACGGCTGCTTGAGTATCTCAATACCAGACGCTGGAGCGACAAGCTGCCTGATGAACTCAAGGGTATTTACGATGCGGAGCAGTACAGGACATCTCAGCAATACCTTAAACTGAAACAGAAATTTTCCTGGGTCATCTCCTCTTTCTCCTTCCTGGCCATGATGGCGTTGCTTGCTTCCGGGAGTTTTGTGTGGTTGGATAATCTCCTGAGAGCTTTTACGAATAATCCGATCCTGCTGGCACTTATCTTTTTCGGTGTCATCGGGGTGATATCCTCCCTGGTTATGATCCCCTTCGAACTGTATAGCACATTTGTGATTGAGGAGAGGTTTGGCTTCAACAAAACAAAACTGCGAACCTTTATCCTGGATCAACTGAAAGGATGGTTGCTGGGAGCATTGATAGGGGGAGGACTCCTGGCACTGGTCGTATGGATCTATAGCTCCACAGGTAATTCCTTCTGGCTGATTGTCTGGGGTGTGGTTACCCTCTTTATGGTCTTCATGACCATGTTCTATTCCAACCTGATCGTCCCGCTCTTTAACAAGCAAATACCCCTGGATCCAGGTGAATTACGCGATGCCATCGAGGCATTTGTCGCGAAAGTGGGATTCAGACTCAGGAACATCTATGTCATCGACGGATCCAAACGCTCCTCCAAAGCCAACGCTTACTTCACCGGACTGGGGATGAAAAAGCGAATCGTCCTGTACGATACATTGATAACAGACCATACTCCGGAGGAGCTGGTTGCTGTTTTAGCGCACGAAATAGGCCATTACAAGAAAAAACATACCCGGCATGGGATCCTGATCTCCATACTGCAAACTGGTCTGATGCTCTTTATCCTCTCCCTGTTTATCCGGAAAGATAGCTGGCTGGCGGCTGACCTGTGTCAGGCACTTGCTGGTTTTACGGGGTGGAAAGCAACCCCGGGTTTTCAACTTGGGATCCTGGCATTCGGATTACTCTATAGTCCGTTATCACTGGTGCTGGGATTGGGTAATAATGTTTTATCCAGGAAGAACGAGTATGCTGCCGACCGGTTTGCCGGAGAAAAATACAAACCAGTTGCGTTACAGGAGGCTCTGAAAAGATTATCTGTGAACCAGCTCAGCAATCTGCAGCCGCATCCGCTGTATGTTTTCTTCCATTATTCTCACCCCCCTCTGCTCTCCAGGCTGAAAGCTCTGGAAACTGTCTCCCGGAAAACTGTTTCGCAGGAAACTACGTCACAGGAAACTGTCGCCAGATTTAATTGAACAAGACCAAAACCTCTTACCTTCTTCGTCCCTCGTCATTCGATTTAAAGGTCCCGTCTGTTAAAAGTCAAGTAGATAATCCCTATCATCACCGCTGAATAGATTACAGGAATTGCACAGGAGAGCAGGGTCACCTGATCCTGTAACTGAAAGTTCATCAGCTTCTTCAAGGCCGGAATGGCTGGGTACTCCACAATCCGGATGACTGCGTTTATGGGCAGGTAGGAGTATACCTTATTTTCCCACATGAAAGGAGCTCGAAGAAAGAAATAGATGACAGGTTCGATGATGATGGAATAAAGAGTGAAAAGTGCGATGGCAAAACCCGTGTTGCGCAATATGAAAGCGATGAAGAAGGCATAACAAAGGAGGGTTAGCATTTGTATAAAAAAGCCGATCACGAAGTTGAACCGATTGAACATCATCGACAGACTCTGGCTATCGGAATGGTTCAGACCAAGGATGAACATCACCAGTGTGAGAAGGAAAGTGATCAACAGAGCAAGCCAGAAGACCACCTGTAGTTTGGAGAGAATGAATTCGTTCCGTGACATGCCGTTAACGATGTTTTGACGTACGGTCTTATTTGTAAATTCATTGGTTATCAGAATGATAACAATAATTGCAGGAAAGATCAATACAAACCGGATACTGGCAAAAAAGGTCAGGTTCTGCCAGATATCAGGAAAATTAAACAGCACGGCATGGGGGAGGGGGATGGGCAGTCGTTTGTTGACGTCGTCCACCATGGCATTGACGATGAATTCAGCCATGACGATTCCCAGGCCGAGAAACAGGAAATAGAGCCCGATGATGACCCAAAAGGTCTTGTAGGTAAGGATCTTCTTTAGTTCGATGGTCAGAAGCTTCATGATGGGTTATCTTTCAGGAGTTCCAGGAAATGTTGTTCAAGTGTCCGTTTCCGTTCCGCCAGATGAGTGAGGGTGATCTTTTTTTGATGCATGTAGTCATTGATATCCCCTGGTCTGACCTCCTCAGAGAATACCGCTAGCAGGATGCCATCGGTTTCGGTGACGGAAAGGAAAGACGGGTGTTCAGTGATAGCCACCTTCAGGGCCTCTGGTTCATTTGCTGCAAGTTCGAACGAGTCAGAGATTGCCAGAACTTCATGTACTTCGCCGGAGAATAGCAAGTTCCCATTGCTCAATACAGCCACATGGTTACAGATTTTTTGTACTTCATCTAAAAGGTGGCTGGCAAGAATAATGGTGATCCCTTCATTGGCAACCTGTAGGATCAACTCCCTTACCTGGGCAATCCCTTGTGGATCAAGGCCATTTGTTGGTTCGTCAAGGATCATCACCTCGGGTTGGTTTAAAAGGGCTGAGGCTACTGCCAGCCGCTGTTTCATTCCAAAAGAGTAGGTTTTAAATTTATCATTCCTGCGGTCATATAAGCCAGTCGTTTTCAGCGATTGGTCGATGTCTGCATAGTCGTAATCCTTGATCTTTGCCACTATCTCCAGGTTTTTTCGTGCGCTGAGATAGGGAAAGAAGTTGGGCGTTTCGATGACAGCGCCTACACGTTTCCGGCTCTCTTTGGTGGGTGTTTCTCCAAACCACGTGAAGCTGCCTAAATCCGGACGGATAAGGTCAAGTACCATGCCAAGAGTGGTAGTCTTTCCGCTGCCATTCGGACCAAGAATTCCAAATACCTGTCCTTTTACGACGTCGAGTGATAACTTATTGACCGCTTGGATGCGACCGTATCGTTTGGAGAGTTGATTGATCGAAAGAATTGTTTCCAATGGGTTGGGGTATGATGAGGAATATCTTTAGACGATTGGATCGGGGGATTGTTACAAATCGGATTGGATTAACGGTACAACAGAAAAACAGCTGGTTTCTTAAGCAATGGTTCGTTTCTGTCTCGCCATTCCCCAATGGTATGGACGCGAATGGATTCACTATCCAGCGTCAGGTCCATTGCCACGCAGAGCCTGGATGCCGGGTTACATGAGTGAATAAGGGCTTCAAAGATAGCGTTATTCCGGTAAGGTGTTTCAATAAATATCTGTGTCTGCTCTCTCTCCAGCGCAATCCGCTCCAGTTCTATGATTTTGCGTCGTCGCTCTTTCCGGTCAATCGGCAGGTAGCCATGAAACACAAAATTCTGACCATTAAAGCCGGAAGCCATCAGGGCCAGCAGGATCGAACTTGGTCCTGTAAGAGGAATTACACGAATCCCTGCTTGCCTTGCTATCTCAACGATCTCGGCTCCCGGATCGGCGATACAGGGTGTTCCGGCTTCAGAAAGGAGGCCGGTATCCATCCCTTGGAGCATGGGAGTAAGAAAAGGCATCAGATCGTCCCGGCTGGTATGTTCGTTGAAGATCAGAAATCCGGTCTTATCAAAACTTCCACGGAATCCGGCTTTCCTCAGGAAGCGTCTAGCACTTCGGATCTCTTCCACGATGAAGCAGTTCAGGGAGCGGATCACCGCAAGTGTTTTCCCAGGTAACACATCCTCAGGTTTCGTATCACCGAGTGTGGAAGGGATCAGGAATAGGGCCCCATGTTTCATGACTGCCAGGGTAACTGTTCAAGGTCTGCATTTCCACCGGAGAGAATGATCCCGATCCGTTTCCCACGGAACTCTTCATTGCCTTCCAGCAATACCGCCAGAGGTACAGCAGCCGAAGGTTCCACCACCACCTTCATTCGTTCCCATAACAGCCGCATGGCGGTGATGATCGACTCCTCTTTGACGGTCACCACCCGATCTACAAACGTGAGAATGATCGGAAACGTCAAGCTTCCCAGGGATGTTCGAAGGCCATCGGCGATGGTATTCGGGTTGATGGAAGGGATGAATCTTCGCTGGGTGAATGAGCGGAAGGCATCATCAGCCTGAGCAGGTTCTGCTGCGATCACTCCTATTTGAGGAGCAAGGTAATGACAGGCCAGAGCTGTTCCGCTGAGGAGTCCTCCACCCCCCACCGGAGCCATCACGAAGTCCAGATCATCTCTTTCGTCCAGCAGTTCAACTGCTGCTGTCGCCTGGCCAGCAATGATCTTCAGATTGTTGTAGGGATGTATTTCCGTAGCTCCTGTTTGTTCGATCACCGATGCCAATGTGGTCTCCCTCGCCTCCAGGGTTGGTTTGCAGAAGGTGATCTCGCCTCCATACGTTTTGACTGCTTCCACCTTCACCCGGTTGGAATTGGAGGGCATGACAATATGGGCATTAACTCCGGCCAGGATGGCTGCCCAGGCTAGTGCCTGTGCATGGTTGCCGGATGAGTGGGTGGCGACTCCCCGGTGCAGCAAAGCCGGATCAAGCGAGCGTACTGCATTGGTGGCCCCCCGTGCCTTAAAGGCGCCTACTTTCTGCATGTTCTCGCACTTAAACCAGATGCTGGCGTCCACCACACGGTTGATACCCTGGCACGTCAATACAGGCGTGCGATGGATAAAAGGGAAAATCCGGCGATGGGCTTCCTCTATCTCCAGAAGTGACGGGGCCTGGGGTAAAGTGGAGGTCATAATCCTGTGCTTGGGGTTAGTGACTTGGCGAATTGTTCGCAGGCTTCCTCCAACTGATTGAAAACAATTTCAAAGGCAGAATAATGATCGTAGTATGGGTCATTCACCGGTTTGTGCTGGCCAGGATATACTACATTCCGGATGAAATCGACCTTCTGACGCTCCCCCTCAGAATGTGCAACCCGCATGATTGCCTGATAATGGTAAGCGTCCATGACAAAAATTTTGTCAAACAGGTCGAAGTCCTCCCTCCTGAATAACCGGGAGGAATGCGTAGATATGTCAATTCCGTTGGCCAGGGCAATTTGTTGTGCCCGGTGATCCGGAGGGTCACCGGTATGAAACGACTCGAAACCACATGAATCAACGATACCCTGGATATTCCGCTCGGCATACTTTTGTCTCAATATTCCTTCAGCCAGCGGCGACCGGCAGATATTTCCGGTACATACAAATAAAACGTTCATCAGAAATTCAGCGTGAGTTACAGTTTGATCCGTTTGTCGAGTTCCTCCACAAACTGCCGGAACTGCTTATCTGTTTCAACCAGGTTGTTTACAGTACGGCAGGCATGCAGAACGGTTGCGTGATCTTTATTGCCGCAGTGAATACCGATACTTGCCAGGGAAGCTTTGGTGTGCTTCTTGGAGAAATACATCGAGAGTTGCCTGGCCTGGACGATCTCCCGTTTCCGGGTTTTAGAGTGGATCATCTCAATGGGAATGTTGAAATAATCACAAACAACCTTTTGGATGTAGTCGATAGAGATCTCCCGCGAGGTGTTTTTAACAAATTTGTCGATCATTTGCTTGGCCAGTTCCAAAGTGATCACCTTTTTATTTAAAGAGGACTGGGCCAGGAGGGAGATCAGGGCGCCTTCCAGTTCGCGGATGTTTGTATTGATGCTGTATGCCAGGTATTCCACAACCTCCTGGGGAACGTCTATCCCGTCGTTATAAAGTTTCTTATGGAGAATAGCGATCCTGGTTTCCAGATCCGGGATCTGCAGATCGGCCGAAAGGCCCCATTTGAAACGGGAGAGGAGCCTGGGTTCTATCCCTTTCATCTCAACCGGAGGCTTGTCGGAGGTCAGGATGATCTGGTTGCTTTTCTGATGAAGGTGGTTAAATATATGGAAAAAGACATCCTGGGTCTTCTCTTTACCTGCCAGGTTATGAATGTCATCGATGATCAGTACATCGATTATCTGGTAAAAATGGATGAAGTCGTTCTGGTTATTATTCTTGACCGAATCGATGAACTGGTTGATAAACTGGTCGGTGGTGACATATAATACCGTCTTCTCGGGGAAGTTATTCTTCACCTGAAGCCCGATAGCGTGAGAGAGGTGGGTTTTACCCAACCCTGTCTGGCTATAAATAAGCAGAGGATTGAAGGCGGTCTTCCCGGGATTCTCAGCAACGGCAAACCCGGCGGATCTGGCCAAACGGTTACAGTCACCTTCAATGAAATTTTCAAAAGAGTAACTTTCGATCAGTTGTGAATTGACCTTGATTTTTTTCAGGCCAGGTATGATAAACGGATTAGGGATCTCTTTTGAAGCGCCCCGGTTCAGATCAATCGGCATGGAGACAGCGGGGTTGGCAGTGGCTTTTCGTTCGGTGGTCGGAACATGGATGGCAAATGGGCCAGGCTCATTCTCAGAGTTATCCATGATGATACTGTACTCCAAACGGCCTTCCTGTCCCAGTTCCTTTTTGATTGTTTTCTTCAGTAAGCCAATGTAGTGTTCTTCGAGCCATTCATAGAAGAACTGACTGGGTACCTGAATGGTTAGTACGTGATCCAGGAGCTTGAGGGGTTTAATCGGAAGAAACCATGTTTTGTAGCTTTGATAGTTGATATTGTCCTTGATGATCTTGAGACAATTTTCCCAAACTTCAACTACGTTCTTTTCCATTAACACGTATAACTGTAAGGTTTTACTGTTTAACTTAATCTATTTTGAGTTATATCAAGTTGTTGGATTTTTTCCGCAAGTCAAAATCCTGTAAGAAGTGGGGAGAATCAAATTGTTAACAAAAGTTTAAAAAAAAAGTTTAAAAAAAAAATTTTTATTGGTTGATTTTCTTAAAAAATTGACATAGTGTCTTGTTCAAATCGCCCATATTTCATGAAAAAAATAAGAAAAATAGAATCTATATTCCTGTTTTATAATGCTTTATTGTTATGAAAAAACCATTATCTGGAATAAATATAA
>JBDROF010000038.1:0-22401 GCA_043810345.1 Bacteroidota bacterium | reverse complement strand
AAAAATGATTTTTCATAGCATTCAATTTTAACCGCAAAGTCGCCGAAGTCCACGCGAAGGCGAAGAAGGAATTTCTTCGGCGCCTTTGAGGCGTCCTTTGTCGCCTTTGTGGTTCATTTTTTATTTCAAAACAACCAGCTTCTCCCTCGCCAGTATCGTACCCTTCTGTTTTACCATCACCAGATAAATCCCCGCATTCAGCGCCGTTACATCCACTATAGCTTCTTTCCCGAAATCCCTTGTCAGGATCGTCCTCCCAAACAGATCGTACAGGATCAGCTTCCCGCCTCCGATTGCGTTTCCTCCTATTACATCCTTCAACCGGACCTGCACTTTTTCCGCTGCGGGATTGGGGTAGAGTTGCAACCGGTACCGTTCTTCCGCTTTGACCGGCTCGCCGTATTCCGTAATTAAATCGCAATCGCAATCGATCGTATCGGTGAGGATGGGAAACGGGCACAAACTGTCGTAAACAAAGGGGAAAGAATACAAGGTGTCATATTCGAGATTCTCATTCACTTTCATTGCAAATGCATCAAATTCACTCCATGTTGATGTGTTTGTCGGCGAATATCCGGTCAATAGAAACTTATTATCAACAGTTTTTGCAAGACACTCACCGGCAACTGTCCCTGAATCACATTGCAAATATGCCAATATATTGAATAATGTATCCGTTTTAAAGACGCCTGCGTTAATAGGGAGAGAACCTGTATTCGACACCTTTCCCGCCTGGATCAGTGTCCCATCATTCATGAAATCGATTCCAAGAAGACGATTAAAGAGGGTATCGGGATGAAGTTCTTTTTCAAAAACCAGCGTACCATCGGATCCAATAATCCCATTATAAGCTAAATATGAGTTCGTGGTTAAAAGGCTTTTATCTCCAACAATGTAATATTTTCCATTCCTTTCAACACTTCTTGAAATGGTCCCAATGTGGTTTGTTGTATCCAGGGTTTGCGGCCTGACCCATTGTTCATTCCCCAGGCTGTCGAATTTTGCAATCAAATGCTGTAAGTACCACCATTGCGGATGAATAGAATCATCCGGAAAATAGCAATCGCCCGTGAACAGATATCCACCATCACTGGTTACAATGAAATCTTCAACCAGCGGATCCCAGATATTTGGGTGAGAATTGGGCGGAATAATCTGAAAACTGGATACTATATTTCCATTGGTATCGAGGATCCACAACTGATTGGTTTTGGTAAAGGAAGTAGCGGCATACCGTGTATATACAGCATGGTTTCCATTATCCAAATTCTTGATCCGGTACCCGTAATTCATATCGAAAAAAGGAATTACCTTACACCATACCTTCTCCCCGCAGGCATTTAATTTCATGATGAATACATCTCCCCAGTCATCGTACTGAGATGTCGCGCCAGTAAATGTTATACTCCCGTCAGAAGACGATGTAACTGATAGTATTTGAAATAAATGCATTGAATTGTAAAGAAACTTTGACCACAATATTTCTCCATTTCTATTTATTTTAAGAATCCAAGTAAAGTAAAAAACAGGACTTGAAGCTCCAATGTTAATACCAAGTAGAAATCCATTATCATAGCTACTCTCAAGACTTTGACATAATTCGAACCTTCCTGGTATACCATAGGTTCTCTGCCAGATCTCATTCTTTTGGGCGAAACAAGTAAGGTTATTTATTCCTGTAATCGCAAATACCAAAGCAATTACCTTTATTTTTAATGACAAGTGACTCATTGAGTAATGATAAATTCAGTAGTTGCTACGGTTTTTTCATTCTTGACCCCTCCCCGACCCTCCCCTCAGGGCGATTTGCACCTGCAAGATAGAACTGATTGTTTTTAATATCTACTTCACCTATTTCCCGAAAACCATTCAGGTACAGACCGCGTTGGTTGTCCTGAAAATCACAGTTGTTCAGATTTAAAACAGGTGCAGTCGCTCCTGTGAAGGGGGTGAGAATAGTGTCGGAAGAGAAGGTTTGGTTGATCGTGATCACCTGTGCGTCAAGCGCCAGGGAGCTGCAAAGGAAGATGATCATTGCAATGAATGAATGCTGCTTCGCTGTGCTCGCAGTGACAGGAATGAATGCTTTCATAGCCGGTGGATTTTGGATCTGATAAATATACATCAGATTCATAGATTTTCAGAGAAAATCGGGAAATA
The DNA here is from genome assembly GCA_043810345.1 of Bacteroidota bacterium. Taxonomy (GTDB): domain Bacteria; phylum Bacteroidota; class Bacteroidia; order Bacteroidales; family FEN-979; genus QYOJ01. Next base: position 20,241 of record JBDROF010000038.1, on the reverse strand, counting down.
GTTATTGACATAACATATGGACAGGCGGACAAGCGCTCATTCCACCACCAGCGACAGCTCATTCACCGCACAGACCCCAAAATAGCCGATGGCGCCGGGACTGAGGTTGGTGATAACATTGGCGTTGGCCGTGGGAAAGAGGCTTCCCTGCCAGTTGGTCTCCAGAAGCAGCTGGCGGAGGTATTCGGCATGGCCGGGAGTAAGGGAGTAGCGGCGTTCGGTGATGAGGCTGCCGGCCGGGAAGTAGGTTTGCTCCACCACGGGAGCGAAGATCTGGCTGATGTCGATAGTCGGGAGGGTATAAAAGAGAAGGCGAGCCTGACAGGAGGCGGGATTCAGGGTATCGAACCCGGGAAGGAACGACCAGTCGATAAAGATCTCCCACATTGCCGGAGAGTGCACGCTGAACGCGGAAGCTACCCAATCGATGTGATACCAGTCGTCCGCTTCATTCTTTTTGTACACCAGCTCATTGAAAACCCTCCCCGGGACCATGGAAGCCTTGGCCGAGTAATTCTTTTCCTGCCAGTTGATCTCCAGGGTATATTCCCGGTTCAGGGTTGCCACGAAGGTAGAATCGGTCAGGTAATTTCCCTTATGCAATGAATCTTCGGTCAGGAACCACAGGGAATCTGCAGTACTGATCAACACGGTGGCCCCGGTAACACCTGGTGGGGACCCATTGAGGATGGAAACCGGATGAGAAAGTGCGATGGTGTGCGCTTTCTGCTCATCTGTCAGCACGGCCTCTACCACCACCTGGGTCAAGGGCTCATCCGGAAGAGGCCAGTCGGCCTGCCTGACACATCCGGCCAGCAGGATCAGAAGAACGACGGGGAGGATCAGTGGCTTCATCAGAACTTGAATTGATAGTTGACCGAAGGGATGATACCCGCTACCGAGATCATGGTGGGAACCAGCTCATAGCTTCCGTTATGGTTCGATGGGATCACAAAATTACCCTGGTCATCTCTGAATTTGTTAAAGCTGACCGAAAAGGGATTGGCTCTGCCATAGGCGTTGTATAACGTAACGGCCAAACTGTGGCGGAACCGAGCCTCGGGTTTATTCAGCCGGTAGACGACCGACAGGTCGAGCCGGTGATAATCCGGCAGGCGGTCGTTGTTCTTATCCCCGTATAGTGGAACTGAATATCCGTTGGAATAGTAAAAACCAATGGGAGTGGTTACCGGATTGCCGGTCATATAGATCCAGTTAGCCGAAAACGACCAGCGTTTCCGGGTGTCGTAGGAGATAAACAGACAGATATTATGAGGACTGTCAAATGCGGCAGGATAGGTTTTGCCTTCGTTCACCTCCGGGGTTTGCACCAGCGCCCGCGACCAGGTGTACCCAATCCACCCGGAGAGTTTACCGGCGGGTTTCTGAAGCATCAGCTCCGCCCCGTACGACCACGACTTCCCAAACCGGAGCTCCCCTTCGATCAGTGGATTGTAGAGCAGGTTGGCATGATCGGCATAATCGATATGGTTCCGGTAATATTTATAAAAGATCTCTGCCGAGAAATACAACCGGGAAGAGGCGAACTTCAGAAAATAGCCCAGGGTGAGCTGGTCGGCTTTCAGAGGCTGGATGTTGGGACCAGCAGGCACCCAAACTTCGAGTGATGTGAAGGGACCGGTGGAATTGGACAGCAACTGCATGAACTGGGTGGTGCGACTGTAGCTGGTTTTCAGCGAGGAGCGGCTGTTCAGTGCAAACCCTGCCGAGAGTCGGGGTTCGGGACTGAAAAAAAGGTCGTAATAGTGATTCTTTTCCACCGAAACGGTATCGATCACCTGATGGTTGACATCAAAGAAATAGATGGTTGTGGGGCCGAAATTCTGCCACACCGGCAACCGGATCCCGTATTCAAGTGAAAACCTTTTCCCCAGCTTCTGCTCGTTACTCAGGTAGACGACATACTCCACCGAAGTGTATTCCGGTACCACCCGTGGTTCGAGCTGCTCCTCCGCCTGCTCGGTAATATTGCCCGGATTGGAATGGAATTGTGTAACGGAAAAGCCCCCGCGCAGGGTGTTCTTCGGATTCAGGAACCAGGTGAGGTCGCTTTTCACGGTCAGGTTGCTGATGGCCGAATTCCAGTGGTTCTTCCGGTCGGAGGATAGGTAGAGGAAATAGTTGTACCGGCTGTAATTGAGGGTGGTATTTGAAAAAAGCCTGGGACCGAAGATATGGTTCCAGCGCAGAGATCCCGCCAGGTTCTGCCAGCTGATCCCATACGTCCGGTAGACCGAGCTGGTGAAGCGGTTGAATTCATCCTGTCCCGTGAAGAAGGTGAGGAACAGCCGGTCTTTCCGGGTTGCCTCCACATTTACTTTGGCATTGATATCATAGAAATAGAGGTTGAACGATCCGGAATTATCCACCACGTAGTTCAGCCAGTTGAGGGTAGACAGGCGGCCGGAAACCAGGAAGGAGGCCTTCTCTTTCACGATCGGGCCCTCCAGGGTGAGGGAAGAGGCGTAAGGACCCAGGTTCCCGCCAAATCCGAATCGTTTCCGGTTGCCTTCCCGGGAGGTGATGTGGAGCACCGAAGAGGCCCTCCCTCCGTACCGGGCAGGGAAATCGCCCTTGTAGACCTCCATGTCGTTCACCGCATCGGGTGTCAGCACCGAAAAGAACCCGAAGAGGTGGGAAGGGTTGTAGATCGGAGCTTCATCAATCATCAGCAGGTTCTGGTCGTTGTTCCCTCCGCGGACATAAAAGAGTGATGACCCGTCGCCGAAAGAGCGGATCCCGGGCAGGATCTGCAGTGCCTTAAGTACGTCCACATCTCCTGCAAAACCGGGAAGTTTATCCAGCGTGGCACCGGAGAAACTGAAGTCGCCAGGTTGGTTCACCGCCGGCAACTGTTCATTATCCCGGGCGCTGATCACCACCTCACGCATCCCCAGACTGGTTTCCCGGAGGTCGGCCGAGAGGGTGGTATCCCGCTGTAACTCCAGCGAAATCATTTCGGGACTGAATCCCAGGTAGGAAAATTCCACTTCATGGATCCCCTGTGGGAGGGAGAGGGAATAGAAGCCGTAGGAATTAGTGGTGGTTCCGGTTCGTATTGCCCGTACCATCACATTGGCCCCGATCAGGGCTTCACCGGTAAGGATATCACGGAGGTATCCGCTAATGACAAAAAAGGGGAGAGCTTTCGCCTGTTTGGCAAATCCGGCAGAGAGATCCGTACGGGTCCGTTTCAGCACGATCTGGTTCTCCACCTCCAGCCACTCGATATCATGCTCTCCGAGAATTTTATTAAGGATCTCCCTGATTGGCTTCTCCCTGCATGTAATGGTAATTTCCTGATCAACCGGAATGGCGTAGGAGCTATAGGAGAAACGGATGTTCCCTTCCCGGGAGATTTGTTGAAGTACCTCCCCGAGCGGGGTGTTTATCAACGTTAATGAGATCTTCTTCTCCAGGTCCTGGCTCAGGGCTGTAAAAGGCAGGATAACAACCAGGAGGAAACTGGCAAGGCACAGGGGGCTACCCGTGATGAGAGTGTTTAATCTATGCCTGCGGGTCAGTTGCATCCCTTCCCGTAAAGGATGATCCCGGATGGAGTGTTTTCGGCCTGAAGGTCCAGTGTAACTAAGATGACATTTAGCACCGACTCCAGTGATTGCTGGTCGAACGTGGCAGTGAGGCGGCAAGAAGCCAGGTTCTCATTTGCAAGGGTGATGTCTGTCTGATAGACCTTGTTCAGGGTGTTGATGATCATATCCAGCCTATCGTCGAGGAAGATCATATGATGGGTTTTCCATGCCAGGAAGTTGGGGTCTTCATTGGGGGAGACTACAATTCGCTGATTCGTCTGGCTCAGCTCAGCCTTTTCTCCAGGGATGATGGTCTTCCCGGTCGATCTCGCCTTATCGAAATAGACCGAAATGCTCCCGTCTACCAGGATCACCTCCATGTTTCCGGCTGCCTGCCTGGCATCTACATAGAAGGAGGTGCCCAGCACTTCGACACGGGAGTTCCCGCAGCTGATGACGAATGGGAGGAGTGAATCCATATTGACCTCGAAATAACCCTCTCCGTTGAGTTCGATGTTCCGGTGTTTCTTGCCGAAGTCCTCTGCATAGGCGAGGGATGCGTGAGCGTTCAGTGATATCATCGAACCATCAGGTAGGATGGCATCCAAAATCTCACTGGTAGCGGTTACCGTGACCACTTTAGTCCGGGTAAAATAGTGGTAAGCAAACCAGGAAGGGATCAGCAGCACCAGGGCAATGGCTGCGATGAGAGAGGCCCTGATCAGGCGGACCTGCCAGCTAGGTTTACTACTAACCATCTGAATAACTTTGGGTTCCCGGCCAGATTCACTTTGAAAGTCACCGGATACCGGATGCCGGATGTTTGGTACAAAAGATTCCCACTCCTTATCCAGGTCTGCCTGTTGCTCCACCTGATCGGCCATGACCCCAAACCATGTTTTGCGTAGTTCATCAAAGAGGATCGCATTGGCAGGATCGGTCTGGACCCATGCCGACAGCTCTGTAATCTCCTCCTGCGAAGCTTCTCCGGAGAGGTATCTGGTGATCAGATCGGGGTAATATGTGTCGTTTGCATTCATTTATCCGGATATAATACACTTGAAAGGTTCGTTACCCTGAAGAGGAAATAGCGAAATAGCGAAATAGCGAGGTAGCGAAATGGTACATCCAGGATCCAGGATCCAGGATCTGTTGGCAGATGAGTATCAATATCACGACCAGGTAGTCTTTTAACCGGATCCGCAGATGCTGCAGCGCTTTTGACATCTGGGTCTCCACGGTTTTAACCGATATCTGGAGCTGGTCGGCAATGGCCTGATACTTAAGGTGTTCGTTGCGGCTTAACAGAAATACTTCCCGGCACTTCTCCGGCAACTCCGCAATGGCATGCTGAATCCGGTCCTGTAACTCTTTTTCCACCAACCGGTCCGCCTGTTCATACGAGGCAAGCGGATAGAGGTTCTCCTGGGTAAGCAGACGGGTATCGAATTTTTTATTGTCGCGGAGGTAGTTCAGGGAACGGTTCCTGACGGTGGTGGAAAGGTAGGTCTTCACGGGCCGTGACAAATCGATCCGCTCCCGCTGGTTCCATAGTCCGATGAATGCCTCCTGCACGATCTCCCGCGCCGCTTCATACTCTTTTACATACTGAATGGCAAAGAGAACGAGTCCTTTGAACTCCTCTTTGAACAGTCGTTCAAATGTTGCTATGTCGAGGCTGTTCGACATCCCTGAAAGGATCGTGATTGGATGGTAAAGATAGTAATTTACTGCTTCTCGTACCGCTGAACCTCATCGATCACAAATTCCAGACTTACACCTGCTTGTTCGAACAGTTCTTCCGAATCGCGACCATCGTGGTATTTGCGCTGGCATACCACCTGAATGATCCCGCAGTTGATGATGAGCATGGCACAGGTGCGGCAGGGGGTCATGCGGCAATAGAGGGTAGCTCCCTCCAGTCCTATTCCCAGCCTGGCTGCCTGGCAGATAGCGTTTTGCTCTGCATGGACCGTTCGCATACAGTGTTGGGATTGCCGGCCGTCTTCGTGCGTCACCTGTTTCAGCAGGTGCCCAATTTCGTCGCAATGCGGCAACCCCCGGGGGCTTCCCACATAACCGGTCACCAGGATCTGTTTGTCACGTGCAATCACGCAGCCACTCCGGCCACGGTCGCAGGTGGCACGTTTAGCCACCGCATTGGCGACCTCCATAAAATATTCGTCCCAGGACGGACGGATGTAACTGCTTTCTGCTTCCATATCTTTTTTCTGTTTCTTTTCTCAAAGGAACGCGGATGTAACGGATGCAGCGGATGATCGCGGATATGAATCTGCAAAGATCCGCGTTTAATCCGCGCCATCTGCGTGCTATATTCCCAATTGTAGGATTGCTGTATCAATTTGCACAAATAACTCCTCCATTGACCCATTATTCTGAAATACAACATCGGCTTCCCGAATGCAGGCCTGCAGGTTCTGAACACCCGGGTCGGTGGAGACAGACTCCCGCGTTTCGTTCGCCAGAAAGGTCTCAAAGCTGACCGAATCGGTCTCAGACCTGCGTACTTGTATCCGTTCGTACCGGAGCTCCGGATCGGCATCCACGGCAAAGAGGTAAAAGGTCCCCTTATTCCGCAGGGAGGCAACCTCGCCGGTGGTCCGGATGCTTTCGATGACGCTGTTCCGGCCCGATCGGTTCGCCTCCTCAAAGAGCTGGTCCACCACATAGGAGGGACCGTGCTCGGCCCGCAACGCGTTGGCAAGGTTATACATACTGTCGCGGTTTTCGGGCATGCTTCGCTGGCGGATCTGCTCCAGGAGAAATCCTCTCACGGAAAAATAGGCGAAGCCTTTTTTTTCAATGAGGTATTCGACGATGGTGCCTTTACCGGCGCCGAGGGTCCCGGTGATGCCGATAATTATCATTATTCAGCTTTTCAACAACAATCCCACCTCAATCTGCGTCGCTTTTAAATAGTTAATCAATTGCAATTCATGTTCTTCTACAAGAAAATCTGCAGCTTTGAGCTCTAAAATTACAGAATTGTTTACAATAATATCCGCATAATATTCCCCAACGCGTTCTTCAAAATAGATGCAACTCTTTTCTAAGTTTCTGTAGTTTATTGAGATATGGGATTGGTCGGTGCGCCATAACCTGAAAAAATATACCTTTGCCTGGTTGTCAGATTGTAAAAATAGTCATTAATCAAGATTCCGGCACATCCCGTATGAATGTACTCTATCCGCTCAAATTTACTCCCATCTTTAAAGATAAAGTGTGGGGAGGTAACAAGGTCCACACCGAATTGGGGTTGAATTTCTCCCCTCTTCCAAACTGTGGTGAAGCCTGGGTGTTGTCTGGTGTGCCTGGATCCCAGACCATCGTTTCCAACGGATTTCTGAAAGGGAATGAACTGAATGAAATCATGGAGATCTACATGGACGACCTGGTTGGGGAAAAAGCTTTTGAACGGTTCCCTGACCAATTCCCGATCCTGGTCAAGTTTATTGACTCCAACGACTGGTTATCCATCCAGGTCCACCCGGATGATGCATTGGCTGCCAAACGGAGCATCGGCAATGGGAAAGCCGAGATGTGGTACATCCTCGGGGCTGAAAGCGGAGCCGAACTGATCAGCGGCTTCAGCCATGAGGTGAACCAGAAGGTATACCTGGATCACCTGGTGCAGAAACGGTTGAAGGAGATCCTGAATGTGGAAGCGGTTCAGCGCGGAGATGTGTTCTTTATGCCGGCCGGCCGGGTTCATGCCCTGGGGCCGGGAGTCCTGCTCGCAGAGATCCAGCAAACTTCCGATACCACTTATCGGATCTATGACTGGGACCGCGTTGACAGCGAAGGCAATTCCAGGGAACTCCACACCGAACTGGCCCTGGAAGCGATCGATTTTACAGTGCAGGAAACCTACCGCACCCCCTATCCCAGGGTAAAGAATCAAACCGTGAACCTGGTGGAGTGTCACGCATTCACCACGAACCTTTTAGAGTTCGACCATGGCATTGAGAAGGAGCTGAACTACATCGACTCATTCCTCATCTACCTCTGTACCGAAGGGACATGCAACATCCAATATCTGCACGGGATGGAGGTGATCAAAAAAGGTGAAGTGGTTCTGATCCCGGCTATAATGGAACATCTCTTCCTGGTTCCGCAGCCCCAGGCGAAGATCCTTGAAATTTTTATGACATAATCATTACCTTTGGCCCCACTAAACTAAACTGAGAACCAACCATGAAACGAACCATCGTAACTCTTATGGCACTCCTTCTTTTTGTTTTGACCGGGATAGCCCAGGAAACAGCCCCCAAAAGCTACAACAGAATTCCTTCTGTTGATATCAAAGACCTTCAGGGAAATCCGTATAACACCAGCGATATCAACAACGATGGGAGGCCCATCATCATTAGCTTCTGGGCAACCTGGTGCAAACCCTGTCTCAAGGAGTTGACTGCCATTGCCGATGAGTACGACGACTGGGAGGAAGAGACCGGTGTGAAGCTGGTAGCTGTCTCCATTGACGACGCCCGCTCGAGCAAGCTGGTAGAGCCCCTGGTGAACGGCAAAGGGTGGGAATACGAGGTGCTCCTGGATCCCAACGGAAATTTCAAACGGGCCATGAATGTCGGTCTGATCCCGCACACCTTTCTCATTGACGGAAACGGGAACATCGTTTGGCAGCATACCTCCTTTGCTGAGGGGAGCGAACTCGACCTGATCAGGCTGGTCAGACAGCTCAATGCCGGTGAGACCATTGAAGAGTAACCAAGTAGAAACCAAATACCGAGTCGATCTATGAAAAGAGGAGCCATTGAAAAAAGGCTTATCATTGCTTTGTTTTTCCTTCCGTTTATCTCTTTAGGACAGGATTTTCTGGAAAACAGTCAGATCAGCGGAAGTTTTCAGAGCGATGCGGTCTATTACCTGACCGACACCCAGCTTGGAATCACCGATTCTACCCTCGACGGAAAATATTTCCGGATACAGGGATATACGGAGGTTAACTACTCCTATAAAAACTTTTCGGCGGGCATGCGTTTTGAAGCCTACCTCCCTCCGCTGCTGGGATACGACCAGGAATACCAGGGATTGGGAGTCCCCTACTGGTGGGTAAAATATAAAAACAAACTGATTGAGGTGACTGCGGGAAATTTTTACGAGCAGTTCGGCGATGGGATGATCTTTCGTACTTACCAGGACTGGACTCTGGGTTACGACAATTCCATGCGGGGATTGAGGGTCAAGCTTACACCATTCAACGGAGTGGCTGTCACCGGGTTAGTAGGGGTTCAGCGTAACTACTGGATCCCCTTTAAAGACAATAACCGGGGGATTGTGAAGGGGGTGGATGCCGATTTCTACCTGAACGACATGGTATCGAGCCTCTCCTCCTCCAAATTCAAGCTGAGTTTCGGGGGAAGCTTCGTCAGTGATTACCAGAAAGGGAAATCGATGGAGATGGTTATACCTCCGAAAATATATACGCTGAAGCTTCCGGAAAATGTGGCCACCTATGGGGGGCGGATCAATCTTAATTACAGTGGATTCAACTTTTACACAGAGTATGCCCACAAGATCAACGATCCCTCCGCCATGAATCATTACATCTACAAGGAAGGAGATGGCTGGCTGATCACAGCCTCCTATTCCCGTAAAAATTTCGGCCTGACAGCGAAGACTAAATGGATTGATAACATGAGTTACAAATCCGACCGGTCTGTCACCGTTAATGCATTAGATATCAACTACCTGCCTTCGGTTACCAAAGAGCACACCTACTTCCTGGCTGCGATGTACCCTTATGCCACACAGCCGACAGGCGAGGTTGGGGGATCGGCTGAACTGATCTTCTCCCTGCCGAAGAAATCAAAGTTTGGTGGAAAATACGGGATGACCTTTGTGCTCAATTTCTCCCAGGTGAACAACATCAAGAGATCAAAAGTCAATGATACGACAGGGATCAGCACCCCGGGAACGCTGGGATACAAATCGAATCTCTTCGCAGTGGACTGGAAAGATGTTTTCTGCCAGGATATCAATATTGAGATCACAAAGAAATTTAATAAGAAATGGAAAGGGATCTTTGCCTACTATTACCAGACCTACAATAAAGATGTGATCGAAGGCTACCTGGATGAATACGGAACTGTTTATGCCAACATCGCTGTGGCAGATGTCACCTGGAATATCACGCAGAAGTATTCCCTTCGGGGGGAACTCCAGGGATTATGGACCAAACAGGACAAAGGGGACTGGCTCGCCGGATTGCTGGAACTGACGATCTCTCCCACATGGTTCTTCTCTGTAAGCGACCAGTGGAATATGGGAAATCCTGTTTCCAGTCTTCAGCTACACTACTACAATGTAACCGCCGGATTCATATACAACACCACCCGCATCGCCCTCTCCTACGGCCGTCAGCGGGAAGGGATCGTGTGTGTAGGCGGGGTATGCCGGTATGTGCCGGAATCGACGGGATTTACGCTGACGATTAACAGTAGCTTCTAGGACTAAATAGTGAGGTAGCGAGGTAGCGAGGTAGCGAGGTAGCGAAGTAGCGAAATAGTGAAATAGCGAAATAGCGAAATAGCGAAAAATTAATACTATGAAGTTTCGAGTCTTATATTTAATTATGGTGCTGGCGGGCGGTCTGGTTGTTTCCTGCGATAAGCTGGAATCGCCTTATGCCAGCGAAAAAGTGATAACCGTTGACACCAACAATCGCAAGGTCCTGCTGGAAGACTATACCGGGATGAAATGCGTGAACTGTCCGGCAGCCACTAGTTCAGGGGAAGCGCTTGTTGAACTCTACAAAGGTCAGGTGATCCTGATGACCGTTCATGCCGGGTATTTTTCGATCCCCGATGCTTCGGGTCATTATACTACGGATTACCGGGTTGCTGAGGGAGTAGCCTGGTTCAACGACTTTATGCTGATCTCCAATCCTATGGGGATGGTAAGCCGGACACCCTATAACGGAAAACAGGCGATCGGAGCCGGAGCATGGGCGGAAGTCGTATCATCCGTGGCCAAGGAAAAGCGGGTGGCAACCATTGATATCGAAACTACCTATACGCCGGCCAGCCGTGATCATATCACTACCACGATCTCCACAAAGTTTACAGAATACCTTGAGGGAACATACAACTTGACCGTGTGCATCCTGGAAGACAGCATTGTGGGGTGGCAGAAAAACAACGATACCCTGGTTGGCCCGGTACCCGATATTGAGAACTATGTGTTTAACGATATGCTGAGAGCGGTTCTCAACGGAACTTACGGAGAACAATTGACTACTTCAGTGGACACTGTCCAGATCTATTCCAAATCTTATCTTTACACCCTTCATGACAATTGGGTTCCAGAGCACCTCTCCCTCGTGGCCTTTGTTTTCAATGAGTCAACAAAAGAGGTCATTCAGGTGGAGAAACGTTATTTGTTCACCACAATCTTCCCGCTCCACGTTCCATCCTGTCCCCTAACGGTTAGGATGTAGATCCCGTTAGGCACAGTCGGCAGGGAGATTACCTTGTCGAGCCTGTTGCAGACGGGCACATTATCTTCCGTGAAGACAAGTGTTCCCATCGTGTTGTAAATCTTCAGGCTGACCCGATCCTCTTCCCGGTTAGCCATCCTGAGTGTAAAGGTTCCGTTGTTCGGGTTCGGCATCAACATACACTGCAGGGAGCTTTTCTCCTTTGATACCCCGGTGGCCCAATCCACCTGGATGTAATCGGTCTTGGTCATCGTATTGGTGGAGGTGCCGTTGCTGACGGTCAGGGTAACATCATAGATTCCCGCGTTATTGTAAAATACGACGGGTTCCTTTTCTGTCGATGTAGCAGGATCTCCGCCCGGGAAGTCCCATTGATAGGAAAGAACAGGTCCTGTAGAGAAATTATAGTAATTGACGCATTCCCCAACTTCAATAGCGGTCGGGTACCCTGCAAAGTTTGCGGCCAGTGCAGGAATATCGATACCAAAGAAGGTCAGGTACTGGATCATCAGATCCATTTTTGTCGATGGGGCTGTACCATCCACCAGGCCACCGAATTCAAACGATTTTCCAATGGTCTTGAAGGATCCTCCGTCATAGGCTACTGCGCTGTAAAAGGAAGGTGATGTGTTTCTGAAAATATGGAAGGAAGTTCCCTCGGTGGTGATGTGGTCAATGAATTGGTTGTCGCCGGTATAGTCGAATGTCATCCCTTCGGTAAAGGTCCCGTTTTGCCCCTGTAAGGTACTCAGATCACTACCTCCGTCTGTGATCCCATGAATGTGGAACATCGGGTGGACAACAGTCTGCGGATCAAATTTCCAGGTGTCGCCACCCTCCATGTAAGCCCGTCCGCCATTGTCGAGGAAGTCCTTCATCCTGGTGCCTTCGGTATTGGTCAACACATGCTTGTCGGGATAGATCCCCAGGCACACGAATACAGAGGTGTAATCTTCCATGTCTGCCGGTACTGACTGAATATATTCGGTCATCAGGCCAAGGGATGAAGCTGCATCAACAAGCACGGGGCCGGAGTTCATGTTGCCATCCATGTCGATCACAAGGACAGGAGTCTTACCGATCACCAGGTTGAAGGTGGTGGCTTTGGCCAATCCACGGTCAGCAGTTATCACCAGCATAAAGGGGGCAAGCTGCCCTTCCGGCGCCCCGGGATCCACCGTAACCGTGTATAATTGCGAATTAGACTGCCCGGATAACAGATCTCCGAAATCTTTGGTAGCGGAAACTACCGTCACATAAGGACTGATGGAGATAAGTTCTCCTGTTACATTATAGGCATCGGAGGATCCGGAGTTTATCAGGGTTATGTTTAGGTCTGCCGATTCTCCCGGATCGAGTCGTCCGTTGTTGTTTCCGGTCGAATCCAGAACCAGGTAGTTTGCCAAGATGAGGTTGGGTGCATGGGCTATGATGCTGAAATTGGAGGTCCAGCTACTTGTATCATCCACTGCTGTCATCAAAAAGTTGATGTTGGTTCCGTCAGAAATATTTCCTGAAACATGGAAGTAATAGGCATCTGGAATCTCTTTGGTCTCTCCGGGAAGCACCACATCGTAGTTCTCGGTGTCGTCGGTTTGATTGATGTAGGGGTTGGTGGTGTTCACATTCACTACCAGGTCATTGGTGGCCTCCACGCCAAGATTTTTTACTGCAACTGCAAGGTAGATATCCTCTCCGTAATCCACCAGTTGGTCGTTGTTCCAGGCCTGGTCGTTGATTGTATGGCTGATGTAGATAATATAGGGTCCATTGAGAGTGTTGATCAGGATATCGGCCATGTAGGGAATGTAGTTAAAGGCAGTTACCGCCAGGTGGACAGTATCGGTAGAACTGGTCAGTGCCGGGAAGGTCAGGACTACGGTCCCGTTTGCCACCAGGCCGGTGGCAAGTAGCTCCCCGTTCATGGATGCTGTGGCCCGGGCGCCGTCTACGTTACAGCTGACCGTCAGGGTAGTGAAACCTACAAACAAAATGGGAGTGTGGGTCACGGTCATAGTTCCCGGATTATCGGTCCGTACAAATATGGAAGGATCTCCGAATACGGTCCAGGTATCTGTCATCTCATATCCCGCTGAACCATAGGTATCGTTCATCTTAAAACACCCGTTGATGGATAGGCCGGCAAAGGTCCGTTTGATGTTGTTCTGGTAACTCTCCACCAGCAGGTCTACCATCTCATCCTGTCCCTCCATCGGTGGATTCCAGCTCTGGTTGATGGTTGCGCCAAAGAAGGCGATAGCACCGGTAGGTTCGCCATTATCCGTGGCCCGAAGCCATGCTTCAGCAAAACAGGTGCCATTCATAAACTCCCCATTGACACAGGCAACCGACCAGATGAAGGGAAGTTTATCCACGTTGGTGAGGTTGTTTACGTTGTTGTTGTTGAAACCGGAAGTTCCCCAGGAGGTGGTGCTTCCGTGACCGCAATAAAGGATCTGGCTGGCACCCCCGTTCACCTCCGTGGCAACCATCGCAGGAGTAGGGTTTCCGGGAAGGTCATTACCACCCTGGGATCCATCAAAAAGCTCGGGATTCCAGGTATAGGTAAATCCCAGGCAATCGCTCTGCATGTTACGGACATGCTGGTAATCGTATTCGCCATCATCGCCCGGACCCTGGTTTGATGCGATGCCAATTACGGTTGTATACCAGTCATCGGTGAGCAGTTGGGGATCCATCTCGTAATTGATGGTCCGGGTTACCTGCGTTTCCACCTGGGCTACTGATTCGGCAGAGTACCGGCCCACGAAGAGCTCCTGGTAATGGTCGTTCCCTGAGATATAGCCATAGGCATTGTCGGAAGGGCCACCGAGACCTCCTCCGGTGTTGGTCGGGATCTGCGCGGCATCTCCCACCAGCACAACATAGGATAGGCCGTTTGTATTGTAGTAATTGACGATATAATTTTTGATTAATGATGCAGTGGATCCAATGGTGGCTACATTCACGATCTCCACAGGGAAACCGATGGAGGTTTTCCAGTCGACATAAGGTTGCATGGCATCCATGAATGGGCCATGGCTGATGATCAGCATGTTTCCATACTCTTCGAGGGGGGTGTAGGTAATGGCATCGAAATTCTGGAACGTTGTTGCATAGATATGTGCCCACTCCTCTTCAATCCGGATCTCACTACCTTTCCGGAAAAGCTGATTGGTGCCGGTTTCGTTCACCTGTACCAGTTCAACGGTAACCTCATGGTAAACCCGCAGGATCCGGGTCACCGGATTGTACTGGAAGGGGTAGACGATCACGGTTTGTCCCCGGAGATCCCGGACAATAAAGGGTTCCCGGGTAGAGACCAGGGTTGAAGGATAAAACCGGTCGGCCTGGTAAGCCTGTCCGTATGTATATGGAACCGTAGCCGGGTCGACCGTACGAAGCAGGTTTCCCTTCGATGGAGCGATCTCCATGTCCGGAAAATCGGTGAAACTGGAGGCCACCACCTCCACCTGCATCCCTGCCAGATCGGGGATGATCAGCGTGGACGTAAGCTTGGGAAGATCCGGAGCCCCTGTTTCCATGATCGGGGATCCCTCTTCCACCGAAGGAATGAATGCTGTACCCCGGACTGTCTCCACCTGGTTCAGGTAAAATCCTCCCAGTGTGAATGTGACAGTTGAGTGATCAATGGTGGACCGGATCAGGGTTGTTTTAGCCGGGACCGGATTGTCGGACGAAATCTTTACCCAGTTGTCGCTCCTACCGGCAACACTGATTGCCAGCACCAGGATTATTGTTAACATGTTTCTCATAAAGTCAGGTTTTGGTCAACTTTTGTATTATTTTTTGGATTCTATCTTGTCAGAATGATTTTCCTAACCACCGTGAAATAATCTGTTTGGACCCGGCAGTAGTAAAGGCCCGGTTTCAGGGTGCCACTTTCCAGAACTATGGTGTGGTTCCCGGCTGGGATCATCCCTTTTTCTTCCACCACACGGATCAACCGGCCAAATGCATCGGACAGGATGATCCTCGCGGATGAAGGTTCTGGAAGGGTATATAAGATGTTGAGCCGGTCGGTAAACGGGTTTGGATAGACAGTGACCATTCGTTCCGCCAGCGTATTGTCGATGGCGGTGGGATAATACTGGATGGTATTGGAGGGCTCAGATTCACATTCCGTTACTTCATCTGTGACTGTCACATAATACGCACCGAACAGGGTCGGTTGATAGGTCTGCTGGTTAGCGCCCTGAATGGCTGCTCCGTTATAGTACCACTGGTTTCCTTCGGTTGCACTCGATTCCAACAAATCGCCATTCAGGGTAGCCACGGGCGCTCCGGGAACGGGAACTAGAGTAACCTCTACCGGGGCGGATGTGATCGTGGTGTCTCCATCGCTGATAGTCACGGTATAGCTTATGCTGGTTTCCGGAGTACAGAGTGGGAACTGGCTGGTAGGATCATCCAGGTAGGTAGCCGGTTCCCACAGGTAGGTATAGGTTCCTGTACCTCCTGAAGGAATGGCTGAAAGAATGCTCGTTGATCCTTCGCATACGGTTGAAGGGAATGCATTGGCCATCACGGTTAGCGGCCCTCCGGCACAACGGACCCGGGAGGCCCAGCCGGGATAGGTGTCATAATAATCGGAATGGAACTTGAAGGTCAGGGAGCCATCGGCAGCGGTCGATTCAACCGTGTCGGGGGAGGTGGTGCCGCAGTAGGTTCCAATCAGGGGAGCTGTGGTGCTGTTCCCATTATAAATGCTGAGGTAATCGTAATTGCAATTGGTGGCCGGCTCCACATCAAACTCCGTGAATTCGGCTTCTATGTGAGCTCCTGTGGTGCCGGGATAAAAGGTAAAGTTGAAGTTCTCGTTGTTGTTATAGTTTGCATTGGCGCCGCCCGAATCATAGAACCTGGCGTTACAGGTTGTCTGGTTCCCGTTCTGCATCAGGTAGGTCGGAATCGCCCCGATCTCAATCTCGAATACCTTCTGTGCTGCGTACTGATTCTGCTGTCCGGCTGTTTCGTTGTAATTCAGGTTGACGATCGTTCCAATTGGAGTGATCCCGTTGGTAATGACCGGGAAATCGACCTGAACGATGGTGTTGACCGGCAGGTTTCCGATGAAACGGTTGGGACTGTTCACAATGATGTATGGCGTGGAGGCAGGTTGCACGTACAGGTGTCCCACACCATTTCCTACACCCGCATGTCCCACATTCTGGGTTTCCACACGTAGGATGGCGCTTTCACCCGGATCCAGCAGGCCGTTGTTGTTTCCTCCCGGCGTCGGGTCTACTACGGTGATGCCGTTCACTACCAGGAACGGGGCATTCAGCGTGAGCAGCAGGTCGGATGTCCAGCTTTCTGAGCCATCGTCGAACAGGATTTCGCAGGCAACCACATGCTGATCTTCCACATAATTGTTGATGGTCATGGCAAATGCATCCGCACAAATGGTAGAGCCACCCGCAACAACCGAATCAATCATACAGAAGTTATCTGTCACCACGATATTTGTGTCGGTGGTGGTGAGTGTGGCTGAAATATTATAGGCTGTGGCTACTCCGATGTTGCTCACGTTTACGTCGAGTGTGATGGTTTCACTGAAGTCGGCATTGTTGTTATTGTTCCCGCCTACCGAATCGTTCACTGTGAAGGAGGTGAGGATGAGGTAAGGACCTGTAACCTGTATGATCTGGATGGAATCAATGAGGGGTTTGAAGTTTTGTTTGGTGATGACAATCCCCAGATAGCCCGGGTTGTTCAGGGTATCGAAAGTTAAGGTAGCAGCACCAGCGGAATCGGCACAGGCAGCTGCGACAAAGGTATCTCCATCCTTCGACAACCCGATGTAAGCGTATGGTTCTGTAGTGATGTCGACGGAGATGGTCCCGATCAGGATCGGATCCTGGTAGGCGGCCGTGATTGGCGGTGGAATGGACATATAGATCATCAATGAGGGATCACCCATCAGGTGGTAGATCTCCCAGTAGTAGGTTTTCAGCCCGGAACCCGATTGCTGAACGGCGAGGTTTCCGCCAACCACCATTTGCCCCTGTGTCACATACCAGTCGTCCATGGCCTCTCCGTGATCGTGAAAAGTGACGTCGTAGGCGCCAAGCCTATTGGGATTGTAAGGCGGATTAGTGGAGACAGATTTGAATCCTACCCCCCACCAATAATCTTCATCCCAGTAGGTATTATTGGTCCCGCCAATATACCCCAAAGCTCCCTTGCCTGAAGCTCTCAAAACCTCCTCTCCGAAACAGGTCGTATTGAACCGGTTGCTTAGGCAGCAATTGCCGACCATCAAGCAATACTTTTGATTATTCTGAAGATTGGGAATATGAGATATGTAGAACGAAGGATTACTCCAACCCTGCTCGTTGCAGTGAGCCGTATAGTTGGCAAAAGCTACCCCATTCGAGACATTCTGTCTGATCAGTGTGGAGTAGTTTCCTCCTGAAGGTTCCGGCTGCAGATAGGTGTGCGAGAGAATACCATGGGCGGTATTAAAATAATAGGTAGTTCCGTAATTGATCTGACCATTGCCATACAGCGGGCCATACGTAGGGTCGGCACCGGCTACCATGACCACTTCACCCAGGAAGGATTCATCGGGGAAGAGGTACTGTTCATATTCCAGGGTCTTATCAATCTGCGGTTGTAGCTGGACGAGGCTATTTGCTGAAAAACGGCCATAGTAACATTCTGGAATTTTATCTCCGGTATATTCGAAGAAGTAGAGATCGGTGGGATGACTTCCGGCAGTTCCATTGAATGTAGGAACCTGCGCTACATCCCCTACAATCAGGACAAAGCTCTGTGATTCGAAACCGGTTGGCGGGTTGTTGTAAAAAGCCTGCAGGTAACTCTTGATAGAGGCCGTCGAGGTTCCCACGGCAGGGTCATTGGTATAGGCTTCCACCACCTTGAATCCCTTCCGTGTTTTCCAGTTGATGAAAGGTTGCAGGGCATTTTCAAACATAGGGTCAGATACAATGATGTAAGTAACCGGTGCGGTGGTGATCAGCTCATCGGTCAGCGGTTTGTAATTGGCTAACTGACCGTAAGCATTCTCAAAATAGGGAGAGTAGAGAGCTTGCTTCCGGGCTATACTCGCCTGTTCATTTCCGTTGGTGAAGGTGATAGTGGCCTCGATAGACTGGTAAATCCGTAACATTCCGGTTACGGGGTTATATTGTACGGGAGCAATATCCAGGCTGGCCAGGGTCACGGCACGCATGGTGCCTGCCGGTGAAACCGATACCAGTGGGGCTCCCAGAAACGCATTCTTCAGGTAAGTAGCCGGGTTGATTACAAATGGAATCTCATCGGGATTGGTAATCGCTTTGCTCACGGAGGCTTGCTGCGGGATGATCTGGTAGTTGATGCCGACCGCCGAAAGCGAATAGTCCGTATATGCTGCATGCGTAACCAGGATCTCCGGGGTGGCATCCAGGGGGATCTCGATCAGGTTCCGGGCCACCGGGAGTTTCGGATCCCCTATCTCACTGCTGTAACCGTATCCATGAATGTACAACTCGGTGAAATTACCCAGTTTCGTCTGAATATCACGAAAAAGGATGGAAGAGAGATCGCTGGTAAAGGTCAGCTGTTGGTAGTTATTGGTCGTGATGCGAAGTTCAGTTTTTCCGTTTGTCACCTGGATCTCTCCGGCGATCATCAGGTCAGGCAAACTAAACAGGATGGCTGCAATGGCAATCCGCGTGAGTAACGATTTAATCATTCCCTTTGTTATTCGTTATTTCCTTATAAATTTTAAAGGGTCAAATTTACACAAAAGGTTCAATTAATTGACTATCCTATAGAACTTTTATTAACGATGGCAGGTTGGCATGTAAGGAAGTTAGTCGAGTTTCACCCCTGTTGTGTTGATTTTGCGAATGTTATAGACCGGATACCACGCTGCCAGAAACCCGATCAGCATCACGGTAAAAAAGACAAGCAGGAAATCGAGAGGTTGCATCTGTACAGGATAGCTGTTGACCACGAATGTGCTGTTGGGGCCGCCCATCCGGATCAGGCCATAGGTCTGTTGTATCCAGCATACGCCCCCACCCAGAATCAACCCCGTAGCAGCGCCAATGAATGAGATCATCATCCCTTCGGTCATGAAGATCCGCTTGATCAGTTTCATGGTGGCGCCCAAGCTTTGCAAAACGGCAATGTCTTTTTTCTTATCGAGGATCAGCATGGAGAGTGAGCCTACCACATTAAACGTTGCCAGTAACAGGATAAATGTCAGGATCAGGAAAATAGCGTATTTTTCAGATTTCATGATGTTATAGAGGAGCTCCTGTTGCTGAAACCGGTTTTTTACCTGGAATTTTTCTCCGGCAGCTGCTTCGATCTGTCGCTGGATTTTGCGTTGATCCGCTCCATCGTTCAGTTTGATCTCGATGGCTGTGATCTCATTCTGGTAATCCAGGAGCTTTCTGACAAAGCGGATCGGCATCAAGGCATATTTGACGTCGAACTCCTGTTGAATGGAAAAGTATCCGGTGGGAAAGATGATCTCCTGACTGAAAGCCTGATCTAGGGCTCCCCCGATCTTTCCGGTACGGGTAGGAACAAAAATGGTAATGGGGTTTACATAATCGTTCAGGCTGGCATTCAGGTAGTAGGCTACCCCATAGCCAAGTACGGTAAAATCTTTCTCTCCACTCTGAAGGAGGAACCTCCCTTCGGCCATCATGGTGTCAACTCCTGTCATCCGCTGGTACTCTTTGCCCACCCCTTTGAGCGTGACGATTGCCTGCTTGTCCTTGTACTTCATCAGGGCGTTCTCCTCGAGCACCTCAGTCAGGTAAAGCACACCCGGGATCTCTTTCAGCAACTCCTGAGGGATGGCAGCGGCCGGAAAATTTTTACCTTCCCGGAGGGTGATCTGTATATCCGGATTAAACGAATTGAAAAGGGAGACCACCAGCTGCTCAAATCCGTTGAAGACCGAAAGTACGACGATCAGGGCCATGGTCCCGATGGTAACTCCTGCCACCGAGATCCCCGAAATGATGTTGATGACATTGTGCGACTTCCTGGACTTGAAGTACCGACGGGCTATGTAGAAGGAGAAGTTCATAGTTTAATTGCCATCATTGCCATCATTGCCATCATTGCCATCATTGCCATCATTGCCATCATTGCCATCATTGCCATCATTGCCATCATTGCCATCATTGCCATCATTGCCATCATTGCCATTAGTTCACC
>JBDROF010000037.1:0-31116 GCA_043810345.1 Bacteroidota bacterium | reverse complement strand
GGTTTCTCCGGCATCGGTCGACCGGATGATCACTTTGTTGGATGGAAGTGAAATATTGGACGACAGTCCTGCATAGATGGTGCTGGAGTCGTTCGGATCCACTGCCAGGCAAAGGCCGCTGGTGTTCACCGGGATGTTCCGGGTATGCCAGGAGGCTCCCCCGTTGGTAGACCGGAACACCTTTCCGAAGGTATAAGGGCCGGTGGAGAAGATGGTCCCGTCGTCCGTTGCTGCAAAGGAATTCACGTTATTGGAGCTGATCCCGGCCAGTGACAGCTGAATAGTCCAGGTTTCGCCGCCGTCGGTACTGATAAAAGGACGTCCGGCAGCTGCAAAGAGCACCTCCGGATGCTGCGGATCGATGGCCATGTCAACTACATCCCCGCCGAAGGGGCCGACCGGGATCCAGGGGTTACCGTCTTCCGGATAGGGGTTCGAGGTGGAATTATTCCCGGGGGTAAGGTGAGTTGTATTTCCATTGGCATCAAACTCCTGTCCGGGGAACTGAGCCGAAACGGTCCAGATACAGGTCACAAAGCAAAGAGCAAAGAACCATTTATTCATGGCGGGTCTGAATTAGTAAGCGATAAACGTCAGGTAAAAATACAAATAACATCAGAGATTTACGATTTTGGATCTCCGATTTACGATTTCAAATTCAGGAATTTTGATTTCCAATTTACGATTGATAGCGTCCGGTGGAGAGGCTGTCGCGACGGTACGACCAGCGCATCAGCGCCATCGCGGCCAGCAGGGCTGCCATCGCTATTCACTATTCGCCGGTTCCCAGGTTATAGATCTCCTGGATGTCTCTGAGTTTTTCCCGAAAATCGATCTCGAGATCGATCAGTTCACCGGTCGGTACATGAAAGACCCACCCATGGACGACCGGAAAACCCGATTTCAGATAGGTCTTCTGGACTACGGCGGTCTTGATCACATTCAGACACTGCTCTTCTACGTTCAGCTCAATAAGGCGCATATAGCGTTTCTCTTCGTCCTTGATCGAGTTGAGTTCCTGCCTGTGCAACCGGTAGACATCCCGGATGTTCCTGAGCCATGGATTCAGGAGACCCAGGTCGCGCGGCTGCATGGCCGCTTGCACTCCACCGCATCCGGAATGGCCACACACCACGATGTGTTTCACCTGAAGATGGTCAACGGCAAAATTGATGACACTCATGACATTAAGGTCATTGTTGCTCACCACGTTACCAATGTTCCGATGCACAAAAACCTCTCCCGGCCGAACACCCATCAACTCCTCTGCCGTTACCCGGCTGTCACTGCAACCAATGTAGAGAAAATCCGGATTCTGCCCGGCTGCAAGTTTATCAAAAAATTCATTGTCGCTTGCTTTTTTCTCAGCAATCCATCGTTTGTTATTCTCAAAAATCTGCTTGTAAGTAGTCATTGTGGGCCCTTTTGGAAATCCAAAGATAGTAACAAATCCGGGTAAATTCGTGTTGCCGGAGGCACGGGCGTTGATCAAGCATCGTTAAAAAAACCTGCTGACCAAGGGATTGCTCCCCGGTCAGCAGGACTACCAACAAAAACCAAAAGACGCCTATACCAAAGTGTCTTTACAGTATGATGGTTAAATGTTTTAGGAAATTAAGCTAACGGAGGAGCCCGGAGGCCTGAGGCCATCAGGAAACGGAAGAAGGGTTCGTCGGTTATATTGGCAGAACGAACCTGGATTACCGGTTGATTAGCCTGGGTTAAATCGCCGGTTTCATAATAAAAGAAGTCGGTAATCTGATTTTGAACATCCTGGATCTTGACGATCTTGGCTTTATCTCTCGGAGCAACGAAGGAGTGAGGCATCAGTTGTTTGCCCCAGATCCTGTTCTGGTGAAAGTTGATCAGCGAACCGAAGGTGATCAGCAAGACCGGAATGATCCAGACAGGCAGGAAAATCAAGAAGTGTCGCTTTCTTTGTTTAATCATTCACAAGAGAATTATGCCGCAAATATATGCTTTTTCTTATTGAACCAACCACAAAAAGAAAAAAAAGATTCCCAAACTGTTTACTTATTAACAGTTGGTTGATAACTTCCAGAAAACTGCCAATCAGCCGAGGTACGTTTTGAGCAATTTACTCCGGGAGGAGTGCTTCAGGCGACGGATGGCTTTCTCCTTGATCTGTCTTACCCGTTCGCGGGTCAGGTTAAACATAGCTCCGATCTCTTCCAGGGTGTAGCTGTGGGGGTAGCCGAGGCCATAAAACATGTTGATGATCTCCCGCTCCTTTTCTGTAAGCGTGGAGAGCGACCGCTGAATCTCATGGGCCAGGGATTCCCGAAGCAGGATTTCATCCGTGCCGGGGGAATCGTCAGGCACGAAGACATCCAGGAACTTCATCTCTTCATCCTGATCCAGCGGTGCGTCCATCGACAGGGTGCGTGATCCCATCTTCATGGCCTCGTGCACCTTGTGTTCGGGAATGTCCATCTCCTTGGCAATCTCATCTGCCGAAGGGGGACGTTCATAAACCTGCTCCAGCCGTGACGACATTTTATTCACCTTGCTGATCGATCCTACCTGGTTCAATGGCAACCTGACAATCCGGGCCTGCTCGGCCAGTGCCTGAAGGATCGATTGCCGGATCCACCATACTGCATAAGAGATGAATTTAAACCCACGGGTTTCGTCAAAACGTTTTGCAGCTTTTATAAGACCCAGGTTGCCTTCGTTGATCATGTCGGGAAGGCTGAGACCCTGGTTTTGATATTGCTTGGCTACCGAAACCACAAACCGGAGGTTGGCTTTACAAAGCTTCTCCAGCGCTGCCTGGTCCCCCTGTTTGATCCGCTGTGCAAGAGCAACCTCCTCATCAGCCGTGATCAGCTCCTCTTTCCCTATATCCTGCAGGTATTTATCGAGCGAAGCGGTCTCCCGGTTGGTGATAGATTTCGATATTTTTAACTGTCTCATTGCACACTCAAATTACAACTTTATCCAGGAATTTCAAAATATTTATTGACACTTTTCTAACAATTTATAAACCGATTCCATAATATGCTTTTAGCCCATTAGGATAAAATCCTTCCAGTAAAACACCTCCATTGCGTCCTGATAATGCATTCTTGAGATCTTTTGCAGAGCGGACAGGTTCACGGTCGATAGTCATCAGGATAAATCCTTCCCGGATCCCGGCATTTCTAAGCTTGCCGTTGTCAAGCCGGGTGATTTGAAAGCCATAGCCGATCCCAAGTTTATTTTTCTCACTCTCCGTCATAGGTTCGAATGTTGCACCATGGATGATCACTTTATCATCTTTCACCACAGCCTGGGCCGATTCTTCGCTCAGTAGCGTGACACGCTTTTCCTGGATCTTCCCGTTTCGCCATACCTTCACAAGTACGTCGTCACCCGGACTATGCTGCCCAATGAACTCAGTAAGTTCCGACTTCCTGTTTACTTCAGAATTCTCCATCTGAAGGATGATATCTCCTTTCAGGAGACCTCCTTTGGCGGCAGATCCGCCTTCGACCACCTCCTCAATGTAGATCCCCCGCGGGCTTTTCAGTCCTTGCTCCCTGGCCATCTGGTCATCGATCTCCCGGTAATAGATCCCAAAATAGGCACGCTGGGTCTTTCCGTATTTCATGAAATCATTCACGACTTTACGGACAATGTTGGCCGGGATGGCAAAAGAATATCCCTGGTAGTATCCCGTACCACTGGCTATGGCGGCGTTGATCCCGATAAGTTCTCCCCGTGTGTTGACAAGTGCTCCTCCGCTGTTCCCCGGATTCACGGCTGCATCAGTCTGGATAAAGGACTCCACAGCCCCTTGCGACCCAAGGATATTAATATTGCGGGCTTTGGCACTAACAATGCCGGCGGTAACGGTGGAGGTCAGGTTGAACGGATTCCCGACGGCAAGCACCCACTCCCCTATCTTCACCTCATCTGAGTTGCCGTAAGAAAGGAAAGGCAGATCGCTTTGGTCAATCTTGATAAGAGCAATATCGGAACTCGGATCACTACCCACAATTGTCGCTTGATAGACCCTGCGGTCATTCAGGGTTACCGTGATCTCATTGGCATCCTGTACCACGTGGTTATTCGTAACGATATACCCATCGGGCGAAATGATCACTCCTGATCCCATGGCCTCATAGGGAAACACACGTTCCCGCGGGGTCCCTCTCCGGAAGTTAAAAAGTTCAAAGAAATCATCATATACTATGCTTTTCCGCTGAAATTGAGTCCTGATATGTACCACGGCATGCACCGTTAACTCTGCGGCCGCTTCAAAATCCGGAACATTCATCGGTGCAGAAGCGGAAAAATTTGCCTGCCGGACCGGAACGGTCACCGGAATCTCAGTATATACCGGAGCCTTTTTATCCACCATATAAAACAAACCCAAAGCCACTGCTCCACCTGCAATGGCTACTAAAAACAGAGCCGCTGTCTTTTTCATATCTATCCTGTTTAATACGTCATGTTAACGGTCATCATCGGGCGATAGTGTAATCCCCCTGTTAAATATTGTTAACAGTTTTGTTAAAGATTCGTTAACTATTTCCAAAAGGTGACCTATAACCTTTTGGCCCTTTCCCTGATTAAGAGTTACAAACAACATCTTTATGGAAAAGGTTCACATCACCAACAGATTTCAATTTCTTGCCAGGTTGCACCTTTTTACTGGAATACACTTCCTGTATTGCATGGCAGGGTATCAAACGTTGCCGGCCCAACATCATCAGCATCTTTCCGAAAATTGTGCCACGGCCGATAGCGGTCAGAAAACGGGTCAAAATGTCAGGATTCTTTTCTGGAATGTCGAGAACCTCTTTGATAACCGGGATGACACACTTATTGCTGACGAAGAGTTCACGTGGAATGGGGCCATGCGCTGGACCTATACCAAACTCCGGATCAAGCTTTCACATGTTGCGAAAGTTATCCTGGCAGCAGGAGAGTGGGATCCACCTGCCATCATTGGGTTGTGCGAGGTGGAAAACCGCTATGTTCTAAATAAACTGGCGTACAACTCTCCACTTAAAACGCTCAACTACCGGATCATCCATCAGGATTCTCCCGACCAGCGTGGAATCGATGTAGCCATGCTGTACCGTTCTGATGCTTTCATCCCGCTTATAACGGAATGGATCTCCATCCGCTTTCCATTCGACACTGCTGTACAAACACGGGAGATCCTTTATGTCAAAGGATTGCTGCTTCAAAGGGACACCATCCATCTGTTCATCAATCACTGGCCCTCCAGGCGCGGTGGAGAAGCAGTGTCAGCCCCCAGGAGAAACTACGTGGCATCGGCGCTAAGAAAGAAAGTTGACTCCATTATTCAGTCTGCAGTCTGCAGTCTGCAGTCCACAGATTCAAATCACATCACTTCATCACCTCATCACCTCATCACTTCATCACCAAATCATCACATCACCACATCACCTCATCACCACCCTTTCATAGTCATTATGGGCGACTTCAACGATGAGCCGGAGAACGAAAGCCTGAAAACCATCCTGAGAGCCCGTCTTGACACCTGCGAACTGAAGCCCTGCGACCTGGTCAATATACTATCCATGAAAGCCGGCAGAGCAGGCAGCTACAAGTTCAGGGAGCACTGGGGATTATTGGATCAATTCATCGTCTCCGGCTCCCTGCTGGATACAGACAATTCTCTCCACATCTGCCTCTCCTCCGTACAGATCTTTAATCCCGGATTTTTATTGGAGGATGACCTCCGTTACCTCGACAAAAAACCCAAACGCACTTTCCTCGGTCCGCGCTACAAGGGAGGGTTTTCGGATCATCTGCCGATCATCATGGAAATTAGGAAATTAGGAAATTAGGAAAGGAAAGAATATGAAGCTTGAGGAGTTAAAGATTTATCAAGTTGCAATTGAAAAAGGAATCCCGCACATTCTATTTTTATGCCAGGGGCTCGGCATTCGAAACGAAAACCTGGATTGTAAAACTCTATAAACGAAAACTTATCACTGAGGAAATATATAAAAAGCTAATGAACCTTATTGAGTTTGAGTGCGCTTCTCTAAATAGCTACATTAAAACAGTTGGCCCAAAATAAACGCCATCGATGCACTAATTTCCTAATTTCCTAATTTCCCCATTTCCCAATCCTCAAACCTAGCTCCACCTCCCCGCTATTTTTGCCCCACAAAACCTGCATTTCCCGTCACGGAGGTTATTTTCCAGGATGGTGAAGCCTTTTCGTTCAAGCAAGACCTTTTTGCATTTCGCACAGTAGGTATTTTCATCTTTGTGGTTGGGGACGTTGCCGATGTAGACATAGTTGATGCCTGCCTCTTTGGCAATGCCGTGGGCCTCTTCCAGGATTGAGAGTGGGGTAAAAGGGAGCGTTGTCAGCTTATAAAGCGGGAAGAAGCGAATAAAATGCAGGGGGCGATCCTCCAGTCCATTGTCCACCAGCCAGGTGCACATCTCCCTGATCATCTGAGGCTTGTCGGTCCAACCCGGGACAATCAGATTTGTGATCTCCAGCCAGACCCCTACCTCATTCAGGATTTTCAGTGTTCTCAGGATTGGTTCCAGGCTCCCGCCATTTAATTTCAGGTAGGTCTCTTCGGAAAACGATTTCAGGTTGATATTGGCCGCGTCAAGGTAAACCGCCAGTTCACGTAAAGGTTTTTCGTTAATGAACCCATTGGAGACAAAGACATTTTTGATCCCCCTTGCCCGGGCGATCTTAGCCGTATCGAAGGTGTATTCGTAGAATGCAATGGGTTCGGAATAGGTGTAGGCGATGGAGAGGGAACCACTGGCAGCGGCTTCAGCAACCAGGGCTTCCGGGAACAGATCGTAATTTTGGGTGTCGCGTGGACTGACCTGGGAGATCTCCCAGTTCTGGCAATTCAGACAGGCCAGGTTGCATCCTGCAATGGCCACTGAGAAACTGCGGGATGAGGGATAAAAATGAAACAACGGTTTCTTCTCAATCGGATCCACATGCACTGAACAGGGATTGCCATAGGCCAATGTGTACAATTTATCATCCTTGGCAACCTTGGTGCGGCAGATGCTCTCTTTGCCTTCCGTCAGGATGCACTGGTTCGGGCAGACCAGGCATTTCACCCCTTTTGGAGTCACAATGTAATAGGGCGATTCTTTGCTGAATCTGCCCAGATCCCCAACCGGGTTTTCTGATGATGCGTTCATAGGATCAAAGGTTTTAGCTATCGACTCCATGGAATGCAAGCCAAGCGCCGCCCCTCCGGCACCCGTCAGGCTGCGGCGAAGAAATTCCCGTTTGGAGATTTTTTGGTTCATTGTTGAATGGCGGACTGTTAAAATATCAATTCTTAGAAAGCCGACAATTCATCCAATGTAAAGTTTTCAGGAAACTTTGATATCGTTTTGATAACATTATCTTTAGTCAACATAACTTAACTGTTTTAGATCACAAATGTAGCTAAAAAATTCCAGATTTCAAAGAACAAATATTAACCTCTTTTATCTTTATATTGTTATTCTGGTTATCCTCTCTCCACAATCTTTATCTCCTCCTCTGTCAACCCATATAATTCGTAAATTATCCGGTCGATCTCTTTCTCTAGATTCTGTATATTGGTTTTAAGTTCTGAATACACCTTTACCTGCACTTCAAAAAACTCCATCCACTCGGATTCTTCAGATAGGGTTAAACTGATTTTCTGCTTTTTCAGTTCTTTGTAGAGGTCCGAAAAACTAAAGTCAAACCAATTATCAAGCTTTTTTGTGATTGTTACTTTGCCAAACTTGTTCTTTAGCAGATTTAGAAGTTTTGTCTTTATTTTGCGATTATTCATCGTGTCTGATATTAAATCATCTGTTAAACGAGTCAGCTTTATTGCTTCATCTTCAGACACTTCTGGAATAGGTATTTGCTCAAAATATTGTGGTTTAACCTCAATATAGCCACCGTTGCGAACTACGCAAATATTGGTGAGAAAATACCAAATTAATTTTGAATTTAAAATGGCGACCAGAAACTTGTCGTCAGTTGGCAAAATAACTGCCAGGGCATTTATGTAAGCTCCATAATCATCATAAGCAAATTTGTTGGTATTTTGAAGGTTTGGAAATACAATTTTTGGTTTTTCGAAGTTTGGATAATAATCAACGGAATCCTGTATTTCGAACCATTGATATTTCCCTGGTTTTCGACCTCTAGTTTCGTCTCTCGAGGCTCGTGGGGTTAAGTCTAATTTATATTTTTCAAAATGCTTTTTTATCTCTGGATAAGAGTCAATATCAATTCCTCTCCTTGAAAAAATGATATATTATAGTTTTTCTCAAAGAAATCTCTGCAACTCCCCAATAACTCAGCTCTCACATAAGGCGGATTCCCGATCACCACGTCAAATCCTCCGTTGGCGAAGATTTCGGGGAATTCCTGCTGCCAGTTAAAGGCTTTCTCACCGGCCACGGCGGGATCGTCGATCAGGGAGTTCCCACATTTGATATTGTTGCTCAGGGTGTTAAGCTTCCGCCCTTTTTTGGCAGTCCGCAGCCACAGGGAGAGTTTAGCAATCTCCACCGACTCTTCATTGAGATCCACACCATAGATGTTCTTCTCCAGAATATCGGTAGTGATGTCTGACAACACAAGGTCTCCCCCTGGCATACTCTTCATCAACAATACCAAATTCGGCTCTCTTTTCTGTGCACAGTTTACCTACGGTATTCTCCACAATATACCGGGTGATGTATTCCGGCGTGTAAAAGATCCCCTCTTTTTTACGTTTGGATTTTTGCCGGTCAACCTGTTCCCCTTTAATTTCTGCCTGAACGTTCTCAATTTCGCCAAGTGAATGTTCAAAAATGTGTCCCAGGACATTGACATCCACATCGGTTTCAAAGTCGTATGTGCTAAGTTTTACCGCATGCTCCAGCAATACATCAT
The DNA here is from genome assembly GCA_043810345.1 of Bacteroidota bacterium. Taxonomy (GTDB): domain Bacteria; phylum Bacteroidota; class Bacteroidia; order Bacteroidales; family FEN-979; genus QYOJ01. The sequence goes on along the minus strand of JBDROF010000037.1, from coordinate 22,217 downwards.
CGTCTATAATTACATTGTCAAGGATCTCGTCCGGTGCAAAAAGTCCCCCGTTGTAAGGATAGATATCGTATCTTTTTCCTTTATATCCCGTGTTCATGTACCCGAAATATTTTTTAAACCGGTCATACAACGGTACATACTCGTCCACTTCATCCTTTAAGGAGGTCCATTGCTTAACGATTTCACTGATGGAGTTCGGGGGCAGCAGAAGCCTGTCCTCGGCAAAAAAGACGAATAAAAAGCGGTCGAGAAGTTTCTGCGTTTTCCTGAATAAGAGCAGTCTGTCTGTGCCGGGATTATTTGTTACCAAATTGTTATACAATCCCTCCCTGAACCGCGCATAATCGGCATAGAGTTTTTTGGTAATGTTCTCTTCCTGCAGTACCGACGACTCCTTGATCTTTAGGGGCAGGTCGGCGAGCAGGTTCTCCTTCGAAAGACAAAGCCACAGGAGGGAAAACTGCTCTCTGGTCAGGCCGAAAAGGTTAAAATCAATGTATTCAACCGCATTCTGGATGTAGAAACGAATTCACCTTTCAATATGGCTCCATCGGTTTTTTTGCTGTTCGCGATGTTTTTAAGTTCTGTTGTCAGATTAAAATCCGGTTCCGGATTCAAGGTGTAGCCCAGGATCCTCACAAACAACTCCCTCAGGAATCCCTCCTGGAACTGCTCCTCTTTCGAATTTCTTATATTCTCCTGGCGTTCCGGATTTCCGAAATACTCCCGGAAGTCGGCATATTTTCTGTCAAGGAGCGCCGGATCCAGCTCGTTCAGGTATTTCTTTTCAACCGATTGTTGAAATAAACTCATCGTTTACATGTGATCGTGTCCCTAAGTGACTGAAAACAAAGGTACGATAAAAGGTTAAAGGCTCAACGCTCAAGGTTCAAAGCTAATCTGAATTAAATTCCGGCAATGATGGCAATGATGGCAATGATGGCAATGATGGCAATGATGGCAATGATGGCAATGATGGCAATGATGGCAATGTTGTGCAATTCCTTATCTCTTCTTTGAAACAAAGAACCACATCGCGGTGCAGGTATTCAATATAGCCAGACCGCCAAGGGTCACATGAATTCCGATCAGGGGAAGCAGGATCACCGCAGTCAGCAACGCGCCCAGAGCAGAGCCGTAAAGATCGACTGCATAGTTGGCAGCGGTCACTTTTTCCACTCCTCCTTTGGAGATCAGGGCTGCAAAGGAGAAGAGCAGCCCGGCTAGAAATGCAATTCCGAAAGCAAGGGTAAGAAACACAGTAAAAACGAGGTAATCCTGAAGTTTCAGGAAAGGGACCAATGAAATGAACATCAGGATGATGATCACAAAAGTAGCCATGAGCAATTGCAACAACAGGTAATTCCGGGGACGATTCTTCCTGAAAAGGAGCTTCCTGGAAGCAGCACCAATAGCCAGCCCCAGCATGAAAACCATAATCAGCACCCCTAATGCCTGGTATACGAACCCAAAAGTGATTTGAAATCCCAGCAACAGGATGATCTCGGTGGAAGAGGCGGTAAACCCGGCTGCAAAAATACCTGCATTGACGCGGTTTATAGAGAGGAAAGAGAGCACCAGCAGCAGGAAAATTATCCCACCGATCAGGGTATAGTTTTGCCGGAAATGACTAAGCCAGTATGCCTGCTGGTAAAAGTAGGCAACCGGACGGAAATCGTAGTTGATCCCACTCTTCTCCGAAAGATGTCCCATCACAAAACGGCTCCGGTCCTGCAACAGTTGTTCGTCAAAATAGTATGGATTCACGTAGTCCGTTTGAATTCCTCTCCGGAGGATCAACGAAGGGATAGCCAGATCCAGGGAGTCGTCGGAGGCCAGGAAGTAGTTTCGTCCTGATGGCAGGATGCAAACATGTTGAAAGTGGTTCTTGAGGGTATAATAGATGGAGGAGTTCAACTTACCGGCTTCAGTGCTCACGTAATCAGATCCGGTTGGCAATGACAAGGAGAGCACGCCTCCGGAATCCATCCGGTGCTTCATGACATGAAAAAACTCATCGGTGTAATACCGGTTTAACTGAAGGGTGGAAGGTTCAGGCAGGTTGATGAGCACAACATCATACAGGCTGTCAGTACGGGCTATGTATCTCCGGGCGTCAGCCATGATGTAGCGGACCCGTGTATCTGCTTCCAATCCGGTCAGGGGATTGATAATGTCGATCAGGGCTGGATTTAATTCTACATAATCAACCCGTACCGGCCGGTATTTCAGAATCTCAGGTATAGCTCCGCTCAACCCTCCCGAAACCAGTAATACCTTTTCAGGGTGGTCATGCTGAACCATGGCAAAATGGACCGACTCCTCATCCCTGATCACATTGCCTGAACTAAATAACAGTACTCCGTTTTCATATACATTGTGCTGGCCATGCCTCTCTGTTACAATCACTCTCCCGTAAGGGGTTTCCGTTTCGACAATTACCTCCTGGTCTTCATAGAGCAGGGAGAGGCTAAAATTTGTAAAGGAAACAGAGTACAAACCCAGGATGATGCCACCGGAAATGAGGGGGATAACGATCTTTGGGGCGAGATTTTGTTGTGAGAAGGCAAAGAGAATAACACTCCCCAGGAACACGGTGGAGATGATATTCATCGCCGGAAAGGAGCCCAGGGTCCAGAGAAAAACGAAGTTGATCAACCCACCTGATATCATGCTTCCGAGTGATTCCACAGCATAGGCTCCACCAAGTGGATTCCTCCCAGCTTTTTTCGGAAGGATCGAAGTGAGGGAGGTAAACAGGAAACCGCTGAGAAAGCATACCGGTGTCTGGAGCAACAGCGACGAGTAGAAGATCTCCCGCAACCCGACCATGCTACCTGTCGGGAAAACCACACTCCGCCAGACATCCAGTTTCACTACAGTCAGAACCGGAATGATAGCCAGCAATATCATCAGGAACAGGAGATAAGACTCCCGGTCTTTCATTTGCTGGGAGAACCGACCAAGGAAAGCTCCAAATCCTGTAATCAGCATCCAGTTGGCCAATACAACACCAAATACCAGTTCATTTCCCTGAAACACATAAAGGAATTCACGCAAAAGATAAATCTGGGTGGAAATGGAGATAAAACCCAAACCAAACAAAGCAGAGAAGATTGCAAATCTTTTGTACATTTCGTACCTTTACCTAGGTTTAATTTCAAAAATAATGCAAACAACCCGGTTTTCTTTCATTTTGTTAATAAGCTTTATGTTTGGTTCACAACTTGGATGTTCATCCCAGAATCAGGAAACATCATCACAAAAAAATGACCGGAAACCTGCAGCAGCAGGGAGGTTCTATTCAGATAACCCGACAGAACTCCGGTCTATGTTGAATGGTTTTTTTAAAGAGGCCATTCCTGGCCGACAGGCGCAAATAGCCGCTATCATCTCCCCGCATGCCGGTTATGTTTTTTCCGGGCAGGTAGCTGCTAACGCGTTCAACCAGGTGGATCCCGACCGGACATTCGACAACGTTTTCGTCCTGGCGTCCAGTCATCAGGTGGCATTCTCCGGGGCTTCCATTTATACCCAGGGCGATTATGTCACACCTCTCGGGAACGTCCCTGTCAACATTACTCTCGCCAACCAACTCATCGAAGAGAGCCCTCTGTTTATGTTTCATCCCGAAGCTGATAAATACGAACACAGCCTGGAAGTGCAGGTTCCCTTCCTGCAGGTGCATCTTTCAAAACCATTCCAACTGGTACCCATTGTCCTTGGCACCCAATCTGCGGAATCGTGCAGGCAGATCGCTGATCACCTGAAACCCTGGTTCAACGACCGGAACCTCTTTGTGATCAGTAGCGATTTCTCTCATTATCCGGCTTATAAAGAGGCCAACGTTGCCGACCAGGCCACCTGCGAGGCCATCGTAACCAACGATCCGGATCAGTTCCTGAAGTTGCTGGATAAGTATAAGAAGAAACACGTCGAGAACCTCGCCACCAACTGCTGTGGATGGACCTCCGTGCTCACCCTGCTCTACCTGACAGCCGGGAATCCCGATTTTACCTACACACCCATCTCCTACCTGAATTCAGGTGATTCAAAATATGGTGATAAACAACAAGTGGTAGGATACTGGGCCATCGCGGTAAGCCGGAAAGCAATCGAGACCTCAGGGAAACAGGAGTTTTCCTTCTCTTACACAGACAAACGTCAATTGCTGGAGATTGCACGCAACACTCTTAACGGATATATCCGCGATAAAAAAATCCCGGAGGGGAATGCCTCCGGATTTTCTGATAACCTGAAACTGCATACCGGTGCTTTTGTAACCCTTAAAAAGAAAGGAGCGCTACGTGGCTGCATCGGCCGGTTCACGGCAGATATCCCTCTTTACAAATTGGTTCAGGAGATGACCGTTGCCAGTGCTACTCAGGATTACAGGTTCCCGGCGGTTCAGTCCAATGAGCTAGACCAACTGGAGATTGAGATCTCGGTCCTGTTGCCAATGAAGAAGATCACGGATATAGACGAACTCGAGCTGGGGCGACATGGAGTCTATATTAAAAAAGGGAGCGCATCCGGTACGTTTTTACCACAGGTTGCCACCGAAACGGGCTGGACCAAAGAGGAGTTCCTGGGACACTGTGCCGAGGGCAAAGCGGGAATTGGCTGGGACGGCTGGAAAGATGCAGAGGTCTACATCTATGAAGCCCTGGTGTTTTCAGAATCGGAACTCAACGGCCACAAATAGTTACATACGGGCAATACCCGCACCGGTCGGGATCCTGGGTTTGCCGGAAAGGCTCCTTCGGATTGTACAGCTCTGCCAGGATATAAGAAAGTATCTCTCCTGTTTTTTCCAATTCATACTGGCCGATTACCCATGTTGGTTTCTCCGTCTCCTCTGCAGGGACTGTGGCTGCGATGAATCCTGACGCCTGTTTTTTCAGGGAGAGGATACCTGCGTTCAGGAGTCCACCGGAACGCTGTGCAGAAAGAAGCCAGGCGTATGTCAGTAACTGAAATCCCTTATCCAGTAAGGGTTCTGTGAGCAGATCCTCCCATTTCTTCACGGCTACCTCTTTGCTGTCGACATTGCCGGTTTTGTAATCGATCACCCGGGTAATGTTACCGATCCGGTCTACGCGGTCGACGAATCCCTTGATCCGGATCTTACGTTCCACTCCCATCACAGGCAGATGCAGGTATCCATTCAGATGTTTTTCCAGCATGGTAACGGTCAATGTTTCCCCCTTTCCAGCCAGCTCCTCCACGAAGGCCATCTCCCTCCGGATGTAGTTCCGGATCATGATCTTTGACACCTCTACCAGCAGCATATTCTTTCCTGTTGAAATACTATCACCCTGAAATACCTTACGGAAGCCCTGTGTGACAGCTTCCTCCACCAAAGGTTCCAGGGAAGTTATAACGGAACGGGAGAGCGCTTTGCCTTTCAGCGGTTGAAAGAGACTCTTCAGGGCATGGTGAACTGCCGAACCGAGGGTCCTCGGATCAATCTCCTCTTCTGCTTCTTCCGGCTCTTTTAATCCCGCGATCTCGGAGAAATAGAACCGCAGGGAGCAGGTGCGGTAAGCGTTGAGAGCCGTGGGAGCAAATCCGGATGAAGCTTTCGCCAGCAGCTTCTCCATCACCGATTCGCTCTTGATGATCTCCGTCGGAGGATAACCTTCGCCGGTGATCAGAGGGGTGACCAATACCTCTTTCCGGAGAGTGAGAGCCTGGTTATACCCCGGTAATTCCGCTTCGAGCTGCCGGATAAAGCGACTTGGATCCCCTCCACCCAGCTGTCCGGGTTCGGTAGTATACAGCAACCACACCTGTGAAGCCCGCTGGATCAGCCGGTAAAAATGATAGGCATACACGGCATCCTGCTGCCGGTACAGGGGCAGGTGAAAATCGCGGCGAACATCATAAGGGATAAACGAGGTTACCTGCCTGGCTGAAGGCAAGATCCCTTCGTTGCAGGAGAGGATGATCACCCGGTCGAAATCGAGGGTGCGGGTCTCCAGCATCCCCATGATCTGCAATCCCTTCAGGGGTTCACCGTAAAATGGGAGCATGGTGGATGTCAGGAGCTGTTTCAGGAACTTCGTCAGGCTTTCCCAGGTCAGGAAATCCGCTGATCCGGCCAGGAGGATCCGAAGCTGGCGGAGGATCCGGGCGATGGCAAAGGCGTATTCCAGTTCAACGGATAAGGAACGCGTAGGCCGGATGGCATCGACCACCTTCTCCACCAGGCCCTGAAGTCCCTTCAGCGCATCGGCGGGGGTATCCCATGGGGTGAACAGGAGATCCAGAAAATCGAGTCCGGCATGGAAGAATCCCGTCTTTTCTACCAGATCTTTATGCCGGAGGAAGGTTTGCCGGCCCGATCTGACCTTTTCGGTCAACTCACGGAAAGCGAATTCATTCCCCTCCATGAAGAGGGAAGCCAGTTGGGAAACATAGGGGTGCTGCAGCACCTTCACCACATCCCGGAAATAGAACTTCCCGGAGCTCTTTTTCCCGGCTGACAGCTTTACTGCATGGTGGTGCATATCATAGACCAGCACCACGAGGCTCGACAGCGGAGTTTGGCTGAGCGGGAGTCCCATAGTGATGTTCACAGCCTCAATGCCTTCCGGGAGGGAGTTGAGTAACGGAAGCAGCAGCTTTTCATCCGGGAGGACGACCGCAGTCCGCTCGTCCAACAGTTGTTTCTGCTGCATCTCCTTCAGCAGGGTGCCGGTCAGCTTTACCTGCCCGGTCAGATCCGGCGCACCGATCACCTCGATCTGCTTTGGCTGGGATCGGAAGTCGTCCGTTTTCCACCGGCCGGACCATTCAGGCCATTTCCGAAACCACTGTCGAAGATAGTCCCCGGCCTCCTGCTTCAGGTCATCCAGGTAATAGCTGTCGGCATCCCAGAGGAGCCCGGCATCCCCCTGCTTCACAAGGAGATCGATGATCTTCTCTTCTGCGGTTGTCATGGCGTTGAAGCCTGCAAAAATCATCTTCTTCCAGGGGGCCTCAACCTCACCCCGCTCCAGCTTCTGCCAGGCCTGCCGGAAGATCAACCCCTGGTAGGCCTCTCCCCGGGAAAGCAACAGGCTGGAAAGTCTGTTGTAGTAGGTAAGCAGGGAGTTGTAAAACTTCAGATAGCTACGCTGGAACTCCGTGAGCGGGGTGTTATCCGGGTTCCAGACCGTCATGGCACGTACCTCATCCAGGTAAGTAAAGAGCGCTGCCGGATCGACCAGGTAGCGATCGATTTCATTGAAATCAGAGAGAAGCTGCGGGGCCCAGTTGAGGAATTCATCAAACGGCTGGGCTTCTGCCCCTTCCATCTCCAGGTGGATCCGGTATAGTTCCACCAGGCAATGGACCTGATCCACCTCCCGCAATCCCGCGAGCGAACCAATAAACTCCTCAATTGAAAAAAGAGCAGGCGCCCAGGTTGTTCCCGGGAACATTCCGGAAAGGAATCTTCGCAAAAAGAGCCCGGCCCGACGGTTGGGAAGAATCACTGCCACCCCGGAAAGATCTCCGCCAAAGTTTTCATGCAGGTATTTCGCGGTTTGAAATAGAAACGGAAGCATATCTAACCCTTTGCTGCAGTAGTTTGTTAATGGATTATTGTGTATGAAGACTCCACCTTACCGATGTCCCTCCACACCGATCCCGAATCCAGGTATCCCCTGATGAGGTGTTCCCCCGCTAGCCGCAGGTAGAGTTCCGTCAGGGAAAACTTCCCTTCCTCGGTGATCAGCGGAAAAAGCTCCGGTTGAAGGATCTGGATCCCGCTGAAAGCCAGTGGGCGTTCTTTAACAATCTCCCGGCAGATCCGTCTCTCCCCTGTTTTCCGGTTCTCCCATCCACAGAGGTTGACCTGTTCATCAAACAGGAAGTAGCGGGAGGTCTCCCGGTCACGTACAGCCAGGGTGGCAAGAGGGTGTGTGGCTGTATGAATCCGGGCCATCTGGCTTAGATCAAGATCGGAGATGACATCCACATTCCTGACGAGGAAAGGTTCTCCATCGTTAAAGAACCAGGAGGCTTTTTTTACTCCTCCGCCGGTCTCCAGCAACTCATCCGATTCATCGGATATGGTTATCTCCAGTCCGAAATTATCATGCCCCCTGAGGAAATCCACAATCAGTCCGGGAAAATGGTGCACATTGATGATCACATCGCCTATCCCGTATCGCTTAACGTGCTCCAGGGCTTGTTGCAGCAAGGGCTTCCCATCCACTACCACCAGCGCTTTTGGCATGGAGTTGGTAATGGGGCGCATGCGTGTACCCAGTCCGGCCGCTAAGATCATTGCTTTCATAGTTCGCTTGGGATATTTCTATGATTGACCTCTATATTGAGATACTCGTGTTTTTCAAGGCTTCTACGTAACGATTCAGCGCAGAAGACCGACCGGTGCTGCCCGCCCGTACATCCGAAACTGACCTGCAGATGTTGAAATCCGCGTTCCAGGTAGTCGGTCACACTCTGCTCGACCAGGGTTGTTACATTCCGGAGAAACCAATCAACGGTCACCTCTTCTGAAAAGAAGTCGATAACCGGCTGGTCCAATCCGGTCAGATCGTTAAATCGCTCTTCTTTCCCAGGGTTTGGGAGGGCCCGGCAGTCGAAGACAAATCCGCCTCCATGACCGGTTGGATCAGGCGGGATGCCGTTCTTGCAGGCGAAGCTGTGGATGGTGACGGTGAGTGGACTGATACCTGATGCCGGATGCCCGATGCCAGATGCTGAATGCTGGTTGCTGGTTGGTGGATCCTGGATTATATGATGCAGGAGGTTAAATAATGACGGAAGTTCTACGCCGAATTTTTTTCCCACCCACAGAGAGCAAAGATTCCTCAGATTATTCAACGCATAGGGGATGCTCTGGAGGAAATGGCTCTTCTTTTCGTAATAGCCCCGGTAGCCGTATGCACCCAGCGATTGCAGGATACGGATAAGGATAAATCCGGGGAAATAGGTCAGAAATTCCGTTTGTTTACCCGGCAGGTAACGTTCCAGTTCTTCCAGGTAGCATTCCAGCAGTTGATCTCTTATGGCCTGCGGCAGGTTGGCCCTGGCATCGTACAGCAGGGAGGCCACATCGTACTGCAACGCCCCCTGCCTGCCTCCCTGATAATCAATAAACCAGGGCTCCTCCCTGACCAGCAAGATGTTGCGCGACTGAAAATCGCGGTACATAAAGTATTCCGAACCGGCCTGGAGCAGGAAAGAGGTCAGTGCGTCAAAATCCTCCTCCAATGCCTGCTCATCAAAGGGAACATGAGCCAGTTTCAGAAAATAATATTTGAAGTAGTTGAGGTCCCACATCATCGATTGCCGGTCGAACGCAGACCTTGGATAACACTTCGTGTAATCGATCTCCGCTCCTGCCTGAATCTGAAACGCCGGAAGGATCTTCAACACCTTCCGGTAATCATCCATGATAGCCTCGGGAAACTCCGATCCCTCTTTCCGCCGGGCAGTCAGTGCGGAAAAGAGCGACTGGTCGCCCAGATCCGATATCAGGTAGGAATGGTTATCAGGATCTTCAGCCAGGATCTCAGGTACCGGAAGCCCAAGGCGTAAAAAGGTACGGGTAAAGGAGAGAAAAGCTTCATTCTCCTTCCGGTCTTCATTGTACGCTCCGATAACCGTTTCAGAGCTACCCAACAGCCTGAAATAGAGCCTGTTCGATCCTGAGTCCGGCAACCTGACCATTCCATCCGGCTTCGCACCAAACGTTCGTTGAAATAATCCCGTTACCTGCTCTTCTTTGTTCACTTTCACTTGTATGGTCATTGGTCATTGGTTCAGTCTACAGTCCGCAGTCCGCAGTCCGCAGTTTTCATTTCTCATTCCTTACTCCTCATTTTTACGTCCCTCGTCTCTCGTCCTTTGTTATATTTCCACAACCTCAACCTCATCTCCCAGGTACACCAGTAGTTTCCTCACGTTATGGTAGCCCATCTCTTCCAGCAGCCTGGCATACCTTTCCATCTGTTTCCGGTGGGAGTCTGATCTCTTTCCGGTTTTATAATCGATCACCGCCACCTCCTCTCCGTCAAACACCACCCTGTCAGGGCGGGATGTCTCACCGTTCCGTTCCATGATCTCCGGTTCGGTCCGGATGGCGACTTCAGCACTGAAGAACCTCTCAAGATGTGGGTGTTTCAACACGTTCGATGCTACCTGGCAGATCCGTTTCTCCTCTTCGGCTGCAATGGCGCCTGAAAGGAGAGCCCGTTTCATCGCCTCCTCCAGGTCTCCGGCTGTATTAATTCCTGCCAGGAGAGCATGGACCCGGTTGCCAAAATCGGCCTTGCCGGAAAGGTCTTCCATATCCCAGTATTCAGGTGCCCTGTGCCGGATCCGGATAGCCGGCCTCCAGTCACAGGAAGGCAAAGAGGTGAGCGACCGAACCTGATCGCCCATTTTTCCGGTGGTTTGTTGTCCGCCTGTTAAGGTTCCGAATTCATAGTGGTTCTTCCCCTCCTCCCAAACACCTGTCTCCTTCAGGTAGGTAGCAAAAATGACCGGTAACGACTTTAACTCCAGTGCATTGACTGGAGGCGGAGCGGAGAGAACGTACAACTGCTCCTTTGCTCTGGTCATGACCACATAAAGGAGGTTCACCAGGTCGAGCATTGTGCGCTCCTGCTCCTCCCGGAACTGGTCTGCAAAAGGGGTCTCCAGCATCTTCTTACGGGCCGGCAGAAAGGCCGTTTTCAGGCCGGGTTTATCTCCGGGTGGCAATTCCACCCACAGGTAGTCTTTGGTTGTCTTACGTAACGATTCATCGGCGAAAGGGAAGATCACTACACGGAACTCCAGCCCTTTTGCTTTATGAATGGTCATGATCTTCACCGCATCCAGTGCTTCGGGGACGACGATCGAGAAACGGTTCTGCTGCTGATCCCACCACTCCAGGAAGTCGGCTGCACTGTGCTCCTCTTTTTCCGAAAACGCAATCACCGCATCCAGGAAGAACTGGATATAGGGATCTGCCCTCCTGTTCAGTCCAAAGGTGCGGATCACCGTTTCGCAGAGATCGTAGACGGGGAGGCTCAGAAGCTGATCCTGATTCACCCTCCATCCGTTTCGCTGCAGGATGTTCAGCAGGGTATCGCCGGGATGCTCCGCCAGGCCAATCTCCGAGAGCAGTGCATGCAGTCCGTTCGTCTCTTTTGGAAGCATCCCTCTAACCTGGAGGTAACTTGCTATCGAAGCCTGGAGGATGGTGTTGGCCGGATTAAAAAGAAACCGGATCCACCCGGTGATGAACCGTACTTCCTGAGAATAGGACAGCAGCAGCGACTCGGAGGAGACCACATCGATGCCCCGCAGGATCAGCTCCCGGGCAATTCGTGCGGCCTGCCGGTTAGTGCGGCACAGGATGGCCATATCTTCCAGTGCAAATCCATGCTCAAGAAGGCGACGGACAATCTCTTCGGTACGGTTGATGGTGCCATCAGTATAGGTCAGGTCAGGATCCTCTCCGGTCAGAAACTCGAGAGAGATGTATCCTCCTTTCCTGCCGGGATGCGGCTTCTGCACGAGATCACGGTACACCTCCTGCAGTCTTTTTTCGAGATGCTGCGAAAGCCAATGGAAAAACCGGTTATTAAAGTCTATAATCCCGGGAAAGGAACGGAAGTTGGACTCGAGCCTGTGTTCGGTAAAGTACCTGGAAAAGAGGAGTTCACGCTGACGGATCAGGGGATTCCGGTCCCTGTCAGGAAGGGCAGGCAGAGAGGTAAACTGCGTTACGTCACCATTCCGCCAGCGGTAGATGGCCTGTTTCCCGTCGCCAACCACCAGGTTGAAATAGCCGCCAGCCAGGGCATTTTCCACCAGGGGGACCAGGTTGAGCCACTGCAGGCGGGAAGTATCCTGGAACTCATCGATCAGCACGTGGTGGTATTTCTCCCCCAGCCTTTCGTATATGAAGGGTACCGGTTCGCTCATGACGATCCGGGAAATGCGGCTGTTAAATTCGGAGATGTGAACCAGGTTGTGTTGCCGTTTGAACGCATCCAGCACCCGCCCGATCTCACTCAGCACTGCCAGGGGGTAAATGGTCTGCAGGAGCAATCCCGACAAATGGAAATTTTCCAGTTCAGCCTCTTTCAGTTGAGCACAACGTTCGAAGAGCCCTGTTAGCTCAGGTTTCATCTGATCAATCAACGCCTGATCCGATTCCGGCGCTTTCGGGCCGTACCATTTATCCTCCTCCAGGGCGGCCATCACCCGGCTGTTCGGGACCAGTTTTTCCACAGCCCCCGCTGCCAGGTTCCTGAAATAACCCGGGATCCCGGAGTTTCCGAAATAGAATGAGCCATAGGAGATCCCTCTTCCGTCGATGAGCTTCAATCCTTCCTCTCCCAGCTTTTTGCAAGCCTGTTCAGCCTTCCTGATCCGGCTATGCAACTGCCTGCTGATCCGATGAAAATCCTCCAGGGTGAGGGGCGACAACTCCCTGATCCGCTCTTCTCCCTCTTCATCCAGCAAAAGTCTGGCAAAATCAATCAGCAGACCGTCTAGTTTCCAGCCCCGGTCCTCCTCCATCCTGGATTCCAGGAAACTGACCAGCACTCTGGTGAGCTGCTCGTCGATACCGGCTCGTTCCAGCAGGAGATCCACCGCCGTAGTGAGCAACTCATCGGCATCCAGCTCAACGGAAAACGAAACCGGTAGTCCGAAATCGTGGGCAAAGGCCCGGATGATACGATGTGAAAAACTGTCGATGGTCCCGATGGAGAACTCCGAATAGTGATGAAGGATCAAGGATAAGGCCTCCCTGGCCCGGTGTGACAACTCCTCCTCTCCCACACCGGTCTCCTCCACCAGGCGTAGTTGCATCTGACGGGCAGAACCTGCAGGGGTTATCTCCTGGCTACGGGTAAGGTCCTGCAACGTACACATCACCCGTTCCCGCATTTCGTTCGCCGCCTTGTTGGTAAAGGTGACGGCCAGGATATGGCGAAATCCCGGAGGGTCTTTCAGTACCATCTTCAGGTATTCCAGAACGAGCGAGAAGGTTTTTCCCGATCCTGCGGAACTCCTGTAGACGGCGAACTCCATTTTAGATTGATTCGATTTTCGATTTATTCATATTGCGATTGATTCATTCGAGCCGCAATAAATTGCGGTTCTACACAACTTTCACAACTTTATTAGAATTACTTTACCATGATAGAGCTTTCTTTCAGAGATCAGGCGCAACATATATGCCCCGGCAGGAAATTTATGCAAATCCAGTTCCAGCAATTCCTTTGGATTTTTCAGCTCCTTTTTCAGGATCTCTTTTCCGCTCCAATCAAAAACCGACAGAGTTCCCGATCGAAGTGTCCCGGGCAGGCTAATATAATAAATACCCTGTGACGGGTTCGGGAATAGTTGGAGAAACCTGACATTCTCTTCATCAATTCCCGGCGATACTACGGTAACCAGTTTCTGGGCGGCAGCAAATGCATTCAAACCGTCGATGACCAAGATGCTAAAAGACCGGGTAGAATCCATCGTTACCGTCAGGGACTGACCGGTATCCAATGTGCTCCAGAAAAATCTGTAAGGAGGGGTGCCTCCTGTAACCGTCGCATGGAGGGTGATCACAGCCCCTTTGTTGACGGTGGTATCGGGACCCAGCGAGACGGATAGCGTAACCGAAGGCATCCGGGTGCTGTCACGGTAGGTGGCTGTGGTCAATAATCCTTCATTGTTCACCTGCAACACAGGAATACCCATGTTCTTGGCTACCCATTTGTATTCGGTGATAGTTCTGTCCAGTCCGATCCCAAATCCCAGGGAATCAATGTAAATGCTATCGTACTGAACCAGATCGGAGCGTATCCGGAGTGACCCGAACGATCCGTACGGTGTGATGACCGTGCCCCATCCATCCACGAACGAGGTTCGGGCCCGATAGGTTGAGAAATAGAACATACCGGGATACTCAAAAGCCACTGCAGAGGAAGAGGCCCAGGTGGCATTGGTATCCAGTGGAAAAGTATAATATGTATCCGGCACATCATACCTGGCAGGAAAAGGAATCCCCTGGATTTTAAAGGCAAAACCAGCATCAACGAAAGCGGTGTTGGTCTTTTTGTAGAAGGTGTAAAACTGCTTCACCGGGAAACCGGGGAAGAACTCGCTGTTCCCCCTGGGACTGGCCAGGTTGGTTACCACACCGGGAACAAAAAAGAGCCAGTATTCCGGAGGCGTACTGTTGACCGTAACGAAGGTATCTACACGCTGGTTCATGGGTTCCAGCATGGAGAAATCCCATGTGGTATCACCTCCTGTCTTGCTGTAATCGACCGGTACAGTGGTGGTTATGCTCACCCGTAGGGTATCTCCGGCAACGGGCATATCCCCCTGATCGATGACGATCTGTGCTTCCGGGAGGGCCGGAAAACACAACAGGAGAAGGAAAAGAATATATGCAAAGGGTTTCATGATATCGGTTGTTAGTTGTTGGTTGTTGGTTGTTGGTTGTTGGTTGTTGGTTGTTGGTTGTTGGTTGTTGGTTGTTGGTTGTTGGTTGTTGGTTGTCATTTGTCATTTGGAGCTTGACTTTTGAAATAGCTCCCTCCATGTGTAGAAGTCCCGCTGGAACGAGATCCCCACACCTTGAGTATATGGTGCGTTGTTGTTGAGGAGATCGATGGTATTGGTCCGGTTGAATGCCCGGATCCTCCATCTCCTGTTCCTGGTGAGAATGTAGTCCATATTGATATCACCCACGATGGTACTGGCCTGGGCAGATGCGGTGTTCTTATAGGATGACATGCCAAAAGTTCCGTCTATAAGCAACCGGTCATTAAAAAGCTGGGTAGAGACAGTCATGTCAATATCCTGACTGGCCGTAGCTGATCCAGGTTTGTAATTAACACCGATGTTCAGGTTCTGTGTCATTCCCGAGAGCCAGCTGTTAATCTGGTTCGTCACGATCGCAAGCGAAGTACTGCCTACATCAACCGTAGATCCTGAGCCACCTGCAACCGGTTTAAACTGGTTCATCACCAGGATGTACAACACTTGTTGTGTCATCTCTGTTGTATTGTTTGTATCGATGGCGTTGAACACCAGGCTTCGTTCATTCTCCTGGGCATAAGGCAACGCCAATCCAAACGACATGATCGGATTCATCAGCTTCCCGTTGAGGCGGATGATGCACTCAACAGGTATTCTTCCCTGAATATTGGATGTCTCAGAACTAAGTCCGGTCAAGGGAACTTTTGTTTTATAGATAGCCGACAATGAAATATTTGCATCTGCCGGATCGCCAGTCCATGAGATCGAACTCCCCTCCTTGATGTCAAAAGGCAGACGGATAAGGTTTTTCATCTGGAAGAGGAAAGAGCCCTTGTTGATGGAATAGCTTCCATGAAGGTTGAATGGAGTTGTGGGTGTCATCCCCATGCTAAGGTTTCCGGAACCAGTAGCCTTGATGTTACCCAATTGATCAGGGAACAACACCTCCACTTGAGCATCGGGTCTGACAACCAGGCTCAAAGCCAGCGTCAAACCCGTTGTTGAACGCGACCTTGATGATCTGGGTATACCCTCCAGCGAATCTTCTCTCGATTGCATAAAAACGATGTAATCCACCTGTCCAACATTCTGTGTAAGACTAATAGGAATGGTTACATTTGTATTATGCCCTGTACTTGCGTTCACATCCACAACGATGTTATCCAAAGGACCTGAGATTCCGACCGTTCCACTTGCGCGGGCATTCCCAAAAAACGTAGTATTCTGGGCATAGGTATTCCTGAATGCGGAGAAATCATTCATGCTGATATTGAGATTCAGCCTTATATCCTGGAAAAAATTATGATTGATGGACCCGTTCAGGTAGGCTTTGTTGCCAAGGGAGTCATACATCACGATATTGTTGAATGCAATCTTGTCAGGCTCAATGTCGATGACATCCGATAAGGAATAGGGCACATTGAGGTAATTGATTTTGAACTCGGTACGCATCAGATTCAGCTCTCCCTGAAACGAGGGTTCATTGATTGTACCGGTAATCTTCACCTCCCCGGATGCCAATCCTGTGAGCTTCGACATGAACCCTGAAACAAAGGGTTCAAGCATCCGGAGGTTCAGGTTCTTCAGTTTCAGGTCGAAATCAAAATGGGGATCAGGCCTGGTTGTATAGATGCTCCCTTTAAGGGAAAACGGGATATTCTGGCCAATATTCCCAGTATAGATAATTTCTGAAAGTACATCAAATTTAGCCTCAGCCCGGTTATAGTTCACATGAAACACCGCATCTCCAAGATGTTGCTTGTTGAAGCTGAAGTTTTCGAGTTTCAGATCAGAAAAGATCGAAAGTTCATTGTAGACATCGGTGATTTTAAGATTTCCGGATAAAATGCCGTCGATATCAATGTTTGGATTACCAGCAAAATAATCGAGCTGTGAAACATCAACCCCGTTAAATTTCAAATCAAGGGTGTCGAGGTCATGATGGGCAATCCTTCCGTTAAGAGATAGCCATTGGTTGCCGCTCAAAAAGGTGAGATCGTGGAATTCGACCAGGGATGTATCCAGGATCAGATAGTTTTCTTTCGAGATAGTCCAGGTGTTTTTGGCCAGTTTCAGGTCGAGTTCTTCCAGCTTTATTTTCACACTTCCCTCTTTAAGAAAGGTGAGAAATCCCTGAAAGTAACTGTAATCACTCTGTGAAGCTGAGCTTAATTTGTAGAGGATACTGTCATGACGAACGCTGGCAGTAAGTAAGAGTGTGTCAAGTTGAATATAAACCGTGTCTGTTGGTCTCGACCTATTCATGATCAGCTGATCACACCCGGTACGCAGGGAGAGATCATCAATATGGGTCTCGGCATCGATGAACCAATGTTCCAGTTCCATTCCTCTCACACGAAGTATTGGTGATCGGCCAGTTAGTGAAAGCAGTTTGTCAGCCTCATTATAACTTCCTTCCAGATATGAACCGGGGGCAATCTCCAGAAATGGGAGAAAAATGGCTGTGACATCAGCTGTTTTCTTGAACTCTACGCGATAATTCAGCTCCTGTCCTGAATGGTGATATTTCCTGGTCGAGTCGCTGCGCATCTCAAAACTGGCCATGTATTTCTGGATGAATGTTATTACCGAAGGTACTAGCTTACTGAATTCAAACTCACCGGTAAAATCAGCATCAAGGAGATCGGATCTTACCTCATATACTGTCTTTCCGGAAGAGTCTGCAATAGTCCTTAAAAGCAGTGAATCGATCACTGCACGGTTCCTTCCTTCCCAATAAGAGATGTTGCGCAGATTGAGGGTCCCCTCGGCATTATCCACGGTGCTGCCCCGGAAATCGGCATCAATGGTGCCGTTGAGGATCTCAACCGAATCCCGTTCCAGGAGCCGGAGGTTGTACAGCTGGGCATGATCGATCCGGGCATTGAAATTAAATACCGGCAGGGTATCCCTAAAGCTGGCCATCCCGTGAAAGGTAAGATGCAGATTTGGATCCGCTACCGTAAAATCTCCGAAGAATTTTTTCCGGATCATCGATCCGTTCACCGTCACATTTTTGAAGTTGTAGTGGTTCAGCAAGGCCGAATCGATCCGGATCTGCATCAGCAGGTCAGCATCATTGAATGAGATCCCCTGTCCGTCGAGGGTGGCACGTAACGTTACATTCCCCAGCAGGGGTTCCTCCCCGGTAAATTTCCCCAGGTTGAAGGAAGAGATCCTGAGCTCTCCCTTGTAGGCCAGTGGACCACCCTCCTGTGCATGTTTCAACTGCAGGTTTGTTTGAACATTTCCCAGACCGGTTTTCAATTCTGCCCGGCAGATGAAATCGTCTACAAAGCCGGTGAATTCACCCTTCACCTGAATCAATCCAAGATTGTTGACAAGGTCGGGAATTGAAAGGGTATCCGGCTCACCCGGTACCCGGAAGGATCGAAGGTCCTCCGCCGTTGTAGTGAGGCTGTTGATTTTCATGTCCACGTAGGTGGAGAAAACATCCGGCAATCCAACTGCATAAATATCCCCGTTAAAGAGGGTTTGCTGACCGAAGGCCACCTGGAAATTCTTTGCCCTGAATTTACTCACGGTTCCCGCTACCTCCCCTTCGAGCCTGAACCGGTTTTGCATCGCTTTCACATCAGGGGCAAAAAACCCTACATCGGTCATGTCAAACTCCGATGGCTGGATATCAGCTTCGATCCTTACGCGTTTGAGAAAATCGGTAAAGGCAAGGAACCCGTTGTACCGGAATGCGAAATCGAGGGAAAGGTCTGAATGATCGGTTTTCAGCTTCAGGTTGTCTGCCACAATAAACCGTTCACTCACCCGGCAATCTCCCCGGAACTCCCTAAGGTGGATCCCGCATCGCTCTCTGGCCGAAAGGCTTTTGATGCTCGCATTGATGGTATCCCCCTCAATGCGGACATTGGTGATGTGAAGATCAATGCCGGTCACATCGATGTTGGCATAATCCATTCCGTCAACCATAACCGGTTTGTTTTCATCCTGATAATGGAACCGGATTCCTTCCAGATCCACGTGATGACATATGATCGTCCAGGGTGCGGCAGGCGCTCTATCCGCGACCTTTGGAACCGTGTCGGCAGAGGTGAAATGGTCGATGATGAATTGCAGGTTGAGAACTGTATCACCTTTATGTTGAAGCAGCTGGAACTCTCCCTGGCTGAGGAAGATCTTTTGCAATTTGATATTCCGGTTGGACAGACTGATCCAGATCGGTTTGACTCCCAGTTCCCTGGCGGCAAAGAGTGTGGTGTCGTGATGGTCCCTGACCAGAATATCTTCGAGGACCAATCCGTTGCGGAAAGAGAGGTCAAAACTCCCGATCCGGATGGTCGTGCCGAGTTCTTTGGAGAGATAATCAGCCGCCATTTGCACGCCAATGGTCTGCACCCATGTATCACGCAGCGCCAGGTAGAGGGTCATGACCAGGGATATCAGGACCGTCAACGTGTAGAGCCCTATTTTTCCTGCTGTTTTTATGTTACTTTTGCGTGTTTGACACTGATCACTTAACCTGATGCCCCCCTTCATTCTCGGCATTGAATCTTCCTGTGATGACACCTCCGCCGCGGTAGTGGAAGGAACCATCGTGCATGCTAACGTGACTGCTAACCAGGATATCCACAGAGAGTTTGGAGGTGTGGTTCCGGAGCTGGCATCCCGTGCACATCAGCAAAATATCATACCGGTAATTGAAGCCGCGATCCGGAAAGCAAATATACGTAAAAATCAACTCTCTTCAGTGGCCTTTACACAGGGTCCCGGACTACTCGGATCTCTTCTGGTAGGGAGCTCTTTTGCGAAGAGTTTTGCCGTTGGAATGGGCATCCCGTTGATCGAGGTAGACCATATGCAGGCTCATATCCTGGCTCATTTCTTACAGCGGCCAGGGCACCCTCACACACCTCCTTCATTCCCATTTCTCTGCCTTACCGTTTCCGGTGGCCATACACAAATCGTTCGCGTGCGGGATTACTTCGATATGGAGATCCTTGGACAAACCATTGACGATGCGGCCGGTGAAGCTTTTGATAAAGCTGCGAAGATCCTCGGACTACCCTATCCCGGTGGTCCCGTTATCGATACCCTGGCCAGGGAGGGCAATCCTTCCAGGTTTTCTTTTGCCCGGCCCAACATTCCAGGGCTTAATTTCAGTTTCAGCGGATTGAAGACATCCATGCTCTATTTCATTCGCGATGAGCTGAAAAAAGACCCGGCATTCATCGAAAAAAACAAAGCCGATTTGTGTGCCTCTATCCAGGCAACGATCGTGGAGATCCTGATGGGGAAGCTGAAGGCGGCTGTGACAAGTCCACAGTCCGCAGTCCTCAGTCCTCAATCCCTAATCCATAATCACCATGGCGCCACTGTACCACTGCACCAGTCACTGGTCACTGGTCACAGATTACCTGATGTAGCCATTGCGGGTGGGGTATCCGCCAATTCTGCGTTGCGGAAGGCGCTGCAGGAAACAGGGGAGAAGGAGGGATGGAAGGTTCATATTCTTCCGTTCGAATATACCACAGACAATGCGGCTATGATTGCCGTGACAGGGTATTTCAAATACCTGAAGGATGATTTCGCCAAACATTCGGCAGCGCCATATGCGAGAAGCCGGTGGTGAAGGACGTGGGATGTGGGACGTGGGGACGTGGGATGTGGGACGTGGGACGTGGGGACGTGGGAAGAGGACGTGTGGACTGAGGAGAGGTGATCCTTGTCCAATGAACTCAAAGTTCTTTCTTTATGAATGATAAAATATTTGTTATATTTGGAATGTCAAAAACATTGATATCATGAGAAACCGGCTTTTCATCTTTTGTTTTGCCTCCGCAATCGGTATTCTGACCGGCTGCCAAAAGGAGCAATCACCTGATTCGTACCTTTCAGCAAATGATCAAATCATCAACCTGGTTGATCAGGCCTGGGGGCGGATGGCTTCCGAGGATCTCTTTCCGGAAAATCCATCGCTCGGCATTGAGATGCTGAATGAGGGAATAGCAGCCGATTTTTTGCTGGACGAAACCTACCTGGATGAAACTCCTGAACCCACAAACGGCAATCCTGCCAACTGGTATTACGTGAGGGATCACTCCTTGATTTTCTGTTTACGTGGACTACAGCTCTCCGATGAACAAATCACCAACCTCAAGAGAGGACTCCGGGCGTATGAGGCATGCAAAGAGCATGCGGTACAGCGCGCCCGTAGCGTGTACCGGGAGTTGCGGATGGAATACCAGCAGGTTTTCCAGCGACTTATCAACGCTTACAGAAACGGAACCCTTACGGAACGTGAGTTCAAACACAAAATAGCAGCACTCCGTGCCGAATTCCGGCATGAGCTGTGCCGGTTACATATCCGGGAAAAGCTGGACCAGGCCTTCAAACGGTGCCTGAGCAGTTTCATGGTGGAACTGCACGGGATCCTGACCGAGCGGCAGTGGAGTTCGTTCGTGGAGTGCTACCGGAATGACCCTCATTGATGTCCCCACCGAACAAACCACTGCCGCTACCGATGTTGTGCTGGCCCTGGTGGCGATCATGGCCAGTGTTCTGACCTGCCGGGCAGGCAAGGTCACTAACCCGAAAAAAGGAAAGATCTGGGCCTGGGCGTTTGGTTTGCTGGCTTTTGCCGCCATGACCGGCGCCGTGGCTCATGGATTCCAGATGTCAACCCGGCTTAATTACATCCTGTGGCAACCCTTAAACCTGGCACTTGGTCTTACTGTCTCTATGTTTGTAGTGGGTGTAGTCTACGACTTAACACGGGGTTCTTTGCCAAATGTGGTTCTTCCGGTAATGATTGCTACCGGGAGTGCTTTTTATCTCATCACGCTGCTTTTTCCAGGAACATTTTTGGTCTTCATCCTGTATGAAGCTGTTGCAATGATCTTTGCACTTGTTGTCTATATCCTACTGGGAATCAGGAACCGTGTCAGGGGCGCCTGGTTGATGGCACTTGGGATTTTCATCACCATCATCGCTGCAGCCATCCAGGCGAGTGAGGCCATTCATTTTACCTGCATCTGGGAATTCGACCATAACGGCATTTTCCACATCGTACAGATCGCCGGTGTGTTTATACTCTATTTTGGATTGCGAAAAGAGCTGAAGGACAAGGGACGAGTGACCTAATGACATTCTCCTATACCGTAGCCGCACTCCGCATAGCTCCGTTTCCTTGCCTTCACCATTGCCTCTATCCCCTCTTTGACCGAGAACCAGACGAGGCCGGCAGCGCCGATGGCGTCGATGTAAGCAAAACCGGTGAGTTCATAGATGAGGCTGGAGATCAGCAATACGATCGACATATAAAGGCATACCACGGTGCAGTTGGCATCGGCCAGGATCGGTTCCGAGTTGAGTTTTCGTCCCACGCGTTTTTTTGCCCATACCAGCCAGATCATGGAGATGATGGAGATCAGCGAGATGACAATGCCCCAAAAGGTGCTTTCGGGTTTGAGCCCATAGATCAGGTTCACGACAATCCCGCCAGCCAGCCCGGCAGAGAGCAGGAAAAAGCCTATCCCGGTGATCCGCAATGCCGTGATCTCGAAGGTGGTGATCGGTTGACCTGGGTTTTTCCAGATACGGATCACCATCATCATGATGCCGGTCCCGGAGATCACCTCAATGAAGCTGTCGGCACCAAAGCCAAAGAGGGCAAGGGTTTCGTCAGAGTACCCCAGGGCCATGGAGATAACGCCCTCAATGAGGTTATATGCGATGGTGAA
>JBDROF010000036.1:0-11489 GCA_043810345.1 Bacteroidota bacterium | reverse complement strand
AACAGGATCCGGCATGTTTCTCCGGCGTCGATGATGTCATTACCACCGGGTTCCACAAATCTAATGGAGCCATCTACGATGTTAAGGATAGGAGGTTTTACCTCTTTGGTGATGCTGAAGCTGTAGGTGCCGCTTTTGCCTTCCACGGTTTGCTGAGCAGAGAGGAAGGAGGAGTGGAGTATGAAAAATAAGAGAAGGACGAAGGACGAGGAACGAAGGACGAGAAACGAGGAGCGACGTTTGTGAATTGCGGACTGTGGACTGCGGACTGAAGACTGAGGACTGCGGACTGGATTTCATGGTGATTGGGATTTTGGAGATAGCAAATATAATCACGCGGGTTGGGAATTGCAAGGAGAAACAGGTTGCGAGTTCCGATTGACGATTGAAAAAAAGCAATCGTAAATCGTAAATCGTGCAATCGGAAATCATTTTATCGTGGCGAGAGTTGAGGCCGGTTGCTTCGGCGCTGCGCGCCCCGCAATGACGGCGTAGCCGGAGTGAAGCAACCCCATATAAGATCAGACAGGCTTCTATGGATTTATATCAACGATTGTTACCCCGTATCGTTTGATCTCCACCTCTTTTTCCCATGGGGTGGCCCCTTTTAAGGTCAGGATACGTGTTCCAGCAGGTACATTAACAAGCATGACCGTAGAGTTGGCGATCAGGGTCCGGTAGAAGACCTGGTCTATGTACAAATCTCCGGTAATGGTCGTAATCACCTTCAGTTCTCCGGAGAGGTGTTCGGTTGAACGGGTTTGAACCTGCGCCGGGGTGGAGGAGGTGGTGGGAGTGGTGGGGGTGGGGGGAGTGGTGGGGGTGGTGGAAGTGGTGGGGGTGGTGAAAGTGGTGGGGGTGGTGAAAGTAGTGGGGGTGGTAGATTGTGTACTGCCAACTGCAGACTGCAGACTTATAAATATGATCTCCCCCTTATCCAGCCGGGGATTCCGGATCTTTCCAAACTGGGGATGCTGGGTATTGCGGGAGTAGTTGATCACACTCTTTTGTAAAAACTCTCCCAGCTCTGTACCGGTAATATAGCCGTCATGGTCATAATCCCCATAGCCATCAAGAGCCTGTATAAATTGTTCGCAAAACATGCTTTTATCGGGGACCTGCTCATCCGCTGATCCGCTGGTAATAAACTGTCTGACAGGTTCCAGAACTTTCGTAGACAAAGGTTCGGGCAAGGTTTTTCCGGTGAAGAGAGAGCCCGAAAAACAGGCATCAAAGACAAAAAGCGCATGGTTTGATTGAATTCGCTTCGAATAAAGATCGAATTGAGCGATCTCGACCGCACGTGCCTGGAATTTACCGAATCCAAGGTGAGGCCTGGGAGCATCGACGGGGACCAGGTATCCGATCGCCTCGCCGTAACTGGATTCAGCTGTATATCCGTGCCCGGCATAATAGATGACCAGCCGGTTGTGTTCTTCCTGGCCGAAGTTTTTTATAAAATCTGTGATGGCATCATCCAACTGATCCTTGTCCGGGTCCCAGATTGCCATGACTCTGAATCCCTGTTTCTCCAGAGCGGTTCTGATCTTATAGAGATCATCACTCACTCCCGGCAGAGGAGGCCATCCGTTTGAATAGTTACTAACCCCGATCAATAACGAGTAGCTGTTCTGGTATACGGGATAGTTTTTCCCATTGATCGTCACCTCTATTACCTCCCGGAAATCCTGAGTGAAGCTATCGGAAACCACGAATAAAAGGAATGCAAGAGAAGCACAGAAGATCTTCATATCACTTTTCGGTCAACACCAGTCTGAAGCCAACATCAGAATATTTTGATTCTTCCCGCAGATCAAACCGGGCAGTATTTCTCAGCATATCAGGATCATACTTATAACTGCCACCTCTAACGACACGCTCTTTCCCCTTGACAGGACCTGCCGGGTTGACATGTGTTCCCTTGATCTTGTAATATGAATCTTTGAACCAATCACCACACCACTCGACAACATTGCCACTCATATCGTAGAGCCCCAGTTCATTGGGCTGCAAGGTTCCCACCGGATGCGTCTTTGCCTTGCTGTTCGGTTTCATCCAGGCAACGTTTTTTGGATCGTTTCCTCCGGCATAGAGATAGTTCATACTTTTATTCCCGCCGCGTGCTGCAAATTCCCATTCCGCTTCAGTGGGCAACCGGTAATTCCTGCCCGTTTTCTCATTTAACCTGGCAATAAAGAGTTTGACATCCTGAAAACTCACACGGTCCACGGGGCAATCCTGGCAATCTATAAATGCACTGGGATTGGTTCCCATGATCTCCTGCCATTGTTTTTGCGTAACCTCGTATTTGCCAATATAATATTCATCGACCTTGACCGGGTGAAGGGGTTTTTCTTCTTTTCCCCCTCTTTTTGACCCCATCAGAAATGACCCTCCTTCAACAAAAACCATGGGAATAAAATCCTCTTTATGCTCTCTCTTGAGATCTGTTTCTACTGCAGGCCTGGGGTGAGTCACCGGGGCAGGTTCTGAAATCCTGATCTGTTGGGAAGTGGTATGGCTGACAGGTGGAGGAGCTGTGGTAACTATGGCAGGAGTAATGGCCGTAGATGCATCAGAAACCGGGAAGACGAAATCTCCTTTATCGAGGTTAGGGCTCCGGATCTTGCCGTATTGCGGGTGTTGCATACCCCTTGTATAGTTCGTGACCGTCGTATGGAGAAACTCCCCCAATTCACTTCCTGTAATGTAATTGTTCCGGTCGTAATCGGCTTCTCCGTCAAGGGCCCTGACAAACTGATCAGCAAATACACTTTTATCAGGGACCATCTCTTCCGCGCTGCCACTGGTGATAAACTGCCTGACCGGAAGTGTGGTCTTATACGTAATGATTTCAGGGATAGCACGGGTGTTTGAAAAAAGAGATCCTGAAAAACAGGCATCAAAAACGAACAGCGCATGTTTGGCCTGTAGCCGCCGTGCAAAAATTTCCACCTGGGCCATCTCCATCGACTTATTCTGAAAACCGGAGGGATCGTAGTTCGGGTTTGGCGCATTTACCGGGACAATATACCCTAATTCCTCTCCATAGGTGGTCTTCAGGGTATAACCATGACCCGCAAAGAAGAAGAGCAACCGGTTATCCACCTCCTGCCCATAGTTGCTGATAAAGTCCGTAAAGGCTTTGTAAAGCTGGTCTGTTGTCGGGTTCATCACGACCTCAACCGCAAACCCGTTTCGTTCCAGGGCACTCTTTACCAGGTTAATTTCATCCCTGACCCCTGGAAGCTGTGTCCAACCGGAATGATAATCCGAAGCGCCAATGACCAGTGCATGGCTGTTGCTATAAAGGGTGGTGGTTTTTCCGTCGAGTGGAACCTGAACGGGTTTCATCCCACGATCCTGACTACACAGGGAGCCGGAAAGGACAACTAAAAAAATTAGGGAAATAAGACGTCTGAATTTCATAACCTCAACCATTTAGGAACGTAAAGATAACAAAAAAACGAGGAATTCGTTCATAACAAATAGAAATTATTTACATTTGGATAAATAGATACCGAATCCCATGACCCGGAAAGAGATTGAAGAGAGCTATCGATCCATTCTTAACGATGTAGCAGGGGGGAGGATGACATTCGCCCTTGGCGCTCTAAAGGTGCTGATCAGGCAGAGTGCCCGCTCGGATTATTTTTACGAACTTGAATCCATTGAGGATAATTACCATAATCTGCTTAAATATACCTTTGAAGGGACGGCAGATCCCAAACGTGATGAGATCCTCTGCTCGATTGCGGTGTCGATCCTAAACCTGGCAGATGAGCTGGCTGAGCATCTGATGGAGGACTCCTTCCCGATTCAGAAACTGACCCGGAGCAGCCTCAACCAGGAGTTTGGTACAAATTCTTCTTCCATTACCGCAAAGATCGATGAGATTTTTATTACCCATGAAGTTTCTGAACTGATTGAGGGAGAAACCACCCACTCTTCGCCGGTCACAGATTCCATATTCAAGCTGATCTGGCTGACCCGGGAAATGAAAGATTACCATATCCGGTTGATCCGGTATGTCAACCAGGAAAGCCGCGTGGCCTGGCATGAAAAGTGCCTGGTTGTCAGCGCACTGACACTTAGTTTGCTCTCTTATTTTAACCTGAAGAAATTGGAGCTGCTCTCCGAATTCATCCTGAAACACCAATCCCAGGTCTATCACCGGGCACTCACCGGCTTCCTCCTGGCTCTGATCCGGTACAATGACCGGATCCAATTCTATCCCGAGGCGGTGAAGCTTGTGGATGATCTGGCGAGGGATGAAGAGATCCGGCAAGATGTGGAGGCGATCATCCTCCAGTTGTTAATGGCAGGTGAGACTGAACGGATCACCAAAGAATTTGAGGAGGAGGTCCTGCCTGATATGCAGAAGATGATGCCCCGCCTGGGTGATAAACTGCAACTCGATCATGTGGTGGAGGAGGATCCGGAGGGAGAGAATCCGGTTTGGAAAGAGATGATCGATGAGGTGCCAGGGCTGTTCGAGAAGATTGAAAAGTTCTCGCGTATGCAGATGGAGGGAGCCGATGTCTTCATGAGTACGTTCGCCATGCTGAAACGGTTTGATTTTTTCAATGCAATGAGCCACTGGTTCATCCCATTCTTTCATCACCATCCGGTTCTTCAGGAGGGAGAAGACGAGGATGCCGGCATACGGAAAAGGCTGATGGAGGGACTGGAGAAAGCGTTTTACATCTGCAACTCTGACAAATACTCTTTTGCCCTGAACTTCAAAGCCATCCAACCCCAGCAACGCACCATGATCGTCACCCACTTTGAAGCTGAGCTGGAGCAGATGAAAGAGATGGCATCGGAAGAGGAGATCCTCGATCCGTCCATGATCTCCAACGCCATCTTTACACAATACATCCAGGATCTTTACCGGTTCTACAAACTCTATCCGCAGAAAGCTGAATTTGACGACATCTTCAAATGGAAACTGCGCTACACGGATATGCATTCACTGCAAAAATTCTCCGATCGGAAGATCTTCTCGGAGCAATTGGCGGCATTTTACTTCTCCAAAGATCACTGGGAAGAGGCCATCGACCTGTATACCTTCCTGGAAAAGGCGGGCAACACCAGCAGTCAGCTCTATCAGAAGCTGGGCTATGCCTGGCAAAAGTGCAGGAACTGGGTATTGGCAATAGAAGCATACAAGAAAGCTGAGTTGTTCGATACGGACCGACTATGGGTTCTGAAAAAACTGGCCTGGTGCTCCTTGAAAATGAATGACTACAGAAAGTCCCTCACCTATGTGGAGGAGGCTCTGAAACTCCAACCGGAAGATCTGAATCTTCACTCCCAGGCCGGGCAGTGCCACCTTAACCTGAAAGAGTTGGATGAAGCCATAAAGCATTACAACCAGGTCAGGTTTTTCTCCCCGGGTAACCTCAAAACGCTGCGGCCAATTGGTTACTGCCACTTCCTTCTTGGAGAACTCGAGCAGGCTTCCGAAGCTTACCGGGAGATCCTTGGATCGACAGAAGTCCCTGGACCGCATGATCTGATGAATGCCGGTCATGTAGCCCTCTGCCTGGGAGAGAGGGAGAAGGCACTGGGATTTTACCGGTCGGCTCTCACAGCTGAAGGATTTACCCCGGAACTATTCAGCGAAACCTTTTCTGAAGATGTTCCGTACCTCAAGCAACAAGGAATCAAAGAGGAGGATATCCCGTTGATCCTTGATTATATCCTGTCCGGTTGACCAACCTCCCCACGGCAGATTGATTTCCCTGTCTCATAAATCAACTCCCACCCCTGTTGGACATCCTCCAGGCACATATGAGTCTGTGCAGCTACAAAACGCAGGACTACTTTATCATGGAGCCGGGTTTTGGTCAGGAACAGACGGCCGCTCTTGTTCAATCGTTCCAGGATCTTTTCATTCAGTGCATCCAACTCTTTTTCTGAAGTCAGGGTCCCCGGGTTGAACCGAAAACAGACGAGATTCAGGGTCACTGGCGCCATCAATTCTACTCCGGGTGAGTGGATGATCTCCTCTTTTACCCAATGACCAAATTGAATATGGTTCCGGATCTTCTCCTGCAATCCGCTGATGCCGTATGTTCGGATGACAAACCAAAGCTTCAGCGCACGGAACCGCCGTCCCAGCGGGATGCCCCAATCGCGGTAGTTGTTCACCAATTTGTCTTCCGGTGTTTTCAAATAGTCGGGAAGGATGCTGAAGGTGTTGATCAGGGCCTGCTTATCCTTCACAAAATAGGCGGAGCAGTCGAAGTTAGTGAACATCCATTTGTGCGGGTTGAAGACAAATGAATCTGCAAGTTCCACTCCTCTGCTCATCCATCGCATCTCGGGCAGGATCAGGGCGGTGCCGGCATAGGAGGCATCCACGTGATGCCAGAGGTTGTATTTCCGGCAGATCATCCCAATATCTTCAGTGGGATCGATAGCTGTGGAGCTGGTGGTCCCGATGGTCGAAACCACACACAGGGGGATCAGTCCGTCAGCGATATCCTGTTGAATGGACTTCTCCAGCTTCGCCGGGATCATAGCAAATCCCTCATCCACCTCCACCTTCACCAGGTTCTCAATCCCGATCCCGGCGATCTTCACATCTTTATCGATGGAGGAGTGCCCCTGGGTGGAGGTGTAAACACGGAACCGGTCGGCCGGTGTAAAGCCTCTCCGGTTGATCTCATAGCCTGAACGGTGTTCCCGTGCGGTCAGAATGGCCACCAGTGTAGAGGAGGAGGCAGTGTCCTGGATCACCCCGGTGAAGGTTCCGGGAAGTCCAAGCATATCCCGCAGCCACTCCATCATCCGCTCTTCCAGCTCTTCGGCGGAGGGGGAGGTGAGCCACAACATGCATTGAGCTCCCATGGTGGCAGTCAGCATCTCAGCCAGGATGGAGGGTTCGCTGTTGTTAGCCGGGAAATAGGCAAAAAACCCGGGATGCTGCCAGTGGGTCATGCCAGGGAGGATGACTGAACGGAAATCCCGGAAGATGGATTCAAAAGACTCAGGGTGTTCGGGAGCGGTAGCGGGAAGCTGGTTTTTGATGTCACCGGGATGTACAGGAGGGGTAACAGGATACTCTCCAACTCTTTCCAGGTACTCGGCCATCCAGTCGACCAGCTCATGGGCATGTGATCGGAATTCATGTGTGTTCATGGTTCAGAAAGTTTGTTCCTCCTTGGAAATCAGATCCTCTCATTTTCGCTTCCAGGAAACAGGTATCCGGATTCCGGCGCTATAAATAAAACCATTAATGTTGCTCTCTTCCGTGGTGAAGGGGACGAATATGTGATACGCCACATCGAATGTCAGCAACAAACCTGGCCTCAGGGCATACCGGAGTCCTCCCGAGGCCTGTACTCCATACGTAAGACCATAATGGACTTTGCTGAGGGTAGCATTCTGATCCATCTTCAGCATCATGCTTAATCCCCCTCCGATCACAGGAAAGAGCCGGGCATGCGGGTTGGGTAGGTTATAGCTGGCCGTCAGGAAAAAGGGGATCATGATGAGGTGGTGCCTGTCAGCATTGTATTTCGCCGTATTGTATGAGATGCCGGAGGTGACCTGAAAAGAGAGGCGTGAGAGGGTCCAGAAGTCATACCCCACCAATAGTGTTGGCGCTACCACGTAAAACTCACGGGTAGTCAGGTCGGTGAAATCGTAAATCCCTGATCTCACCGAGAATTCCTGTGCATGTAACATATTGCTGAGCCCCCACACACAGAGTATCAGACTAAAGATTGAAATCCGCCACTGTTTCATTGAATACTCCTATGGTTTTTATATTTATCCGTTGTTCTTCCCTGAATATCGAAACCTTGACAAAATGGTGATAATCCCCGCCATATCCGTGATGGAGGTACGCTCCTCCCCCGCCTGAAATGATGTAGTTAATGCTGTCATTAACCAGTCGGTTAAAGAGATGATCGTGTCCGGAAAAAACGATCTTCACTTTGCAGTGCGCCTGAAACAAACTATCTATCTCTCCGGCATTAAACAATCCGTTTCCTTTATGAAAACCCTGTGGATAGAGGGAATGGTGCATGAAAACAAAAATAAATTGCACAGCGGAATCCTGTTCAGCATGTTCCAATTCCGTATTCAGCCAGGCACATTGTTGATCGGGAATGAAATTCCCATCGCCTTCTTCATGGGAGTCGAGGATCAGGAAAACGAGCTCCTCAATGCGGATCGAACGATAAAACAGCCCTTCGGGAAACCGTCCGTACTGACGAAGTGCACAATTGTCTTCAGGCGAGTTTCCCTCATGGTTCCCCCGGGCAAGGAAAACCGGCATTTTTTCGGTGATGGGGCTGGCATACTTCCAGAAATGGTACCATTCGATCTCCAGACCAGGCCTCGCCATGTAATCGCCCAGGAAAAAAGCGGCCCGGGGGACCGGTTCCAGCTTGCCGATGTGAATGGCCAGCTGGCTGAAAATACCCATTCCCTGCTGTACATCACCGACAACCACAAAGGAGAGATCCTCTCCGGCAGGATCCATCGGCTCAGGGAGGGTGGTGCAGGCTGTGACTATGATGACAAGGACAACCGGCAACCCGGATTTCCAACTCCGCAGGAAGTTTTTCATTGAATCAAAAATAACTATTTTAGCCGGAACATCAACCCTGAAAGTTTTCATTTTACCGGGAACTCGCCACAAACCTGGGAGATCTTCTCCGTCATTTTCGACGGGTTTGTGCACAAAGCAGATATCATCGTCATCAATGTGATCGGGATCGGATACATTCTGCGGTATGCCAACAAAGTCAAAAAGGATCCGAAACGGTCGGTGGTCTATGAGGATGACGAATACTGGCGTCAGGCGGGCGCACAGGTGGAGGAGCAGGTTTCGCGCCAGGCTACCATGATGGCTTTCCAGTCACAACGGTGACGATGGAGTTGAGTGGGTTTAATTGACAAACACAATAAAAAAGTATAATTTTACAAGGCAGGATAGATCTTATTTTATAAACCAATAAACCAAAAAATATGAAAAAAATCATCTTTCTTATTTTGTTCCTTTTCTCAGGTTGCTTTTGTGCAACCGCACAGTGGGCACCCACGAATTACTCCGAACCAATGACCGTTTATGGCATCCACTTCCTCAATGATTCGGTTGGCTATGTATGTGGTTATCATGAAGTTTACAAAACATCGAACGGGGGTCAAAGCTGGAGTGAGGTATGCCGGGATGTTTTTGTAAATGGGCCTAACAGCGTTTGGTTCATGAACGAAAGTATCGGCTTCATTACTGGCTCAAGTGGCTCTTCAGAGCTCAAGGTCAGCAAAACCATCAACGGGGGCAGTTCTTGGACAACCACAACACTTCCAACATCGGGTGGGTTTGTCTCTCCTAGTAGAATCTTCTTCTACGATGAAACCACAGGTTATATTGTTGGAAGGGAAGGGAATATATTCAAAACAAGTAACCAGGGGGCTACCTGGGACAAACTTACATCAGGAACCACTTCAGATCTGAGCTCGGTTCACTTCCTAACAGCCCTTATCGGTTATGTATCTATAGAATATTCCTCCAACACGATCCTGAAAACCATCAATGGAGGGAACAGCTGGTCACCTAAAAACCTGGGGCAAACAATTGGAGTTAAAGACCTCTTTTTCACCACTCCTGACACCGGCTACCTGGCATGCTCCAATTCAACGATATTGAAAACTACAGATGGAGGAAACTCCTGGACGGAATTTAACCTCGGAACCAGTGATATTTTCTACGCAATTACGTTCACAAGCAGAAATATCGGATATGCTGCAGGTTCAGCCGGCACCCTGGTTACCACCACCAACCAGGGAGTCACTTGGGTCCCTCGCGTGAGTGGCGCCTCCGACATCCTCTTTCGCATGGACTTCCCATCGATGGAAGTTGGATATATCGGTACCTTTGGCCCTCCCGCAACTGTTATTAAAACCACAAACGGAGGCGGCATTCTCTCTGTTCCCGAGCAACAAGCTGATCATGGCATTCGCATCAACCCAAATCCGTTGACAGAACGTTCGAGCGTCATCTCAACCATTGGGGAAGCATTCATGTTCACCCTGTTCAACTCATTAGGAAAGCAGGTCCATTATGACCAGGCGCCTCCAGGCCAGCAAATTCAACTGCGTCGCAGTGACTTTCATGCAGGGATCTATATCTGGAAGGCAACGATGGAAGATGGATCATTTCAGACCGGGAAATTGGTTGTAAAGTAGTGGGTTCGCACTACTGCGACCATCTCATGAACAAACAACCAACCCCGTAGATCATTATCTGCGGGGTTTTAATTTATGATTTGTGCCCAGAACAGGACTCGAACCTGCACATCCAATGGACACTAGTCCCTGAAACTAGCGCGTCTACCAATTCCGCCATCTGGGCGAATCCAAGTTAGAAGCCAGAAGTACGAAGTACGAACTGAATAGTAACTTTCAAAATTGGGGTGCAAATTTAGAGATAATTCCCAATCAGGCAAAAAAATCTTAACTTTATATATAGTTGAGTTATGTAAACAGAGTTGAAAATTTGGAGCGTTTATGAAAACAAACGGGCGAAAACTAAATGAAACTTACAGGAATCATACAGATAGTACAATATTCATAAGAATTCCAGGAAAAAGGAGGCCGTCTCAAAATTAAGACAGCCTCCTGCTCAAAACGAGTATATATAGAGAAAAAGCTCCCTAATAGATAAGAGAGTTATTCCGGTATCCAGGTTTGTTCTGGTACCAGTCGGGGTAAGATGATCCACCGCTGGTAGCCCACTCTACAAAGTGGTTGTAGGCATTGACGATATCTGCCTTTTCCTTGGGATAATCAAAGCTTTCATAGATGCTGATGGCCCAGGGCAGGTTTGTTTCTGTCTTATAATACCTTCCCTGTGAAGGAATGCTATTGTCCTGTGCCTGTCCAAACCAGGAGGGATCAACCAGGCTGGTGGGAGGGTAATCCGGCAGATGCACCTCATGTCCTCTTGTTAATCCGACCATCAGGAATGGATTGAAGTTGCCAATATCCAACTGGGCCAGGGTATAGGAACAGTTGGTGAATTCGACGTAGATCTCCACGGTTTCCGGGGTCACATACGAGGCCCCCGGAGTGGTGTTCACGCCCGTTCCGGTTCCCGGGTGTGGCATGAGGTCGTGACAGTCGTCCCAGAGTATAAAGGTCGGTTTTGCCTGTCCGTTTTCCAGTCCGTTTGAACCAAGCGTGATATACCCCGATGTCAGTTGATATCCGCTTGCCTCCAGTTGAGCCTGGTTGATATTGGTAGTCGGAAACTGGAATCCAAATCCATTGTGAAGCGACGCGCCGAAGGCTTTGATGATGAAGGTACCAAAGATCTCCACAATATGATTGGAAGCATTGGTGACCATTTTGAACCGATAATCGGTTACCAGGTCATTGAAATCATAGTCTCCCTGTCCGGGCCAGAGGTCTTCAAACGCCAGTGTGCCGTTACCGGAAGCCGGGAAAAAGTTGTTAAAGGCCCGCTC
>JBDROF010000035.1:0-14307 GCA_043810345.1 Bacteroidota bacterium | reverse complement strand
GACCAAAGCAACTTGTCCTGAAAAGGACTTTAAGAACACAGACATGAGTTAATGCCAAGCTTGAGTTTGGCTAAGCTCGCAGGAGAAACTCGCATACCAAAGGCGATAATTATTGGTTAGGATTTTTAGGAGAAAGATAAGCATTTCGTCAAATTTTTCGCCACTTTTTAGGCAGAAGTTTTCTCCTTTTCTTCCTCCTCCCCGGAGAAATCAAGAAGCTGGTTTGCCAGTAAAAGGTTGTACCAGTTCAGGATCTTTTTGATATCTGATGGATACACCCGTTCCTGGTCATACTCCGGCACCATTTCGAGAAAGAATTCCTGCAGAACCTTGCTGTCCGATTTCGGATCGACGGTCTCCTTCTCCCCGAGCTTCTCCCGCATCGCTTTGAACACCTCTTTCAACGGAAGGTCTTCATCGGTGGTGAATACACTGATCTCTTCCAGCGAACTCATCTTCTCATGACCAAAAACGGGGAACCGTTTCTGGTCGGTCAGCGACTCCACAATGACTGCATTTTTAGCCTGTGAAATAACCTTGAAAAGGCCGGCTCTTCCCGAGATGGATAAGATTTTACTCAACTCCATACCACCGATTTTTTACAAAAATACAAAAAAGGTTCTAGGTTCAAGGTTTACATGCTACATCCTACCTCTAACCTTTAACGATCTTAAAATTACGATACTCGCCAATCCGCCAACCAGTCAGTGTTTCGATCTTATCCAGGAACTGGTGACGCAGGCTGAGTGGTTTGGCAGCTATTTCCGGTTCAAATATCCAGTTTTTTTGCTTGATGCGGGGGTGTATGATGGCGGGATGCTCCCCGGTAAAACGGGAGAGGGAGTTGATGATGGTGTAATCGAATTCGGCCATGTTGGAGACATGCTCCTCGATCCATGTTTTGTCATGCCAGAATTTGTGAAACTCCTGCTGCTTGGCCTGCTGGGTCAAGGGGGATTTGACCCATCCGTAATGGTAGATCCATGCATCCAGCGGTTTGACCCGGATCTTCTGATCCCCCTTGCGAAATCCCTGTGCATCTTTATAGGATTGAATATCCCTGTGCGGCCGTATGACCCTGATCTCCCGGCGGTACCATTTCCGCGAGTTGCCCACCCAATCATATGATCCCCAGAAATGCTTGAAATTTAAGAGCAGGCCTTCCACCATAGGGTTCTCTTTCCACTGCTCCATTCCTTGCCAGATCTGTTCCAGGCAGACTTCATGAACCACCTCATCGGCCTGGATATAGAAAGCCCAATCGGAATCCGGGGAAACTGCAGCTAACGCTTTATTTGTCTCTGCGGCAAGCACCGCTCCCCCTTTCCGTATGGATTCATCCCAGATGGTATCAATGATACGGATGCGGAGGGGATCAATGGCACCTACCAGTTCCCGTGTGCCGTCATCGGAGTTCCCCACCGCCACCACCACCTCATCGCAGAGCGGTAAAATCGACCGGATCGACTCAACGACCGGATAGTCGTATTTGATGGCGTTGCGGATGAAGGTGAAGCCGGAGATGCGCATTTAATATAGGATTTAGTGCTTTATGTCTAACAACGTTCCATGGTTTGGTAGAAAATTTCAAAAAACAAGTATCAAATAACAACTAATTACCAAACTTCAATGTACGAAATTCCAAACATTTTGGTTTTAAGCACGTTACAGATCAATAGTATTTGGGATTTGGAATTTCTTTGATATTTGTAATTTGATATTTGTAATTTCCTGTATCCTAAATCCTATATCTTACAACCTGATGATCCCAATATAGTTCTCCGGCGTTATTTGTTTCATTTCCTCCTTCACAGACTTCCTGATCTTCAGGCCATCAATAAATGCATGAAGGACCTTCTGACTGATGGTGCTTTTCCCTCTAGTCAGCTCTTTCAGCGCTTCGTAGGGATTGGAATAACCTTCGCGCCGCAGGATGGTCTGAATGGCTTCAGAAACCACGGCCCAGTTGGCGTTCAGATCCTTCTGCAGTTTTTTTTCATTGAGCAGAAGTTTGTCCAGTCCGCGAAGCAATGATCTCAGGCCAATTAACATATGGGCCATCGGTACGCCGATGTTGCGGATCACCGTAGAGTCGGTCAGGTCTCGCTGCAGGCGGGAAATAGGTAGCTTGGCCGAGAGGAACTCAAATAGCGCGTTAGCTACTCCAAGGTTTCCTTCGGAATTTTCAAAATCGATGGGATTCACCTTATGAGGCATGGTGGAGGAGCCGGTTTCGGTTCTCTTCACCCGTTGCTTGAAATATTCCATCGAAATGTAACTCCAGATATCACGGTCGAGATCGATCAGAATAGTATTGATCCGTTTCAGGTTGTCGAAAAAGGCAGCCATGTTATCATAATGATCGATCTGGGTAGTGGTTTGAAGCCGTTCCAGTCCCAGGCTGTCAAAGATAAAACGGTTGGAAAACTTCACCCAGTCAATCTTCGGATAGGCTGCCAGGTGGGCGTTGAAGTTACCCGTGGCTCCGCCAAACTTGCCGGAAAAAGGGATAGTCTCCAACAACGCCATCTGCTGGGATAACCGCTCCGCGAATACATAGAGCTCTTTCCCAACGGTTGTCGGGGATGCTGGTTGCCCGTGGGTATGGGACAGCATCGGGATCTGCTGCCAGTCGGCACTCTTGTACAGAAGATTATAATGTACCTCCGTCAGTAATGGTTCTACCACCTGTTCCCAGGCATCCCTCATGGCCATAGTGAAAGCGTTGTTGTTGATATCCTGCGAGGTCAGGCCAAAGTGGACAAACTCCTTATATGATCCCAGTCCGAACTGATCGAACCGCTCTTTCACGAAATACTCAATGGCCTTTACATCGTGGTTGGTTGTAGTTTCAATGTCTTTTACACGCAAAGCATCTTCGGGCATGAAGTTCTTATAGATCTTCCTCAGCCTGGTAAAATCCCTTTTGTTGAAAAATTTGAGCGGTGGGAGGGGAATGCCGCACAGCGAGATAAAATATTCTACCTCAACCCATATCCGGTAACGGATGATGGCGGCTTCGGAGAAATAATCGGATAATTTCTCTACCGACTTTCGATAACGTCCGTCAACCGGTGAAATAGCAAAAAGCGAAGTGTCCATGACCGTGAAATCTAAACTAAAAATCAAAAATACTGATTTATTCGCTATTACCCTATTTCACTACCTCACTACCTCACTACCTCGCTACCTCACTACCTAGCTACCTCACTACCTCGCTACCTCGCTACCTCACTACCTCGCTACCTCACTGCCTCGCTACCTCACTGCCTCGCTACCTCACTGCCTCGCTACCTCACTACCTCGCTACCTCGCTACCTCGCTACCTCGCTACCTCACAACGGTGCTCCCCCAACTGTTGGAAAATGCCGTGAAAAATCCTATTCCCCCGTTGCTGATGTTGCCCTGAACGTTGGCCGGAGGTCCGGTGAAAAATGGGATATTGAATCCTGAAAGCTGTACCTGGTAAATGAAATCGTAATACTCTCTGGTGATCCCCGACATTTGAAGGGTAACCTTATCACCCGGATGGAGCGTCTCCCACAGGTTTTCATTATTGATATAGACGGCCGTGATTCCGTTGATGTAGTTGCCATTAAAGTACTTATCATCAGAAATGAAGACCTTCCAGATCGAATCAGTCATCAGGGTATCGTTCCGGTAGTAGTGGAACATGTAATAATTGACCTCATCGCCTGGTTCCTGGGCGAAGAGCTTTATTTCCCAGAATCCTTGAGGTCCCCAGTCGGGTTGGAACGTCACCTGTATGGAGTCCAGGCGCGCCACCTTCATCATCCGGCAGGAAGAGGTAAAGGTGGTCTGGTTATCGATAGGTTGTTCCAGCTCAATGGAAAGGGTGTAGGTCTTTCCGATACTTCCCGAGAAGGCCGGGTCGGTTTTGTAAAGACCTGATTTTCCGGGTTCGGTTTCGTGCAGGGGATAGTGAATCGTGCCATCGGTCAAACCAACAATGGCATTGACAACCCGGGGAGTTGGTTCGTTGTAGAAATAGTTGGCTGTCTTGGAAAGGGATATCTGGTAGGAGGTTGTATCGTTCGAGATGCCCCCGTCAACCACCAGGCGGGTATAGGTTTCATCGAGTTTCAGATCAATCCGTTCGGTACAGGCACCTGCGATCAGACTGAGGAGAATCATATATAAAGTGAATTGTTTCATTTGTCAGATAGCCTTAGAAATGGAAGTTGAAGGTAATGGATGGGACAATCCCGAAGAGGTATATCTTTTCGGCATAGGTTATAGTTGGATTTTCGTTATCCTGTACAAAATTGATCGACCAGGTGTTGTGGCGATTATAAACGTTGTAAGCCGAAGCGTTGATGTCCCAGTTGAACCGTTTTCCCTCTTTTACTTTCGAAAAGAATGTCACCGATAGATCGAGGCGGTGGTAGTCCTGGTACCGGTATGCATTGCGGTCACTGTAGATCGGGATGACTTTCCCGCCGATCTCTGCCCGACCGGTAGGGAACGTAACCGGGTTACCCGTGGCATATACCCAGTTGGCTGAAACCGACCAGCGGGGGTGAATCTGGTAGTTCGCTACAATCGCGATATTGTGCGGTTTGTCGTACGGAGCAGGATAGGGATTGCCGTTATTGATGTCCGGAATCTTCCGCATGCTTTTAGAGAGGGTATAGCTTACCCATCCTCTGATTTTTTTTTCATTTAACCGAACCAGGAATTCAGCGCCATAAGACCATCCTTTCCCTTCCCTGATTTCTCCCTCCAGCTTATCGTTCAGGAGCAATTCAGCGAAGTCTTTGAAGTCGATCACATGATTCAGGTGTTTGTAGTAGACCTCCACAGAAGTCTCAATGGTGTTCCGTCGAAAGTTTCTGAAATAACCGAGAGCTCCCTGGTCGGCCACCTGCGGCTTCACGTTGGGACTGGCCGGGAACCAGATGTCCAGCGGAGTGCCTGCGGTGGAGTTCTGTGCAAGTTGCAGGTACTGGTCCGTACGGGAGTAACTGGCTTTGATGGAGGATCTCTCGTTAAACGTATACAAAATACCGATCCTGGGTTCTATCCCATAGTAGGCGTTGTAAAACTTTCCCGCTGGATAAACAGTGGAATCGATCGGGTTGAACAGGGAGTCGAAGTTGAAGATGGTACCCGGCCCGATATTCTGAAACATGGAGAACCGGATTCCGTATTTAAACGTCCAGTGCTCTCCTGCTTTGTGTTCATTACTTGCATAGACTCCTGTTTCGAGGGAGAAGTTTTCGGGTACCTTTACTTCCGAATAGGCAGTTTCACTGCCGATTCCACTGGCAACCCCCGGATTGATCATGTGATAGATTCCGGAGATGCCAAACCGGAGGGTATTGTTGGTGTTGATATAATAGCTAAAATCACCTTTGAGACCGGCATCACGCAAACTCGAATTCCATTCAAAGGAGGTGGTGTTCCCTTCGGGTGTCCCGAGCATATACCGGTAATCGCTGTATACGAATGTGAAGTTAGCGAAGAGCTTCTCATGGAAGAGGTGGTTCCACCGGATGGTTCCTGTTCCATTGCCCCAGCTCATCTTGGCAAAGTTGTTTTTGAATACATCACGGCCGAAATACCCCGAAAGAAAGAGATGGTTATTGTCATCGATCCGGTAATTCACCTTTGCGTTCAGATCATAGAAATAGAGCTTGTTGTCCCTCAGGGCCTCTTCACTTGATAGTGCCAGAAAGAGGTCGGCATAGGTGCGCCTGCCTGATACGATGAAGGAGATCCTGTCTTTCCAGATAGGCCCCTCCACGGTGAGACGGGAAGCGATAATTCCGATTCCTCCGGCAACCTCAAACCGTTTCGAATTCCCCTCTTTCATCCGTACATCCAGTACCGAGGAGAGACGTCCACCGTACATGGGAGGAATATCTCCTTTGAATAGCTTAACATCCTTTATCGCATCGTTGTTGAACACGGAAAAAAAGCCCATCAGGTGAGAGGCATTGTATACAGTAGACTCGTCCAACAGGATCAGGTTTTGATCCGGAGCTCCGCCACGGACACTGAAACCACTTCCTCCTTCACTTACTGATTGTACTCCGGGCAATAGCTGGATCGCTTTGATGATATCCACCTCCCCCATCAGAGAGGGGATGCTTTTGATGGTGTTGATATCCATCTTAAAGGTACTCATCTCCGGGCGCACGACATTCTTATTAGCCTGTTCACTGGTGATCTCCACCTCCCGGAGTGTTGCGGGAGAAGGAGCCAATTCGATGTGTATCGTGAAGCTTCGATCCAGTACCACCTCTTTTCTGACCGTCTCAAAGCCGATAAAGGAGTATTGAATAGTATAGGTTCCTTCAAGAAGGGTTACGGAGTAGTTGCCATAGATATCCGAAACAGTTCCGGTGTTCAGTTCCAGGATATAAACCGTAGCACCAGTCAGGTCCTCACCATTTGAGCGGTCGCGTATGGAGCCACTGATGGTCCATTTTTTGGGGAGTTCAGCATCTGCTTTTACATAAGATGCTGGAAAAATGGCGAGGCAAATAAGCAGAATAGAGAGAAAAAATTTCATCAATAACCCGAGTTACACGAAGTTCATTTATTTGCGGATGATCTCAAATTCGCCGTTGGTTTTTAACTTGATGATGGTGGAGGGTTTGGTCTCCTGAATCGCTTCACGACCAAGGTTAACCACGTAGTTCACCTGATCGATGATCTCTTTGGAAATGCTTTTAAATGTCAACGGCGCAGGCTGACCTGTAATATTGGCTGAGGAGGAGACAATCGGTTTACCGAACAACCGGATCAGCTTATAACAGAAGTCGAAATGTACCAGCCTGATGGCGATCGTCCCATCGGGGGCTATGATATTTTTTGCAAGATTTCTGGCATTGGGGTATACGATGGTCAGAGGTGTTTTAATGCTTTCCAGCAGATCGAGGGTGATACCGGGTACCGTGCCGATGTAATCAGGTAGCCGCTCCTTCCGGTCGAGGAGAACAATGAGGCCCTTGTTCTCCATCCGCTTCTTGATCTTGTATACCTTTTGAACGGCTCTGGCGTTGGTGGCATCGCAACCGATCCCCCAGATGGTATCGGTGGGGTAGAGAATGGTTCCCCCTTTCCTTAGCACATCGACGCAGTTCTTGATCTCCTCTTTCATGGATTGCCCATGCATCCCTGTCTTCAACTTTTTCTTACAAATATATAGAATATTCTGGATACATGAATTAGAGGTTGATAACTTTCTTTCATTGTTAAAGACGTGATCTCAGGAAAACCGGATCGATGTCCGTTGCACACCTGAAATGACGCTCCGGACAACTATTTCGTCCATGTAATCCACAGGGTCTGCAGGTTAATTTCTCCTGGACTTCAATGATTGCAGCATCATCCGAAAGAGGACCAAAACCGAAATCCGGCGAAGTGGAGCAGTAGATCACGGTAACCGGGGCATTGACGGCGGATGCCAGGTGCATCGGAGCTGAGTCGTTGGTAAAGTTCATCCGGGCACCTTTCATGAGAGCGGCGGATTCCAGCAACGTCAGCTGGCCGGCAACATTGACGATTCGCGATTCGCGATTCGTGATTCGCGATCCGCGATCCGGGATACGAGATTCGTGATAGATTTTTTCCTGTGCCCTGTGCCCTGCGCTCTGGGCTGTATGTCTAATTTCCTCACACAGATCATAATCTGAATGAGATCCCAGCAGATAGACAGTCGCCTCCTCGGGCATCTCCCGGATCAGTTCAATCCATTTCTCCGCCGGAACCTGTTTGGTGAACCAGAGGGAAGCGGGGGAGACCGTATAATAGATCCCGGATGCCAGGTGCCGGATGCCAGATACATGATCTTGGTCACGAGAGATTCCCCTCCCTTGTTGGGGAGGGGCCAGGGGAGGGGTATACAGTTTTGGTTTTTCAGGGCTTGCATCCGTTAAATCAGCGATCAGCCTCTGGTTTCGGTCCGTTTCATGAACTCCCGGGCCAATCTCATGGTGAACCCTTACCGTGAAGAATCGGGAAAGCGGATTCTTATCAAAACCGATGGTGGTTTTTGCACCTGAAAGCATCGTCAGGATGCCGGTCATGGCAAAACGCTGAATATTGATCACCAGGTCGTAATGCTCGCAGCGAACTTCACGAAGTAACCTGAAGAAGTCGCGGTACTTGTTGGATTTATCCCATAGCCGCAACCGGTGAATGAAAGGGTGCTCACCAAAGAGAGATTCCATCCCATTTTTAATCAGGAAATCGAGATCCGTATCCGGATAAAAACAGTGAAGCTTCTCCAGAAGGGCAGTTGCCAGGATCACATCCCCGATAGAGGCGGTTTGGATGATCAGTATCTTTCTCATACCGGTACGTCGAACTCCCGAAGTGCCTGGTTTAATGATGTTTTACGATCGGTTGACTCCTTGCGTTTTCCGATGATCAGGGCGCAGGCAACCTGAAAATCTCCGGCTGGATACGATTTGGAATAGGATCCGGGAATCACTACTGAACGGGGAGGAATGGCACCCCTGATCTCCACGGGTTCATTCCCTGAGACATCAAGAATTTTTGTGGAGGAGGTCAGCACGACATTGGCACCCAGAACGGCTTCCCGTTCAATCCGGACTCCTTCCACGATGATCGACCGTGAGCCGATAAAACAATCATCCTCCACGATCACAGGCGCGGCCTGAACGGGTTCTAACACACCCCCAATGCCTACCCCTCCACTGAGGTGAACATGTTTCCCGATCTGTGCACAGGAACCTACGGTTGCCCAGGTATCCACCATCGTACCGCTATCCACATAGGCCCCAATATTGATATAGGAGGGCATCATCACCACCCCTTCGGCGATGTAAGAGCCATATCGGGCTAACGCATGAGGAACCACTCGTACACCCAGTCTGCCGTAATCCTTTTTCAACGGGATCTTGTCATAGAATTCAAATGGACCCACCTGGATGGTCTCCAGTTTCTGGATCAGGAAGTAGAGGATCACTGCTTTTTTGATCCACTCAAACGTGATCCATTCGGACCCGTTATATTCTGCAACGCGTAACCGGCCCTTGTCGAGCAGATCAATGACCAGCCTTATGGCCTGCTGCGTTTCCGGTTGTTTCAATAGCTCCCGGTTTTCCCAGGCTGCCTCTACATGAGCACTGATGTCCTCTGTCATAGATCCAGGTTTTATCAGTCAAAAGTAGATAAAAAATTAGTTTCTTACCTTTGCACCCAACAAGCATATGGGTAGAATCCTGGCAATCGATTACGGTAGAAAAAGGGTCGGACTAGCGGTTACCGATGAATTGAAGATCATCGCAACGGCCTTGGGGACGGTTCGTTCCGGGGATGTGATCGCCTATCTGAAAAGGTACCTGAGGGAAAACACCGTGGAATGTTTTGTGGTAGGAGAACCTAAAGATATGGCGAACCGTCCTTCTGAGGCTGAACGTTTTATCACGCCCTTTGTTAAAAACCTGAAAAAGAACTTTCCGGGCATCCTGGTTAAACGGTTTGACGAACGGTTTACTTCCCGGATGGCCACACAGGCAATCCTGGCGGCAGGAGTGAAAAAAAGCGATCGGCAAAATAAATCGCTCGTCGATGCCGTTAGTGCAACGATGATATTGCAATCATACCTCGAATCACTAACACTGAACCGCTAACTAAGGTCTATGCTGTTACCCATTGTTGCATATCCCCATCCCACCCTGAAGAAAGTCACTGTGGAAATCGGTACCGACTACCCGGAACTGGACCAGTTCCTGGCCGACATGTGGGAAACGATGTACCATGCTGATGGTGTGGGACTGGCAGCACCTCAGGTAAACCAGTCGGTTCGCCTCTTCGTCATCGATGCAACGGCATTGTCACAGCATCACCATCCCGAGGCCGCCGGATTCAAGAAAACCTTTATTAACCCTGAAATGTACAGGGAAGAGGGAGAGGAGGTGATACACAATGAAGGGTGCCTGAGTTTTCCCGGGCTGCACGAAGAAGTTCAGCGGAAATCAGTGATCCACATTCGTTATCTGGACGAACACTTCCAGAAACATGATGAGCGATATAATGGGATCCTGGCCAGGATCATTCAGCATGAGTATGACCACGTGGAAGGCATCACCATGGCCGACCGTATCAGCCCGCTGAAGAAGATGCTGTTGAAACGCAGGCTGAAGGAAATTGCCGACGGGAACATCGAGGTGCATTATAAGATGATCTTCCCGGGAGTGAAGAAACGTAAGACGTAGGACGTAAGAGGTAAGAGGTAAGAGGTAAGATAAAGGTCACATAATCATCATATCACCACATCACCATTGCACCAATGACAAATAACCAAAATTAATCATTCCATGAAAAAACTAGCATATCTTGTTTTAATAGGTCTGGCCGGTTTGATCACAGCATGCGGCCCGTCGAAATCCCAGAGGGAGAACCAGATCAGCACACTTGAGGAGCGGATGTTTACCTCTGAAAACGGCTTCATTCGGGCAGGTGCCGATTCATTGGTCCTGTTATACACGGATTTTGCGGCTGCCTGGCCGAACGATTCACTCGCTCCGGTTTACCTTTTCAAAGCGGCTTCCATGACTATGAACCTGCAGGATGGCCCCGGTTCCATTGCCCTATTTGAACAAATCCGGGAATCCTACCCCAATTTTGAAAAAGCCCCGTTATGCCTCTTCTTCACCGGTTACGTCCAGGAGAATGTGATGAGAGATATTGACAAAGCGCGGGAGGCCTATCAACTTTTTATTGAAAGCTACCCTGATCACGACTTTGTAGATGATGCTCAGGCTTCCATCGATAACCTTGGGAAAACACCAGAACAGATGATCCGGGAGTTTGAAGCCCGGCAAAAGGCCTCTGCCACTCAGACAAACAAGTAGACTGCGCTTTGTTCTTCTCAGGGATTCAGTAATTTTCCCAGAATCTCTTTCAGATGGTCTGGTAGAACGTGAAGGAACAGGTTCCCGTCGTGACAATAGGAGATCTCTCCTGTTTCCTCTGAAACGATGATCGCAATGGCGTCTGTTCTTTCAGTCAGCCCCATGGCCGCGCGATGACGTAACCCGGAGGCCGGAGGGATATCCGTATTACTGGATACCGGGAGGATGCATTTGGCAGCTTTGATTTTA
Source organism: Bacteroidota bacterium (assembly GCA_043810345.1). Classification (GTDB taxonomy): domain Bacteria; phylum Bacteroidota; class Bacteroidia; order Bacteroidales; family FEN-979; genus QYOJ01. Next base: position 3,205 of record JBDROF010000035.1, on the reverse strand, counting down.
TCTCCTGAAATAATAATGGCACCATCGTGAAGGGGACTGTTTTTGAAAAAGATGGTCTCGATGAGTGGATCCGAGATCTTAGCGTCAACCGGTTGCCCTGTCTCCACGAAGGGTGTCAGCTCATTCTCCCGGGCAATCACAATCAGGGCGCCCGTTTTCGTATCGGCCATGCGTTTACAGGCTTTCACGATTTTATCAATGTCGAGTTTCATCCCCATAGACAGGTTATACTTCCAGAAAAGAATCCTCCGTTGATTTCCCCGGATGATCCCGGTGTTCCCGACCATCAAAAGGAACTGACGGATCTCGGGCTGGAAAACCACGATCAGAGCGATGACTCCTACGCTGATGAACTGGCCCAGGATCTCACTGAGCAAAGGCATCTGTAAAGCTCTGACGATCTTCCAGATGATAAAAAGGGCAATGATCCCGATGAAGATCTTGATGGCTGTTGTCCCCTTTACGATATTGTAAATTTCATAAAGAAGGATGGCAAAGAGCAGGATATCAATGACATCTACAACCCGGACGGAAAAAAGACTTTCAAGTAAAACCACAATAGTTAATCCAAAATTCTAAATCCAAAATATTTAACCATTTCACCACATCACCACATCACCACATCACCACAAAATTAACAAATCTCCCCCTTGTAAGCCTCAACAAGCTTCACAGCCTCCACTGCCTCCTTCACATCATGTACCCGCAGGATGTTGGCCCCGTTCAGCAGGGCAATGGTGTGCAGGACAGTGGATCCGTTGAGGGCTTCCAGAGCATTTACATTCAGTGTTTTCTGGATCATTGATTTCCGGGAAAGCCCCACGACCAGCGGATAGCCCAGACATGCAAATTCCCGTAACCGGTACATGATCTCAAAATTGTGTCCTACTGTTTTCCCGAATCCGAACCCCGGATCAATCAACACCTGGCTGGCTCCAAGTCCGCGGAGTTTTTCCGTCTGCTGCTGAAAAAAATAGGCGATCTCTGCCACCACATCCTGGTATTCCGGGTTCTGCTGCATGGTGTCCGGTGTCCCCTTCATATGCATCAAAATATAAGGGATACCCAATCGGGCAATGGTATTCAACATGTCATTGTCAAAACGGCCACCGTAGATGTCATTGATCATATCAGCTCCCAGGTCCGCCGCCTTCCGGGCAACCAAAGAATGATAGGTATCTATCGAAAGGAAGCAGGCGGGAAAGTGATGACGGATGGCTTTCAGCGAAGGCACGAGTCGATTGAGCTCTCCGGATTCACCGATCTCTTCGGACGCGGGTCGTGTAGAGACCGCCCCGATGTCGATGATGGAGGCACCCTCTTCCAGCATCCGCTCCACTCGACGGAGCTGAGCATCAATGGAGGTGTATCTTCCACCATCAAAAAAGGAATCAGACGTGAGGTTCAGGATCCCCATGACGCGGGGAGTAGAGAGGTCAAGCTTTTTGCCGTTAAAGAAGAGTATCATACATCAACGAATGCCAGGCAAAGATATTGATTTACGCAGAGATTCGGGATCCGCGAACCGCATAAATCAAAATTCAGTAATTTTAACCTCTCCAAGAGAGCCTGACGCATGGATGACATTCAGAAAACTTCGCAACAATTTGATTCCATTGTTCAAACCTGCCGTGAAATCTTCCTCATGAAGTTAAAAGATTACGGTACGGCCTGGCGGATCCTGAGAATTCCCTCGATCACCGACCAGGTCTATATCAAAGCGCAACGAATCCGGAGCATCGATACCAAAGGATCCCGGAAAGTTGATGAAGGAATCCGGTCAGAATTTATCGGGATCGTTAATTACTCCGTAATTGCACTGATACAGCTCGAATTGGGAGCCGAGGATACCCATGAGAATATTTCCCCGGAAGAGGGTGGAACACTGTATGATACCTATATCCAGGCTGCCAGGGAGCTGATGTTGAATAAAAATCACGATTATGGGGAAGCGTGGAGAAATATGAGGCTGGGATCTCTTACGGACATCATTCTGATGAAGCTGATGCGGGTGAAACAGATTGAGGATAACCAGGGCAAGACATTCATCTCTGAAGGAATTGATGCCAACTATTACGATATTATCAACTATTCCATATTTGCACTCATCAAGCTCGACTATGAAAACAGTTAGAACCCTCTTCAGGCTAATGGTAGGGATTGTTTTTATCTTTTCCGGCTTCGTCAAAGGGATTGATCCACTGGGAACCGTGTACCTGATGCAGGATTACTTCCTCGCTTTTGGTACCACCTGGGCGAACGATCTGGCACTCCCCCTCACTATTTTCCTGTGCGTCCTGGAATTCAGCCTGGGAGTTAGCCTGCTGTTTAATCTTTGGATCAGGAAGAGTGCCTGGGTGCTGCTTCCTATGATGACCTGTTTCACCATCCTCACGTTTTTCGATGCTTTCTACAACCTGGTTCCCGATTGCGGATGTTTCGGTGACGCCATCACGATGACCAATACCGAGACCTTCATCAAAAATATTATATTGATGGCCATGGTGGTTCCGATATTTATATGGCGGAAGAACTATAAAAGCGTGCTGAAACCAGCCGGTGATGTAGGGGCGCTGGTAACCGTGACGGCACTGTTTATCGGTCTGTCTCTCTATTGTCTGTGGCACCTGCCTGTCATCGATTTCCGGGATTGGAAAACGGGAGCACAGGTGAATAAAACCAGTGATCGACCGGTGCAGTTTTATGTCACCTACAAGAACCGGTATACGGGTGAAAAAGAGGAGTTTCTGACTCCCAACTACCCCTGGAACGACTCCACCTGGATGACAAATTGGATCTTTGTCAGCCAACGTGTGGAGGATCCAAACCAGGATGAGATGACCCTGATGATCGAAGATACCCTTGGGAATGATCTGGCCCAGAGTTTCCTCGATATTCCTGATTACCATTTCTTTGTGGTTGCTTATAGCCTGGATGAAACCAACGAGGAAGCATGGATCAGGTTGCAATCTCTTTTCCTGGCGGCCAGCGAAGCCGGGTACTCGTTCATTGGGCTGACCGGTACATTGCCGGAAGAGATCGTAGGATTTAAAATGGAAACAGGTATCGGATTTGAATTCTATAATTCCGATGACGTGGTATTGAAAAGCATGATCCGATCCAACCCCGGATTGATCCTCCTCAAAAACGGAGTGGTCATCAGGAAGTGGCATTACAACGACTTTCCGGACTGGCAGGAGGTGAA
>JBDROF010000034.1:0-57005 GCA_043810345.1 Bacteroidota bacterium | reverse complement strand
GAATGCCGTAGCCGAGGTGATCTCCATGTTCTTCCTGGTCACTTACGGCTCCCTTAACCTTATCTCCTTTCTGAATCATTTCGGCTCTTCCCCGTCCTACCGTCCCTCCTTCAAATCCAAATGGTACCTCTCCCTGATCGGCTTTCTGCTCTCTGTGTGGGTAATGTTCAAGATCGACACCGTTTACGCTCTTTCTTCATGCCTGATCATGGTAGCTATTTACCTTACCATCAATTACTATCATAAGGGAAGAAAAGGGCTGGAAGCCATCTTTGCCAACTCCATCTTTCAAATGAGCCGGAACCTGCAGGTTTACCTTCAGAAAAGTCGCAAAAACCGGACTACCCAGGAGTGGCGTCCCAGCGCCATCTGCATCTCTGAGCACTCCTTCGAGCGCCGGACCGCCTTCAACTTTCTGAATTGGATCTCTTATAAATACGGATTTGGAACCTATATTCACCAGATTGAGGGTTATTATTCACGACAGTCGCACCTTCAGGCATCACATGAGCTGCAACGTTTGCTGCGGTTGTTCGACTCCGTAAGTAATCATGTCTATATCGATACGATTATCTCTCCCTCATATGCTTCCGCGATTGTAAATGCCATCCAGGTCCCGGGTATCGCCGGGATGGAGAACAACATGGTCATCTTCGAGTTTGACAAGGAGAACCCTACCAACCTGCAGGATATCGTGGACAATTTTGCCCTGGTCAACTCCGGGGAGTTTGATATTTGCATAGTGGGTAGCTCTCGCAGGGAGATCAACTACAAGGGCGACATTCACATGTGGATCCACAGCAGCTTCGAAGAGAATGCCAACCTGATGATCCTGCTGGGATTCATCATCCTGGGACATTCCGACTGGCGAAAGTCCAACATCAAGATTTTCGAGATCTGCAAACCCGATAAGCTGGAGGAGAACAGGAAAAAGATGGATAAATTGATTCAGACAGGCCGCCTACCCATCACAAGGAAGAACATTGAGATCATCATAGATACCCCGGATATAAGCAAGAAGGAGATGATCAATCAGAAATCTGCTGAAGCCGGCCTGACCCTGATCGGGTTTGCAAAAGATTCCCTGAAGCATAAGGGAACTGAGCTGTTTGCCGGGTATGATGATCTGGGAACAGTCATCTTTGTACATGCCCATGGCCCTATGGAGATTGAATAGTCTCGTCGCTGATCACCTTCCCATCTTCCAGTTTGATCACCCTGCGTGCCTTGTTCACTACCCGCTGATCATGGGTGGAGAAAATGAAAGTGATCTTCTCTTCCCTGTTCAGCTTCTCCATGATGTCGAGCAGGTTCTCCGTCGACTGTGAATCGAGGTTGGCTGTGGGTTCATCAGCCAGAATGAACTTGGGTTTGGACGCCAGGGCCCGGGCAACAGCTATGCGTTGTTGTTGTCCACCGGAGAGCTTGGAAGGGCGACTGTTGATCCGGTCGCCCAATCCGACAGCTTCCAGGAGTTCAATGGCCCTCTTTTTTCGTTTCTCTTTGCTGTATCCCTGGAGACTCATGATGAACTCCACATTCTCATAAGCGGTCAGAACCGGTATCAGGTTGAAGGATTGAAAGACAAAACCGATGTTATTCAATCGAAAATTGATCAGCTTCCTGCTCGACAATTCCCCAACGTTCATGCCATCGATCCGGATTGATCCTTCGGTGGGGACATCAAGGCCACCTACCAGGTTCAGCAGGGTGGTCTTTCCACTGCCCGAAGGGCCTACAATCGCGGCAAATTCGCCCTGCTGAACAGCCAGGTCTACTCCGTTCAGAGCATGAACGGCTACTTCCGAGTCGCTGTAGATCTTTTTCAGATCCTTGATTTCAATGATATTCATAATCACTTTTTTAATCTGTTCTGACGGCTTCCGCCGGATTTAATTTTAATGCTTTTCTGGCCGGATAGATCGAAGCCAGGATGCCAATTAATATGACCATGATCGTCAGGGTGATAAAAAACTTCATGTCTAGATAGGGATACAAAATCGGGCTGTAACCGATCTTCTCAAATCCCTCGGTCATACTGCTGAGGTCAATTCCCGTGTAGGCTGTATAAAGAGTCAGAAGATACCCCAGGGCCATTCCTATGAGCGCTCCTGTTAAGGAGAGGTAAACCGACTCTAGCATGATCATGAGGAATACACGCCGTTTGTTCATGCCAATGGCTGTCAACACGCCCAGTTCGCGTGTGCGTTCCAGGATGACCATCAGCATGGTGTTGATGATCCCGAAACCAAGGGCAAGCAAGATGATCCCCATGAAAAGATAGAGCCACAAATCCATGAAATCACCCAGGATCCCAACTAAAGGGTCTACCTGCTTCCAGGTCCTGATAAGGAGGTCAGGATAACTCTTCTTCAACACTTTCTGGATGCCCTCCATGCGGTTTGCATCATCCAGCCGGATGGCCACTTCCTGAAACTCACCTGGATCAACTCCCAGCAGGGAGGCAATGTCTGGTTTCCGGACAAAGACATTCATCTCATCAAATACCAGGTTGTTCGTCCGGTACAATCCACAGATCCGGAATGCGGCTCCAGTAAGGTTGCCTTCGAGATCCTGGAACGTTAACACAACTTTTGAATGCAACCGCAGCTTCAACTTCTCAGCGAATGCCTTCCCGACCACAACCTGATTGGCTTTTCCCCGACTGAGATAGGTGCCACAGGAATCGCAGATCATCGAGTAGATCTCCGACACCTCTTTCTCCTTCTCCGGATCAATTCCGTAAATCATGACCCCGGTACTGGCGTTGGCGCTGTTAGCCATGGCCAGGAATTTGATCCGGGATGACCAAGATTTGATATGAAGTATTGAGTCCAGCTTTTGTGTCAGCTCAGAAGCCTGACCATCAATGGTATATTTGATCTCATTGTCTTCAATGTACTTCGGATTATGGATCTGTATATGAGCCGTTTCACGGCTGACCGCTTCATGGATGCGTTGTTTTCCCATCCCTTTCATGACGGCTGAAGAGAACACCCCTCCTAGGAGCCCGCATGTGATAGCCAGAATCACGACCAAGCTTCGGACTTTGTTTCTCCAGATATTTTTCCAGGCAATTATCCAAATCATGACATTCTGTTTTATTTTCTAAATGCATTGATCACTGTTAGCCTGCTGATCTTCACAACCGGCATGATCATGACGAACAACAGAATGATGAGTACAGTCAGGGATTGACCGATAAAATAGGAGCTCTCCCAGGCAACTGGCATGACGGGCTCGAATCCCATCTGGATGGTCGTTTCCGCCATCTCTCCGGTTAGAGGTATAGGGTGAAGGTAGAAATAGTACAGGAGTGGAACAGCAGCAATAATACCAGCAACGACACCAAGTAAGCCGATCATGAAGAGTTCGGCCACCACGATGCGGATCAGTTTTAGTTTCTGCATCCCGATAGCGATCATCATTCCGAATTCGCGTATCCGCTCGCTGAACAGCATCAGGATCGTTCCAAAGATGCCAAACCCAACAATCATGTAAAGAATGGCCAACATGATCAGGCCTGAGACATTATCGACCTGGATCTGTTGTACTACATCAGGCATCATCTCTTTCCAGGTCAGCACTTCGTATTCTTCCGGATTCAACTTCTCTTTTAACCGGTAGGCAACTTGTTCATAATCTTTTGTGTCGCACACATTGAACGAGAGCGAAGTCAGCCTGTTTTCAGCTGAAAAGAGCCGTTGCGATGCCGGAAGGCTGAGGTAAATCATCCGGTTATCCAGCTCTGGAGAGGGAAAATGAACGATCCCCCTTACCGGGAAGATCCCGGCGGCACTCATTCCATGGAAACCCTGCCCGATGAGTACAAGGGTATCTCCCACAGTTATCTTCAGGTATTTTGCCAGCTTCTGGCTCACCAGGGCTCCATCGTCATCAGGGAGGAGGTAACTCCCCTCCACGAGTTTCTTTTGCAACCCTGTCAGCAAATCCTCTTCAGCCGGTACAATTCCTGTAACCATCACCCCTTTGGTTTGCATGCCAAATGATCCCAGAGCAAAAGATTCCAGCCGGGAAGCATATCCGTCTATCTCAGGCGTCTCTGCGATAGCCTGCTGCAACTCTGGTGTATATTCAAACGAGTTGTTGATAATCTTGTCGTCCCAGTACCCGGTTGCGTGAACCTGAAAATATCCCGAATAGGCATGCACGATGTTATAGACCATCAGATCGTAGCTGCCAAGCTGGAAGGCACGCATGATCAAAGCCAGGAAGATGGCAAAGAACACGGAAGCAGAGGTGATCACCGTTCTTCGTTTATTTCTCCAGAGGTTTCTCCAGGCGATTTTTATCGTTTCCATCCGGTTATTCTATTTAACGGTTTTCATATTCTGCTGGGAGAAGAAGCTTTCCGGTATCTTGATATTGAACTTTACACTTGTAATATCTACCAGCGTTTTCTGGTTTGGCTTGTCTTCGGGGATGATCTCAAAGTGGGTTGGGATCTTCCGGTCGTACATGAATTTGATATCTGAGAGGATGTGTGTCTTGACCAGGTAGCCATCTTCGTCAAAGTACTCAACCCTGAGCTGGTAATACTCCACTTTGCTGATCCACATCAGGATCTTTCCCCAGACAACGGCTGCCTCCTCTTTCGGATCCAGTTGAATTTTATAGCAGTTAAAACCGTCAACCGTTTCGGTACCAATTATAGTATGGTTGTAATCCACTACGATAGATGATTCTTTCAGGATATCATCGTTAGAATAGTCAGAACCCATCCACCCTTGCGACATCATGGAGGGAGGGAGTTTGATCATCCGGTTGATGGTCGGGTTCCAGCTCCACATATCGTTATGTATTTTCAGGAACGTTTGCCCGCTCTCCTTTGATGGAGCAGTGATGAGGGTCAATGAGTAATCCCGCCCTTTGGACCAGCTTCTGAAACTGACGGTTCGCTGCCAGGTTGGCCTGACTACTGTCATAACCATTTCAGTTTCGCTTGAAACCCCCTCCATCTTATCGTTGGCTTTTTTAATGATCTCGGTGGCATCCTGTGCCCGAACAGGACAGAAAGAGAGCATGGCAGCAGTGAACAGCACAGGTCCGAGAACGAATTTGATTTTCATGATTGTGCCTCCAGGTGTTAAGGTTTACCATATCGTCGTATGATCAACTCTTTCATACGGTCAATCGGAAATTTGTCAGGATTGAATACATAATTCATATAGACCCCATCCAGCATGGAACGGAAAAACCAGGTCTCCAGTTCCGGGTCCTCAAATTCATGATTGCTGAAGTATCTGGCTATCATCTTCCACATCCCCGAGGTCAACATCTCAAACTGGAGCTGCTGAACCAGCTTCTGAGCTGAAGGTTGTGCCAGGAGCATATAAAGAAACTTCCAGAAATCTATGTTCTGCTTCAGCAACTGAATCTGTTGCTCAATGAAATATTCCATCTCTTCTGTGGTCAGAATCCCATCGTGATCAGGGTCAAAACAGGCGTAGAGGTGATGGAAACTTGTAGTGATGATCTCCTCCAGAAGCTCCTCTTTACTGGTAAAATAATTGTAGATGAGCCCTTTGGAAATGCCTGCCTTTTTTGCTATCTGTTGAATGGTTGTATAAGAGATCCCCTGTTTGGCAAAAAGTTCTAATGCAGCATTCAGGATCAGCTCCCTCCGGTCTTCCCTGATCTTAGCATATTGTACTTTTGTTTTCGGGCTCATGACAATCTGATTAAATACTCCATTTCAACCTGAAGGCAGAAATGCATGCCTGAAAATTAAGGTCCTGATCCCGTTGAGGGCCGGTATTGGTGAATCTCCCGTTAAAGTATTGGAGGAAGAAACTCAGGTCTACATTTTGCCGGATCGAATAGTTTATATTGGGTCCGATGAAGAAACCGTTACGATCAGGGTAATATATAGCAGCCAGGTTCACATCAAACAACGGAGTGATTGGATAGGATCCCTGCATGAAGATGTTCCATTCAGCAAAAGAGAGCGTTTTGGGGGATGGCGGTGCCTGGTAGATGGAGAGCAGGTTCTCTGGTTGGAAAGCAGGTGGCAATTGATTGTAATACACCTGGAAAATCAGGTAGAGTGAGTTTGCAAATGAATAATCAAGTCCCATAGTGGCCAGTAATACACCGCTGGTGTCGTTGGATAGGTTCTTCGGATAATAATAGCTGACCTCTCCCCTGAAACCAGCCTGACTGATGTTACCTGACCATCCCGTTCCAATCACATAATCCTGATCATCTACCAGGCCACCCATGAACTGGATATCATATTGCCAGAGGTTAAACCGATAAAGAGCTGCAACCGTAATCCTGCCCTGGTTGTTCCACTTGACGGCTGCTTCCAAAGAGGAGGTGTAGCTGGGATAGAATTGCACACGGATCGCATCACTGCCGTTGCGCTCCGGATAATCAAAGTCATAGAAGGAATAGGTATTGAAAATATCATTGGGATTCCACACGATCGACTGTCCCCAGTTGATCCGCTGTCGCCCTACCGTCAATTGAACCTTCCCTGTAGTCAGGGAAAACCAGGCCCTGTCAAATTGAGATACCAGCAGAAAAGAGTTCCCGGAGAAGATGCTCCAGGTCATGTTAACCAGTCCCGGATCCGTGGTGATCGACCCTTTGTAGGCCGGGTTCTGGGAGAAACTCTGGCCAAACACAAAACGGTTTCGCATGCCCAATCCCATTCGGAATACCTTTCCAGGGTACAAGGAAAAGTCGAGACGGTTATGGATTTCATTATCCAGGATCCAGGGATCGCCGATCTTTTGAAACTGGACCATTTGCAGATCATTCAAATACCCTTTGAACTCCCAGTCCTGGTTTTGCCCGTACGTTTGAGGCGACATCACCCACGGGAACACAAAGAAAAGCAGAATATATTGAATTCTTGACATATGGCCAACTTCCATTGACTAATCGGTCAGTCAAAAATATAATATCCAACTATCACCTCCAAAAAAAACCGGAAAAAATTCCGGTTATTTATCGTTTTTAATAAAAGCTTGGGCACTCGAGCGGTCCGTAGCCTCTGGACCGGCCTGTGGGGACGAATCCCCGGGTTCCGCTGCGGCTTTCACCGCCGTTGCCGCCGAAAAGGGAGAGTCCGTCGAATTCAAGTACCAGGCTGATCTCATGTGCTCCTCCGGTTCCCTGCATCACACCGGCAATCTGCAGATCGTAACTGTAAATAAATTTAATGCTCATGTCCTGCATGAACATAAACCGGTAGCCAGCCAACAGGGCAATCGAGTTATTCACATCTCCTGTCATGGTGGTTTTATACCATCCACCCAGGTAGACGTTGAACTTCAGCAGGTTTAATCCAATTTCCAACGAGTTGAGGTTACTCTGACTCTGGAACATAAATCCCGGGTTGAACATAAGCGGGTCCCCGCTAGTACCGGACAAGCTGGATGAAGATCCATACCCGGTTGTAAAGATCGCATCCCCGTGAACGACCCATTTCCTGGGGAATGGGTAACTTCCGTCAGAGAGCAGGGAGACGTCTGGTCTAAATAAATGATCTGCTGCAAAACCAATGGATCCGGCAATGTTTCCAGTTTCATTGGAAAACTGCAGGATCCCACCGGCAGCAAAGTCTGGCACAACCCGGGAGTTGGCATCAGGTGGGATGAAGGATGACTGGTAGATGGCCCCGTATTTGGGATCGAGCTGATCTGCAAAAATCAGATCGTCCCAATTGACTTTTCGTTGAAGGATTGCTGCTTTCACCCCGATCTGAGCGACCATGAAGCTGGTGATGGGAATACGGACACCGATGGTCACTGCAGCCTGTAACGTGTTAATCAGCCCGGTTCCTGGTGAATCTGAGTTGATCATGATCCCGATACCACCCGCACCCGGAAGATTTCTGTCACCAATATCTGCTGAAAAATAGTACGATTTAAAGTCAATTGGCAGAGCGGGCCATTGATCCCGGAACAGGAATCTAGCCCGTAATCCAGTATTGATCCCCGTATAGGCAGGATTAAAATAGAGGGGCGAGCTAAAGAACTGGGTATAGTTGACATCCTGTGCCTGGGCAGCCGGAAATGATGCAAGGATTCCCAGGATCAATAAGCATGGATATATAAAAACCTTTTTCATCTAGGTATATTTAGCTGATTAACGAATCAATGTTACAGTACCCATGGTGTTGTATTCGCCCTTGCCAATATCCGAGCCGTTCCACGGAGAATCGTCGATGAAGGTAGCGCTCACTTTCCACATGTAGTTCCCCTGTGGCATGAGGACGCTGTTAAAGGTGCCATCCCATCCATCAACCGGACGACCCTGCGGATCGATCTTGGTGGATTGCCACATGATGTGACCGGAGGAATTAAAGACCTGAATATGATACCTCTTCAAATTGATCCCAACCGGTTTGAATAACCGGATGGCCAGGTTTGTGGAAGATGGAGCAAACGCATTGGGGATATAGAGCCCCTTGAAAAGGAGTTCATATGCATAGAAGGTAGTATCAGTACACCCGAATTCGTTCAATGAGATCAGTTCGATCAGATACGTCCCATCTTCTGTATAAGTAATTATCGGGTTTTTCTCATTTGAGTATTTTCCATTGCCAAAATTCCACATGTAGCTGCTGGCCCCAGTCGAGAGATTCTCCATTTGCAGTTTCCCACTCATGCCACCAATATACTCTGTGATGTTGAATACACTGAGTGGCGTCACATTGACAATCACGATCGAATCAGCGGTGTCCCTGCATCCGTTCAGGTCCTCCACAATCATCCTGACAGCATAGGTTCCACTGGAGTCATAAACGTAGGTGGGATTCTGAACATTGGAAGTATCTGTAATGATCCCCGGTACACCAAAATTCCATCTCCAACTCCCCAACGCCGTATCAGCAATGAGAGAAAGATCGGTAAACTCAGTGGGTTCTCCCTGACATGTGGGTGTGTTTTCAAAGTCAGCCACGGGAATATCAAAGACCCGGGTTGATTTGGTCAGAGAATCTGTACATCCCCATTTGTTGGCCACAATCATCCTTACATCATAGCTTCCAGGAGTCATGTATTTATGTGCTGGATTCTTCACAGTGGAGGTATCTGAAGTTCCGGATCCGGGTTCCCCGAACTGCCAGTACCAGGATGTATTGGGCTCCCCAAATGTTGTGGATGTATCCACAAACAAGGTCGTCTGGTTATAGCAAACAAATACATTGGAGAAGTACGGTTCCGGCGTCGGACGGATTCGGATGAGCTGGTAAGAACTGTCAGTGAATGATATGCCACCGACAATGGCATCAATCACCAGTTTCACTATGTAATTTCCATAATTATTGTATTCATGCGAGATGGTCTGGGCATAGGTTGTATAAGTCGTATCCATGCCATCTCCGAATGTCCAGTGCCACTGACTGATGCTTGTAACCGGATAGGAGCTATCGGAAAAAGTGACCGGGGTTCGGGCACACACCAGGGTATCTGAAACAAAGATGGCATTAATGCAAGGATAGCGTGTAATGGCAGTGGTGATTGAAGCTACGCAACCATGATTATTGGTCACGATGAGGGTTACACTATAGGTACCCAGGTTGGAGTAAGGATGCGATGTGCTGCCCGGCCCTGGAGCGGTGATGACCTCCGGTGGGCTACCGTCTCCAAAGTGCCACTCCCAGCTTGCTATTGAGTTCCCGCCAGCAATGCTGAGATCCGTGAAATACACAATGCTGTCGCAGGGCTCAGAGACAAACGTGAAGGCCGGTTGCGGCAGATCGTAGACCGTAACCTCCTTGTAAACACTATCCACACAATTATCCGTATTCCAGGCTTTTAGTTTCACAGTGTAATTGCCAGGAGCGGTGAAGGTATGGGTAGGATTATAGAGATATGAGGTGTTGCTTGCACCGGATGCCGGGTCACCGAATCTCCATGCGACGGAATAGAGTGAGTCTCCGGCAGCCAGGTTTTGTGCCTGGAAGTGGGTCGGATAGCCAAAACAAACCGTATCGTTTGTAAAGGTAAATGCAAATCCGGGTTTCACATACACGCTGTCGATGACGGTGTCCTTACAGCCATAGTTATCGGTTACGATCAATTTCACAGCAAAGGTGGTATCCGTTTGCGAGAAGAGGTGGGTTGGATTCACTGCCGTGGAGGTATATCCGGGTTCGAAGATCCAGAAACGTTCTATGATGGTTGAGCCAGCTCCGGTTGATTGATCCTGGAAGTGCACCTTCCCCGCCGGGCAGAAGAAGTTCAGGTAAGAGAAGCCGGCTGTTGGGTTGTTCCGCACGATGACTGGCATGATTACAGAGTCGATGCAATTCTGCAGGTTGGTTACCAAGAGCATCACGTTATAGGTGCCGGGTGCCGCGTAAGTATAAACAGGGTTCTGAATGGTAGACGTCCCTGAACCGTCCCCGAAATCCCAGAACCAGGCTATGATCGAGCTGCCCGGTGCGATGGAAAGATCGGTAAACTGTGTCGGGCTTCCCAAACAGGCTGCTGAATAGGTAAACATGGCATCGGGCACAGGATGTACCTGTATCTGCGTGGTGGTGTCATCCAAACATCCGTTCGAGTTTGTGACCGTTAAGTTGACATTATATGTCCCGATATTGGTAAAGACATGTATCGGATTTTGCAGGGCGGAGGTGTTGTTTGAACCGGATGCCGGATCGCCGAAGTTCCATAGCCATCCAATCACTGTTCCCGTGGAGGTTGTGGAGGCGTCGGTAAAGCTGGTAGGCAACCCGAAGCAGGCGGTGTCAGCCGAATAAACGGCGACCGGAGCATTGTTGATCGTGACCGTTTTCGTAATGGAATCGATGCATCCATTGATGTTGGTAACAATCAGGTTCACATCAAAGGTCCCTCCTGCACTAAACGCATGGATTGGATTCTTCAACTGAGAGGTATTGTTGACACCTGAATTGGGATCGCCGAAATCCCAGTTCCAGGAGATGATCGCGCCACCTCCGTTCTGCTGGGAGAGATCGGTGAACTGTAGCCCCACATTGGCACATCCACCGGATGCGAAGGAGAAGTTGGCCAGCGGTGCATACTTGATCAGGACCTGGTTGGTCTTGACCGCTGTACAGCCATCGCTGTTGGTCACTGTCAGTGTCACCGAGTAAGTTCCCCCGTTCGCATACATGTGTGAAACATTCGGGTTGGCAGGGAAGTTGATCGTTACAGGGGGTGTTCCATCCCCAAAATTCCAGACCCAGGTAGTGATCGATCCATGGGGTGAATTGGAGAGGTCGGTAAACAGGATGGAGTCACCTGCACAGGCCGGGGAGTTATAACTGAAGGCTGCCGTGAGCGCCGGGTATACGATCACCTGTTTGGTGGTATCTTTCGTACAGCCAGCAGAGGTCATCACGGTTAGTTTGACAGAATAGGAGCCCGGGTTGGCATAGAGATGAGTGGGGTTTGCTCCTGTTCCGGTTCCACCGTCACCGAACTCCCAGAAACGACTGGTAATGGTACCGCTTGAAGTGGTTGATAGGTCGGTGAAATGGGTCATGGTTCCCAGGCAGGCTGTATCGGCAGAGAAGTTGGCGACCGGTCTGGCATTCACGGTCACAGCAATGATTACCGTATCCCTACACCCATTTGTATTGGTCACGATCAACCGGACATCATAGCTGCCTGCAGCCGTAAAGCTGTGCGATGGATTCTGTGCGTTTGAATTATTATTCAGTCCGGAAGCCGGATCATCGAAATTCCAGGCCCATTGCACAATGGAGCCACCCCCGTTAGGCTGCGACAGGTCGGTAAAGGGAACGAGGTTCTGTGCACAGGGGGCGCCCGGGAAGGTAAAGTTGGCCAGCGGAGCCGGGATGCTGTTGACCACATGTTCAATGTATTTTATGCACCCGTGGCTGGTCGTAACGGTGAGCCTGACGGTATGTGATAAGGCTGCTCCAACAAATGTGTGAATCACATTGGGATTGGCCGGGAAGTTAATGGTTTGCGTGGTTCCGTCGCCGAAATCCCACAGCCAGGTGACAATGTTATCAATGAACCCGGGAACTGTTGATGACTGGTTGGTAAAGGTAACCGGCGCTCCAAAACAGTTTGGCGTACTATAGCTGAACTCCGGAACTGGTAACGGATATACAAGCACGTTCTTGGAAGTGGTATGGATACATCCATTGGAGTTAATGATGGTCAGGGTTACAAGATAGGTTCCATAGTTGGCATAGGTATGGGTTGGTGAGGGTTGACTGTTTAGCGGTGTTCCATCTCCGAAATCCCAGGAGTAGGATATGATACTTGCTGCGTTGGGGGTGGAGAGGTCGGTAAAGGTGGTGGCTGAACCACGACAAGCTGTATCGGCAGAGAAATTGGCCACCGGTAGCTGGTTCACCACCACGGTTTTCATGACCGTATCGTCGCAATTGTTCACATTGAAAGCAGTCAGAGTAACTATATAGGTTCCGGCAGTAGCATAGGTATGAGAAGGATTTGTTAACGTAGAGGTGTTGTTCAATCCGGATGCAGGATCACCAAAATTCCATAGATAGGAGGTGATGGAGCCTCCGCCGTTTGTTTGGCTCAGGTTGGTAAACCCAACCGGTTGATTCTGGCACCTGGTAGAGGAGTATGAGAAATTGGCTAAGGGTGCAGGGATCAGGGTAACGGTTTTTGTGATTGATTGGGTACAACTGTCGTTCGACCAGACCGTGAGCGTCACGTTATAATTTGTGCTCGGACCGGTAAAGGTGTGGTATACATTGGGCGAATTCGGAACCACGATCGTTTGCGTGGTGCCGTCGCCGAAGTTCCAGCGCCACTTAGCGATGTATCCTGTAAATCCAGGAGGGATATAGGACTGGCTCGTAAAGAGTACCGAGTCAAACTGGCAGGATGGGGTTGGCCAGGTAAAGTTGGCCACCGGAAGCGGGTTGACCCGTACGGTACGGGATACGGAGTTCTGGCAGCCATGGTGGTCGATGACCGTCAGTGTCACGGTATAGGTACCCGGTGAAGCATATAGGTGTTGGGTGGTGATCGGATCGGTGATCAGCGGGGTTCCGTCTCCGAAATTCCATGCCCAAGCCACAATGGAATCGATATGGGTAATGGAGGTGTCTGCCCAGAATGTTGTCAGGGTACTCTGGCAGGCAGTATCATAGAGGAAATTGACCGGCGGGGATGGGAAAACATAGACCGGTTTGATGATGGTATCCCGGCAGTTGTTGAAATTTACTACGATCAACCGCACCAGGTATGTCGAATCCCCATAAGTGAAAGTATGGGTGGGGTTCTTCAGTGCAGAGGTGTTGTTGAGACCAGAACCAGGATCACCGAATTTCCAGTTCCAGCTGATGATATTCCCTCCTCCGTTTGGGGTTGACATATCGGTAAAACTGACCACTTGCTGCTGGCAGGCAGTGGAATAGATAAAATTCGCGATTGGATTGGGTTTGATGATCACGTTCTGGGTCACACTGTCTGTGTAGCCGTTGTTGTCGATGACATGAAGGGTCACCGCAAAGGTATCTACCGTGGAATAGAGGTGACAGACGTTCGGGTTATTCGGGAAATGGATGGTATCGTTGGGTGAGCTGTCTCCGAATTCCCAGATCCAGGTCACAATGTAGCCAAAAGGTGGCGAAGGAACGGAACTGAGGTCAGTAAAACAAACCGGCTGGCCGTGGCAGACAGGTGAGTTGGAGGAGAAAAAGGCGTTAGGTAAAGAAGGAACAATCACAGGATAGGTGATCTCATTTGTACATCCTACCGTATCGGTCACATAGAGGGTCACCATGAAGATTCCGGCTGCAGGATAAACATGGATCGGATTCCACCCGTAGCCCCATGTGCCATCGTCGAAATTCCACAACACCATGTTCCCGATGAGGGCCATATTGGTAACTACGGTATCGATGTGGAAGTGGATCTCGTTGTTCTGGCTTCCGTAATGCCATGTATAATCCACGGCCGGTGAGTCAAAAACGATGACATCCTTGAAAACGGTGTCAGGACAACCCGTGGCGTTCACGGTAACCAGCATGACATTGAAAGTTCCCGGAGCCGAAAAAAGGTGTTTTGGATGTGTCAGAGTGGAGGTGTTGTATCCAGAGGCGGGATCGTCGAAATTCCACTCGTAGGAAACGATGGGTGGCCCGTTATTTTGCTGCGAAAGGTTGGTGAAAGGCACCGTATCTCCTACACAGGCTGCCTCATAAGAGAAGTCAGCAATAGGAGAAGGATCGAGCTGAATGTTTTTGGTGATGGAATCACGACAACTCTGGTTGGTGATTACCGTCAATCGGGTAGGATATGGACCGAAACTTGGATACCAGTGGGTCAGGTTCGGGGAGTTAGGCGCATTGATGATAATGGGAGGGGTAGCATCACCGAAATTCCAGATCCAGGTCACGATATCTTTTCCTATCGGGAAGGTGGAGAGATCAGTAAAATCAACCGGGTTATTCAGGCAGGTGGGAGTGGTATAAGAATATTGTGCCACCGGTATGGATGGCTCAATGGTAACCATGATGGTGGTGTCGTTCTTACAGTACCGTTCATTGGTGATCTCAAGTTTGACAGCAAAAGTGCCCGGAGCAGAAAAGACATGGGTTGGATTCTGCAACGTACTGGTGTTGGCCGGTCCGGAACCGGGATCTCCGAAATTCCAGCTCCAGTTGATGATGTTTCCGGTTCCCGGCGGCGTAGTGGAGGCGGTGCTGTTAAACTGGACAGGGGTATAGAGGCAGTTGGGAACAGTTGAAATGAAGCTGGGATGTGGAATAAACTGATCGGGGTTAACGTAAACGGCATCAATGATCGTGTCTTTATTCCCTGTTTGGTTGGTAACAACCAGCGTAACGGTATAGGTCTGGTTGAAGGGAGGCATATACTGATGCAGAGGATTCTGAAGAGTGGAGGTGCCCGCATCACCAAACGTCCAGTAATAGGCAACAATCGGATTTGCTGCATCGGCAACCGAAGCATCCCAGAAAGAGACGATATCACCGTAACAGGAGGTGTTGGTGTAGTAGAAATAGGAGATCAGGAGTGGCTGGATCGATACTGTTTTGTTGACAGTGGTAGAACAGGCAGCTGCAGGATTAGTCTCCGTTAACGTAATGGTTCCCGTGCCAATATTCCCCCAGTTAACGGTGATCTGGTTGGTTCCCGCACCGGATCCTATAGTCCCTCCTATTACGGTCCATGCATAGGTATGCCCGGGAATATTGGGTGTGGAGTAAATCACACCAAGCTGATTGTTACTGACGACTCCCGGGCCAGTAATAACGGGCGAATTATCAGGACAAGGCTGTGCAAATGAACCAGCAGAGATCAAAACCATCATAAAGAGAGCCGGTACAATGTGTAAAAATCTACGGAACATATTTTTGCGATTAGAAACGTGTGTTACAAATATAGGCATTAATATTATACTTCCAATATATAACAAAGGTTTCACACAAAGGTTGCTTTTCCATTTATGTGAAATGCAGTGCAAACAAAATTGTAACAAAAATAAGATAAATTTCAATGTTAGATACACTACCATGCAACTTTATTGTATTTTAATGTCAATACAAAATTAGGCGTTATCTATTTCTTTTTTCCAATGAAACCTGTTACTTTTGCAAAAGAATAATTTCAACCCTATGAAAAAATCACGTTTCATCTTACCCGGGATCCTGTTTGTGATCCTACTTGTTTTCTCCGGATGCAAAAAGAAAGTTTCCGTGGAACCCTGTGATAAAACAGGACGGATCTGCTTCACTAACAAACTTGATTCCACCGCAACCATCAAGGTTGTTCAGATGAATCACCTGTTTGACCTTGACAGAAACTTTATTGAATGCCTGGTTGTGACGGGTGACAATCCCTATAATTTCAAGATTTCCTGTAATACATATTACCTGGATACCACCATCATGATCCTGTCATGTGATGATATTCAACTGGTTTTAAAATAGTTATCTATCTGATTTCGTCAGGATTAACTGGTTATCGCTCAAACCTGACTTTATTGAAAAAATAGACCAACCGTTTATCTTTTCCCCCTTTTGAGATATCCCTGATCTCCTGGTATCCGGAACAGAGAAAATATTCGTCATACCAGTGCTCCATTCTGGCTCTGGACTCCTTCAGCAGTTTGTCGTTTGTTGTCATCAACTCCAGCTCTGAAAAAGAGCTCTTTTCTATGATCTCGCTTTCATGGATGATCTGGCAGGCAATTTTTCCCTCACTAAGGTAAGCAAGGATAAGTTCATTTCCTGAAGGATAGAGCGTTACTTTTGGTTCCAGAGTGAACGAAATTACATTCCTGATACGCATGACATTATCCCAGATCATCTTTCCCTTTTTGTCAAACGCTGCCAGAATGATGCCGGTAAACCGGTATCCGTCAAAAACTGAATAGGCATTGGTAAATGGTCGACCGTAAAAATCATAATCGGTAAACGATTCTGTATGATACTGTGGATAATATGCTTCAGCCGCTACGATGAATTGATTATTCCATGGAAGAATATCGTGGAGCAACAGGGAGAAATCTAGGGAATATTCCTGATCGAAACGGTTTTTCTTAATGCTTTTTTTTCTCAGACTGAGCCTATCTCGTTCACTCAACAATTGATTAATATTCTTCAGGTCCAAGAAGTTATAAAAATCTATCGACTCCTGGATCGCTGAGATAAAAGGAGAGGTAAAAAGACCTGTTGATTCAACCTCCTTTGCTTTTTTTCCAGTACGAGTTCCTGTGTAGGTGCCGCTTATCAGGGTTTCATCCTCTGACGTGCGCATCTCTGTTGCATGGATAAAGTCACGGGCCGACTTATTGTTACTCACTCGTGTTTCAAGTATTTTCGTTCCATCAGGAAGATATCTGCAAAAATAAAGCTCGGTGGCACGTTTTGACAACTGCTTGGAAATAAGCAGCGTCATATTATTTGAGTGCGGTTCAACCGAACAATGGAGAAGTGTGGACGCGTTACCGGGCATCAAGGGTATGACAGAGGGCTGTCCTGTGGGTAGATCTATGATCTGGACAGCAGGTTTATTCTCTTCATTGTTCAGTCCGATAAAGGCTTTCTGCCTGAAAACCTCAAATGAAAGCATGGTTCCTGATTCGGGAGTTGTACCGTTGTTGAGAATAAAGGACCCGGTTTGCAGAATGATGCGAAGGATCTGAAAATTGACCTCCTTGTTCCTGTTTTTTTTATCGGCCTCAAAGTAAAGATATAGCGTGTCCTCTCCTATCGCTACATCCTTATAATGCAATGATGAAAAGATTGGAGCACTTTTAACCCAGATTCTCTGCAGGTTCCGGTCGTAGAAAGAGAAATACCACCGTGTAGAGTGGTGGGTGGTTACCTCCATACTTTGAAAAAACATGATCATCCCGGCCGATCCGCACGGGATAATCCTGTAGGTCTCCCTGTCGGACTGGGCCGGTATCTCTATACGTAACGGGTTGTCGGTCACCGTGAATGGTTCCTGGTGCTGCCCGGAGATCATGCATGGCCACCAGAACAGAAATGCGGTGAGAATACCATAATGGCTCATTCAACTATTTTTTGTCATCTACCTCTTCAAAGTCGACATCGGTCACTTCATCGTCACCAGGACCTTTGGGTTGGCCCGTATCGGCCTGAGGGCCTTCTTGTGCACCTGGCTGTGGTCCTGCCTGGGATGTATTCTGATACATCTCCTGGCTGGCTGCCTGCCACATTGCATTCAGGTTAGCGATCGCGCTGTCGATGCCGGCAAAGTCGCGGTTCTTATGAGCGGTTTTCAGCTCTTCCAGCGCTTTTTCGATCTCTCCTTTTTTGTCTGCGGGAACTTTATCCCCGAACTCTTTCAGTTGTTTTTCTGTTTGGAAAATCAACGTATCCGCTGTATTCAGTTTTTCCGTCTCCTCTTTCACCTTTTTATCGGATTCGGCGTTGGTCTGAGCTTCATCTTTCATCCGCTTGATCTCCTCATCGGATAACCCGGATGAAGCTTCGATACGAATGTTCTGGGACTTATTAGTGGCTTTGTCTTTGGCTGTTACATTGAGGATTCCATTGGCATCGATGTCGAACGTCACCTCGATCTGCGGAATACCTCTAAGGGCTGGTGGAATCCCGTCGAGATGGAACCGTCCAATGCTTTTATTCTGGTTGGCCATCGGTCGTTCCCCCTGCAACACATGTATCTCTACTGATGTCTGACTGTCAGCTGCCGTCGAGAACACCTCCGATTTCCGGGTAGGAATCGTAGTGTTGGCTTCGATCAACCGGGTCATGACCCCTCCGAGGGTTTCGATACCCAGCGACAGAGGAGTGATATCGAGTAGCAGGACATCTTTGACCTCCCCGGTGAGCACACCACCTTGAATCGCAGCTCCGATAGCCACAACCTCATCGGGGTTCACTCCTTTTGATGGTTCCTTCCTAAAGAAGTCTTTTACAATCTTCTGGATGGCCGGGATCCGGGTAGAACCACCTACCAGGATCACTTCGTTGATATCAGAAGCTTTCAATCCGGCATCAGCCATTGCTTTCCGGCAGGGTTCAACGGTTGCCTGCATCAGCGGGTCGATTAGTTGTTCCAGTTTTGCCCGGGTTAGTTTTTTCACCAGGTGTTTTGGCATCCCATCTACGGGCATGATGTACGGAAGGTTAATCTCGGTCTCCGTCGAACTGGATAGTTCGATCTTGGCTTTCTCCGCTGCCTCTTTCAGCCGCTGCAGTGCCATCGGGTCTTTCCTCAGGTCGAGTCCTTCGTCTTTCTGGAATTCATCGGCCAGCCAGTTGATGATCTCCTGATCGAAATCGTCACCTCCAAGGTGTGTGTTTCCGTTGGTCGATTTTACCTCGAACACGCCATCACCCAACTCCAGGATAGAGATATCGAATGTACCACCACCCAGGTCGAATACAGCCACTTTAATGTCTCTATGTTTCTTCTCAAGTCCATAGGCAAGGGCTGCTGCAGTAGGTTCATTGATGATCCGCTTTACATCCAGTCCTGCAATCTCTCCAGCCTCCTTGGTAGCCTGACGCTGTGAATCACTGAAGTAAGCAGGCACTGTAATGACGGCCTCTTTGATCTCTGTTCCCAGATAATCTTCCGCTGTCTTTTTCATCTTCTGCAAGATCATCGCCGAGATCTCCTGCGGTGAATATTCTTTATCTCCAATCTTGACACGTGGCGTGTTGTTCTCCCCCTTTACTACTTTATATGGGACCCGCTTGATCTCTTTCGTTACCAGGTCATAGGTTTCACCCATGAACCGTTTGATCGAGAAAATGGTGTTTGTAGGGTTTGTAATAGCCTGGCGTTTAGCAGGATCCCCCACTTTACGTTCTCCGTTTTCGGTAAAAGCCACAATAGAAGGGGTTGTCCTTCTTCCTTCGCTGTTAGGGATCACGACAGGTTCATTCCCTTCCATCACAGCAACACAAGAGTTCGTAGTTCCTAAGTCAATGCCAATAATTTTTCCCATGATGAATACATTTATTATACTATACTAGTTGGTTTCTGAATTTGCTTCAGCCTGTCAATGATTGTGCCAGAATTAAATCAGAAACAAAAAGCTGACAAAACGACAGAGAGAGGGACGTGGGACGTAGGACGTAGGACGTAAGAAATATATTTATCCGGTATCCGGCATCCGGCATCCGGCATCTAGAACCCGAGATTCCAGGTCAGTGAGTTGTTACGAATCTCATCTTTGGTCCGCTGAGAGAGTTGAATCGAATCAATCACCTGCACAAACCTGGAAGAGAAAAGGCCGATGCCGTTTTCGATATTGGAAAAGGTTGGTTTTTCCTGAATGATCGAATTGGAAGGCTGAGTCACCTCGATATAGGTGTTGAGATCATTGGCAGCCACGATAAAATAGTATTGTAAGCGCCGTGCGACACGAAATATATCAGGATTCACATCAAGTTTTGTATGCAACATGGCATAAAACCCGTCGTTGGAGTAAGAAGCTTCCAGCATTTCACCACCTTCGTCCGACTTTGAAAGTTTGCTGGGGATAATGAGCCAGTCAACAGACTTTTCCACGCTCTGGGAGGGATCCATTACCGAGGTTTCCTGATAGTAGAAGCGAACGATAATCTGGTAGCGCTTCCCTCCTATTGCAGAGGTCCATTCTGCTTTGCTGTTTTTTCCAGGATCATAAGTGATCGACTGAAAAGCAAATGGTTTACCTACGTAAAAGGGCCGGATCAACGCTGTTTGGGAGGTGATCCTCTCCTGTGTTTCCGGGTTGATGATCACCAGTGTGTAATCGTAAACAGGATTCAAAACCGAATCATTGACATAGAGAAGCTGGTTGGGAAAATAGAAGATGCCGGTATCTTTAGTTGAAATGGTGGTTGTGTCAAACGGATAAACAGCGATCAGGTTGCTGCCACTCCAGGCTTCAAGGGTCACATTCAGCTTCATGAGATAATTGCTGGAATCTGGAATCTGGGCATATTCCAGTGCATTTCCGGGTCCCAGAAAAGCTTTGGTTACTTTGATGTAGTGTGCTGAATCAAGCTGATTCAAAATTCCGTAGACGATGGTTACATCTTTCCAATCTGCATTCAAATTGAGCTCTTTTTTACAAGAGAACAGGAGAAACCCGGGGATCAGGAGCAGGAGTAAGATTCTGAGAAATCGCATGATCAGTAAGTTAGTTAAGGGGGCAAAAATACAATTTTTTCAATAAAGTCGTAGCTTTGCAAAATAAACAGATCAATATGTCCAGCTCATTTTCATTTCGCAATGTTCAGAAAGTAACCACCCATGTGCTTCAGGAGATGAAGCTGAAAGGGGAGAAGATCGCCATGTTGACCGCTTATGATTTCTCCTTCGCCAGGATCCTGGAGAACACGGGCATCGACGTGATCCTCGTCGGAGACTCGGCCTCCAATGTCATGGCCGGCCATGCCTCCACCCTGCCGATCACGCTCAATGAGATGATCTACCACGCCTCCTCGGTGGTCAGAGCGGTTAAACGGGCTCTGGTGGTGGTGGATCTCCCCTTCGGGACCTACCAGGGAAATTCCAAGGAGGCTTTGTGTTCTGCGATTCGCATCATGAAGGAGTCGGGAGCGGATGCCGTCAAACTGGAAGGAGGAAAAGAGGTGGTGGAATCGATCGACAGAATCCTGACTGCCGGTATTCCGGTGATGGGACACCTCGGATTAACCCCTCAATCCATTCATAAATTCGGCACCTACGTGGTGAGAGCTACCACTGAAGAGGAGGCAAACAAGTTAGAGGAAGATGCGCACATTCTCGATGGTGCGGGTTGTTTCGCTATCGTATTGGAGAAGATCCCGGCGAAGTTGGCGGAACGCGTTGCCAAAAAGGTAAAAATACCAATCATTGGAATTGGCGCCGGAAAAAATGTGGATGGCCAGGTACTTGTGTTGCATGACATGCTGGGGATCACCCAGGAATTCTCTCCCCGGTTTCTGCGCCGCTATCACAACCTGTCCGAAGAGGTCAAGGGAGCTGTCAACACCTATATTCAAGATGTAAAAAATCTCGATTTCCCGAACGAGCGGGAGCAGTATTGATTCGGGGACGTGGGACGAAGGCCGTGTGAGGCAAGCTCCTGTTAATCTGACAATGATTGCAATGATGGCAATGAAATGGCAATAAACCCCTCCCTGATCCTTTACCACGACAATCATCTGGTGATTTACAACAAGCAGCCAGGAGACATTGTACAGGGAGACAAAACGGGAGATGAGCCTTTAAGTGAACAGCTTAAAACCTACATTAAAAAGAAATATAACAAACCGGGGGAGGTTTACCTGGGGGTGGTTCACCGGCTTGACCGGCCTGTAAGCGGAGTCCTCATCCTGGCACGCACTTCCAAAGCACTCAGCCGGCTGAACGAGATGCTGAAAACGGGAGCTGTCCGGAAAACCTATTGGGCCGTAGTAGTTAATCCCCCTCCCTGGGAGAGAAATCATCTGATCCACTACCTGGTCAGGAACGAGAAACAAAATAAAAGTTACGCTCATGACCATCCTGTCGGGAAGTCCCGGAAAGCTGAACTGACCTATGAACTAAAGGCTGTAAGTGACCACTTCTACCTTCTGGAGATCAACCTGCTCACAGGACGTCACCACCAGATCCGAGCCCAGTTATCAAAGGTGGGTTGTTCCATCAAAGGGGATCTGAAATACGGGGCGCCAAGATCCAATCCTGATGAATCCATCCATTTGCATGCCCGGTCCATTGAGTTCATTCACCCGGTTCGTCAGACGGTTATTCAGGTGAAAGCAGACCCACCGGATGATGTACTTTGGAATCACTTTATGAACCATGAACGTGAATCTTGATAATCTACCATGACCTCCGGAATAATGATCATCCAACCTGCTCCGCTAGTTCCCTGTCAACCCGATTGGATCTTCTGGGTGTTTCTGGGGATGCTTGTCCTCCTCGCCTGGGTTCAGGTATTTTATGCACATCGCTTTAGGATGATCATAGGTGCCACATTCACCACACGGCATCTCCACCAGCTGGTCAGGGAAGGTAACCTGTTTAATGAGAGAATATCCATTGCCCTTTCCCTGATTTATGTGCTATCTATGGGGATGGTCATCTACCAGGCGCTTCAACTAGTGTTTCATCGGACATCCTCTTTCATACCGCAGTTTCAGCTATTCTTACTCCTTTGTCTGGCCGTTACCGGTTTCTGGGCATTTAAGATTTTCATCATGAATCTCTTAAGTTTCATATTCAAAACAGAGCGTACCAATAACGAATACCATCTAAACATCCTGATCACGATTGCATTCCTTGGGATCCTGCTACTTCCGATCCTGATCACTGCCACCTACCTGAAATCAGTTTGGTTAATCTATATCGCACTGGGATTGATTGGTTGTTTCTCTGTTTTCAGACTTGTCAAAGGGTTTTTAATCGGATTTTCATTAACCAGATTTTCCTATTTCTTTTTATTTATCTATCTTTGCACGCTCGAAATACTACCATTGCTTGTTGCTGCAAAGTTGATCTTTGATTACTATTGATGCGCTGGTGAAAGGAACCGACAGTTGAACCTTAAAACAAGTTGAGCCTTGAAGATCAAGAACATTCTGATTAGCCAACCACATCCTTCCGATTTTGAAAAATCTCCTTACGGGGAACTTGCAAAAAAATTCAATCTGAATATTGAATTCAGGAAATTTATTAAGATTGAAGGAATTACAGCCAAAGAGTTCCGGAAAGTGAGGATCAATCTTCTCGACTATACGGCCGTGATCTTTACATCCCGGAATGCCGTTGACCACTATTTCAGGATTGCCAAAGAGATGCGAACAGAGATCCCTGACTCCATGAAGTATTTCTGTATCTCCGAATCCACAGCTTATTACCTTCAGAAGTATATTCAATTCAGAAAACGGAAGATTTTTCACAGCAAGGAGAGTTTCGACATTCTGACTGAGTTGATCAAGAAAAACAAAACAGAGAAATTTCTATTGCCTTGTTCGGATATACACAAGAATGAGATTCCCAACATCCTGGATTCTTTTAAAGTGACCTACAAAAAGGCGATCATTTACAAAACACTGGCCAATGATATTACGGATGTGGATGTCTGCGACTTTGACCTGTTGGTCTTTTTCAGTCCAGCCGGGATCAGGTCGCTGTTTAAAAACTTCCCCGACTTCAAACAGAATAACTGTGCCATCGGGGTGTTTGGTCCCTCTACCACCCAGGCAGCCCAGGAAGCCGGTTTGAAACTGACCATTCAGGCACCTACCTGCACAGCCCCATCGATGACCATGGCCATCGAACAATACCTTGCCGGCCAGGGAAAGAAAGGGTAATGAATGAGACCTTCTCCAAAGAAGAACGACTTTGCAGCCAGAAGCTGATCCAACAGCTTTTTGCCACAGGATCATCTGCATCGGCTCCTCCGTTACGGGCCCGGTGGCTCTTTGCAACTCTTCCAGCAGCAATCCCCATGCAGATCATGATTGCTATCCCTAAAACTTCTTTCATGAAAGCGTCGGACCGGAATCTGATCCGGCGTCGGATCAGAGAGAGCTACCGGAGAAACAGATTTCTGCTGTATGAATCCCTGACAAGTACAGGCAGGCAGATGGTCATAGCCATCGCCTATTCAGGCAGGAAAATCCTCCCCTATTCCGCCATCGAGGAGAAAATAATCGTACTTTTACAACGTTTAAAGAGGGAGAATGAGAAAGCTTCTGGGTAGTTTTTTCATTTTACTGATCCGTATCTACCAGGGGGCGATCTCGCCCTACCTGATGCCGGCTTGCAGGTTCACTCCATCCTGTTCTGCTTATGGTGTAGAGGCCATTGGGGTGCATGGTCCATTTAAGGGAGGTTGGCTTGCATTGAAACGGATCGCACGGTGCCATCCCTGGGGGGGAAGCGGGTACGATCCGGTACCGGGGACGAAGGACGAGGAATTAACAATTACGAATTAAAAATTACGAATTGCAAACTGCGAACTGCAAATCGAAGCAAAGCGAAGATCCCGCCATTTCGGGACTGCAAACTTAGAAACAGCATTTTATGAAACGCTTCTTGTATATTTTTCTTTTCCTGTCAGTGATCCTGCCGGTGCAGGTAGTCTTTAGTCAGTCCCCACAGGATCAAACATTTGAGATCCTGAAAAACCTGGACATCTACACGGATGTCATCAAAGAACTAAACGCTGATTATGTGGATGATATCCAGCCCGGAGAGATTTCCAAAGCCGCAATTGATGCGATGCTGTTATCCCTGGATCCATATACCAACTTCATTCCGGAGACAGAAGTTGAAGATTATAAATTTATCACAACCGGACAATATGGAGGTATCGGCGCTCTGATCCACCAGCAAGGTAAGTACGTGATCATCTCAGAGCCCTATGAGGGATCTCCGGCTCAAAAATCCGGACTGCTTGCCGGTGACAAGATCGTGGAGGTAAACGGACAGTCGGCTGTGGGTAAGAGCTATGACGAAGTTAGCACCATCCTGAAAGGACAGGCGGGAACAGAGGTTCAGATCAAGGTTCAACGAGAGGGAACAGATCACCTGATTGAGAAGAATATCACTCGTGAAAATATCAAAATTGATAACATCCCCTTTTATGGAATCGTGGGCGGTGATGTCGCCTACATCAAACTTACCGGATTCACGCAGAATGCCGGTAAAGAGGTGAAACAGGCCTTCCTGAAGCTGAAGGAAAAACAGCCTGTCAAAGGTGTGATCATCGACCTCCGCAACAATGGAGGAGGATTACTTAACGAAGCCGTGGAGCTGTCGAATATCTTCGTGGAACGGAATCAGGAAATCGTCACCACCAAAGGGAAAGTAAAGGAGCGTAACCGCGTTCACAAGACCATGTACCCGCCGGTAGACCTGAAGATCCCATTGATCGTCCTCACGGATCACCAGAGCGCTTCGGCCAGTGAGATCTTTGCCGGTGCGATGCAGGATCTCGATCGCGGAGTGGCCATCGGCCAGCGGACCTTTGGGAAAGGGCTGGTGCAAAACGTCGTTCCGCTCAGTTACAACGCCCAGTTGAAGATCACCGTAGCCAAGTATTACATTCCCAGCGGTCGCTGCATTCAGGCTATTGATTACAGCCATAAGGATAATAATGGCTATTTTACGAAAATTCCCGATTCCCTCATCCGGGAGTTTACCACACGAAAAGGGAGAAAAGTCTATGACGGCGGAGGCATCTCTCCGGATATTTCCGTAAACCCAAGAAAATTCAGCCAGATTGCCATGACCCTTTTCGGCAATTTCCTGATCTTTGATTTCGCCACAAAATACCAGCGGGCTCACTCTGAAATTGCCCCGGTGAGCGAGTTTGAGATCAATGACAGCACCTATGCCGACTTTCTCCATTTCATCGCAGATAAGAATTACTCCTATACCACCCGGAGTGAACAGGCTTTGGAGCGCCTGAAACAGGAGGCCGAACGAGAGAACTACCTTGAGGCTATTGAAGATGAGTATACCCTTCTGAAGGAACATATGATCCTGGACAAAGAGGCTGACATCAAGAAATATGAAGATCAGATCCGTGAATTGCTCAGGATGGAGATTATTTCGAGGTACTATTACCAACGGGGCAAGGTTGAATCGTCACTCGGCAACGATCCTGAACTGGGCCGTGCCATTGAGATCCTCCATAACCCTGAGACCTATTATGCCATCCTCGATGGCACCTGGGTTGATCCCGGTAATGCAGGAGAAACAGAATAACTCAGCCTATGAAATTCAGATCTATGCTTTTGATCCTTTCGGGATTGCTGATCAGCACTACCGTTTGGGCCGACAAACCGGCCTACAGGATCTTCAATGCCAAAGGGAAAAAAGCGTCCTATAAGGAGCTTCTTAAGAATGCCGGTGATTCGCAGGTGGTTTTTTTCGGAGAGTTGCACAACAATCCCATCTCCCACTGGCTGGAGTTTGAACTCACCAGAGATCTTTTTGACATAAAAAAGGAGAAGCTGGTGCTGGCTGCCGAGATGTTTGAGCGTGACAACCAGTTACTCCTGGATGAATATACCGGAAAATTTATCCGGAAGAAAGACTTTGAGAAGGAGGCCAAGTTATGGCCAAACTACTCCACCGATTATGCCCCGTTGGTGGACTTCGCCCATGACCATGACCTGAAATTCGTTGCTACCAACATCCCCCGCAGGTATGCGTCCATCGTCAACTACCAGGGATTTGACGGGCTGGATAGCATCAATGCTTTTCAACGCGGAATGATTGCCCCGCTCCCCATCAAATACGATTCCACCCTGAACTGTTACCAAGCAATGAAAGAGATGTTTGCGGAGAGTGGTGCGATGCATCAGACCATGAACCTGGCTGAGGCCCAGGCGATCAAAGATGCCACCATGGGATATTTTATATCCAAAAACGTGGAAGAGGGAGGTACCATCCTGCATTTTAACGGATCTTATCACAGCGATAACTTCGAAGGGACCGTATGGTATCTCAGGGATTTCGCCAGAAAGTTCCCGTTTGATATAACCATCCTGACCATTACCTGTGTGGAGCAGGATGAGATAGAAAAACTATCTGAAGAGCATCTCGGGAAAGCCGATTACATTATCTGCATCCCTTCGGCTATGACCAAAACCCAATAGACACCGGCCGGTCTTTGTTCAGATCACACAAAGGTATAATAGGCGTTAATAAGGAAGTTCCAGAGGGTGACCACGATGGTGGCAACGAGTTTTGAGAGATAAAAATTCACTCTTAACTTTCCCGACATAGCCCAGACGATGGCACTGTTAATCCCTAATCCGATAAGAGCGATTACGAAAAACCGGGTGAACTCCAGCATGATGTTTGGGTTGTGGCTTTCAAAAGTCCACACCCTGTTCAGTAAGTAGTTGGTAGTGGCAGCAATGGTAAATCCAATGGCGTTGGCGAGGTATTTCTGGATCCTGAGGTACTCTTTGCATACAAAGGTGATCGAAAAATCAACAATCACACCTGAGAATCCAACGATCCCAAACTTCACAAATTTCAGCAGGAAAGAGGTCGTGAGAAATTCTTCCATCAGGATGCCGATTATAGCTGGATCAGCAGGAGCTCATTTTTATCTCCCCGGATTACCTCTACATTGATCGTTTGTCCATGTTTCAGTTTGGATAGGCGTGACATATATTCATAAATATTCTCCACCTTCAAGCCATTGATCGAGATGATGATATCCCCTTTCAGCATTCCTCCGTGGTCGGCCGGTTTTCCGCTGGTCACACCATCAACACGCAATCCTTTTTTCTCAGTGCCTGCAAAATCGGGCATGATACCCAAGGTCACTTTCAGCTTTCTCCCGGTACGACCGGATACAACCTTGCTCCCTGATTCCCGGAAGGCCAGTGGTTGCGGAGCTCCCGCCACCACTTCAATAACACCGGCAGCAAAATCACCTACCTGCGCTTCGGTATCAAAGTCGAGTTTTTCGGTATCATCAAAGGGGGTATGATAATCAGTATGCACACCGGTATTAAAATAGAACACCGGAATGTTGGCTGCATAAAAAACCGCATGATCTGACGGGCCATACCCATCCGGCGCGTGGACTACCTGAAAGGGAAGATCTTTTTCATTGATCAGCAGGATGGAATCTGCTTCAGCAGAGGTCCCCGTGCCGCTGACCGAGATCGAGTTCTTCTCTTTGTCGAACCGTCCGACCATATCGAAATTGAACATGGCTTTGATGGATTCAACAGGGACCGGTGAGTTGTCGATGAAATATCTTGAGCCTAATAACCCCATCTCCTCTGCACTAAAGGCTATGAACAGGATGCTTCTTGCCGGAGTGGTCTGCCCGGCCAGAACTCTGGCCAGCTCTATGACCATCGCTGTCCCTGATGCATTGTCGTCAGCTCCATTATGAACGGCGCTGGTATCCGGCATCCGGGAACCGGAGTTTGGACCTCCCATGCCCAGGTGGTCGTAATGAGCTCCCACCACGAGATATTCCTCACTCAACACCGGATCACTCCCTTTCAGCAGCCCAACGACATTCACTGTTTGCTGCTTCTCCTGATTCACCTCTGTCTGGGCTTCAAGTTTCCCCTCCAACACAAAGGAGAATGGTTTTTGCTGGCGAATGATCATTGCATCAAGTGTATCCACTGTAAATCCACTCGCCTGTAACAGCGTGTCAGCCACTTGACGGGTGATATGGATGGCCGGGATACCGGTGGTTACCTCATTATTTTCCACCACAAGAGGCATCAGCTTGTCCTCCTTTTCCATACTACGTGGTGTCACCACCAACACGCCTGCTGCCCCTTTATCCTTGGCGGATAAAATCTTACTTCGAAGACCACTGAATGGGATGAAGGCGCTTTCCGAATTATCAGGTTCGGGATCGGCACGGAAAAACATCACCCATTTATCCTCCGCGTCAATCGCTTCGTAATCGTTCCATTGCAAGCTGTCCTCATCAATGTCAAAGCCAAACCCGGCGAAAACAACGGGGGCATCCACCTCTCCGGATGAAGAGAACCCAAGGGGAATAAAATCATTCATCAATTCAAAAGAATTCCCGTTAAATGAGAAGAGGTTGCTTCCTCCCAGCTGGACATCTGTTACCACATCGAAGTACTGAAACCCGTTATCTGCCATGGGCGTGAGCCCGGCCATCCTAAAATTTTCCAGGATGTAGCAGGCTGCCACCCCGGCTTCCGGAGTTCCCGGTTTTCGTCCTTTCAGTGAATCGGAAGCAAGAAATTCAACATGTTTTTTCAGCTCCTCCGGGACAATCTTTACTGGTTGTTGGCCGACAGTAGTGAAGGTTAAATAGAGGATCAGGAAAGCAGGAATAAAGGTTCTCATTGTAAACGGTTTAAGGTTTAAGGCATGAGGCATACGCCATGAGCCATAAGATGTAAGACTTTCATAAATCACAATTCGTAATTCGTAATTCGTAATTCGTAATTCGTAATTCGTAATTCGTAATTAAACAATGGTTCCTCCTCCCACCACCAGATCATCTTCATAAAATACAGCGCTCTGGCCGGGAGTGATCGCATCATTGGTTTGGTAGAAGGTCACTTTCACGCGTCCGTCTCCGACCGGTTCAATGGCAGCTTGGTGTTCATTTTGAGCGGACCTGATCTTACAGGTGACCTCCATCGGAGCGGTAAGGTTTTCGATGAGCATCCAGTTCAGCTCGTTGACAAAGAAGGTATAATCAAAGGTCGCTTCCCTGGTTCCAATAATCACCTGGTTGGTATCAGGATCGAGTCTTACAACATAAAGAGGTTCAGAATAGGCGACGCCTAATCCTTTTCGTTGTCCGACAGTGAAATTCCAGAAACCTTTATGACGACCCACTACCTTGCCGTCTGTTAACACAATGTCACCCGGAGTTTCCGGCATTTCCAGAAGTTCTTTGTAATCGCCTCCATAGAAATCCTGGCTCTCCTCCTTCTCCACGGCCGGAATTCCTGCTTCGCGGGCGAGTTCCCTGACTTCCGGTTTGGTGAGACCACCCAACGGAAACAGGATCCTGCTTAACTGATCCTGGGATAACCGGTAGATGAAATAGGTCTGGTCCTTTTTCGGATCAATCCCTTTTTTCAGGCAGTGCCTTTTCCGAAGATCATCGTAGTACACACGGGCATAATGACCTGTTGCAAAGAAGTCGTAGGCCAGACCTCCTTTTTCAGCCAATTGAGGCAACAGGCCGAATTTGATCAGCTGATTGCATTTCACGCAAGGATTCGGAGTGCGTCCGGAAAGGTACTCGGTCTTGAAATAGTTCAGTACCGACTCCTTATATTCAGCTGCACAATCGAATACATGAAAGGGGATATTCAGTATCTCTGCAATCTCCTTCGCTTCCCGGATCTCTTCTTTTTCATCAGGTCCGTAACAGGCATGCCTACCTGAAGGCGAATATTGTCCATCCCAAATGGCCATGGTGACTCCGATCACCTCAAAACCCTCTTTCTTCAACAGATAAGCTGCAACAGAAGAGTCCACTCCTCCACTTAATCCAACCAGTACCTTTTTTTTCTCTTTCATGTGAGCTCCTTTGCATATCTGAAAACGTGGATGCAAAAATAAGAAGAAATATAGAATGAAGAATGAAGAATGCGGACTGCGGACTGCGGACTGCGGACTGCGGACTGCAGACTGGGGACTGCGGACTGCGGACTGCGGACTGCGGACTGCGGACTAAAAAAATCAGGGTGGTCAGCGCAGGATCACGAGTTTTTTTGTTTCCATCTGTCTGGTAGTCTGGAGATGATAGAGATAGACCCCTGCCGGCAGGTCGGATGCCTGAAATTGGACCCTGTAATCCCCGGGCACCAAGGATTGATTAACCAGGGTTTCCAAGAGATTGCCTGATAGATCTGTAACCGTTAGCTTGACATGGTCAGGTCGGGCCAGGGTAAATGGAATGGTGGTGGAACCGGTAAAGGGATTTGGGTAATTCTGTGACAGGCTGGTTACAGGAGTAACCGGTACTTCAATAGCCGTAACCGGTTCGCAATCCTGGAACTGAACTCCGTCGAGCCAGAGGGTAAATCCGTAATCCCAGGTATCGGCCCAAACCTCCACATAATTGACCTCATCCCAGGTCATCTGGCCTACTGTCGTTCTCTGGAAGGTGGCGTTGCCGGAGAGGGGGAACGCATATTTTTTCCACACATCGTGGGCAGCGTTCAACAGGCTCGGAGAAGCTGTATAGCGGAAGTAGTTCCCTGTCCGGTCACCGATCCGGATCTGAAAATACTGGAACCCGTAAGGGATAAACTTTTTGGTTTTGACCCAGAAACGAAGCGTGTCCTCGTCACTGAGCGACCAGGAGGAGAGTGAATCACCGTAGGGTCGGTAATTCAGGGCAACAAACCAGCCCCTGGAGGTGACCAACTTCACGGAAGCCGCTCCCACCATCTTGTTTTCGGTATCAAAGTAGAGGCTGTCGGCATACTTGACAGGGGCCGGATAGCCCACTTCCGGGTAGCCATACCACGTAGAGAGTGGTTCAGCGAGGTCGCACGGCGGAGTAGTCTGGAAGGTCACCTCAGGGGAGGACTGGGGAGGCCACCAGATCACCTCCCCTTTGGCTGGATTATCGTGCTTGTCAAAGATTTTTTCCTCGATCAGGACAGAATCTCCCGGCAGCCAGGTGTTATTCACTGCATCAATGTCATAGACCGAATTGTTTGAGATATGGAAAACGGTTGGGAAGCGGAAGGTGTTCCCTGTGATCGTATCCTGATCGGATTGCCCATCCAGGCTGATGCTGGCGTTCCAGCTGAAGTCGAAATCATTTCCGGTAGCAACCAGGTGTTCGGTTTTGATAGCTGAGATAGCCACGGTATTCCCGTCGAACAGGTTGTTGTGGATGGCATAGTCGTGGGAGAACTGGTTCGCATACCCGCTGATGGGTGAGCCTTCCCACAGCTCGATCCCGATCGGATTATCCTGGATGATGTTGCCCGTGATAGTGTTTTCAAATCCCCGGTCAATGGCTATCCCCGACTGGTAATTTCCGATGATCTCGTTGCTGTCGACCAGGCTGTTGAACGAATATCCCAGCCAGAATCCGTAATGGCTGTAGTTGCAGTTGTTGTGTTTATAAACATTCCCATCGGCAAAGGTGGCTTCAATGGCATTGTGTGGTGAGTAGGAGCATTCGTTATACCCGAAATAGTTATTATTGGGAATGGCCGAATGCTGATACTGTCCCAGGAAAACACCATCTCCGGAATAAGAAAGGTCATTGAATTCCACAACATTCTCATTGGAGACCAGCATCAGCAGGGCCGCACAGTCGCTCGGATCGGTGTAGGGACGGTTGACATGGGAGCAGTTATTCTGATAGATATGACAGGTATCGGTCCAGTACATCCTGATCCCGAAGGAGGTATTCCAGGAGAAGTCGTTGTTATGTACCTTGATGCTGTCGCAATGGTAGAGCGCCACCCCGTCATTCTGCAACGTCATGTTGTTCTCAAAAATATGCCCGGCCCGGGTCTGGTACATCAGGACTCCTCCGCCCAGGGCCGACTGGTAATTGGTCCAGATGCTGATCCAGCCTGACGAATCAACTTTGTTTCCGGAGAATACATTCCCATTGATGGTGATATGACTGGAATTCATGATATGTATTGCGTATTTGTAATTATAAACAGAGTCAAAATTCTTGATGACGATGTGATCCGAGTTGGTGATCTTGATCATATAACCCTGGTCGTTCACCCCATTGACGTAGCAACTGTCGCCATCCAGGATTACATCATGGACATTGTTGACCTGAATCACTCCATCGGCGGGAGCATCCGTGAAGGTGTACTGCCCGGCAGCAAATTTGATGTTTGAATTGCTCTGGATCTGCATGTTGTCGGTAATGGGGATATACATCTGGGCAATCACCATCTGCGATACAACCGCCTGCAAGATAATCTGAATGCATATAATCTTTTTCATGGCTTAACCTTTATCAATGTTCGAACCCATAA
Organism: Bacteroidota bacterium; assembly: GCA_043810345.1. GTDB lineage: Bacteria > Bacteroidota > Bacteroidia > Bacteroidales > FEN-979 > QYOJ01. The sequence goes on along the minus strand of JBDROF010000034.1, from coordinate 24,082 downwards.
ATATACACATTTCCACCATTCCCGCCGTGAGAGAATCGATTTTTTTGTAGTGACGCTCCCATTTGCCGTCAATAAAACCCGTGATGGTTTATAATTCATTTTTAATCAGAAATTCATCTGGTCTTAATTTCCTAAAGGTTACTATTGCGGAGAATTCATGACAGGTATCTTAATTATTTCATACTATAACTCTTGCAAACCATGAAAAACCGGGTTTTAGAGAACAGGTTCATCCTTTTTGGATTCCTTTCCATAATAAGTATCACTTTTTTATTCCATACGGGATGCAGAAAAAAGATTGATACAAACAATCAACCGATCAAATTTACGGAATTAAAAGTTGCCTCCAATTTCGAGTTTGAGAGCTTTAGGGAGGCCGAAGCCACCATCAAGGTGCCGTCCCTGAAGCAAACCGCGCAGAATATTGTCCAGATTTACCAGGGTAATCCGGCCGAAGGGGGAAAGTTGATCATGACAGGACCGCTGGATCAGAACAACCAGTTTAAAAATGCTCTGCGATTACCCACCCGGTTAGCGAATGTATTTGTTGGCAGACTTTCTGCCGACGGGAATAATGAGTATGTGTCTGTCCCGATTACAGGGAATACTGTCACCTATGATTTCGGGAAAAAGGGAGGCGGACTGAAAGAGGTCAATTCCATAACAGGGAACGATTGCACAATCGGATGTACCAGTATGGTTTCCGGAACAAACACTAACCTGGTGATCAACTCGGGACAGACGGTATGTGTGAACGCCGGCACATCAGCCGTTTTTAACAACCTGAAGATCATCGGAGGAGGCACGTTGCGGATCTGCGGTACAGCCACTGTTAACAGTTATGGCTCCACCAGTACTTACGGAACAATTGTCGTAACTCCCTCCGGCACACTTTGTCTTCCTAAGAACAATCTCGAGTATACTGTTCAAAATTATGGAAGTCTGAACCTCCCGGTTTCCGGAATTATGGAATTCAGGGCCCCCTTACAAAACTGGGGCACCATGAACGTGACCACTTCCGTGACCAATAAAAGTACGGTCACAAACAATGGCGCGATGACTTTTATGAATGACTTTACCAATTATTCCGGCTTCGTTTTTACCAATAATTGCTCAATGTACGTAACCAGTGCCAGTAATACCGCTTTTGACCAGAAGGGCATTTTTACAAATAATGGGTATGTCCATGTCGGAGGGATATCTAAATTCTTTGACAACTCCACCACGAATTTTGGACTTCAAACTCTTTTCCAAACCAAGATTTTCACTGTTGATAAAGGAACTATTAACGGTCCAGCCTCTCAGGGATCCCAGATCAAAGCAACGGGCTCGACGACAAGCTCCTTAAAGAGTGAAATAAGATCAGGTTCTGTCCTGACCGGGTATATCGATTGCTGGGCAGGCTTTCTTAATGTTGCCACCGGAACCTGCGGCCCGAATGTCACGTTTCACAATCCCGGATACACGATTCCGGTTCCCAGTTGTACGATGCCGGCTGCACCCACCATCACCAGTTCACTGGTTGCCGGTGGAATTGTCAACCAATCCATCACTCCATATGTACTCACAGCAACTGGGACCACACCAATTACCTGCAATGCCACTAACCTGCCTTCCGGACTGACGTTCAATCCCTCCACAAAAACGATCAGCGGCACGCCCGCTTCCACTGGAACTTACAATGTCGCCCTGACTGCGGATAATTTGATGGGGACCGATACCAAAACGCTGGTATTCACGATTACCCTGCCAACCGCCCCACCTGTGATTACCAGTTCCCTGACCGCATCCACTCCGGTGAACCAGTCATTCACCTATACCATCACGGCTTCCGGTTCAGGTACGATCACCTACAATGCGACCAATTTGCCCGCCGGTTTGTCATTCAGTGCTGTTACGAACCAGATCACCGGTGTTCCGACCTCTGCCGGTACATACAGTATCACCCTGGCAGCTACCAACTCAGGTGGAACCACCACGGGAACACTGGTACTGACGGTCGGACAACCTCCGGTAATTACCAGCGCACTCACGGCGACGGGAACAGTAGGAGTGTTGTTTTCAACTTACACCATCACCGCCAGCGGAAATGCCACCATCACTTACACAGCCCTGAATCTCCCGGGCGGATTAACCTTTAATTCAGGCAGCCACGCCATCAACGGAACCCCTAGCAATCCTGGTTCGACGAATGTTACAATGACCGCTACCAATTCCTTCGGTTCTGATACCAAGATCCTGGCAATCACGATTAACGAGGGAGTGCAGCCTCCTGTGATCACCAGCGCTTTAACCGCGACAGGAGTGGTAAATCAACCGTTCAGCTATGCAATTACCGTGTCGGGGACTACCCCCATTACTTGCAGTGCCACAAGTTTACCAGGAGGATTGAGTTTTAGTGTGAACATCATAAGTGGTATCCCGACTACATCCGGCATCTACAACATTCCGCTCACCGCGACAAACAGTGCCGGAAGTGATAATAAAACGCTGATTCTGACAATATTGCAGGCCGGAAGCACGACCGATACTGATGGGGATGGCATTATGGATAACCTTGATGCATACCCCACCGATGCAACCCGGGCTTTCAACTCCTATTATCCGAACCAGTGTGATTTCGGATCCTTCACTTTTGAAGATCTCTGGCCTGCTTATGGCGACTACGACTGCAACGACCTGGTGATGAACTTCAATTACACCATTGTGACCAATGCACAAAACAACGTGGTGGACCTGATCCTCAAGTTGCAGATCATGGCGGCCGGAGCTTCGTTGAACAATGGTTTCGGGATCTCTCTGAGCACTTCTCCAACCAATGTGGCGAGCATTCTTGGATGCATCAAACTTGGGAATGCCATCCTCCTTGATCCGAAAGGATTTGAGCTCGGGCATACCAACAACACGGTCTTTTTCCCGGTAGATGCCGTGAATACATTGCTAGGGCATGGAATAGTAAACACCATTCATGACGGTTATACAACACAAACTTCCGTACAAACAGTCACTGTCCATTTCTCCACTCCACAAAGCAGCATCGGAATCCCCCCGTACAATCCTTTTATCTTTGTGGGTCAGGAGAGGGGACATGAGATCCATCTGAAAGACCAACCACCCACTGCATTGGTTAATCCAGTTTATTTCGGGACATCGGACGATGCTTCGAATCCTTCCCAGGGGTTGTATTACCGGTCGTCAACAGGATTGCCATGGGCGTTTGAGGTACCGTCCAATTACAACTGGCCCCTCGAGAAAAAAGATATCCTTACCGCTTACCTGCACTTCGCCGAATGGGCAGAATCATCCGGCACCTCTTACACCGACTGGTATCTCAACCTGCCGGGTTACCGGAACAATCAGAACATCTATTAATCGTACCCGGGTTCATCCGGTTGGAGGCTGTCTTATACACATGAGACAGCCTCCCTGTTTTGGGATAGGCACTATGTCAATTGATTGCAAATTATTGTTAGTGTTCTACCCTTAACTGTACTATTTTTGTATTTTGCAGAAATACTAAGCCGATGAAATCTTTTAAGTTACTTATCGCCCTTGGAGCAGGCATACTTTTATTAACCCTGACAGGTTGCAGAAAAACGATCGATGTTCGGGAGCCTGGTATCGGCAGTATGGATGACCTGGAGGTTCCGTTCGATTTTAACTGGCAGACCTCCCGGGAGATCAATCTGAATATCGCCACTACGTTACCTGCTCTCCCTGTTGGAACCTTGTCGCGGATAGCTGTTTACCTGGGAGACCCTCTGAATGAAGGAAAGCTTATGATTAGCGGTTCTGCAGGGTTCGATTATCCGTTCCAGGCCAGGATGAGGGTATCAACTGCTGTTACCTCTCTCTTTCTCCAGCTGAAAACGGTTACCGGATTCAGTGAAACAATTGAAGTGCCTGTCGAAAATACCATCAACTACACCTTTTCCGGGAAGGGAGGCGGGAAGATGAGTTCGCTGAGTGTCAATGAGCCTGACTGTGAATCCGGGTGCGATTCCCTGTTGACAGGCAGCGGTACAGTTATGATTGAAAACGGCCTGACCTATTGCATAACCGACAGTTACAGCGGACATATTTCTATCCATGATGGGACGTTAAAAGTGTGTGGCACCTTCAACGGAACCATCAGCATGGGCCAGGAGGAGGCAACATGCAAACTCATCATTACCTCTACGGGTTCGGCCACCATTAGCTCTATTAGTATGACCCGGAACTGTTCCTTGTGGGTGTTCGGGGAGGGTCAAGTCACCATCGGGTCCATCTCGATGATTCACAATTCCTTTCTGCAGAATTGGGGCACGGTCCTGATCAACAACAACTTTACCCATCCCGATGTACTGCGGAATTTTGGCAACCTGACAATCAACGGACAATATACAATTGGGGGAACGGCATGTGAATTGGAAAACCTGGGATTCTTATCGGTCAACAGCAACTGGGAGGTATCCGGCAATGTCATTAACCACGGAACGATTGAGGTCTTCGGGAACATCTACTTCAATGGAAAGACTGTCCAGAATAGCTGCAACATTGGCTGTCATCAGCAAGTCATATTTAATACGATGGAATTCAACTCCAGTAACGGTTATCTGTATGCAGCAATGGAAGTGACTGTGAACGAAGGGGCCAAACTGGTCCTGCAGAATCAGTCGATGATCTCAACTCCCGTATTTACGATGAAAAACACGGTTGCCGGGGAGGGATCCACCAGTGTCATCAAGTGCACGGCTTCCGGCAGTATTATCGGACCGCAAGGATTTCTTTCAGGAGCTGTGGAGATGCTAACTCCTGATGGGACCCTCCTCTCAGGCAGCTATCCTGAGAACTTTCTGGAAGGCGCCATCCTGAAGCCAATTGCAGATGCCAGCGCGTACATTCCGACAGGGATCTGCAACCCCGAAGGAAGCGGTCAGCCTGATGTCAGCGATTCGGATGGGGATGGTGTGCCGAATTTACTCGACGATTTTCCTGCTGATAGTGAACGAGCATTCTTAAGCTGGTACCCGAGTGCATCTGCTTTCGGTAGCCTTATCTTTGAAGATCTCTGGCCTTTTCAAGGTGATTACGACATGAATGACGCAGTGATCGATTATCAATTCCGGATTGTCACCAATTCCTGGAACCAGGTGGTGGATATTCAACCGAAATTCTATCTTCGGGCGGCCGGAGCTGCCCTAAAAAACGGATTTGGATTCCAGCTCGATCAGATCATACCTGAAGTGGTTGGATCCGTATCCGGATACATCTATAAATTCGGATATATCAATCTGAATGAGAACGGAACCGAAAGTTCACAGGAACATGCCACGATCATAGTATGGGATAATGCCGATAACATCATCCACCGGGTTGGTCCCAGATCGGAGTTCAATACCCTCGCCGATTATCCCGCCGGTTATTCCGACTCGGTCTTTATCAACATCCATTTTGCCATTCCCCAGGATCAAATCCTGGTTGGATCTCCTCCCTACAATCCCTTCCTGATCAAAAACCTGGACAGGAGCATCGAGATCCACATGCCAGACTACATTCCCACTTCCCTGGCGAATCCTGTATACTTTGGCACAGCCGATGACGACTCCAAACCCATCGAAGGCAGGTACTACAAAACCAAAAAAAATCTCCTCTGGGCTGCAAATATCACCGAGAAGTACCAATACACCTATGAATACATAGCGATCCTATACGGGTACAGGCATTTTGCAGAATGGTGCCAGTATAGCGGAAATATTTTTCCCGACTGGTACAAGAACCTGCCGGGATATAGAAACGAGTACATGATCTACGACATCACCTTCAAGTGATCTCTTGCGTCTCGATCGACTCCCCCTGTGAGCTGGAACCCGGAGATCCTATTCTTTTCATGGTCAGCAGGAAGTATAGTACTGTTATTCCCACCCCTATTCCGGAGATGATAAACATCCATTGCGATCCCAACGTGAACCAAAGAAATCCGGCCATACTGCTGGCCAGGAGGGTCAGGAGGCTCGAGAGGCTGGTAAACAAGCCAATGGCGGTGGCAGTGTCTTTCCGGTCGGCCAGGTTGGTGATCAGTGCTTTGGAGATCCCGTCAGTACAGGCAGCGTAGAGGCCGTATCCGAAAAAAAGAATGCCGAACACCCACATTGATCCCGCCCATCCAAATCCGAAATAGACGGCACTGAAGATCATCAGCCCGGCGATCAGCATGGTTTTAAGGCCGATACGATCAGCCAGCCATCCTACCGGGTAGGAAAAAGCAGCAAATATGAGGTTAAAAAAGATGTAAACTCCAATCATCTGAACATCTGACAAGCCCTGTTCTTTCACCGCCAGTAACAGGAACACATCCGAACTATTGAACAGGGTAAAGAGGAGCATTCCTGCAGCCAGCAACCGATATCCTGATCCGGCCCGTTTCCAGTAGGAAAAATAGGAGAGAAAATGGATTTTGGCTGGAGTTTTCACAGGGGCGATTTTCTTCTTCTCCCTGATAAAAAAGGTCAACAGGATAGCCGCCAGTCCGGGAATGAAGGCCAGGAAAAAGAGCCACCGGTACTGTTCCGGAAAAAAGTAGAGGTAAATCAGTGCCAGGGCAGGACCTATAGCGGCTCCCAGGGTATCCATGCCCCGGTGAAATCCAAATACCTTTCCTTTGTTCTCCGGGGTTGTTTCATCGCTGAGTATGGCATCCCGTGATCCTGTGCGCACCCCTTTCCCCAGCCGGTCAAGTGTACGGGCGAAGAAGATCCACAGGGGGTATATGAAGAGGGCCATCAGCGGTTTGGAGAGTGCGCTCAGGACATAACCGATCTGGATAAATGGCAACCGCTTCCGCCGGAGGTCGGAGAGGTTTCCGAAATACCCTTTACTCAATCCGGCGGTTGCTTCTGCAATCCCTTCCAGGATCCCGATCAGCAGGATGGAAAAACCGATCGAACGCAGGTAAACGGGCATCACGGGGTAGAGCATCTCGCTGGCAATGTCATTGAAGAAACTGACAAAAGATATCAGCAGGACTGTCCGGGTGATGATGCGTGTCTTACTCATCAATCAGCTCCTTGTATTCATCTATCTGGTAAAAGTAGCTGAGGAAATCACGTGCCACAACGGCCAGCTTATTGTTCCAGTGCCTGGAGGCCTCTCTGGCATTTAGGACGATGGTTTCATCGATATATCCCAGCTTTCTCAGGGTATTAAAGGCATTCATCCGGGTTTCAAACTCCTGGTTTGGGGCTGTGTAGGAGATCAACTCCGGAAGGAACTCCAGTTTCCAGTTCTCAATGGATAGTTGCAGCCATTTCATGCGGATGTTCTTACCTCTCCAGCCAATCTCTCTGGCCGTCATCTCCAGGTATTCCGGCACATCACCCGGGAAGTCCCGGCACAATCTCTCCAGCGCCAGTTCAACATTCAGGTAGGAGCTGTCGCGGAGCAAGGTTTCAGCATCTGTTTTCAAGTTGAACGGAATAGGGTCCAGGATCAGTAAAACCGTTTTGCGCACTTCGGCATCGGGGTCATGCATCGCTTGTCTGAACAGCTCCATGGTCCCTGCTAAAGTGTCACCGGCCAGTTGGCGAAGGATCTCAGACCTGGTCAGGTGGAATGTCTCAGATCCATAACACTCAATCAGTAAATCCCTTTTCCCGTTAAGCGGCACCGCCTGCAAAGCCACCAGCGCATTGTACCGGTCAATCATGTGTGGAGCTTTCAGCGCCTGGGAGGCAAGCTCTTTAAGAGATCGATCAAATGTCACCTGTTTCAGGATGTGGTTGCCCGGATCAAAAAGCAGGTAGTCGATCTTCTTTCTCCCTGGATTGGGAACCCGAACCTCATGGAGCTGCTCTTCGATCCACGCCTGCAGGGAGTCAGCCGATCCATCGGTGTACCAAACCTGAATCCATACCGGCATCCGGAAGAGGCCGGTCAGATCATTTGTCGGATGTGCCTGTTCCACCCTGACAAAGGTATTTCGTGATCCGGTGGTATCATCCAGTACCCGGTAACTGACCGCGTAATGGGGTTCGCCCGGGCGCCGTACCCACTGATCGAAGAACCAGTCGTAGGAGCGCCCGGTAACATCGTAGACAGTCCGGAAAAGGTCCCGGGTTTCGGCAGAACCGTATCCGAACTTCAAGAGATAGCTTCTGACCGCATCGCGGAATTCACGGTCGCCCATCACATCACGGAGCATTCCCAGCACCACCGATCCTTTGTCGTAAATACGTGCCCGGCCGCCCTGGCTGAAACCGACCGGGTAATTGTTTTCCCGGGAGGCCTGCAACGCTGCCGATTGCTCCTCCCTTACCATATTCTCGTAATATTCCTCTCCAAAAACCGAACGTTCAAACATCTTGGCCCAATAGGTCCCGAAGCTCTCCGTGAGCCATACATCCTGATTGGCCAGGTGGCCGATGTAATCGCCAAACCACTGATGGGCCAGTTCATGGGCATTCACATTGATGTAATTCCGTTGCCAGTAAGCCCGGTGATCAATCAACATGTAATCCCCGAAGATGGTGGAGGTGGTACACTCCATCCCGCCATACATGTAATCAATCACAGGGATCTCCCGGTATACATCGTATGGATAGGGAACTCCCATCTCCTCTTCAAAAAAATCAAACATCTCCCTGGTAAACTGATAGGTCGGTTCTACCTTCTTTTCCATACCCCGGTAGTAGAGTAACTCCAGGGGAACTCCCCGCGTTGTTTTATCGGCTTTGAAGTCCCAATCGCTGATCCCAAGCGCCGTGGAAAAATAGGGATGGTTTTGTTCCAACCGGTAATGCCAGGTGGAGGTTCCATCACCATGATCCTTGACGGAGACACGAACACCATTCGTAAACACTGAATAATCACTGTCGAAGGTGATCTGTATGTCCATTGTTACACGGCCATCCATGTAAGGCAGCCACCCGAACGGGCGGTGTGCCCAGATCTGCCTGCGTTTCCCCTCCTCTTCCGGTTTCCAGCCAACAAAATAGATCCCGGTTGCCACGGGAGTTGACTCATAAACCATGGAGAGGGTGTACGCTTCCCCTTTCTGCATCCCGGCTTCAGGATATACAACGGTGTTTTTCCCATCGCTGTGGAACAGGACATCCTTCCTGTTGATCCTGACGTGTTCCACGTTGAATCCGGGAGTCAGAAAGAGGATTGAATCAGTTTGGTATCCGAGTGGAACAAATCGGATCAACGCTTCTCCTAGGACCCGCCAGGCAGCCGGTTCGAATTTCAGGGAGGCTTCCACATGCTGCAGGGAAACGGGTAGGTCGGGTGGGTTTGCCTGAGGGTCTTTCACGTACGTTACGGTCTGGATCTGTGCCTGTATATGTGTGACCAGCATCCAGCATACTATCATGGAAATAAAAAAGAGGGATCTCATCGGTTTGTTTTTCTGTTCAGAGCCGGAATTTTAGTAAGTTTGTCTCGACATTTACCCATTCCGGATTGACCAAAATTAATAAAAATAGTGTGCAACCCCCGAGGATCGATTACGACCCTTTTTATACGCTAAAGTCGTTCATCGAAGGGGAAGAGAAGGAGCGGCAGCGATTATCGAGGGAGCTGCATGATGGGATCGGGCAATACCTGGTTTCGGTGAAAATGCAACTTGAAAGCCTGCTTTACCTGGATGAGGCAGAGGTTAGAGAGCAAATCACCAAGATCAGGACCGACTTTGACAAGATCGTCGAAGAGATCAGGCGGATCAGCAACAACCTGATGCCCTCGGTGCTGGAGGCCTTTGGTATCGTGTTTGCCATCCGAAACCTCTGCGTAGAGACCAGTGAGCATACCGGATTGAATATCTCCCTCGACTTCAAAGGGGATTTTGAATCCCTGAACAAAACCATCAAGACCTACATTTTCAGGATTGCCCAGGAGGCACTGAACAACACCGTGAAGCATGCGAAGGCAAGCCGGATGGAACTGGTCCTGATCAGGCAGAGAGAGGATGTCCTGTTCAAAATCCGTGACGACGGGAAGGGATTCAATCTCCAGGAGATCAGAACGGGTACCGGTCATGGCATGAACAATATGCGGGAACGGGTTAACCTCCTCAACGGATCTATTGATATTGAGTCCCACGTGAATGAAGGCACCCAGATTACTATCAACATCCCTTTATTTTCATAAGCCATGGAGTATATCGAGATTTTTCTGGTAGACGATCATCAGCTGGTAAGGGATGGCATCAAAGCCCTGCTTGCCGGCATTACTGATATCCAGATCATCGGTGAAGCCAACAGCGGGGACGAATTGTTGGAAACCATCAAACTAAAACAACCGGACATCATTCTGATGGATATTTCGCTTCCTGATATCTCTGGCATCGACCTGACCCGTATGCTGAGTCAGAGCTATCCTGAAATCAGGGTACTCATTCTAAGTATGTATACCCATGAGGATTTCGTATTCAATGCCATGAAAGCTGGAGCCAGGGGGTATTTGCCCAAGAACACTTCCCGCCAGGAGCTGCTGGATGCCATCTATGCCATCCATGATGGTCTTGAATTCTTCAGTGACTCGATCTCCAAAGTCATCCTCAGGAGTTTTCTACGCCAGGCCACACAAGTGGAACAAGGTACCGAAGATAATCCTCAGTCGTTGACAAACCGCCAGCAAGAGATCCTGAAACTATTCGCCGAAGGGTATAACAACAAGGAGATCAGCGCCCGGCTGGCGATCAGCATCCGCACTGTCGAATCACATAAAAATCATATTGTTAAAAAGTTAGGATTGAAATCAACCGTCGAAATGGTGAAGTTTGCCATTAAAAATAAGATTGTTGAACTATGAACACACACATCTTTATTTCCGACCTCCAGAAACAGCTCAAGCCCTTTGCGAATGCTAACCGTTCGATTGGTTTCGTACCTACGATGGGGGCCTTGCATTCCGGTCATTTTTCATTACTCAGACGCTCGAAACAAGAGAATGACATCACCGTTTGCAGCATATTTGTGAATCCTGTTCAATTCACCAGCCAGAGTGATCTGACCGGATACCCCAGAATGATGGAGCAGGATTCAAAGCTGCTCTTGGAAGATGGAATAGATATCCTTTTTGCCCCTGAAGTGGATGAGATGTATCCACCTGGTGAAGAGCTGCAACTGGATCTTGATTTCGGCCGGCTCGATAAGGTGATGGAGGGGAAGCACCGGCCTGGCCATTTCAAGGAAGTAGCCATCATAGTGAAAAAGTTGTTGGATATCGTGAAACCAACCCGGGCCTATTTTGGTAAAAAAGATTTCCAGCAGCTGACCATCATCCAACATATGGTAGAAGCACTTCAGCTTCCGGTAGAGATTGTTCCCTGCGAGACGGTCAGGGAACCGGACGGGCTGGCAATAAGCAGCCGAAATCTTCGGTTGACAATCGGGGAACGTGAACTGGCTTCACGGATCTATGATGTACTTATGTTTACTAAAGCCAATGCCAATAGTGGTTCGATCCCTGTTAAGAAACTGCAGTTGATGGCACACAAGAGGCTGGCAGAAAGTCTGGAATTCCGGATCGACTATTTCGAAATTGTAGACGATAGAACCCTTCTGCCGGTTAGTTCCTGGGAGGATCCCAGCCACATTATCGTCTGCACAGCCGTTTCTCTTGGAGGCATTCGCCTGATCGATAATATGGAACTTTTTTCGTAATTTTGCCGCATGAAAATTGAGGTACTTAAATCAAAAATTCACAGGGTTATTGTCACAGAAGCAGATATCAATTATGTTGGAAGCATTACGATCGACTCGGCGTTGATGGAAGCTTCCAATATCATCGAATATGAAAAGGTACATGTGCTGAATATCAATAATGGCAAACGGATTGAAACTTATGTGATCAGGGGAGAGAGCGGAAGTGGGGTCATCTGTTTGAATGGCGCTGCCGCCCATAAGTTCATGAAGGGTGATCTTGTGATTATCGCATCTTACGCATTAATGGATTTTGAAGAGGCCAAATCGTTCCAACCCCGGATAATTTTCCCAGATCATCAAAACCACCTCCCCCAAAGCTAATTATTTCCCTGATGCCATCCACCCCAGCTGATGTTACACCCTTCAAAGCAGGGTTCTTTACAATCGTGAAGTTTGTGTTCTTTTTTGGACTCGGCATCCTGATCATATGGCTATCCCTGAAAGACCTTACAGAAGAGGAGCGGCAAGAGATTGTAAAAGCCTTTCGTACCGCTGACTACAACTGGGTGATCCTGGCCATCGTGCTGGGAATCTTCAGCCATGTCCTGCGTGCCCTCCGCTGGATGATGTTTATGGGGCCCATGGGTTACAAGCCCAGCTTTAAGAACTCTTTTTATGCAGTGATGATTGGTTACCTGGCTAATCTGGCCTTCCCGAGGCTGGGTGAAGTGACCCGCTGCGGGATCCTGACCAAGTATGAAAAGATCCCGTTCAACCGGTCACTGGGAACGGTAATCACGGAAAGAGCCATCGATTTGTTGATCTTTTTCATGCTGTTTGTCCTGATGATCGTGACCCAGATCGGAACCATCAGGGAATACATGGATGAGACCATCTATCCAAAACTTGTGGAGAGGTTCGGTGCGATCCATTACTCACGTATTTTATTGATAACTACTGGAAGCTTCATCACACTCCTTGCCATTCTCTTCTGGATCTTCCGCAGAAAGCTGCAGAAATTTAAACTCTACCAGCAAATTAAAAATCTGATCGTTGGATTTTGGGAGGGATTGAGGTCATTGACACAAATTCAACGTCCCTGGCTTTTTGTATTCTATTCCATCGCTATCTGGACTCTTTATTTCCTGATGCTGTATTTCTGTTTTTTCTGTTTTCCAGAGACCTCAGATCTATCACTTGGAACCGGACTATCCGCTTTGGTACTCGGCAGTATCGGTATCATGATCACCCCGGGAGGGATTGGACTCTATCCGGCGTTGATTCAGGAAACCCTGAAGTTGTATGGAATTGCACTGGTCACCGGGCTGGCGCTTGGCTGGATTGTCTGGACCACCCAGACCCTGATGGTCCTGATAGTTGGTGGCCTCTCTCTGATCCTGCTTCCATTGAACAAAACCCGTCATGGAAATAACGGAACGGATTAAATCCAAACTGTTCACCCGTGAGCAAATCCGGAATCAGTGCAATATCTGGCGGTTCAAGGAAAAGAAGATCGTCTTCACCAACGGATGTTTTGATCTCCTGCACCTGGGTCATATCGAATACCTGTCGAAGGCTGCTGACGCAGGGGATGTACTGGTGATCGGCCTGAACTCTGATAACTCCGTCAGAATGCTGAAAGGTACCGGACGTCCGGTTATGAATGAACATGCCCGGGCGATGATCCTGGCATCCCTCTCCTATGTTACGGCAGTTGTGTTGTTCGATGAAGAGAATCCGTATGAATTGATTGCCACGATACAACCGGATATTCTGGTAAAAGGAGCCGATTACAGGATAGAAGAGATAGCGGGGCATGATATCGTTCAGTCACGAGGGGGTGAAGTCATTACTGTTCCCCTCACTAAAGGGTATTCCACCACCGATCTGATTGCTAAGCTTAGGAACCTGGAGTAAGGAACTTATATTTTATGCCTAAAATAAAAACCTCCTTCTTCTGTCAGAACTGCGGTGCCCAGTCCCCAAAATGGATGGGTAAGTGCCCCTCCTGCGGGGAGTGGAATACCTTCGTAGAGGAGGTGATCCAGCGGGAGGAGACCAAGCGGGGATACCGGATGTCCGAACCTGGAAACCGGAAACCGGTCCGGATCACCGAGGTCGCGTCGGATACACAGAAACGGCTCGACCTTCAGGATCACGAGTTAAACAGGGTTCTGGGCGGGGGATTGGTACCCGGTTCCGTGGTCCTGGTCGGAGGCGAACCGGGGATTGGAAAGTCGACACTGATGCTCCAGGTGGCACTTCAGTGCGAAGGCATAAAAGTGCTTTACATCAGCGGGGAGGAGAGCAAACAACAGATCCGGATGCGCTCCGAACGGATCGGGATGAAGCAGGATGATTGTTTTATCCTCACCGAAACCTCTACCCAAACGATATTCCCCTTTCTGGAAGAGTTGAAACCGGGACTGGTGGTGGTGGACTCCATCCAGACACTCACCACCCAGGTAATCGAATCCTCTGCAGGAAGCATCTCCCAGATCCGTGAGTGTACGGCTGAACTACAGAAATATTCCAAGATCACCAATACCCCGGTGATCCTGATCGGTCACATCACCAAAGACGGAACGATTGCCGGTCCTAAGATCCTGGAACATATGGTGGATACGGTGTTGCAGTTTGAAGGAGACCGTAACTATGGGTACCGGATCCTCCGCGCTGTGAAGAACCGCTTTGGCTCCACTTCCGAATTAGGCATTTACGAAATGCATGACCGTGGGCTTCGTCAGGTATCCAACCCGTCAGAGATCCTTCTCTCCCACCGGGATGAACCTATCAGCGGGATCGCTATTGCTGCAACCATCGAAGGATTACGACCGATGCTGATCGAAACGCAGGCGCTGGTCAGCTCGGCTGCTTATGGTACACCGCAGAGATCCAGTACGGGTTTCGACACCCGCCGGTTGAATATGTTGCTGGCAGTGCTGGAAAAACGTAGCGGATTCAAGCTGGGGATCAAGGATGTATTTCTCAACATCGCCGGCGGAATCCGGGTGGATGAACCAGCGATCGATCTGGCAGTGGTTGCCGCTGTACTCTCTTCCAATGAAGATATCCCCATTAGCAACAAGACCTGTTTCGCTGCTGAAGTCGGCCTTTCAGGAGAGATCCGTCCTGTTACCCGGATCGAGCCGAGAATCCTGGAAGCGGAGAAATTAGGCTTTGAACAGATCTACGTCTCCCGTTACAACCTCAAGGGAATAGAGGTGAAGAAATTCAGCATCCAGGTCCGGCCTGTGAAAAAAATTGAAGATCTCTGGGTCGCCCTATTTCGATAATTTCTTATCTTGGTGGAAATTTTAACCCTTTCACTTATGACACTGACACTAATCATTATCCAAATCCTGATCCTGACTTTTGCTGTCATTCTGACAAGCTATCTGTTGCCGGGAATCACCGTCAAATCATTCTGGACGGCTTTGTTGGTTGCCATTGTTCTGGCTTTGCTGAATGCCTTTGTAAAACCCATCATGGTAGCCCTGACCATTCCGTTTACGCTCTGGACATTCGGACTGTTTTTGTTTGTCATCAATGCGCTGATCATCCTCCTGGCAGGAGCACTGATCAAGGGCTTTGAGGTGAAAGGTTTCTGGTGGGCGTTGATCTTCAGTATCATCCTCTCTCTCATTCAATACCTGCTTGAGTACCTGATCCTGCCTTCTTTCGTATAACATGCGCCATCGAATTCTATCCAACCACGCCGAGATCATTGAGATCATCAAACGGTGCCAGGTTTGCCATGTCGCCATGGTGGATACAGAAGGAAAACCCTATGTGGTTCCCATGAATTTTGGTTTCGAAGATGATATAATCTACCTGCATTCAGCACAGGAAGGGAAAAAAATTGACTGTCTGAAGAACAATCCAGATGTGTGTGTCAATTTTACTACCAACCATGTTTTACGTTATCAGAACGAACAGGTTGCATGTTCCTGGAGTATGAAATACCGAAGTGTGCTGTGTTACGGCAAAGTGGAGTTCATCGAAGATGCAGACCAAAAACGCCAGGCTCTGGATGTGGTTATGAAACAATATACCAAGCTCCGGTTCACCTATAATGATCCTTCAATCCGCGAGGTGAATTGCTGGATCGTTAAGGTTCAGCGATTCGATGCCAGGATCTACGGGTATTAAAGGGTTATTTCAACATGTATAAACGGGAATCAACTTCCTGCCAATCAGGATGCGAATCAATTCAGCCTGGGTATGGGCTCCGGTCTTTTTGCGTAGTTCGCGGCATGCTTTCTCTACAGCAGAAGGTGATTTCATCTGTTTTGCAGCTATTTCTTTGATAGTGAGTCCAAAAGCAAGGTCCCGTCCTAGTTCAAGCTCTAGGGAAGTAATACTTTCTGGAATATCTTGCTTAGAGTTTGCAGTAATAATCTCCTGAACATCAGGCGGAAGAACAATATCCCCTTTGGCTACCTGTAGAATTGTAGAGATTATTTTCTCTTCATCAGCGCATTTACATAGATATGCACTGATTCCTTCAGAAAACATCCTTTTTTTCCACCATGTCGAAAGTTCAACAGAGTAGATAATTACCGGGATATCTCTATGCATTGCTCGTATTAAAGAAAGATTAACCAGAGGATCTTCATCTCCCATAAAAAGGTCAAGCAGGATGACATGAGGGGAAGAAACTGACAATTTTGTCAGAGCCTCTTTGATAGTTGTAGCGGACCCAATAATTTGTATCCCAGCCTCAGACCAACTGAACATAAACTCAAGTCCTGTTATCACTGGAGGATGATCGTCGATTAGGAAGAGATCGATCATGTCTGTAGTACTCTTGAGATCAAAGATATGAAATATTATGACATTCAAAGAAAGATTAAAGCAGGCACGCACAAATAAGAAGATATCTCAGCAGGAACTGGTCAACCTAGCCCTGCTCATGCAGTTTAAAAAAGTGGAAAAACTACCGGGCGATAAGAAAAAACTCGTGAAAGAGTTTCTGGATGCATTCCTGTTTAAAGATAGTGTGCAGAAACAATTGGTATTATAAACAATGCAAGCTTTTAAATAGAAAGCATTGAAGGTATCTTCACCTCAGGGAAAGCGTCTCAACGACTTTGCCTGGGATGACCAGAGTGGTAAGGTGCCTGACTGATAATCAGAGGCTGTCTCAAAAGGACACGAGGGTTCAATCCCCTCTCCCTCCGCACTCATAGGGGGCTTCGGCCCCCTTACGGATTAACAGCAACGCCAGGTGAATGCCTGGCGTTGCTGGTTTTATTGATACCCTAAAAATCTGGTTCAATCGGCTTCTTCGGCTCAATCACCATCAACGGATGGGAGGCGTTCAAAAAAATTAACCTGGGGTTTTTCAACTAAAAAACCCGGTCAACGCCGGGCTTTTCCTTTATTAATCCATGTTCTTTATTGTTTCATCTACCAATTGCCAGAAAACTCTAAATGTTTCTTCGTCTTCTTTATTGCCTTTGGATGCAGTAATTAATATCTCTTTAAAACTTTGATAGTTATACTTTAGGTCAGAAGTACCTTTTTTCTTAAAGTATAATTCATACCCCACAGACTGTGCATAGTTTCTCCAAAGAGGTTTATTGACACTTAATTCTCTTTCTTTCGTAAAATATGTCAAAATATATCTGGGATGCCTTGCTAAAAACTCAATATAGTATTCTCCAGCCATTTCAGCCAGTGCTCCATCTGATTCAATACTTATCTTATTAAAGAGATAAAAAGATAATGGCAAGATTGTATCACTTGAAGTTACAAGTTCATTAAGTAGTTTTTCTGTTTTTTCATCATCTGATAAAACAAACTCTCCATCATAAAACTTTTTTACTGATTCCGACTGACAGGCTCTCACAATATCAGCTTTTTGCGAACAACTTAAATCTTCCCAAAACTTAATTTGCCCATTTCCGGAAACAGAAAAGATAATGCTTGCTATTAGGAATATTAAAAATGCTTTCATTGTTTAAATTGATATAAGATGCTATTAACTAGGTTATTCCAATTTTGCTTTTCTTCATCAGAAGCATCTTCTCCTGGTGCATGATAAGTGGTCTTTGTTACATTGGATTTATAAGGTACTCCCATCCAGCTTTTTTTCTGTTTTAAGTCACCTTTTACAGTTACTTTCCCTCCAAATTCTTCGGAATCATTTGTCATGAGATTATCGATGATACTTTTAAATTCAGACATGTCTGTATCAAAAGCTCTTAAACATCCCCATGTCTTTTCCAAGGTAGGTTCATCTACTGCCTCCCAGGTTTTGGTAGTCTCAATATAAGTTTCCTGACGACCGCCATGTATTCTTATATATTTCCTTCCAGATTGAATAATTTCTCCTGATTCTTCATTCATTATTAATCTAGCATTAGGTCCATAGGATTTTCTGCTTCCACCAGTTAGCCACATATTTTTATCTGGAATATCATAAATACCTAACGGAGTATCTGCTTTATCTTTCTTTCGGTTTCTACCTCCTGTTCCCTCTCCGCGAACATCAAACCGATATATTTCATTGCCTTTACGGTCGGTAACAATAGCTACTCCATAACCATACTTCGCTCTGTCGTTATATAAATGGACTGTTACGTCCCACTTGCCAGTTGGGTCAATACGTAATATGGGATTATTACGGACGTAGGCATAGGACGAGTTTTCAAAATAACTTTCTGCATCAGGATCAGGTGTATGGAACCTTCCCAACTGCGGGTCATAAAACCGTGCCCCGTAATCATACCACTGCAAGTTATAATCGGGTTGAAGTTCCTTGCCATTGTACAGATGGTTGTTGGTTATATCAAAGAGGGCCGGTCGACACAATCCTTCCATCTGAATGCCGAAGGGATAGTAATGCTCGTATTCGGCAACCTGGGGGACACCAGGTGCGGCCTGAGCATAGGTTGCCCTTGTATTTCCAAGGTGGTCCTTCATAAAGTACTCAACCCGGTACGATTTATTATCCGGGACCAACCGGCCTTCATTGGTTAAAATGTACTGCATGGTTCCGTTCCAGTCGTACACAAAGTTACCCAAATAAATCAGTGAACTGCCCTGAATCGTATTATCTTGTATTACCTTTTTAGCCAGTTTTGCGCCAGCGCCACCATATAGGTACATGATCTTTTCGCCGCTTCCGAATTCGATTAACTCGGGTTTATTCAGGTAGGTATATAAAATTTTGGTGTTGATCCCTTTATCACGGTTAATATCCATGTTGCCGTTTTTATCATATTCAAAGTCAACGGTCGTTGAATTATTCCCCGGATAATCAACTACATTGGGGACATCACCCCTCGCATCCTGAACATACCCTATCTGGTTCCCTCCGTTCAGGTAACCATATATCAATTGGTCAATTTTTATTCCGTTTGCAGTATACCGATCCAGGGAAAGAATATTCCCGTTAGCATCGTAAGTGATGTTCTTTTCATTGAAAGAATCTTCCGGGGAATAACCACCGTTCTCATCCCTGAAAAATTCCCCCGTTTTCAAACGGTTTACATTGTCGTAAAGAAATCGATAGGCAAACTTCTCTCCCGGACGGTTGGTTGTCAAATGGAGGTAATGATTCTTTTATACCATGTATGATAAATAAAACAATGAAAAAATTCTTTTTTTCGATATGTTCATTTCGACATCTCGATAAAATTCCTACCTTTGCGTTAATTTTTTTACAATGAACTCCAGAATCTACATCGGGATTGATGATACGGATAATCCGGAAAGCCGGGGTACCGGTTATATCGCCAGAGCGCTGGCTCAATCCCTGATCCATACTGACCTGGTCCAAATCTGTTCTATCACCCGCCACCAGTTACTGGTTGATCCACGTATTCCATACACTTCACACAATTCAGCTGCCTGCATTGTAGGTAACGTGTCGGGGAATGAATACGTTATCCGGAATTACTGCTCCGACTTTCTACTCGAACATGCCGCTTCCGGTTCAGATGCAGGACTCTGCATTGCTTTTGAGGAAGAGATTCATGAGGAGATCATCAGCTTCGGAAATCAGGCCAAGCAAGTCGTTTTGTCCAGATCAGCTGCCGACAACCTGACCAGGGAACACCAGCTCTTTCTCGCCGGGTTGACCGGCAACAAGATCGGGATCATTGGTGCACTGGCTGCCGTTGGCCTCCGGTTTGGAGGCAATGATGGAAGGCTATTGTGGATGGAGCGGCTACGGGAGATACAGGGAGTATTTACTGTTGATAAATACAAGGAATTGGTTTCCATTGACAGGATAGTTGATCTTCAAAGGACTCCGATTCCTGGTGATGCCACCATTCAAATCACCGATTGGTGTCGACCGGTGATCAGAAACAAAAAAATCGTTTTATTTGCAGAGAAATTGAATGGGAATGAAAATTGCGAATACCAGTCCGCTTCCAAAGAGTATATCAAGCATATTTCCGAATAGGATAGCCGGTACCCTTGTCGAAGTGCTGTTCCTGGTCATGCTTGGCATGCTGGCGATGATGATACACGCCAAACTGCGGATGCCGATGCAGCTACCCGGACGTCAGGGAGTTCTCTTTCTGACACTGATTATCCTTGGACGCGGTCTTTCCAGGTTTCCGTTGGCCGGCTCCATAGCATGCACGGGATCGGCCGTTATGCTTGCGACCGGGTGGCTGGGATTTCGTGAACCGCTAAGCCCGGTGGTGTATGTCCTGATCGGATTCATTCTGGATATGCTATTCCTGAACTTCCGGAAAGTCATGCCTTTCGTGATGGCTACCACCCTCTCATGTGCCCTCGGATGGATGTTCATTCCCCTGATTAAACTGGTCATTGCCTCCCTCACCGGCTTCAACTTCACCTCCTTCCGTTATGGGGTGGCCTGGCCGGTACTGACCCACCTGGTTTTCGGACTGGCAGGGGGATTGCTCGGAGCCAGCATAGTGACCATCACCGCCCGTTTTCTTAAAAAAGCGTAACCAGGATGCATCCATTCCAACGATTACTGATTCTGAATCTCCGATATGCCGCAATTAACATATCGGTTTGTTTCTTATTTTTTCTCTTCCTTCTGACCTCCTGCCAGAAAGAGCCCGGATCCACTCCTCCCAGACTGGTCTTTCTCAACAACCAGGGTTTTGTTAGCCGGGATACTACCCTTGAGATTGGTCAGGAAATCCTGGTAGGAATTGAAGCCACAGGAGCCGGGGCTCCAATCACCTGCCTCCATATAGGATGGAACAACGGGGAGGAACAAACAGTTCTCGACAGCGGCATGAACCAGCCACAGCTCACCTATGTCCGTACCATCACCAAAACTGCCGGCGAGACCGAGGTCTGGACCTTCATGGTGATGGATCGCGACCGGAATTTCAGCAGTGTACGATTGACACTCTACCGATCGTCCTCATCCCTGTATGGACCAATCCGTACCTATTCCGATATCCTGCTCGGCGCGCAATCCAATCCGGATGCCGGCAGTTTTTTCTCCCTGAGCGCAAACCAGACGTATTTTCTTGAAGAAGCTTATCAGCATCAGGATTCGATAGACCTTCTCTATTATTTCGACCAGTACGATGCCACCCTCTCCTCCCCGGCTGAAGCCGATGCCCCGGCGATTTTTCCAGGTCCCACCGGATTGGCATACTGGAGTGTTAAAAATGAAACAAAGTACGATACGACCGGATTCTCACCGGCAGATTTTGATCTCTCCCTCAACGACAGCCTGACCCTGGCAGCCTACGAACCGGTCAACCTGAAACGGAAAGTCAAATTTGTCCTGCCTGACATGGTGATCTCTTTCAGAGACCCGGCCGGAAAGCTGGGTCTGATCCATGTAAAAGAGATTATCCCCGGTGTAACGGGGCATCTACTGATGGACATTAAACTTCAGCAATAACCGGGGTATGAGAAAAATCATCGTCACCATCCCTTATCTGCTGATTATCTGGAATGTATTATCACCGTTTCACCTTCAAGCCCAGTGGGTAATCCAGGGAACGATCCACGACTGTGGAACAGGTGAACCCCTCCAGGGTGCCAATATCCAGATTGCAGGAACCAGTCAGGGGGCGGTTTCCGGACCGGATGGTACATTTCTTCTTACGTTAAAACCAGCACATAAAATCAGATTAAAGCTCTCTTTCGTGGGGTATCAAAACCTTCTGCACAACCTGGTTTATCCCCCGCAACGGGATAGCAGCGAACTCTTCCTCTGTTTGACGCCTGAAATCAGACAAATGGAGGAGCTCTTTGTAACCGCTACCCGAACCCCTCAACGACTGGCAGAGATTCCTGCCCGCATCACATCCATCCTGTCGAAAGAGGTGATGGAGATGCCGGTAAACAATACCGATGAGGTACTCCAACTCGTCCCCGGGATAAAATTTGACCGTGATTTTGGCATCTTCTCTAAAAATTCGAGTGTGACCATGCGTGGATTAAACGGCTCTTACCGGGCCCTGATCCTGCTGGATGGTGTTCCACTCAATAAGACCGACGGAGGAGGCATCAACTGGAACCGGTTGATACCCGACAACATCGAACGAATCGAGGTATTGAAAGGGCCCGTGTCAGCTGTTTACGGCAGCAATGCAATGAGCGGGGTTGTAAACATCATCACAGAACAACCCTCTTCCCATCTGGAAGGGGAAGTAAAGGCTTTTTACGGGACATATAATACTTTTGGCGGGTTTGTGAAGCTTGGCGGCAGCCTGTTCAGTCAGGATCGCGGGCTCTATTACAACCTCTCCCTCTTCTACCGACAAGGGGATGGCTATATCACAGAACCTGCCGCCACCCGGGATAATCTCGACACAAACAGGTACCTGAAGGAGGGTTCAGTATCAGGGAAGGTTGGATATCAATTCAATGCCAGAAACCGGTTGGAACTTGAGTATAACTATTACGATGATATCCGGGGTGACGGTACAAAGATCTATGAACCCCTTGGAAGTTACAACCGATACCCGACCCATTTCGTCAGGTTGTCGACCCAAAACGGATGGGGGAAATACAGCCTGCTTGTGAATGGCTTTTACCAGTACGAAAACTACCTGCGCCAGAATGAAACCAGAAGCACGAAGCGAAGTGGAAAATACACCCTCTACGAAACAGACAGCAAACGGGAGGACTATGGCCTCTGGATCAACCTTACCAACCTGATCCGTCCGGCCCAATCCCTCACCGTCGGGCTGGACCTGAAGCAGGGGCGTGTAGATGCCTCCGACACTTATTATACCTCTTCCGACATTCTCACCAACCGTGGAACGATGTTGTTTTGTGCCCTGTTCACTGAATACGAACTGAACCTCTGGAAGCAGAAGTTGAGTGTTTCAGCCGGTCTCCGGTGGGATATCGCTTGGTTCACCAATGGCTCGTTTACGATCGAGTATCCCAGTAACCTGTCGGAGTTCATGACCGGTTATCCATTTGATTTTTCGGACGAGACCTGGAATGCCATCAGCCCGAAACTGGGTCTACGGTATAACTTCAATACAATCCAGAGCCTCTACATCTCCTATGCTCATGGCTTTCGTCCGCCCATTTTAGATGATATGTGTAAAAACGGCAATATCAGCAAAGGATTCAAGATGGCCAACCCGCAGCTGAAGCCCGAAGCGCTGGATAATATTGAAGCCGGGGCAACTGTCACCTTCCTGAAACGGCTGACCCTGGAACCTTCAGGATACCTTTCATTTGGGAGGGATTTTCAGTATTTTGTAGCTAATGGCGACAGCGTGTATACCGGCGGAGACAATCTGAAACCGGTCATGCAAAGGGAAAATATCAGCCAGGTCAGGATCATGGGAGCGGAGGTGACGGTCACCATCCCGGTCATCACTAATCTTTCCTTCCTGGCCAATTATGCTTACAACGATTCACGGATCACCCGGTTTGACACAACGAATAATCCGGATAAGGACCTCACCGGAAAATTTCTTATGGAGGTGCCGGCCAACCAGGCGTTTGCCGGCTTCATCTTTACTCCATCCTGGCTCAGCGCCACCCTCACCTGCCGGTATGTGGGCAGGCAATGGATCGATGACGAGAATACGGCGCAGTCGCCCGATTACTTTACCCTCGACCTGAAGGCCTCCCATACCTTTTTCAACAAGCTAACTGCCAGTATTACCGTACAGGATCTGCTCAACCGGCAATGGACCGACAGCAAGGGACAACTCAGCCCGGGGCGGTATATCATGGTTAGCCTTGCGTATCGATTTGCCCATTAAAGAGAAACTTTGTGAAACCTAAAAACATCGAAACCATGAAACAGATTTTTACCTTACTGATCAGCTTGCTTCTGATCCTTCCTGTCTCAAGAGGCCAGGAATTGCTTGCGCAGTGGACCTTTCCTACCGGAAATCAGTCGGACAGCCTGGCCGACGGAGGTATCCCGGCCAACCTGAATAAAGCCATTCATACGGAGGGGGGGGGGACCAGCGCCATTGATTTCTCAAAAAACGGATTGACCACCAAAGCGGCTCAGGCTACCG
>JBDROF010000033.1:0-13991 GCA_043810345.1 Bacteroidota bacterium | reverse complement strand
TCGCTATTTCTCTTTATCCCTGGCTCCAACCTGGTCAAAGTTAAAGAGCAGGGTGAACTGGAGGGTGTTTTGCAGCGGGTTGTTGTTTTTTACTGGGATCAGGTAAGAGAAATCCAGACCAAAAACATTGTAACGTAATCCGGCACCCAGGGTAAAGAACTGGCGTTCGCCTTTGTATTTCGACTCCCAGAAGTATCCTGCACGGATGGCAAATAACTTATTGTACCAGTATTCCGCAGCAATCACGACATTGATCTCCTCCAACTCCTCCTTGAAACCGTAGGGGGCATCATAGAATGACTGGATCATCCCCTGGGCAACGGATACGTCCGGGTCCATCCCTTTTAAAATAATTCTCTTCCCATCCGGGGCTGTGGAATCAGAGTATATGGGTGGAGTGGGGACGAGGAGTTTATTCAGGTCAATGGCAAAGGATAGCCGGTTGTAATCATCAATATCCATGGTAAAAGAGGGGCCGATTCGCAGGTTGGTGGGGATAAAATCCCGCAAAGTAGAGGCGCTGCTGTAAGAGATCTTTGCCCCAATGTTGGAAATGTTAAAACCGAAATCGATCCACGCCCCACTGAGCCCTTTGATCTCCAGCTCTTTGTGATAATAGAGTGCGACGTCTGCGGCTCCCGACATCCCCGGGCGGACATCACCCTTAGTATAATCAACAGGTACCAGGTTCGAGTAGATAAACCGGAAAGCCACGGCACCGGACAAGGTCCGTGTAAACTTCCTCGCATACGTAGCATCTACCGCCCACTCATTGGGCTTTACGGCACCCAGTTCCTGGCCAACATCATTGGTAAACATGACCTCCCCCATGGAAAAAAAGCGCAGGGAAAGTGCAATGGCCTGCTTATCTCCAAACCGCTTGTAACCGGAAACCGAAGCCAGACCGATATCGTTGACCAGACCTCTCAACCAGGGAACATACCCGATACCGGCTCCGAAGTCCTTTTCGACGAAAGCATATTTAGCCGGATTCCAGTATAATGAATAGGCATCAGGAGTGGTGGAGACACCAATGTCTCCCATCCCTCCCGAACGGGCATCCGGAGCTATCATCAGAAACGGAACGGCCGTGGTTATCACGTTGGGTTTCTGCTCATCCTGACCAAAAGTGTAATTGATCATAACACATCCTGCCAAAATCAACGCCAATCTAAAGTTTATCTGTCGCATTCCTATTAAAATTTAGTCTGAAAAAATGGTTAGCAAAAGTAACGAATTTAATTTTTTGATATTGCTTCTATGATAAAAAAATGGCACAACCTCCTCTATCTTAGAATGATAACCTTTCCGGATGTGCGTGCAAAACTCCCGTTGGCTCCCATGAATCTGACCGAATATGGATAGATCCCGCTGGATAGTTTCATCCTGTTCTGATTCGTGCCATCCCAATATACGCGGACAGGTTGCCCGGTATTCTCTGTCACGGAAACGTCGATCACCCGGACAGGCTGGCCGGTGATGGTATACACCTCAATGGCCACCTCCATACTCCCATTCCCGGCCTCCGGTCTGAAGGTGAAAGTGGTTCCATCGATCAGCGGATTAGGGAAGGTATACACCGAGGTGACATGGATCGCAGGATGTTCAAACACGTAAAAGTCGATCGTACGCTCCGTGGAATTATTGAACATATCCCACGCCCTGACGGTCAGGGTATGTCGTCCGATCGACAAATCAGTATATGGATAAAGCGCTGTCCCCTGCTGAAAATCATTCATCGCCGGGGTATAATAGGGATTGAGAACCACTGCCTGTGACCAGTGGTCATCAATGGCGGCCAGGATCTCATGACCAAGGCCAAGTCCCACATGATTGATCCCATCCTTATCAAAGAGATCAACCAGCAGTAAGGGGTTCCTGCCTGCCAGGCCGCCTGAAATAAAACTCCTGGAGTCCAGGTAGATAGAGATCTCAGGTCCCTCATTGTCCGGAATCACTGAAGGATCTGTACCCCCAATCACTACATTGTCATCGTAGCCGTTTCCATCAGAGGTTTCCGAACAGGCATAATAACTGATCTTTCCAAAACCAAAATAGGGGGAGATCTCACGGGGAACGATGAAGGAGAAAAAGAACGCTCCGTTCTCAATGGAAGCGGGACCTTCACTCAGTAATTCGTTCTGAATCTGGAAATACTCCTTGTAACTCTTTGCCTGGTTTGCCAGGGTCCGGTAGGTGACCGGTTTGTCAAACACCCTGGCTGTCAGTGTTCCATTGAAACCAGTGGCTTTGTTTCCGGCCTGATCCCGTACCTCTCCCGAAACAGCGACCACCGAAAGGCCCAGCAGGGTATCCGGAACCACACCCACCGGTTCACCGTTTATAGCGGTAGTAACCACCTGGTATTCAGGGAAGGCGATGGGTTGAGCCGGGTCTCCAAGCAATACAAAGTTGCGGATGTTATTGTTATTGTTGTTGTTTTTCGAGATCCTTAACAGATCCCCCATCTTCTGGTAATTTCCCTCTTCATCCCTGATCATAAGGTTCCGGAAAAAGGAGGTATCCAGCTTGAAGTTTGACGAAGCAAGCGCCAGCCGGGTAGTAGAGTAGATGGCAATAGCTCCTGCCCCGGGTTTTACGATCATCATCTCCCCTGCGCTGAACCGCTCGGGATTATCAAACCTGCTGAATTCACAGGTGGCGGTAATGAAGACCGGGAATTTGTCAGCATTCGTCCAGCTTTCAATGTCGGGGATCGTCAGCACCTTTTCCGCACTCCAGGCATCCTCTCCTCCATGCCCTGTGTAGTTGATGATGAGGCTTCCGTTGTTCACCGCGTCGTTGATCGCCAGGTTAACCGATGGATACCGGGGACCTGACGGTGTTCTGACCAGCTGATAGGCATCCAGGTAGATTTTATTAACATTAAAGACAGGATATTTTGATGCTACGATGTCGCACAGCTCTTCTGCCTGATGCAGATGGAGGTTGGAATCTTCGTCATCGGCAATGAAGGTGATGTAATTTCGCCAGGACGACTGGATGGTGTCATTTTTCTGCGCATAGTGAATGATCTTGTCTACAATAGCTTCCGCCTGTTCCAGGTTGGAGACAGGAAAACGGCCCATTCCCAGATCCAGTTTACCCGAAGATCCCTCTCCGGAATGCTCTTCCATGATCCCAAAGTAATCGTCTGTTACAAAGGTTGAAATAAACTTGAATGACTCATATGACTGGTAGGTGGGCACAAAATTGGTGTTGTTGGGAATCCGGTCTTTGTAATCGTATGAGCCATCGCCAAATAGCAGGATATACCTGGGTGTGTCACTTTCGGTAGCGCGCAGGTACAACATCCTGACAAAATCCCTGATAGCGGTCAGGTCCGGTTGCCCGGAGGAAAATTCATGATAGACCTGTTCCGTCTCCGCCACGATGACAGAGAGCTGTGTCTCACTCCGGTGAAATGCAGCCAGCTCTTCAGCCAACTCCATGAAAAGCGGGTGAGCAACAATGATAAGGGTAGCCGGATTGAGGCCATGGAGGTTCTGGTTGGCAACGGGTCCGAGGGGTGTCACCGGATAATAACCGGATTCATCAAAAGCGATAAACTCTTTCAGTACCGGGGTAGGCAGAATAAAATCAAAAAATCCGGTGGCAGGATCCCACATCCCCTGTACGGATCCGATAGCTCCTGGATCGGTCACATCCCATATCACCATATTCTCCGGCGATGCTGAAATCCTGAAGAGGGTATTTTTATTTTCCTGAACCGAGTTGGGATCACGGAAAGAAAACTGGGGCCCGACCCATTTCAGATATCGCTGGGCGATCACCTCAACGTAATACAACCACGCCTTAGAGCCCGGGGTCGGTAAACTGAACTCCAGTCTGATGGTTGGATGTTCCTGATTCAGGGTAGTGGCAGATGCCCGTAACTTAGGCCGGGCATAGAAATTAATTGATTGAGGGTCGGTATAATCCAGAGTGAACTGATCGATCAACTCCCCATCATTATAGATATACATGGTACTCACATTGGGAGCCCGTGCAACGGCGAACGTATTGATCCTGGCAGCCGTGGTGGTGACCACGTTGGGAAAATGAAACTGAAACTCCCATATGGGTGTTGACACATTGAACTCCTCCCCCACCCAGATCTTGCCGGAACGGATCAGGTTTCGTTCGTTCAACTCATGAAACGCGTAATCGGTAAAGCGAATGGAGGTATAGTCGGGAGTTGTATCCAGGGAAGCAACAGGCTGAACCCGTTTCCCAACACCCAGATCAGTGGTGATGAAATAGTAGGTGAAGCCGGAATAGAGATTCTTTTCATGGGTGAATGTCCTGGTAACCGGATCAAACCGCCACACATCAGGGGCCTCCCCGTAAAAGATGAAATAATCCCCCGGATCGAAGGATCCGTCGCCGCCTTCATATACCACGATCGGGTTCTCCCTCAGGTCATCGATCCGTGGCTGGTCATTCGCCTCCGGAAGCATCCCTCCCCCGTTACCGTAGACCCTGATATGAGCAGGATTCACCGCAACAGGGTCCATGCCCAGTGCCACCAGGTCATCGTAGGTTACCCGGTGAATGCCTGTCTGGTTCACGGCAATCTTGTACCACGCTCCCGTGGCTAACACCGACTCGCCGGTCGACAAGGGCCCTCCCCATCCCAGGAAGGGGAGGAAAAGAATGAAAATCGCGTAAATTCTGTTCATAGAGTCACTCTTTACCGGATCACAACAAGTTTTGCTGTGGCTGCATTCATGGATCCGTCCGGAAGTCTTAAGGTGGCACGGTAAACATACGTACCTGTGCTTACCTTCCATCCGCTATCTGCCACTCCGTCCCATACCAACGGCTCGATACGGTAACCGTGGATGAATTGTGTTTTTCGAATGGTCTTCAGCAGTTTTCCATACATCGTGTAGATCTGGACCTCGATCTCCACATTCATATTCGTCTGGTTCGTCTCCATCGAAAAGGTCGTTTGCTCCCGGAAAGGATTGGGGTAATTGTAAAGATGGTCCATTACGAACTCCCCGGTTCCGTAAACCACAAAACTGATGACTGCTTCGGAAGAGTTATTGAATACATCCCACACCTTAAGTGTTATGGAGTGCCTGCCTTCAGGAAGATGATAATAGGGATAACTGATCCAGCCACTCTTGTATGTGTCGAGGTCGGCGACGTAGTAATCGTTTAGGATCTGCGGGTTTTGCGAATCCCCATCGAGTATGGCAGTAATGTCGTGACCGATGCCATTCCCCACCGTATTGATGCCTGATTCGTCGGCGATAGAAGCGAGCAACACCGGATTCTGGCTGGTGATCCCACCCGAAACAAACCTGATATCATTCATGTACAAAGTGATGTTGGGGCCCTGTTCGTCCGTGATAGCCAGAGGATTAAAACCTCCAACAACCACCGAGGTGTCGAAGCCGTTGGCATCTGTTTCCTGGTTTCGGGCATAATAGCTTATTTTCCCGGTTCCGAATTTGTAGGCGATGTCTTTGGGTATGATGAAGCTGAAGCTGAACTGGCCGTCGGTAACCAGCACCTTCCCCTTGTAGATCTGATTCTTTTGAACCAGGAACTTGATCGGAATATCCCCATCGTTGCCCAGTGTCATAATCTCCGAGGGCTTATCAAAGACCGTGGGAAACACCAGCCCATGAAAATCTGAAGCCAGGGAGCCGTTTTCGGTTTGCACCTCTCCGGAGATGGTCACCTCTGAAAGAGCCATCAGGGTATCAGTCGTAATGGCGGTGGTAACCACGTTGAGGTTGGGATAGGCCATCTTCAGAGCCGGATCTCCCAGCAGGACGAATTTTCTTGTATTGGCCGAAGAGGAGGTATTGTTTTTGGATAAAAGGATCAGGTCTCCCATCCGCAGGTACTCACCGTTAACCCTGTCAAAGGCTACGTTGTAAAAATTCGAGGCCAGGGCAAAGTTGCTTCCGGCGAAGGTAGGTCGGGTAGTGGTAAAGAGCGCAATCCCACCACCGTTCGGATTTAGAAATACCCACTCTCCGGCAGAAACCCGTCCCGGGTCATCATACCGGCTGAATTCGCAGGTAGCAGTAACGAATACAGGCATGTTGTCGAAGTTGGTCCACGCCCTGATATCCGGCACCTCGAGTACCCGCTCATGGGCCCAGCCCAGCTCTCCTCCATGACCGGTGTAGTTGATGATCATGGCACCCTTATCCATCCGCTTGTTGATGGCATCATTCACTTCCGGACAACGTTGTCCGCCCGGTGTGGAGATCTGCTGGTAGGCATCCAGGTAGATCTTGTCGATATTGTAGACCGGATGTTGTGCGGATACCAATCCGGCAAGGCTCTGCACCTGGTTCATATGGAGGTTTCCATCACCATCATCAGCGACAAAGCACACTACGTTGCGCCAATCGTTCTTCACCAAATCGCTCTCCGAACAGTAATGCAGAATCTTATCTACCGCTTCAATGGCCTCCTGAACCGACATCACCGGCAGGCGTCCCACGCCCAGATCAAGGCTCCCGCCTGTGCCCTGACCCTCTGTATTGTCGAGAAGGGCGAAGTAGTCATCGGTCACATAGGAATCGACCGGATCGAGAGATTCCGGGGATTGGTAGGCCAGCACAAAATTGGTGTTGTTCTCCTCCCGGTTTTTGTAGTCGAAGGAGGCATCTCCAACCAGCAGAAGGTATTTGGGCTCTTCTCCCGATGGCCCCCGGTCATACATCATACGCATGAAGTCCCGGATGGCGGAAAGATCCTGCGCGCCGGAGGAGAACTCATTGAAGATCTTTTGAGGAGTAGTGATCAGGACCGCCATTCCGTTCTTCTCCCGGTGGAATTGCGCCAGCCGTTCTGCTTCCGGAACGAAAGCAGGATAGGCCACCATCACATACTCGTAAATACCGGCTCCATGAAGATCCTGATTCTCCACCCGGCCTACATAATCCGGCCTCAGGAATCCCGAACCGTCATAAGCCACAAACTCACGAAGGGTATCGGTAGGCAAACGGAACGAACAAACCGTTCCGGCCACATTGGTCTGGATAAGCAGTACGCTGTCGGGACGGGTGACATCCCACACCTGAACCTGTTGTCCCTGGGTGGTCAGCCTGAACTCCGAGATGCGGTCTCTCCCGGCTGATTCGATGGAACGGAATAACAGCTGACTTCCGCTTAGTTTCAGCTTTCTCAGCACATTGACCTCCAGGTAATTCAAATACCCCACTGCCGCAGTTCCCGGTTTGTTATAGGTCAGCTCAACATCGATGGCCGGTTTGGTGACCAGGATGCTGCCTGTCTCCATCTTTTCGCGGGCAAAAGTTGCCAGGAAATCTCCCGACACCTTGGCAATTGAGATATTGAGAAGGGACTGTCCATTGACCATTACGTTAAATCCGCTGTTACCCACTATCGACCGGGCAGCTACACGGGTGGTAATATACACCGGATAGTTCTGATCAAGATCAGGGAAAGCGAAGGAGTAGTTTCGCTTGGTGGTGACATCAAAATATTCCACATCGTACCACTCCCGTCCCGATTTGATCAGGTTGATGTCATCTTTCTCATAAAAGGCATAATCATTGAACCGGGTTATGGTGTGAGTGGGCAGGTCGGACGTTCCGGGTTCAAAGATCAACCGTTTGCCGTTGACCCCGCCGAATGTAAGGAAGTAGTAAGTATTGTCAGCATAGATATTCTTCCGGTGCCTGAATAATCCCTCGGGGCTACTGTAATACCAGATATTCTGTGACTCTCCGTAGAAGAGGATGTAATCTCCCTGATTGAACTGGCCGTCCTCTTCTCCCATCACCTGGATGGATAACTCTCGAAGATCGTCAACCCGGGGAGCATCGTTGGCTTCAGGAAGCATGCCACCCCCGTTACCATAAATCTTGATGGTCCGGGCATCGATCCCGGCAACGTTTATCCCCGCGCTGAGAAGATCATCATACGAGAGCAGATAAACCCCATTGCCGGAAGCTGAATATTTATACCACGATCCGGTAGCCAGTACAGAATGTTCCGCATACGCAGCCTGTAAAGAAGAGGAAACGGCCGGACCGGCCTCTTCAAAATCGCAGGTCAGGATGAAAGAGACCACCTTCTCGATCATTCCATTTTCAGGATTTTTCCTGAACGGCAGGAACGAGATCTCGGTAAAGGGGACTTTTCGTTGTTTCACAATCCCGGCGGCAGGCTCAATGGTGGCGGGAATGTTTACCTCCTCATCAATCGCAAGGATCTCAGGAGGCGTAAGTGGTTGATAGACCACAGAGCTGAGGTACACCTGGTTGATCACACCACGGATGTCGGGAAGAGGACTCCGGTGAAAGAATACAGGAAGTCTCCCCGTGGCATCTGTCATCGCAGATCCTTCAAATGTTAACAGGGGCGCCCACTCCCCAGGAGTAACCTCCACTGCCGTTACCGGCTTCCATTGAAGGGTCTTCTGGATTGTCAGCGGAGGGATAGAACCGGCTCCGGAAGGTTGTGCCCAGGTTCCCATCACCAAACTCAACATCAGGATACTGATCAGGTTAAGGGTTTTATATCTTGGCATACGCTAAATGAGATCGACAAGAGTTAGATTAAAAAACGGTTTATTTTTCGTAATATTGTGGTCCGAAAACAGCAGACATCCATTTAATAAACACCGGATGGTAAAAAAGGTTGTTTCACTTCCATTACTATTTTTCCTGTTTCCGGTGATCCCGCTTGTCGCCCAGGATCCACAATTCTCGCAATTCTATGCCAATCCTCTCTACCTTAATCCTGCTCTGGCAGGTGCTCCCATCTGTCCCAGGCTCATAGCCAGTTACCGGAATCAGTGGCCATCTGTGGAGCAAGCTTTCATCACCTACAACGCCTCTTACGATCAATATGTGGATTTTCTCCATGGCGGGGTTGGGTTACTTTTTACGGCCGACCGGACAGGAGGGGGGAATCTCAATACCACCATGATCAGCCTGATGTACGCCTATAAATTCAACATCACCAGCCGGATTTATGCGAGTGCCGCTCTTCAGGCGACCTATTACCAGCGAAGGCTGGTTTGGGAGAACCTGCTTTTCGAGGATATGATCGATCCCCTGAATGGCTTTGTGCTACCCACTTCTGAGAAGCAGCCCGACAGGGCCAGTGTGGGCGTTCCCGATTTTTCGGCCGGGGTATTTATCGGCTACGAAGACCTGATCTACGGGGGTGTATCTGTCTCTCACCTAACCCAGCCCGGCATTGGATTTTATTCAGATGCCACTTCGCAGCTTTACAGGAAGATTACCGTTCATGCCGGATCGGTGATCAACCTGAAAAAAGGGGGAAGCCTGGATGAGGACAGGGAATTTTCTATCTCCCCCAACATCCTCTATCAGCAACAGTTCAGGTACCATCAACTCAATGTTGGTTTCTACCTTACCTTCGATCCCTTTGTTGGCGGGTTATGGTTCCGTTATAATTTCGAGAACGCTGATGCGGTCATTCCCTTCCTCGGGGTTCACTACAAGAACCTCCGTGTCGGGTACAGCTACGACATCACGATCAGCAACCTGAAAGGCGCTACGGGTGGGGCACATGAGATCTCTGCTTCGTGGCAGTTCCCCTGTATTGAAAAAAGAAGACGCCTCCGGGCAATAAAGTGCCCCGGATTTTAGTTATATAGTTCGAATTTTAAGAGAATTTACTATTTTTGCAGGCAATTTCATCATCCACCAATAAAATTGAACCAGATGAAAATCCAACAAATTCTTCAACTCAGCACCCTGATCGCGGTGATCCTGTTGGCCTCTTCCTGTAAGAAGGAGACCTCCAGTACCACCGGCTGGGCTTACAATGATCCCAAGAATGGCGGGTTTGAAGTACGAACTTTTCAGGGACAACAAACGGGTCCCGGATTGGTTTTTATTGAAGGAGGCAACTACACCATGGGCCTGACCCAGGATGATGTGATGTATGAATGGAACAATCAGCCACGCAAAGTCACTGTCGCCAGCTTCTATATGGATGAAACGGAAGTCCGGAACCTCGACTACCTTGAATACCTTTACTGGCTCCACCGGGTTTATGCCACAGACTATCCGGGGGTATACCGGAAAGCTCTGCCCGACACCCTGGTGTGGCGCGACAAACTGGCTTACGACGAACCACTGGTTGAGTATTATTTCCGTCATCCGGCATACCGCAACTATCCGGTGGTGGGCGTTACCTGGATCCAGGCCGGTGATTATACTGCGTGGAGAACCAACCGGGTGAATGAGATGCTGCTGATCAAAAAAGGCATCCTCGCCATGGATCCGGCACAAAAGAATGAAAACAACTTCAATACAGAAGCCTATCTGGCCGGGCAATACGAAGGATTGGTTGACAAACCGATGCCCGATCTGAATCCAAACGGAACAGGAAGCCGGAAAGTGAAGATGGAAGACGGCATCATGCTCCCCAAATACCGCCTCCCGACCGAAGCCGAATGGGAATATGCCGCCCTGGGCCTGATTGGCAACACGCTCTATGAACGGGTGGTAGAGAAGAAAAACTACCCCTGGAACGGCAACTACGTACGAACCAGCGAATCAAGGTACTACGGCAGTTTCATGGATAACTTCAAACGCGGACCCGGTGACTACATGGGTGTGGCCGGAAACCTGAACGATGGTGCCGACATCCCTGCCCCCTGCGGATCCTACTTCCCCAACGACTATGGCCTTTATAACATGGGGGGGAACGTAAGTGAATGGGTTCTGGATGTATACCGCCCCCTGACCTCATACTACGTGGCCGGCCTCAGGCCTTTCCGTGGCAATGTGTACATGACACCCGAAACGGATGAAGAGGGATTCCTCGCCGAAAAAGACAGCCTGGGCCGGATGAAATATCGTCCTGTTTCCCCGGCTGAAGCCATGAACCGGAAAAATTACCGCACCGCCGATGTGATCAACTACCTCGACGGTGATTATGAGTCGCTGATCAATGAAGAGGATTGGACCAAAACACCCGACACCCTCTCTACCGATCTTATGTACCAGTATGGGGTAACCTCGCTGATCACTGACAGGGCGAGGGTATACAAAGGAGCCAGTTGGAAAGATCCAGCCTACTACCTGAGCCCCAGCACCCGGAGATTTCTCGATGAAAGTGAAGCATCCGATGCCATTGGCTTCCGGTGTGCCATGACCCGGGTCGGCGGAGAGTATCCCAAGTAAACAAATAGATTCAACAAAATTTTGTAGTTGGGGCAATTCATGAATGGCCCCTGCTGTGGCCTTTTTTACTATTCTTACCTGCTGTTTCTCTCCAGATATGATAAAAAAACTCTATACCCTCTATCAGCAATTCTCTGTCATTACAACCGACAGCCGGCAGGTTCCGCCCCGCTCCATTTTTTTCGCCCTGAAAGGGGAACATTTCGATGGGAACCGGTTTGCTGCAAACGCGTTGGAACAGGGAGCCGCCCTGGCCGTGGTGGATGATGCTGCCATCGTCACAGATCGCCGGTATATCCTGGTTGATGATGTGTTGCAAAGCCTGCAACAACTGGCAAGGCATCACCGGGAACAGCTGGCTGTTCCGGTGATCGGCATTACCGGAAGCAACGGAAAAACCACTACCAAAGAGCTGGTTCATGCGGTCCTCACCACACGATACCGGACTATCTCAACCACCGGTAACCTGAATAACCATATCGGGGTTCCGCTCGCCCTGCTCTCCATCCTCCCCGAAACTGAAATGGCAGTGATCGAAATGGGAGCCAATCATCCGGGAGAGATCGCTTTCCTCTGCGAACTGGCAAAACCAACCCATGGATTGATCACCAACATCGGCCGGGCTCACCTGGAGGGATTTGGGGGATTCGAAGGGGTAGTCAGGGCCAAAACAGAACTCTACACCTTCCTGAAGAACCATCAGGGAGAGGTCTTTATCAACGCTGCCGACGCATTGCTGATGGATCATGCAACCGGCCTTGGGAAAATCACCTACGGTTTGATCCCGGATGCCGCTACTTCAGGTAAAATCGTGCCTGAATCAGGAAAGCTGGCCATAGATGTTACCTTCCCTGACAATCAAAAACAGCAGCTCCGGTCCCTCCTCTTTGGCTCATTTAATGCCCTGAACCTGTTGAGTGCAGCCTCCATTGGATTTCATTTTGAAGTCCCGGTCAACGAACTTGCACAAGCGATCGAAGCATATACTCCAGCCAATAACCGCTCCCAGTTGCATCAAACGACACACAACCTCCTGGTACTGGATGCTTACAACGCCAATCCGAGCAGTATGGTACCTGCCCTGAAGGATTTCGACAACGCTTTCCCGTCAGATAAGATCGCCATCCTTGGCGATATGCTTGAACTGGGGAGTGAAACGGAACAGGAACACCTCAGGATCCTGGAACTGCTTGATAATCTGAATATTCACCAGGTTTTCCTGGTTGGACCCGTCTTCTCGGAACTCAATGTCAATCCCGGGTGGCTCTCATTTAAAAACAGTCTGGAAGCGAAAGAGTGGTTCGCCGCTAACCGCATCGAGCATGCCAACATCCTGCTCAAAGCCTCCCG
Organism: Bacteroidota bacterium; assembly: GCA_043810345.1. Lineage (GTDB taxonomy): Bacteria > Bacteroidota > Bacteroidia > Bacteroidales > FEN-979 > QYOJ01. Next base: position 1,476 of record JBDROF010000033.1, on the reverse strand, counting down.
CGGCATCCACCTGGAAGAGATTATTGAATGCTTATAATCGTAGCAATAATGGCAATGATGTGCAATAATGTGCAATGAGGTGCAATAATATTATCGGTCTGATGTCCGGCACCTCTCTCGACGGTCTCGACATCGACTTCTGCCGGTTCGAATCCTCAGGGGGAACCTGGAAATACGAGATCCTTCAGGCCGAAACGGCGCCCTATTCGCGGGAATGGCGGAACCGGTTACAGTGCATCGACAAGCTCTCTGCGTCTGATCTGGCCCTGACCGACTGCGACCTGGGGCATCTGATGGGAACGATGACCAGAGCCTTCATCGAAAAACACCGGATCGCTACAGAATTTATTGCCAGTCACGGTCAGACTATTTTTCACCAGCCACACCTGAAATGGACCACCCAGATCGGCAAAGGAGCAGCTATTGCTGCCGAAACCGGTTTGCCTGTGGTGTGCGACTTCCGGTCGGCCGATGTAGCCCTGGGCGGGCAGGGCGCTCCGCTGGTACCAATCGGAGATCAGCTGCTCTTTCCTGAGTACCGGTACTGCCTCAACCTGGGCGGGTTTGCCAACATCTCTTTCAACGTGGCAGGCAAACGCATGGCTTTCGATATTTGTCCGGCCAATCTGGTGCTGAACACCCTGGCAAACCAGGCTGAAAAAGCATTCGACGACAACGGTGATCTGGCCAGGAACGGCTCCCTCCTCCCCAACCTGCTGGAATCGCTCAACCGTCTCCCCTACTATCACCAGCCACCCCCAAAATCTCTCGGCAAGGAGTGGGTGGAACAGCACATCTGGCCGTTGATGGGAGATGATCAAGCGGATACGAGATACGAGATACGAGATACGAGATATCAGATCCCGGATGCCGGATGCCGGATCCCTGATCGCGGATCCCGGATCCCGGATCTCCTTCATACTTTTTGCGAGCATATCGCCATCCAGATTGGAAAAAACGCCGGAACCAACCGGGTAGATAAATTACTCATTACGGGCGGAGGTGCGTTGAATCAATTTCTTGTTGAACGGATCCGGCATCACGCCAAGGCTGAGGTTGTTCTCCCCGATCTCCGGACCATCCAGTTCAAAGAGGCGTTGATCTTCGCTTTCCTCGGTCTGCTCCGCTGGCGGAATGAAATCAATATCCTCTCCTCTGTCACAGGAGCGAAAAAGGATTCGGTTGGCGGGGCGATCTATCTATAATTTTTTAATAAATTTGTATAACCTTTTACCTGTTTCCCGGATTAATGAGAAAAATCATTATGACGGTAACAACAATTGATCTCTACAATATCTTAAAAGTCAAGATTGGAGAGAATGAAGCAAAAACTCTGGTAGAATTTGTTGAAACGAAGGTTGAAACAAAATTTGACGAGCACATGGATGAACTGGCAACAAAGAAGGACCTTTTTCAGGTGAAAGCCGATATGATTAAGTGGATGTTCATCTTCTGGGTAGGGCAGGTCAGTGTCAC
>JBDROF010000032.1:0-9143 GCA_043810345.1 Bacteroidota bacterium | reverse complement strand
CATAATGTGAATGCTTGGCTTTGGAAGAGTCGCTCACGCTCAAATCCCTGTTCAGGCTTATATAATAACCATCAAATACGTCATCATGGGTATATTTTTTTTGGATCTCAATGGATTTCATGACGAACGACAACGCACGTTTATCGCCGGCAACAAAATAATATTGGACCAGCCCAACATTCGTGTACAATTGTGAGGCTGCAGGTTTGCTCGTCTCTTTTGGCTCCCCATCCGGAGAGAGATTGCCAAACCAGCCTCCATATTGCTGGTCCCACCCATAGGTGAGCAGATAATTCACTGCCTGCCGGGCAACCTCCAGGTACTTTTCTTCACCCGAGAGAAGGTAAGCCGTGGAAAAACTGAAAATCTGCCGGCTGATCATCGGAGGCATCTTATCGTAAGGAGGCATAAGTTCCCACTCACGCGATAAATTTAAATAGAATGCACTCTGTTCTTTGTCCCAGCCATAGGTGTACCAGTAAGGCATTAGATCATTCAATACCTGATCGCGCCAGAATTCACCTTCCATGAATTTTTGACCCCCTGTAGTGTCCTGAGCATTCCCCGCTTCAAGTAGTTGTCCACAAGCAAGAAAAACCAATGCTAAAAACAAATTTTTCATGAATGCAAAAGTAATAATGGTTACTTTTTTACCAGATGCTTTTCCAGAATTTTTATCAGAGTCTCTTTTTGCATGGGTTTGGAAATGTGGTCGTCGCAACCTGCTGCTACTGATTTTTCCTTATCCCCATACAAAGCGTAGGCAGTCTGTGCAATGACAAGAAGGCCGGGGCGTGTTTTTTTGATTTGTCGTGCAGCTTCATACCCCGACATACCCGGCATCTTAATATCCATTAACACCAGGTCGATCTCCGGATGGGATTCAGATAACTCAATTGCTTCTGTACCATTCTTTGCCCAAAGAGTTTTTGCTTGTAATTTCTCCAGAACAATTCGAAGATACTCAAAATTGGATTCATCATCTTCTGCGATCAGAATGACTTTTCCGGGGAAACTCAGTTCTTTTAGTGAAGGGACGGTAATGCTTTCTGCCCGCGGGATGGTCTCTTTTTCCTGGTAAGGAACTGTAAAATAAAACGTCGAGCCTTCTCCTTCCTTCGATTCAACCCGGATTTTCCCTCCCAGAATATCTGTGAGTTTTTTGGCGATAGATAAACCGATGCCGGTTCCTCCATATTGACGGGTATGGGAGTCATCCACCTGCCGGAATATATCAAAAATAATTCCCTGCGATTTCTCCGGGATTCCGATTCCAGTATCTTTCACAAAGAATTGAAGGAGAGATTCCCCGTCGCTTATTTCCGGTTTATACCCATATTCAATCCGGCCTGCAGGTGTATATTTCAACGCGTTCTTCAGCAGATTCATCAGGGTCTTACTCAGTTTGACTTTGTCGGTGCAAATCAGAAAATCGCGATTTTCAGGTTCCCCATGAAACACGATGTCAATTCCTTCCTTGTTCGTTTTTCCCTGTTCTATCTTCAGCATCCTGTGTATGTTCTCCATGAAGGGAAGGATATAAAATTCTTCTTCATTCACGGTCACCTGACCGCCTTCAATCATCGCGATATCAAACATATCCTCGATGATACTCAGTAAATGTTCGCCGCTTTTATTGATCTGATGAGTCATCATCACCACTTCATCCGGTGGTGTTTCAGCATCCATCAACTGGGAAAATCCGATCACCGCATTCAAGGGAGTACGCAGTTCATGCGACATAGTTGCCAGAAAAGCAGATTTGAGGCGATCGGACTCCTGCGCTTTTTCCAGGGCCATTTTTATCTCTTCCGCCGCTTTTTTCCGTTCAATAGATATGCTTATCTGATCTGAAATAAATTCGAGAATATCCATTTCCTGCTTTCCATATGCATTCGCATCTTCATAGCTTTGAACCACAATGGCTCCGGTCACTTTCCCTCGTGATTTTAACGGCACCCCAAGCCAGATTTCCGATAACGTTCCATGGATATCGATGTGCCCTGATTTTTGCAACGCCAGCATATCATCTTTTGTCGCCAGGATTGGTTTATGAGACTCCATCATGTACTTGGTCATTGTTTTGGCCGCCGGGTAGATGGTAAACCGGTCTTTCTGGTCAACCATGAATGGAAAGGAAAGCGTATCGGCAGATGCGTCGTACAAGGCAATATAAAAGTTCGTGGTATCGATAATGGCGCTAAGCTGCTTTTGGATTTCTGCTATAAATAATTCGAACTTCTCTGTGGTGAAGCCCGCCTGAGAGATGTGGTACAATATTTTTTGTATCTGTTCTTGCTTCTTGCGATCCGTGACGTCAATGCCGATACCCTCATAGTACAGCGGTTTACCCTTTTCATCCAGGATAACATGCAGGTGCAAGGAAACCCAAATGGGTTGACCGTCTTTCCGGTAAAGCTGAGCTTCAAAGCCTTGCACATTCCCTTCTTTTCCGATTTTCCGGAAGAGAGTCTCTCGAATTTCAGGATTTACATAAAGCTGACGGGGGATATCTTTGATCGCCTCCATGAGTTCTTCCGGCGAGTCGTATCCCAGCATAGCTGCATGTACTTTGTTAACTGCAATGTATTGCCCCTGTGGGGTTGTTTGAAAAATGCCAACATCGGCATTGGTTACAACGTTCTTATATCTTGTTAATTCAATTTGAGACTTCTCTAGTGTCGCCTTGAGTTGAAGAATTTCATCAACTTCTGATAGTGATGTTTTTCTTTTTTTCATTTTCGCGATGATAAGAGGTTCAACTATCGCAAATCAGCAAGTGTAGTGGATTCCAGTTTACGGATGGTATACTCCCGAATGTCCATGAACGTCAACCGATTTTACTGATGTATTTAAGCTTGCCTGGATCTTTTATCGTAAGGTCCTTGTTTTCAAATCGTATGATATCTTCGCTTTGCCATCTGCGCAGGGTCATAATTATATTTTCGGTGGAGCATCCGGCAAATTCACCAAGTTCTTTACGTGTAAGGGATAATCGAAATGAATTCGCATGAAATACATGCTCGGCGAGATAGAGTACAATATCGGCAATTCGTGCTTCTTTTTGTTTATAGGCCAGACTAATGAAATTCAGGATAGAAGTTTTGAACATTTCCGAAGCGTACTGAAACAACATGATGGCAAACCTGGCATTATCACTCAACACGGTCAATAAAACCTTAGTATCGATGAGCATAACTTCACAGGGCTCCACTGCAATGATGGAGAAAAGGTTATTGTCTTTGTAGAAAAGATTGGCCCCTCCCAGGATTTTTGGGGCGCTGACGATAGTCAGGATCAGGTTTTTCTGCCACTCATTCTCATAACTGAATTTGACCAACCCGCTTTCCAGATATGCAACATGGGTTGGCGATCCACCTTGCTTTAGGATGGTCTCTCCTTTTTGAAAATGCAGTACGACAGAGGTTTTTTCAATTTTTTCGAAATCTTTTTCCGGAATGAATTGCAAAGCCATTCTCTTCAGGCGGTAAAATGCTTTTTGCGGATCAACGGTTGTCATAGATGAATACTATTAAAAAATTCATATCGCGGGATGAAATGACTCATACAAATATACACTTATTCGACAGCTCAAATGTTCTAATTTTGAAGGTGCTTTCCGGCTCTTTTTGTAACCTACAAAACATATGAGAACCAGTTTTTACAATCAAGTGATACCTGGATGTCTGTTAAGCCTGCTTGTAACGGTAAACGGGTTTAGTCAATTTACACTGGATGCCCAGCTAAGACCCCGTTTTGAAATCCGGAACGGCTATCAGCGCCTTATCCCGGATACCGTTGATCCGGCCTTTTTAATTTCTCAGCGTACCCGGCTCTCCTTTGGGTACGAAAATAAATTTCTAAAGGTTAAAATCACCCCACAGGATGTCCGGATCTGGGGAGATGAACGGATATCCTCTTCCACTGGAGTATTTGGCGATCAGGCTTCTATGGATCTTTTCGAAGGATACATCGAACTCCGGTTGGGACCTTGGGCCCGTATTTCGACAGGCCGTCAGCAACTGGTTTATGACAATGAACGGATCCTTGCTCCCCGGAACTGGAATCAAACAGGTATCGCCTACGATGCGGTTGTGGCCAAAATGGGATGGCGTACCTGGGAAATACACGTGGGTGGATCCTGGAATACCCTGGCCGAGGCGCCCTATGACAACCCATACCCGGCAAGCCGGATCAAATCGCTCGATTTTGCGTGGGTGAACTGGGATATTTCCAACGGAATACAGGCTTCACTCATGCATGTAGCTTCCGGAGTAACACAAACGGATACCACCAACCGGTTGTTTTGGAAACAGACTTCGGGTGTCTATGCTGAAGCGAAATGGAAAGGTCTGAAATGCTGGTTTGATGGATTTTACCAATATGGCCGGAATCCCCAGGGTTTGAGGGTCAGCGCTTTCCTGTTTGACGGCCATGCTGAATATGCAATCAAATTTTTCACACCCGGTTTGGGGATCAGTTACTTATCGGGAAACAGCAATACAGGCACAGCGCTTAAAGAAGATCATCTCTTTGATGTACTCTATGGGGCGAGACACAAATATTTCGGTTATATGGATTATTTCCGGAATTTCTCGAAAGATACCAAACAAGGAGGGTTGATCGATTGTTTTCTCTCGCTAAAGTTTACTCTCTTGAAAAAAATCTCTATCCTCAATATGGCTCATTATTTTCAGTTGGCACAACTCAATCCTTCGACTCCATCCACCAGGAATCTGGCTTTTGAAAACGACCTGGTGATCAACTATAAATTTGCAGACTGGGGCATACTGGAGAGCGGCTATTCGTTTCTGCTTCCAACTTCCGGGTTCAAGACCATGCAAGGAGTTCAGGACAATGCATTTGCGCAATTCTATTACCTGCAATTAACCATATCGCCCACCCTGTTTACATACCCGTTCAAAGAGTCCAAATCAAATTAACCATGAGAAACTATCTGACAATCGCACTGATACTGACAACCATTTTTTTCACCGGTTGTTTTTCAGACAAAAAAAAGGAGAAAACCATCAATATTTCCGGCGCTTTTGCGCTCTATCCACTAACCGTAAAATGGTCGGAAGAGTACCTGAAAGAGCATCCGGATATCAGGTTTAATATCACTGGAGGAGGCGCCGGAAAAGGGATGGCCGATGCCCTGGCTGGTACCGTGGATCTGGGAATGTTTTCGCGAGCCATAGCAAAGGAAGAAAAGAAAAAAGGGGTATGGTGGGTCGGTCTCACGATTGATGCCGTGTTACCCACCATGAATACCGATAATCCCGCGTGGAACCGGATCAGGGTACGTGGGATAACCCGGGATGAATTTGCTAAGATTTTTCTAAGTGGGGATGCCGGCACCTGGGAGCAATTTTCCAATCAGCCGGGTAGTACACCTATCACCGTTTATACACGCTCTGATGCCTGCGGGGCCGCGGAGACCTGGGCGAAATACCTGGGAGGTTCGCAGGAGAGTCTAAAGGGCGTTGGAATTTACGGAGATCCGGGTCTTGCCGATGCAGTGGCAAATGATCCGCTGGCGATAGGTTATAACAATGCCATTTATATCTACGATATCAAGACAGGAAAGATACGGCCTGGCCTGGCTGTCCCTCCTCTTGACTTAAATGCGAATGGCGTGATCGACCCGGATGAAAATTTATATTCAAATCATAAAACGGTATTGAGGGCGATTGCCCAAGGGGTATACCCCTCGCCACCCGCCAGGGAACTCTATTTTGTCTCCAAAGGGAAGCCTGGAAAAGAGGTGGTATTGGACTTTATCAAATGGACATTGACAGAAGGACAGAAATATGTGGAAGAAGCTGGTTATGTGCCTCTGGATAGCATCAAATTGAATAGTGAACTCCAAAAACTGGATTGATCGATGCAGCTAAGGAGAGCCATCATCGAAAACACCTCATTGATCTGGATGATAACAGGAATAGCCGTGCTATTGGCAATGCCGGTGATCATCGGGGTTGCGTTGTATATAAAAGCTTCTCCGCTGCTGGAACACAGTTCCCTGGGTAGTTTGCTTTTTTCATCGGCATGGTCACCAAGTCAGGGAAATTTTGGTTTCTGGCCCTTTATCGCCTCCTCCTTATATGTCACCTTTCTTTCCTTTCTCTTGTCGGCTCCGGTTTGCCTGTTTTCGGCCATTCACCTGACCCAATTCGCATCGGGCCGGTTGATGCGGGTGATGCAACCAGTGCTGGATATCCTGGCCGGTATCCCATCGGTTGTCTATGGTGTTTGGGGCATCCTGATTGTAGTTCCTTTGATATCTTACCTGCTGGCTCCAATATTTAATGTCAACTCGTCGGGGTACTCCCTGCTGGTCGGAGGAATCGTATTGGCCATCATGTGTATACCATATATGCTAAATATGCTGATCGAGGTCTTTTCGACCATTCCGGTCGGGATGAAGGAGGCCTCTCTCTCCCTGGGAGCAACGGAATGGCAGGCGGTCAAGCATGTGGTTTTACGAAAAGGATTTCCGGGGATCGTTTCGGCATTCGGGCTCAGTGTAGCGAAGGCGTTTGGGGAAACGATCGCGGTGATGATGGTGGTAGGCAATCAGATCCAGGTGAAATGGAATCCGTTTGAATCGGGGTACCCTTTGCCGGCGCTTATCGCGAACAACTATGGCGAGATGCTTTCCATCCCCATGTATGATTCCGCCCTGATGTTCGCGGCGTTGGTGCTGTTTGCCGTCATTTTGCTAATCAACATGTTATTCAGGTATGTCATCCAACTTAGTGTAAAATCATGAACAAGCGAAATAAACTGGAAGAGAAGATCGCGAAATCTGTCGCCCGGTTTGCCTCCTGGTCAGTCATCGCGATCTTGTTGTTTATTGTGGCTGTAATTTTTCAGAAAGGATTTCATGCCTTGTCCTGGAGTATGATTGTCGACCTGCCTAAAGGAGGTTTTTACTATGGCGGAGAAGGAGGCATCGCGAATGCCATCGTTGGATCGCTTTACATTGCAGTGGGTGCAACACTCATCGCCGTGATCATAGGCATGCCTGCCGCCTTGTTTATCAATGTATACCTTTCCAGTTTCAAGCGGTTTCAATCGGTAGTACGCTATTTTTTAGATACCCTTTGGGGAGTGCCTTCCATCGTGTACGGTGCGTTTGGGTTCACTGTAATGCTCTATATGGGCATGAATTCCTCGCTATTGGCAGGGATGCTGACGGTCGCCCTGTTGATCGCCCCGATCATGGTACGAACCTTTGACGACGTACTGACGACCATTCCCATCGGTTTGTATGAAGCATCCTATGCCGTGGGTTCCCGGAGAAGCGAAACGGCATTCCTGGTGATCTTCCGGCAGGGATTCCCGGGATTTATTACCGCCGTACTTCTCGCCTTCGGAAGAGGCATCGGAGATGCAGCCTCGGTCTTGTTTACCGCAGGATATACAGACTTAATTCCCGAACACCTGGATGAACCGGCTGCTACCCTTCCCTTGGCCATATTTTTTCAACTGGGGTCGCCTATCCCTGAAGTGAGAGAAAGAGCCTTTGCCTCCGCGGCTATCCTGACCATCCTCATACTGATCATCAGCTTATCAGCCAGATTCTTATCTCACAGATACTCGAAAAACGTGATCCGATAATCGCATGACAACATCTGATAACATCCCTATGATTTACAATACCAAGGAGCCCGTCCCCGGCGCTTCCCCTGGTGAACCAGCCTTGATCATACGGAATCTTAACGTATATGCCGGGAAACATCACATCCTGAAAGAGATCAACCTGGAGATCCCGGAACATAAAATTACGGTATTGCTGGGACCTTCGGGTTGCGGGAAGACCACCCTGCTGAAATGTATCAACCGGTTAACGGATCTATACAAGGAGCTGAAAGTCTCGGGAACTGTTTTAATTGATGGCGAAGACATACTAAACACCACGACAAACATTGCTTCCTTGCGTCAGAAAATGGGACTTCTATCCCAACGGCCATACACCCTCCCTATGTCCATTTATCAAAACGTTGCCTACGGGATCAGGTTAAAAGGGGTGAGGGATAGAAAACTGATTGCCTATGCCGTGGAAAAAAACCTCCGTGAAGCAGCATTATGGGAAGAGGTGAAAGACCGGTTACACAGACCCGCGACTACTCTCTCTATCGGACAGCAACAACGGTTGTGCCTCGCCCGTGGTTTGGCCGTCAAGCCCCGGATCATCCTGGCCGATGAACCAACTTCTGCCCTGGACCCGATTTCCAGTAAGATCATTGAAACACTATTCAGAAAACTGAAAAAGAATTACACCATCATTCTCGTGACCCATGTGTTGAGGCAGGCAACGCGACTGGCTGATCATGTGGTGTTCATGTCGGATGGCCGCATTGTGGAACAGGGAGTTCCGGATCGGTTATTCAGTCAACCCACTTCCGAACAACTGAAAGAATACCTTCGAGAGGGAAATTAAAATATAAGTAGTTATATTTACCGCCATTTATAATTTTATTCACCTAACTATGAAAAAGAACGGGCTTCAATTAGAGAAACTGGAGATGGGTGCAAAAATGCTCAGGGCAATGACGCATCCTATGAGAATTGCTATCATTGAATTGCTTTCATCGACAGAAAGACTCTCTGTCACTGAAATATACGAGAAACTCAATATAGAACAAGCTTCGGCCTCGCATCACCTGATTATTCTGAAAAACAAGGGTATTCTTGAATCTCAAAGAGAAGGCAAGATGATCTTCTATTCTTTGAAAAATGACAAACTGACTGAGATCAGCAACTCACTTGATCGCTGCATGGAGTTGTAAGCTGGTGGTCCAGAACGTCAAGTCTTCTTCAACATCCAAGTTTTCCTTAACCTCAATGATCTTCGGGAAAAATATAATCTTCGTGCATTGACAAGGTCAAAACGGATTGTATCACAGCATTTTACGACCATTAAAAAAGCGTTCCGTCGAAAGACGGAACGCTCAGGTCGCTGAATGAACCCGAAGGCTTTAGAAAGTGATTTTGTTTTCAGCTTCCGTGATACTTGCATCAAATGAGGTCTTGAGAAATTCGATGACTTTCTTGATGCCGGGGGTAAAGCTGGTGGTGAAAACGTTTCCGTCTGAATCATTCAGCCGCATGGAGCAGTTGAAATCATTGGATGC
>JBDROF010000031.1:0-3005 GCA_043810345.1 Bacteroidota bacterium | reverse complement strand
AGAAGACTGGCCAGCACGATTACCATAACAGCAAACATTAATACCTTTTTCATATTCGCTACCTCCGGTTTTGGTTCTCAGATATTCTCATTTTGCAGCTCTATTTTACAACCACAGTCAGCACAAATGTCCATTCTCCCTTCTCCCCACCTTCCCAGGGCCGGCTGTATTCCATGGAGACCTGTGTTGTCCCTTTACCGGTGGCCCCAAAAGTCCAGCTCTCTTCACCAGGAGTTCCCGGTGCTGGAGTTTTATCGCCCTTGCCTTCGGGAGACACGAATTCATGCGCTATCTGCTTCAGAATAGTCTGATCATCAATCTGTGCAGTTTCTGACCACTGGAATCCGGTGGACGGGTTGGAGCACAGAGTGACTACCAGCTGGCCATTAAGGGGAACTTCAATTTCCTTGCTGATGTTGTGTTGTGCCATTTTTTGCCTCGGCCGCTGCTTCCTTTTCTGCAAGATTTAGGAGCAGCCGTCTTCTAAGCTGATCTTTAAAAGCAGTCGAGGGTTCATCACCAAGCCCATTCAGTTTTTGGGCAAACTGAATGGCAGTCCTGAAATCCTCGCCAGCCTCCTCGCCGACATCAACTTCCTGGCCAGTAAGTAGACGGTCTATTTGTTCCGAAAACTCTTTCTCGTCGTTTATTTCCCTACCCATCTCCCAACTCCTGGAAACTGTCTCTTAGCTTCCTTATTGCCCGATAGAGCTTTGTGCCGACATTTGATTCCGATAGGCCTAACATCTTGGCAATCTGCCGGTTGTTCAGTTCAGCCCCAAACTTCAATCGAACAATCTCCTGCTCTTCCTCAGAGAGCTCCGCGAGGCACAGGTTCAATCTTTTCAGCTCATCTTTTCTTTCCAGCTGCTCTTCAGGAGAATCAGTACCGGATGATTGGGCCGTTACTTCTTCCAACGGTACCGTCTGCCTTTTACCACTTACCCTGTAGTGATCTATGACCACGTTACGGGCTATTGAAAATATCCACGTTTAAAAGGACGCCCGATCATTACTGAATTTACCAAAATTAACCAATGCCTTTTCGAACACTGTTGAAGCCAGGTCCTCTGCTAGTTGCATATTATTAACCCTGTATTGTATGTACCTGTAGACCTTGTCCAGGTATTCATCATATAGGCGGGCAAAGGTCTCCCTGGCACTTAACGCTTTTTCACTCACCCTGGCTCATCCTCATTATGAAGATGCTTCCAAGGTTGCCCGTACATAAAAATATACGACACAACCAATGAAGTATCACAATGAATTATGCAAGATGAAAGTGATGATTACAAATTAGGTAGGGTTTATGAAATCTGCATGGCTGTGATATGATTATTGCCGAAGCCGCTCCTCTGGGGCTTTGAGCAGACGGTTGTAAGAAAAATCAAATGTGGAAACATAGTCTCTATCTTCCCGCTTTTCTAGCCATCGTTTTAACTGCGTCTGGCTGTGGCCAGTTTGATAATCTCTGGGTCCGTCTGAATGAGGAGTTCTACTTGTCTATTGGGCAGCGCGCCTTCATTGCAGGAGAGAATCTAGAAGTCAGGTTCAAAGAGGTGATCGAAGATAGCCGCTGTCCGACAGGTGTAACCTGTATTTGGGCGGGCAGGGTTTCCTGTGTGATTGAACTTGCACATACAGGTTCCGCGTACCGTATGGTATTGACTGAGTCTGGCTTGACGGATGAATACACCAGGGAGAGGTACGAAGGGTATGAGCTCGCCTTTCACGTGACTCCTTACCCCGAGGCTGGTAAGAAAATAGCTAAAGATACATACCGTTTGCATTTGATTATCAGCAAAGTGCCCGAATTAACGAAGATAATCGGCTCTATAATAGCTGAACCGTTTGCCTTTGAAGGACAGGATATAACAATTGTTGGCTACTACAGCGGCTGGGATTTATTGCACGAAGCCAATACACCACCTCCTGTCACCCGTAGCGACTGGGTAATCAAGGATTTGACGGCAGCAATATATATCAGTGCTCATTCGGAGGCAAAGGTTCCAGAAGGACTGAGTCCTGACTCACTGCAGGATACGGGTATTATCCTCAAGGTCAAAGGTATTGTTTGTGTTACCAAAGAGGAGCAGGCTTACATAGAGGCAAAAAGCATCGAGTATGTCCCTTGAACGAAGGGCGGCTATTTTAGCGGGAACGCTATAGCTTGCCACACAGCAGCCTAGCTCTCATGCCATTTCTTTTCAGAGGACTGGGAGATGCATGTAGCCTGGCACATAATGGTGCCTCCATATGATTGGGCGCGAATCGACGTCAGGCATCGGTTTGATGAACTGAAACCATCATATGCTTTCGAGATTTCCTCCCTTGCGGCTGATACAGAGCCCCACGAAATAGACCAACCAGAATCTGTATGGCGCTAAGGCACGTTGCCATGCGATGTTTGGGATCAGCGCTAGCACACCTATATCTTGGTGAGGAATCACTTACCATCTGCCAATTTAATAACCGACTATCGCTTTACCTATTAAGTCGTTGTATAGTGTAGACGAATGAATTCGCAGATTCTAACCTAACCCGATGATAGAAGGTGGTCTGTGATGGCCATATTGAAACGTGTCATTGTTATTGCTTATATACTCACCGTGCTAGGGACAACACTTTCCTGCGCGGGGGATATGAGGCAAACCGGTACACTGGAGGGGACTGTAAGGATAGGACCCATATGGCCGGTGGAACGCCCTGGTGAGAATCCCCCGGTTCCCCCAGAGGTCTTTGAGGCCAGAAGGATTATGGTTTATGATAGAAATGGTAAGAAACTCATTGAACAAGTGGATATTATACAGGTCGATCATAGCCAGGATGGTAATTATAGCGTGCAGCTCAAGCCTGGTACCTATGTTGTTGATATAAATAAGATTGGTATTGACCACACTGCTGAGGTGCCTAAGACGGTGGAGATACTGCCGGGGCAAACAATGAGGCTGGATATATATGTTGATACAGGCATCCGGTAGATGTACCATGGACGAATCGCGGAT
>JBDROF010000030.1:0-3009 GCA_043810345.1 Bacteroidota bacterium | reverse complement strand
ATACGACAGTGGTTGATTAAAGCGAATGATTGATATCTCAAACGGAATTAAAACCATGAAACAAAAATCCTTATTCATAATGGTTGCAGCCTTGCTCCTGTTCTGCCCCTCCTGCAAAAAAGCGCCCGAAGCGCCGAAAGGCAGCAGTAAGATCATATCAGGTATTACAACCGTAGAAGAGATCAAAGCCAAATCTGTAAAAGCCATCTCATCATGTAACCCGGGTTTTCAAGAAATTCCTGACCATGGATTTTGCTGGGGAACTAATCCTGAACCTGATATCGGCGGTTTCTACCAATCACTGGGTCCAATCTCAGAGGGTGGATCATTTTCATCAGAAATTACAGGTTTGAACCTGATTACCCGTTATTTTATCCGTAGTTATGCTAAAGACAATAATACGGTGATTTATGGAGCCCAGTCTGAATTTACAACATTGGATATCACGTTCCCTTCCGTGACAACAGCAAGTGTCACCAATATAACCGCCACCAACGCCACCTGCGGAGGCAACGTCACCTCCGACGGCAACGGAACCGTTTCAGCCCGGGGGGTGTGCTGGAATACCACCGGGGATCCAACACTGACCAACTCCATCGGCCATACAACCGACGGAACCGGAACCGGAACATTCACCAGCAATCTGACCGGATTGAATAACGGGACAACCTATTTTGTGACTGCTTACGCTACAAATGAGAAAGGCACTTTTAACAGTATTGATATCAAGCAATTTATCGCTCAAAATCCTCCATGTGGACAAATGACAGTTAGTTATGGCGGTCAAACCTATAATACCGTAAAAATAGGCACCCAGTGCTGGTTTAAGGAAAACCTGAACATCGGCACCCGGATCAACGGCAGCCAGAACCAAACAAATAATAGTACCATTGAGAAATATTGTTACAATGACCAGGAGAGCAATTGCGACACCTATGGCGGGCTTTACCAGTGGGATGAGATGATGCAGTACGTGACCACCCAGGGAGCAAAGGGCATTTGTCCAGACGGCTGGCATATTCCAACCGATGCAGAATGGACGACCTTAACAACGTATCTTGGAGGAGAATCAGTAGCTGGTGGAAAAATGAAGGAAGCCGGATATGCTCACTGGGCATCGCCAAACACAGGGGCTAACAACAGCAGCGGCTTTACTGCTCTTCCGGGCGGCACTCGGTACAGCAGTGGCAGTTTCTACAATCTTACGCTCAGCGCCTACTTCTGGTCGTCGTCGCAGACCGATGCTACCTACGCGTGGGGCCGGCACCTCAGCTACAGTAATGAGTATTTGGGCAGGTACTACTACAACAAGACTTACGGTTTTTCCTGCCGGTGCCTCCAGGATTGATTATTTGATTATTTACCAGGGAAGGCCTTGTGGGGGGATAATAAATTTTCGATTGGGGGAAAAGCAATCATAAATCGTCAATCCAACAATTCAATCGTATAATCGTTACTCGTGCAATCGTAACTTGAAATGGTTGTTGAAAACTTTTGTGAAGAAATGCATTACCTTTGTGCTGTTGACCGGATTAAGCATAAAACCTTAATCCGACAGAAAATGAAAACAATTAAAAGAATTACCGCGTTACTTTTATTGCTCCTGCCATTCCTGGTCAGGGCAGAGTTGAAAGAGATCCCATTTACCCTGGATGACCGGGACCGGATCATCCGGACAGAGCAGAAGGTTGAATCCCTGCAAATTGAGATGAACACCCGGTTTGAAGGTATTGAGAAACAGTTTCAGGTTTCTCGTTCCGAAATGAACACCCGGTTTGAGTCCATTTATAAAAGATTTGATCAATTATTCAATTTCCTTTGGGCATTTATAGGAATTTTTACCGCCATGATGGCCACCGTATTCGGTTTTGCTTTCTGGGACCGGAAACTCTCTCTTGCCCCGATGAAACGGGAGGAAGAGAAGATCAAATCTGCATTGCACGACTTTGCAAAAACCCAGCCGAAACTGGCAGAAATCCTGAAAAACGCGGGGTTGCTCTGAAGTGTTTTTCCTGCAGGGCAAAAATATAGATCTCAAGGTTTCGCGATCGTAATATCCACCCGCATTACCCGCAAATCTTTTTTTCGGCCCTGACTGTTGATCAGCCATCGCTGAAAATCTTCCGACGAAGTTTCTTTGGGAAGTTTGTATCCCTGCGATTGTTCGGAATCATTCAGCAATCCATCGCGGTTTCCTTCAGACATAGTCAGATTGCGTAACTGTGTGGAAGAAAAAACAACAAAGATCCGCACCTGATCCATCGGGCTTTCGGATCGAAGGAAATATTCGTCGGTATAGTCTTTCAGGCCTTCCGGTGTATGTTCCGGTTTCTTGCTGAAGAAAATATACTCTTTTCCGGGAGTAATGGGAATGCCATCCTGAAACCGGTCCGGCATCCGGCGGTAAGGGAGTAACTCCTGGCACCTTTTCCCATCATCAAGGAACACTGAAAGATATCCGGAAGAGGGTGCTTTGAACGCAAGAAAGAAAGGGTCATTATCTGAAAAAGAAGAGCTGTTGCATCGAAGATCAGGACAATCAAGCGTATACGCCTCAAAGTCGGGAGTCTCTTCGGTAACCGGCTTTGCCCTTAACCGTATAAAACACTTCATCGCCCGGATCTTGCTCTTTTTCCCGTCAATGACCGCGACTCCTTCAATTTCTTCAAACCGGGTATCCAATACCTCCATCACCTCTCCTTTTACATTGGAGTTTGCAATGGAGTTGAATACCGTAGTGGTTTCAACCAGCTTGCCGGTGCTGAGGTTTTTAAGATACGTTGAATTGCCCTGAATGATAATCCGGCCAAAGGCTCTTTCAAGGGCATTTATAGTTGCCGCATCTTCAGCCTCTTTTTTCACCTGAAGTTCAGATTTATCTGCAGTCCAGTCAACCTGCGCTTCACCGGTTGCGATTACGATATCATTCTGCGAAAACACAAACCGGCTGCAAAAGAACAGCAAAGGAAGAATTAAAAGACGAATCAGCATAGAAAAAGCATTTTAGTT
>JBDROF010000029.1:0-21595 GCA_043810345.1 Bacteroidota bacterium | reverse complement strand
CACAAGGTCGTTCAGGAAGAGCTGGTAAGCGTTGGATAGACCTCCCCCGATCACAATTAATCCATCCACCAGCGTAATGGCATTTGCCAGGGCATCTCCGGCGACAACGGCAAATGCCTGAAAAGCAGCTACAGCCGCCTCCCGGTTCCCTTTCCGGGTGCCTATTCCGATCTCAAAGATCTCTTTGGGTTCCGGGGAGCTCCTCAGATTGATCCCGGCATAGTTGGCATATTCCCGGCGAACTCCGCGGATGCTGACACTCTCTTCGGCATCGTAGGTTTTAAATGTCCGGTTCCGGGTGCGGTTGATCTCCCCTCCGGCTGAATTATCGCCCAGGAAAAGTTCCCCCCGGCTGACGATCCCTCCCCCGAAACCGGTCCCAAAGGTAACCCCCAGGAGGTTGTGATACCGCTTTGGGTTTCCGGCCTCTTCCAGTATTTGGTTGACTTCCGGTAGCAGGCCGGCGATCGCTTCGCCGTAAGCAAAAAGATCCCCGTCGTTGTTGATGTAAACCGGGATCCGGAAATGCTCCTCCAGCATGGGTCCCAGGGCTACACCCCCCCGGAAGAGCGGCAGGTTCTGCAGATCGCCGATAATCCCGTTAAGGTAGTCGGCCGGACCGGGGAAAGCAAAACTGATAGCTGCAGGCTCCTCCTTTAATTGGGATTTTACCTCTTCAAAACCCCGGAGGATATTTTTGAGGGTCGTTTCCAGGGTACTGCCCGAAGCCGTGATCGATACCGGAGAAACGATCTCTTCGTTCGCTCGTACGGCGTTAAAAACAAAATTGGTCCCCCCGGCATCCAGGGTGAGAACAACGCGGGGATCCGTGGTGAAGTGAGGGTGTGGTGACATAATAATATAGCGAAATGAAATGGTGAAATGGCGAAATAGCGAAATTCTCGGTCTTTACTTAGAATAAACTTGTTTGTCTTTCGATCCCTGGATAAAAAGTTCCGATAATTATGAAAGGATTTACTGAAACATAATGATGCAACTGAGTTGTTCCGAGGAAAAAATGAAGATCTTTTGTTTTAGCAAAGTCATCAAAATATTTTTTCCTTACATCTTCAATTGCTTTTTGCTCATTTCCTTCATGTCGGGCAAGGCAATTCCAGTACAATTGTCCCGTTTCCCAATCTTCAATCATCATATGACTGTCTTTTTCCTGGTTGTCTTTGAAAATGAATCTGAATTTAAAGGGTAATTTCTGAACCACTTCAAATTTCCCTTTGCTATTGGTTTCAAAAAGATTAAGTTGGTTGAGTTTTGCCAGTCTGTTTTTATCCCATTCCCGTTCTACGGAGTCGGCTGTAAAGTCAATAATTTCTGTGGGTTTGAAGACCGCTAATGACGTGCAAATGTTCTTATCCTTCGCTTCTGCTATAAGTTCTGAAAGATTGCAGTAAATTTTCCCCAGGCATATTTTCTTTCGTTCATGCCAGTTTGCTGACGTGTCAATATGTCCGACTACTTTTATTTCGCTGTCTATTGTTTTAGGCCGGTAACTTTCCGGTCTGAAATCGCTATCATTTTTCACCAGCTCAACTTCAATCCAGTCGTATTTTTTATATTGCTCGTTATATGATTTTTTTCTAAACGGAATAGGATAAATCCTTATCCATGTACCGTCTTCACGGAAACCTGCTGTACAAACCAGTTCGTCATATTTGGCTGAAAGTGTAGGGTAAGTCTTTACGGCGATTAATACCTTTGTTGCAGCCATTATCAGATGTGTTTTACTTTAAAAGTATCGCCAGGCAGTTCTTTAATGGCTTCAGCCAAGTGTTTACGGTGACATTTAGAAATATCGGCCTCAAAACAGGCCAGTGCAATCCGCTCGTATACAATCAGTAAATTCAGGATTTTTTTTTGCTCGATCTTTGTCTTTTTCAGGTTGTTTCTACAATAAAGGATGAACAATTTATCATAATCTGCCTGTGTGTTCAATTCCTGTCTTTGGTCCGATTGTATGCCAACTTCCGGAATATGTACATAGTTTATTCCTAGGCTTTCGCAGTATCTTTTCAGATGGTTTTTGCTGAATCCGAATTTCATGCTAACCGGATTGTTACGCACATCAACCAGTACCTTAACGTCATGTTTAATCAGCCTGACCAGGTATTCTTCCAGCGTTATCCCTTCATACCCGATCGTGAATAAAACAGGCTCATTGCTTTTCGGTTTTATAATATTGATGTTTTCAAGCTCTTTGCGGCTCAAAATTTTTTCAACCGCCTCGCTTTTAATGGCATAAAAAGGAAAATTTACATACGTGTGTTTCATCAAGGCAGTGGCGCTCATATTGCCACAAGCAGATTTTATTTCCAGTAAAATCTTCCTGTCAACCGGTTTGAGTTGTTTTAGGTAATCGGTTTTATTGGCCTTTGATACGGTATTGCTCATTACAAGCTTAAAACACGTTGGGGTTTCATATAACATACCTCTTGAAGCTAATACATTCATATCGGCATTGGCAGAATACGAATAACAGCCAAATTTGTAGGGAATAAAGTCATAAACGGCCTTTGCCTGTCTTTGGGCAAACAGGAAAAGCAACTTCTGGAAACGGATTTTATCCAGTTCTCCGTCAAAAATCTGCAATAAAGCCAATATGACTTTTCTTCTGTAAAACATGACACAAAGTTACTTTGCCTTTTCCACAATTTTTATTTTTCCCTCATTCAATCCATAAAGCTCATACACCAACTCATCTATTTTTCTTTCAGTATGGTCAATCGCACGCTGTATTTGCTGGCGTTGGGTGTCGAGTTTTGTAGCTTTCAATTGGTCATTCAGGCTAAGGAGATTATTAACGAGTTGGATGATTTCATTTATTTTGCCGTCTTGACCTGGGATTGGGAATTTCTTGCAATTCTGTATCAGGATTTTTTGAAAGAGGTTTTTTGACAAGTCAAGGTATTTGTTTGAATGATAGAAATTCATCAGAGTTGAGTTTAAAATTGCAAGCAGAAATTTTAAATCGTAATTTGCATTATCCTTTAAAATGATGTTGAAAATAGACTGTGTGTTGTAAAGTTCCTTGTCAGTGTATCCAGCATAAATTCGCAAGGGCTTTCCACTAACAATTTGCCTAACAAGGATTCTTGGACGTGTAAAAAAACGCTGTTCTCTTGGAGCACCAAGCCAATTACCGTAACTCAGGTACTGAGCACCGCTCCAATTGACAAAGTACCGAGTAACATCTGCTCCCGCTAAAAGTTCTTTGAATGTTTTGTCTTTCTTGTGGTCTGAGTGAAAGACCTTGTTGTCTATCTGTTCTTGTGAATGGCCTTTGTACTTGTCATAAGGTGTTATGCCTAAAGTGAAATCGCAAATTGTGTCAAGAGTGATTTTGTCTTTCTCTATTTTTTTCAGCAGTTCTGGCACTTTTTCATTTGTAAAAATATCAAACGCTGAATAGGTATTTTCTCTCCATTCGTTTTGGTTAACTTCTCTGTAATCCGTAGCATTTTCCTTTGAAATAGCTAAAATAGTGTCTTTTCGGTCATATATGATACAAGTAGTTTTTTCGTTCGTGCATTTCTTTTTTTCAATGGTCAAAACGAGTGATTCGGCTTTAACTCCTGTAAATGTGTTATCTGGCATACGCACAAGGGTGGGTATATAAAAATCTTTCAGGATTATTTGACGAATTTTCTCGTAAGAACTTTGGTACAGGATTGAATTGGGAATGATAAAACCGAAACTTCCTTTGTCTTTCAAGATTTGCAAAGAGCGTTCAACAAATAGGGAATATAGATTTATCCGGTTAGAAGCGGTTTCATACCTGTGGAAGTAATAATCGACTTTAACTGGATCTAGCCCTTTGATGTCAACCCAAGGAGGATTCCCGATAACAGCATCAAATCCACCCTGTTTGAAAATCTCCGGGAATCCCTGCTCCCAGTTAAAAGCGTTAATCTTTTTCATCTGTTCCGGGAACAGGTCGAGTTGGTCATCGTAAAAGTCGGGGCCAATCAAAGAATTTCCGCATTTGATGTTGTGGTTCAGGTTGGGCAAAACCCGTTCGTGGAATAACCGCACCTGCTGGGTGATGGATGCCTGTGTTTCTCCTTCAAGGGCTTTGAGAGACAGGTTTAGCCTGGTGACCTCGACCGCTTGGGCGTCGATGTCAACGCCAAAGATATTGTTGAGCAGGATTCGCTTTTTCCCGGCTGTGGTCAGGTTGCCGTCCGGCGTCAACGGACTCTCTTTTTTTCTGCCCGGTGGATTAACTGTATAGTATTTCAGGTGCCAGTCGAGTAGATGCTGATAGGCGCCAATGAGAAATGAACCGGAACCGCAGGCAGGATCGCAAATTTTAATCTTTTCAACCTGTTTTGGGGTTTTTCCTTCAACAAGTTTCCCTACTGTATTTTGAATGATATAGTCCACCACATATTTGGGTGTATAGTATACGCCTCCCGCTTTCCGCACTTCCGGCTTTTCCTCAATTTTCGCACTATGACCTTTGGTCAGCCGGATGGTCTTCCCGAGAAAACGCTCATAAACGCTTCCGAGAATATCGGCCGGCATGACGGAAAACTCATATTCACAGTGTGGATAGTAAAGCTCCCTGATGATGGTTTTCAAAGCTTTGTCGTCAATGGTAAGGTAGGGTGTGATGTTGTCTTCGTTGAAGTCAAATAAGCCGGAGTTGTACTTTTCGTTTGCTGTGCGGTAAAGCCGGAGCAGGTTTTCGTAAATGTTTCCGGTTTCGGCTGCCTTCTTTAATTCTCCGTAGGATTCAACGCCCCTGTCTTCACACATACGCAGGAAGATGATGCGGTCAATGGTCTTTTGTACGGCATAGTTTATTTCATCTTCATGGAGTGTTTTGTTACGGAGCGCAATGGTGGTGGCCAGATATTTTCGCCATTCCTCAATGGATTTCAGGAATTCGTCATCAACAGTCGCTGTTCCCTTTTTGGCGGTGTCGCTCTGTACGTACTTGTCAAAACGGCCTTTGGGAAGGTTCTCTTTAGCGAAAACGTCCCAGAGGAAATCAAATTCGTCAAGGTACTGGTCGTAGGTGAGGTACTTGATTCGTGAAACGGATACCTTGTCGGTTGGTTTTGGCCTTTTGGTGCAGTCGTAGATTGAAAATTCTTCAAAGTCGGTAACGATTGAAACAGGAACATGTGCACTCCAACCGTATCGCCTGACCTGATATGCAGGGGCAAGGTCGTCTTTGATATTTACAGATGGCTTTTTCGCGTCGACAAAGAATTTTCGCTGTCCGAACAGGGTAAAACCATAGTCCGGCGCTTTGGTGGCTCCGCCGACTTTTATTTTGTCTTCATGTATTACCTCCCGGTATGCTTCTGCAAAACCCTGTTCATTATCCATATCCCAACCCAACACCTTGAAAAATGGATTGATGTAATCCACACGAGTCTGATGTTCATTGTATCCGTTGCGCTTGTATTCTTTAACGTATTCGCTGAACCGCTCAATGAGTTGTTTTATTTTTTCATACGCATGTTCTTTTGTTACTTGTATCATCCGGTCATAAATAATTCGTAATTGGCTCCGCCGAACTCCGCTTCGCTCCGGTTCGTAATTGACTAATGTGCTTCCAACCAGTTTTTTCCGGTGCTCATGTCGATGACTACAGGAACATCCAGCGGGATGGCGGCGGGCATCTTGTCGAGGATAATGTGCTTCACAATCTCCACCTCATCAAGCAGGGTGTCAAACACCAGTTCGTCATGCACCTGGAGAATCATCTTCGATTTAAGTTTCAGTTGGTTGAGCTCCAGGAAAATATTGATCATGGCTATCTTGATCATATCGGCAGCTGTCCCCTGGATGGGGGCATTGATGGCATTCCGTTCCGCAAAGCCACGGACATTGGCATTCCCCGAGTTGATGTCGCGCAGGTAACGCCGCCGGTGCATCATGGTCTCTACGTACCCGTGTTTCTTGGCAAACTCAATCGTTTCGTCCATGTACATCCGGATGCCGGGATATTCGGCAAAGTATTGGTGGATGATGTCGGCCCCCTCCTGGCGGGGGATGTTCATCCGTTCGGCCAGTCCGAAAGCCGACATCCCGTATGCAATCCCGAAATTCACCGCTTTGGCTTTCCGCCGCATTTCTTTGTTCACCTGGCCGATCGGTACCCTGTATATTTTCGCAGCCGTCGCAGCATGGATGTCTTTCCCCTCTCGGAAGTCTTCCATCATGGAACGATCCTGGCTGAGGTGGGCGATGATCCGCAGTTCGATCTGGGAGTAGTCGGCCGAAAGAAGGATATAATTGTCGTTCCGGGGAACAAATGCTTTCCGGATCTCCCGGCCCCGTTCCGTGCGGATGGGGATGTTCTGGAGGTTGGGATTGTTGGAGCTGAGCCGGCCCGTGGCAGCGACTGCCTGGTTATAAGAGGTGTGAATCCGGCCGTCGCGGGGATTGACCTGGGTTGGTAGGACATCCACATAGGTGGACTTCAGTTTCGTCAGGGAGCGGTAATCGAGGATCTTAGAGATGATGGGATGTTTGTTGACCAGTCTGGAGAGCACATCTTCGCTGGTAGCGTACTGGTTGGTCCGGGTTTTTTTTGGTTTATCCATGATCACCAGGCGGTCGAACAGCACTTCGCCCAGTTGTTTCGGGGAGGAGATGTTGAATCCGATCCCGGCATCAACATAGATTTCCTGCTCCACGGTCCGGATCTCCTCAGCCAGTTCAGCCGAATAGCTCTCCAACGCATTACTGTCTATCCTTACCCCCTCAGCCTCCATGGAAGCCAGCACCGGGATCAGGGGGATCTCGATCTCATCAAACAGCTTCCGGGTACCGGTCTCGTTGAGCAAAGGTTCGAACACTTTCTGCAGCTGCCAGGTGATATCTGCATCTTCGGCGGCATAATCCTTGATGGTACCGGTATCTACCATGCGCATGCTTAACTGGTTGCTGCCCCTCCTCCCGATGAGTGACTCGATGGGAACAGGTGTGTAGTTCAGGTAGCTCTCCGCAAGAAAATTCATGTTGTGACGCATGTCGGGTTGCAGCAGGTAGTGAGCCAGCATGGTATCAAAAAGGGGACCCTTGACCGTTACATCATACCACTTCAGAATAGCGATATCGAACTTCAGATTCTGACCGGTCTTTCCAATGGAAGGATCCTCGAACATCGGTTTGAAGCCGGAAAGAAGCTTCTGGACTTCGTGGTAGTTATCGGGCAGGGGGAGGTACCAGGCGGCATGGGATTGCCAGCAAAACGAGATCCCGACAAGTTCTGAATCGTTGGGATCCAGGCCGGTGGTTTCAGTATCAAAACAGAAAGAGGGTTGTTTTTTCAACAAAGAGAGCAGTTCCTGCCGGGTTTCCGGAGTATCTGCCAACCGGTAATCATGCGGTGTAGTCTCAATGGTAGCGAACGGGGTAAAATCCTGGTCGGAGAAAAGGACGGAGGCTGGTTCCGTGGTGCCATGGTGCAGTGGTGCAGTGGTGCCAGGGTGCAGTGGTGCAGTGGTGCCAGGGTGCAGTGGTGCAGTGGTGCCAGGGTGCAGTGGTGCAGTGGTGCCATGGTGCAGTGGTGATGTGGTGAACTGGGGGCTGCCAACTGCCAACTGCCCACTGCCAACTGAAGACTGAGTAGATAACCACGTAAAATACCGTTGCGCAAAAGTCCGGAACTCCAGCTCGCCGAACAACTCTTTCAGCGCTTCGGTATCAGGTGGTTGCATCTTCAGGGCCTCCTCATCAAACGCAATGGGAACATCCAGGATAATGGTCGCCAGTGCCTTCGACATAAGGGCCTGGTGACCGAATTCAATTACCTTCTCTTTCCATCTCTCATTGGGAATGGAGTTGGCCTGACTTATCAGGTTTTCAATGGAGCCAAAGGAGGCGATCAACTTCCTGGCAGTCACCTCACCAAAACCGGGGATCCCGGGGATGTTGTCGGAGGCATCACCCCACAACCCAAGGATGTCTTTGACCTGTTCCGGCCGTTTGATCCCAAACTTCTCACAAATCTCATTGACTCCAAGAATTTCCGGCCGATTCCCGAATTTTGCCGGTTTGTACATCAGGATATGATCAGTGACAAGCTGACCGAAGTCCTTGTCGGAGGTCATCATGTAGGTGGTGAAAGCTTGTTGCTCAGCCCGTTTGGCCAGAGTACCAATCACATCATCGGCTTCGTATCCGTCTACTGCCAGGATGGGGATGTTGAAACCGGTGATCAGCCGTTGGATCAGGGGTATGGAGGCAACAATATCTTCCGGAGTCTCCTCCCGGTGGGCTTTGTAGAGGTCAAATTCTTCATGCCTGATGGTGGGTGCCATGGTATCAAAGGCCACGCCGATATGCGTAGGCTCTTCGTTTTTAATCACATCAAACAAGGAATTGGCGAATCCGAGCACAGCCGAGGTATTGACCCCCTTTGAGTTGATCCGTGGATTTTTGTTCAACGCATAGTAGGCCCGGTAAATAAGGGCCATGGCATCGAGCAGGAAAAGTTTTTTAGAGCTCATCATTGGTATTTGCCGGACAAAGGTAACGGAAATCAAGGTAACCCTCTGACGTTGGAGGACTTTTAACAATTCGGTGTTAATATCTTCGGTTGGTAAAAGGGAAAGTCTCCTCTTTCTTTAATACATTTAAGGCTGAACAACTGATCACGCTTTATTCTTCTGCCTATGGTAAAAAAGACAACGAAGGAGAAAAAGATCTTCGTACTCGACACCAGCGTCCTCCTTTATAGCCATGATGCACTCAACAATTTTGAAGACAATGACGTTGCCATTCCAATCACAGTGCTGGAGGAGCTTGACAATTTCAAAAAAGGAAATGACATCATCAACTTTGAAGCCCGTGAGTTTATCCGTATTCTGGATAAACTTTCGAACCGGTCGACACTCACCCGGTGGATCTCCCTGAAGAATGGGAAGGGGGGCAAATTTAAAGTGGTGATGAATGAAAAGAGCGAGCTGGACGCGAATAAGGTTTTCGGGGAGTACAAGCCCGATCATAACATCCTGAACGCAGCATTGATTATGATCCAGGAAAATCCCGGGAAACAGGTGATCTTGGTCTCCAAAGACATCAACCTCCGGTTGAAAGCAAAAGCCCTGAACATCTCGGCGGAGGATTATCAAACCGGCAAGATCAAAGACCTGGAGACCCTATATTCGGGGAAATCATTGATTGAGAACATCGAGAAACCGGTGATCGATATGATCTACACAAACGGGTTCTGTCTTCCTGAGGATGTAGGAGTGATCAAACCCATTGCCAACCATTACTTCATCCTGAAAAATGGAAAAAGTTCTGTGCTGGCTTTTTATAATCCCTTGACCGGACATATTGAAAAAATCGAGAAACACCCCTGTTATCGTATAACTCCCCGGAATGCCGAGCAGGTTTTTGCGTTGCATGCTATCCTCAACCCGGATGTCAGGATGGTCACCTTGCAAGGAATCGCCGGAACTGGTAAAACACTCCTTGCCCTGGCCGGTTCCCTGGAGCAGAAACGGAATTTCAAACAGATCTACCTGGCCCGACCGATCGTTCCCCTGAGCAACAAGGATATCGGGTATCTCCCAGGGGACATCAAATCGAAACTGAATCCTTATATGGAGCCCCTGTGGGATAACCTGAAGTTTATTCAAAACCAGTATAGCGAAAAAGACAAGGAGTATAAGGCAATCACCGATGCAATTGAAAAAGAGAAGCTGATGATCACGCCGCTGGCGTATATCCGGGGGCGCAGTATCTCCAATGTCTTCTTCATCGTGGATGAAGCACAAAATCTCACACCACACGAGGTAAAAACCATCATTACCAGGGCTGGAGAAAATACCAAGATCATCTTTACCGGTGATATTTATCAGATTGACACCCCCTACCTGGATGCACAAAGCAACGGTTTGTCAACACTGATCGACAAGATCAAACACCATCCGCTGTATGCCCATATCCGACTGGAGAAAGGGGAGCGATCGGAGCTGGCGAACCTGGCAAACGAGTTGTTATAAACTCAGGAAAACTTCGGTTTTGTTTTTCTTGGCATTCTCTTGTTATAGGTTATTTTTGGGTAAAATTTTCAGTCTATGGAGGTTCTTTACCTCATTATCGTCGTCGTTCTGATTATCCTGGCCATCTCTGACCTGGTTGTGGGGGTGAGCAATGATGCGGTTAATTTCGTCAATTCAGCCGTTGGTTCAAACGCCGCCACATTCAGGACGGTCATGATCATTGCGGCGGTTGGGGTGCTGGTAGGGGCTACTTTCTCCAGCGGGATGATGGAGGTGGCACGGAAAGGAATCTTCAACCCGGAGTTTTTTTCCTTCAAGGAGATCATGTTTATCTTCCTGGCCGTAATGATCACCGATGTATTGTTACTGGACCTCTTCAATACAGCCGGATTGCCAACCTCCACCACGGTTTCTCTTGTGTTTGAATTGCTGGGTGCTGCATTTGCCGTATCTACCATCAAGATCCTTCACGCCGGTGACACGATGGCAGCCTACGCTGAGTTCATCAATACGGGAAAGGTATTCGCCATCATTTCAGGGATTCTCCTTTCTATTGCCATCGGATTTACGGTGGCAGCCATCATCCAGTATTTTATCCGAATCGTTTTTACTTTCAAATATGAAGAGAAGGTCAAATATTTTGGATCACTCTGGGGAGGGATCGCTTTTTCAGCCATTGTCTATTTCCTTTTTGTAAAGGGAGCCAAGGGATCCTCATTTCTGACTGCAGAGATGGTCAATCTGTTTAATGAGAATACCTGGTTGATCCTGCTTTTCAGCCTCATCGGTTCTACGGTCATCTTTCAGATCCTTTACTGGTTGTTCAAAATCAACATTCTGAAGATCATTGTGATGGCCGGCACATTCTCCCTGGCCATGGCATTTGCAGGGAACGACCTGGTCAACTTCATAGGGGTTCCGCTGGCCGGACTGGAATCATTTCAGTTCTTCCAGGCTTCCGGAAGTACTGATCCGGGAGGATTTACTATGGAAATGCTGCGGAATCCTGTGAAAACACCCACATTGTACCTTCTGATCGCCGGTATCGTAATGGTTGTTACACTGTTTCTTAATAAAAAAGCAAGGACCGTTACAAAAACAGAGATTAATCTTGGGAGACAGGAAGAAGGTGATGAATCCTTTCAGTCATCATTTATTGCGCGCGGAATCGTTGCAATCGCCCTCCAAGTTAACAGGGCGTTCACATTTATCATGCCCAAGGCGGTATTACGAGCAGTTGATACCCGGTTCGAACTTGTTCACAAAAGCAAAAAGTCGAAGGAGAAGCCTGCGTTTGATCTGGTCAGGGCTTCGGTAATCCTGATTGTTGCCAGTATTCTCATCACTATCGGGACCAACCTGAAGCTGCCCCTTTCCACTACCTATATCACCTTTATGGTGGCCATGGGGGCATCGTTGGCCGACCGCGCCTGGGGAAGGGAAAGTGCAGTATACAGGGTTACCGGTGTGATCACGGTGGTCGGCGGCTGGTTCTTTACCGCCCTGATTGCATTCACGGTGGCAGTCATCATGGCTACAATCATCTATTATGGAGGTCTGATCGCGATTCTGGCCCTCATCGGGCTCGCTTTGTTTGTTGTTTACAGAACCCATGTTTTCCACAAGAAAAAGCAGAAAGAGGAAGAGACCATCACGGCAGAGGATCTTCTGGAAGATCACGTGGATTCGTTCTCGATCTTTAAACGTAGTCAAAACCAGATGGATATATTTTCCTCTCAGATGACCGACTTTTATGAACGGGCAGTCAATGGCCTGGTTAACGAGAAACGGAAGCAGCTCAACAAACTTGGCAAGGAGATAAAGGAGTTCCAGAAAGAGGGTAAGGCCCAGCGAAAGAAGTTTGACAAGACTATTAAAAAGCTAGATGATAAAGCGATACATTCGGGTATCTTCCTGCTTCAGGTACTGGGTCAGATGAAGGAAGCGCAAGGGTACATGAGACAGATCCAGGCCCTCTGTTTCGAATATGTGGATAATCATCATCCCCCTTTCCTGCAGGAGGAGAAAAAGGCATATAAGGAGTTGGCGTCAGCGGTTCACGGATACTTTGATGAGGTCAGGAAGGTGGTGAAAGATCGGAAAGGGATAGACACGACCCTGCTGGAACAGAGGGGAGAAGCGGTTTATCAGATGATAGACTCCCTGAAAGTCAGTGTGGTCCAGAAACTTAAGAAGGCGGAGATCAGTTCGCGGAAAAGCATGGCTGTACTGGATCTTATGACATTAACCACGAATCTCCTGGACCATGCCTCCTCCATGGTTCGTATCCAGCGTAAATTCAACAGGAAAATTATCCCCAAATCCTGATCCCGGAATCCGGTTATCTCTCGGAGTAAATGACGGTCAACACGGTTTGACCGACGGCCTGGAGAGTGCCTGGATCAATCTTGTCGAGGTTATCTTCTACCGTGTGCCAGTGTTGGTACATCCCGGTTTCGGTGGTTTGATCCAGGTGGATGATGTCGATCATGGGGATCCCCCGGTCGCGGATCACATAGTAGTGGTCGTCGGTGATGGACCCTCCCTGCTGATATAGGAAGTAGGAGGAATAACCGATCTGGTTCCCGATATCCCACACCTTTTTCATCACTGACGGAGCGTATTCCATAGACACCCCTTCCATGAGAAAGGTGGCACCGGCAGCTCCCACCATGTCGAGCAGGATGCCGTATTTGGCAAAATAGTCAGGCCGATGGGGATTTTTAGCCCAGTACTGGGAACCCAGTCCCCAGAAATCTCCCGAATTTAGTTTATCCTGCAACGCTTCAGGAGGGCCATAGTCTTCAGCATCAAAAAAGATGATATCCACACCGATGGGGGGAGGCTTAACACTTAGCTGTCTGGCAATTTCCAGCAACACACCAACACCACTGGCTCCGTCGTTAGCTCCGTCGATGGCTTTATAGACGTTCCCTTCATTGGGATCATGGTCGGCCCAGGGGCGGGAATCCCAGTGAGCTCCCAGCAGAATCCGGTTGTTCCCGGATGGACCGAAGGAGGCAATGATATTGTGAAATTCAAGGGAAGTTCCATCAAATGCTCTTACGGTCCCCGACTGTACAATCACATCCGGAGAGAACTCCCGGAGCTTTTCAGTCAGGAAAGCAGCACAATTCCGGTGGGGCTTCGTGTTGTTTACCCGAGGGCCAAAATCAACCTGGGTTTTGATAAAAGCATAAGCAGAATCGGCATTGAACAGAGGAATATCAGTTGCAATCCGGATCTTTTCCTTCTCCTTCGAAGCAGATTCCCTGCCTTGTTGGTTGCATCCGGTCATCATTGCCGCGAAGGTAAGAATTGTCAGGTATGCAGGAATGCAAGAGTGTAGGAATGTAGGAATGTAGGAATGCAGAAATAAAGAAATGCAGGAATGAAGATGTGAGGGCATGAAGGTCTATTTTTTGGACGAGACAAGGAGTAACGGCTGTCCGAATTTACCATCCGGAATTTCAAAGAGTTCCACCGCCTTCTCCGCAGAGAATCCCCCCATCTGGTGTGTGTGTAATCCAAGGTTAGTGGCTTCCAGGGTAGCAAAGAGGTGATCCCAGGTGGCATCTCCTTTGAATCCAATGATGAACCTCCAGCGTTCCCGGCTGAAATCGTTGATCGGGTGGTTGTTTATTGCAGGTTTTTTCATGTATTAGCTGTTCGTTGTTCGCTATTTGCAATTCGCTATTTCACGATTTCACGATTTCACGATTTTTCTTCTTGCAAAGATAGCCAAAACAAGCGCAATGACCAATAAAACGGCGGTCAGCCCGACAGCAATCCGGGCAATATAATCCCCATGTCTCACATAGAATGTGATGGCGCTATTGGCATTCAACGTTCCTTTGATGGCAGCAGGAACCCAGTAACCGGTCACATCGAATGTGTCGCCCCGCTGATCGATGAAAGCGGAGATGCCGGTGTTGGCCGACCGGGCAATTCCACGGCGTGTTTCAATGGCACGCAGATGGGCGAAGACGAAGTGCTGGCGATGGCCGGGCGTGTTCCCCCACCAACCGTCGTTGGTGATGATGATCATCACCTCTGCGCCATTCTTGATGAATTCCGCAAAGAACTCCCCGAATACAGATTCATAACAGATGATAGGGGAGACCGGGACAGCTTTAACCGTCGCATATACTTTCCTGTGGTCGTCGGTTCCCAGACTGCCGACCGTACCCCCCAGATCGAGGGCAAACCTCTCCAGCCATTTGAAACCACGGAAGGAGGGGAGCGCCTCTACACCCGGAGTGAGTTTTGACTTGTGATAGAGCTGAAGGGAGTCAGAATGTGTGATCATGATAGCGGTGTTAAAGGCATCGTAGTAACTGTCTGAATTCCGGAACTTGCGGGCTGTCCGGCTGAGTTCTTCCTCCTCTTCAAAGATTTTGAAGGTAGTGCCACCGATCAGGATGTTCAGTTGTGGATATTGCGCGATCACCTCTTTGAGTAGCCGGAGACTGGCGAAGGTGCTCATGTCGTTCTCCCACATTTCCTCCTGGATGGCCGATTCGGGTGCCACCAGGAAGTTGGTGGTACTGTCGAGCAACGGACCGGCCAAACCCATGATCCTCCGAATCACATGGGTTGGTGAAAGGGAATATTGTTCGCTGTAAGGATCCACGTTAGGTTGCACCACTACGAAATGGACTGGATCCGGTTTTTCCGTGTAGGTGTGGTAGATGATATAGGAAGCAGCGATTGGGAGACCGATCCACAGTATGAAACCCAAACTAAGAATTAAGAATTTCGAATTAAAAATTACGAATTTCCAATTTCCAATTTCCAATTTCCAATTTCGTATTCCTTCAAAGATCAGAATATTACCCACCAGCACCCAAAGCGTTCCCCCGAGCGCT
This sequence comes from Bacteroidota bacterium, assembly GCA_043810345.1. Classification (GTDB taxonomy): domain Bacteria; phylum Bacteroidota; class Bacteroidia; order Bacteroidales; family FEN-979; genus QYOJ01. The sequence continues at coordinate 6,738 of JBDROF010000029.1, read as the reverse complement.
CCTGTGTATTCGTACCACTGCACCCAGTTGTAGTAGCTGCTGAAGCCGTTGCCCAGGTTGAGCCAGGGCCAGGTGAGGATCCAGTTGAGGTGAAGGTATTCAAAGGCGATCCAGAATGAAAGTAAAGCCGTATATCCAGCGCATCGGTTTGGCAAGTGTTTTTTAGCCCAGGAATACGCCTGAAACACGATGGCCAGAAACAGGGAGTTGAGCACTACCGCCATGATGGCTCCCACCAGAGTGGAGTTGCAGATCCACCAGGTGGTGAGCAGGTTCCAGAGGAAGAATGCCGGGTAGGAGTAAAAAAGGGGACTGAATTTTACAAACCTTTCTCTGTTTCTGGAGAGGTAATCTTCAAGAAAGAGAAGTGGCACCAGGCCAATGAAAAGCAAACCGGGAAATCCCTTTTCGGGCCAGGCCAGGGTCAGGATAACTCCGGATAGAATGGAGATGAAAATCAGATAGATTTTTTTGAGTTTCATGGGAAAGAGGATAAGGATATCAACAACAATTTTCTTTTGTACTGCATTCACAGGTAGGTTCGGAACCCCTGAGTAATCCGTTGATGATACCGGCGGCGCAACCCACGCCTGATCTGACCGAAATCGAACCCGGGCCACAGTTCTTTTCACAGGCTCCACACTCCATGCAGAGATCTTTATCCCGGATCCTGGCTTTTTTATGTTCCATCTCGAAAACGGCATGCGGACATACAATCAGACACATGCGGCAGCCGTTGCATGTTTCCTGATCCAGTTCCAGGGTTACTACACCGGTGAGGTATACGAATTCGTTCATAACGAAATAAATCTGGTAATTATCCATCCGGCCAGGCCCAGAGAGACCATGGCAATCTGGACCGGCAACGCTATTTTCATCTCTTTTTTCACACCCGACAAAGAGGTAAAGGTGGAGGAACCGGTAAAGTTCATAGCCATAAATGCAGAGAGTCCTCCAATCATAAGTATCCAGGAGAGAATTTCAATGGTTCCGCTACCCAAAAAACCAAAAAAGGCAAGCGGTGTCGCCAACACCCACCCCGCGATGAGTCCCTTCATGGAAAAGGGCCGGACAGGGATCCAGGGCAATGCTGCCGGAGTAATTGCACAGCCGGCAAGATAGGCTGCCAGGATGTTCACTACCGCTTTTCCGCCGTTACTCAAGGCAAGGTTGATCGAGTATCCACTTGGGTTCAGCCCTGCCAGAAGGACAAAGAAAACAGGAACAAGCAATAAATAATACCTGCCATAAGCGAGTTCAACAGGGATCAGTTTCAACCGGTCTACCAGCGGAAAGTTGACAGTACGCATCGCTTCTGTGGCCTTCAGCCCCGATTCGATAAAGGCTTTGATGTCTCCGGCTCGCACCGGTCCATAGAGTATGGTAAACCCGGTCATCCGTTTGACTTCGTGGGCGGCAACGCCCGTAGCGCCAAGCTGCGGCAGGATGAGTTTCCGGTGGTCGACCAGCTTGTCGAGGTGATGGATCCGGATCCGGTGAACGAGCTCTTTGGTCCCGAAAGTTCCCTTTCCGGCAGCACACCACACATTGATTCCACGCGTATCGAGCACCAGGATCCAGGCATTCATCCCATCGAGCCCCCGCCTGAGATGATCAAAGCTGAGCTTGAAATTAGCTGTAACAAACACCCGTGAATTCCGGTTGGGGGTACCTACGGCATAGATGCCGGGATCAACCCGGTACTTCATTCTGCCGATGGACCAGCGAACCCTGACGGTGCTCCAGTAATCGCTCCTGCTCCAGGTTGAAGCTACTACCGGGATCGTTACGGAATAGATTGTAAGCTGATCGGTAATAAAGGTGGATTTCATCGGATTTGGGAACAAAAATACGTAAGATTATCTAATTGTTAATTCCTTGTTCTCCGGCCACCTCGTTTGCTGGATCTTCCGCACCTCCAGGTAGAGAATCTCCCTCAAGGTATCCACATGGGTTTTATCAATCGCAGAGATGAATACAGACGGGATGTTCTCCCGGGCAATCCAGATTCTTTCCAGTTCCTTCAGCGTCAGATTGGCTTTTGTAACCGGGGTCAGGTCATCCGGATCTTTCTGTACAGGATCGTACGCATCTATCTTGTTGAATACCATGATGGTGATTTTATCGGCAGCCTGGATCTCCACCAGCGTTTGTTTGACCACATCAATCTGCTCTTCGTAATCGGTATGAGAGATGTCCACCACATGCAACAGGATATCGGACTCACGCACTTCATCCAGGGTCGATTTAAAGGATTCGATCAGGGAGTAGGGGAGTTTCCGGATGAAACCGACGGTATCGGAGAGCAGAAACGGTTGTGTGTGGATCACGATCTTTCTAACAGTAGTATCGAGCGTGGCAAAGAGTTTATCTTCGGCAAACACATCCGATTTACTCAGAAGGTTCATGATGGTGGATTTTCCCACATTGGTGTAGCCTACCAGTGCCGCCCGCACCAGCTGACCCCGTTTCTTGCGTTGCGTAGCCTTTTGCTTTTCGATCTCCTTTAGCTTCTGCTTCAGCAGCTTTATCCGCCTCCGGAGGTAGCGCCGGTCGGTTTCGATCTCCTGTTCACCAGGGCCCCTCAGGCCAATTCCTCCCCGTTGTTTCTCCAGGTGGGTCCAGCGACGGGTAAGACGGGGTAACAGGTATTCGCACTGGGCCAGTTCTACCTGGGTTTTGGCGGTGGAGGTGCGCGCCCGGCGGGCGAATATGTCGAGGATCAGGTTGTTCCGGTCGATGATCCGGCAGTCCAGTTGCTTTTCAATATTTCGGATCTGACTGGGAGACAGTTCGTCGTCGAACACGGCTAAATCGGTTGGATGATGTAAGATATAGGAGGCAACATCCGCCAATTTTCCTGACCCGATATAGGTTTGGGGATCCGGATACTCAAGCCGCTGGATGAACCGGTTCCCGGGGATGCCGCCGGCGGTATCGATCAGGAAGGCGAGTTCGTCGAGGTGCTCATGCGTGACGGAAGGATCTTCACCCTTAGGGGTGACACCGATTAGAATGGCAGTTTCATGAGGTGGTTTGATTTCAATCATCGTCAGGACCGTCCAACGTTCTCCTGTTTTACATATTCCTGAACCCGATAATCTCGCGAACTTCTCTGATCGTCTTTGCTGCAGATTCGCGGGCCTTCTCAGCTCCCATTTTTGCCACTTTGCCCAGGTATACATCATCCTTTCGGAGATCCACTATCTTCTCACGGTAAGGGGTAGTATAGGCAATGATGTCTTCAGCCAGTTGTTTTTTCATATCACCGTACTGGATATCGCAACGGTTGTAAAGATCGTTAAAATGAGTGTGGGTGTCGGAGGAGGAGAAGGCCTGTAACAACTGAAAGATGTTCTCGATTGGTTGAGGTTTGGGTTGGTTTGGTTTGGTTGGGCCTGAGTCGGTGACCGCCCGCATCACTTTCTTTCTGATCGCCTCAGGGGAATCGGTCAGGAAAATGGCGCCGTTTTCATTCTCCGATTTCGACATTTTAATACTCCCATCCAGCCCGGGAATTTTCACCAAATCTTCCCCGAAGTTGTAGGCCTCCGGTTCAGGAAAGTATTCCACCCCGTAAATGCGGTTAAAACGGCTGGCGAAGGTACGGGTCATCTCCAGGTGCTGCTCCTGGTCTTTGCCAACAGGGACTTTATGAGCTTTATGAATGATGATATCGGCTGCCATCAGAGTAGGGTAGGTAAGCAGGCCGGCATTGACATTGTTGGGCTGGGTGCGGATCTTTTCTTTGAAGGAGGTACAGCGTTCCAGCTCTCCCAGGTAAGCATTCATATTAAGCAGAAGATAGAGCTCTGCCACTTCAGGTACATCGCTCTGGATATATAGCGTGGCTTTATCCGGATCGAGGCCACAGGCAATGAATTCAACCAGGACTGTCTTCACGCTGTCGTGCAGGTCGGCCGGTGTGGGATGGGTAGTCAGGGAGTGGTAATCGGCAATGAAAAAATAGCAATGGTGTTCATGCTGCATCTTGACGAAATTCCGGATCGCCCCGAAATAATTCCCCAGGTGCAGGTTCCCGGTTGACCTTATCCCACTTACAACTATTTCCATATAGTTATTAATTCAGAATGCAGAATGCTGAATTCAGAATGCAGAATTCAGAATTTAACTAGCACTATCATTCTTGAATTTATGCATTCTGCATTCTACATTTCTGCATTCTACATCTTTATCTCATCCCCATTCTTATTATAAAAGTGGTACTCCAGAAAATGGTTGGCGTTCTGGGAGATAACTTTGATCCGTTGACGGTATTTCTTTTGCCAGTTCCACTGGAGGGTGAATAGTCCCTTTTTGATGTAGGCATAGACAAACGGGTGAACGGTCAGGGTCAGATCCCGTTCGTTTTGTTCATTGATCAGGTAGCTGATATTATTCTCAATTTCGTCGGTTAGGAGCAGGCTCGGTTTGATCTGGCCGGTTCCGTCGCAGGCCGGACACTTCTCCAGGATCTCAACGTTCATTTCCGGCCTGACCCGCTGACGGGTGATCTGGACCAGTCCGAATTTGCTGGGTGGAAGAATGGAATGTTTCGCCCGGTCTTTTTTCATCTCATCCCGCAACTTGTCAAACAGTTTCCGGCGGTTCTGTCCCTGGTTCATGTCGATGAAGTCGACCACGATGATCCCTCCCATATCCCGCAGCCGGAGCTGACGGGCAACCTCAACCGCAGCTTCCAGGTTCACCTCCAGGGCGTTGGTCTCCTGGTTGTTGTCAGCTTTCACACGGTGTCCGCTGTTGATATCAACCACATGCAAAGCTTCGGTATGCTCGATGATCAGGTAGGTGCCGCTTTTGATAGTCACCTCTTTCCCGAAGGAGCTTTTAATCATCTTATCCACACCATACGCTTCAAAAACCGGTATCCGTGCCGTATGGTGCTTGACGATATGAATCTTGTCTGGAAAGATCTTCTGGATGTAATCCCGGATCTCTTCATAGAGCACTGCATCGTTGACAATGATCTGGTTGAAGGTTTCATTCAGCACATCCCTCAAAATGGCAGAAGTACGTTTGATCTCCCCGATGATCTTCTTCGGAGGGGCAGCTCCGTTCAGCTTCTGTGTGATCACCTCCCACCGTTTATAAAGGTTGCGAAGGTCCTGATCGAGATCGGCTACCAGTTTGTTTTCTGCCACTGTCCGGATGATGATCCCACAGTTCTTTGGCCTGATACTGGTAATGAGCCGTTTCAACCGGTTTCGCTCCTCCGGGCTTTTGATCTTTTGCGACACCGAGATCTTGTCAGAGAAGGGCAGCAGGACGAGGTATCTGCCGGCAAACGCTAATTCCGAAGTAACCCGGGGACCTTTGGTTGAGATGGGCTCTTTGGCGATCTGAATCAGGACATTCTGATTAGGTTTCAACACCCCGGTAATTTTCCCGCTCTTCTGAATATCCGGTTCCATGTGGAAATCGCCAATCGATAGATTCGGGGTTCTTCCTGATTGAGCTGTTTTGACATATTTGAGCAGCGACTGAATCTGGGGGCCCAGATCCAGGTAGTGCAGGAAAGCATCTTTCCCATAACCAACATCTACGAAAGCTGCATTCAAACCGGGCATGACCTTGCGGACCTTGCCAAGGTATATATCGCCAACTGCGTATTCGTTGTTGGTTTTCTCCTTGTTCAGTTCAACGAGGAGTTTATCTTCCAGTAAGGCAATTTCAACCCCGTGCGGGGTTGAATTAATAATTAGTTCCTTATTCACAACCGTCCTATTTAGGTGTGGATCACAGAGTTGAACTTGTGATCATCTCGACAGAAGGAAATGTAGCAGAAGCAGGAATTACTTCTTCTTATGCCTATTCTTGCGCAAGCGTTTTTTTCGCTTATGCGTTGCCATCTTGTGTCTCTTTCTCTTTTTTCCGCTTGGCATAATGAATGAATCCTTTGAGGGAGTTTACTTAACTTTTACGCTGGATTTAATTTTGTTAACGAACGTTTTTGCCGGCTTAAAAGAGGGAATATTGTGGGCAGGAATAATCAGGGTGGTGTTTCGGGAGATGTTTCTTCCTGTTTTTTCAGCTCTTTTTTTAATAATGAAACTGCCAAAACCTCTCAGATAAACGTTTTGTCCATTAATCATGGAGTTCTTTACAGTGTCCATAAAAGCTTCAACGGTGGCCTGAACGGCTACTTTTTCGATACCGGTCTTGCTAGCAATTTCTGCTACGATTTCTGCTTTTGTCATACTACAGGTAATTTGTTATATTGTTAATAATGAATGAATTTGTTCCATGGGAAACGGGCTGCAAATATATAACTTTTTTGAAAGACAATGAAATACAGAAAAAAATTAATATTGCAGTATGTCTTTCACCTCCGATCTCATCTCCTGGTACGAAGAAAACAAGCGGGAACTCCCTTTTCGGGGGACAAAGGACCCTTACCTAATCTGGGTTTCTGAAGTGATCCTGCAACAGACCCGCATGGAGCAGGGATTAGGATATTATAAGCGATTCGTGGAACGGTTTCCGGACATCCGGTCACTGGCATCCGGTAGCGAGGAAGAGGTCCTGAAAGTCTGGCAGGGACTGGGTTATTACTCACGGGCAAGGAACCTTCATGCCTCAGCCCGGGAGATTGTGGAACGGTGGGGGGGAGAGTTCCCTGGAACCTTCGCACGGATCAGGGAGCTGAAAGGAATCGGCGACTATTCAGCCGCCTCCATTGCTTCCCTTGCGTTTAATGAACCAGAGGCTGCTGTTGAC
>JBDROF010000028.1:0-2973 GCA_043810345.1 Bacteroidota bacterium | reverse complement strand
TGCAGATATGCGGAAAGAAATTTTTTCTCGGCATCTTCCCTGCTGAATGAGTATACTGCCTGGGTTAGATCATTGGTGCCGAAAGAGAGAAAATCTGCCACCTCCGCCAAACGGCCTGCTCTCATACAAGCCCGGACCGTCTCCATCATGGTGCCTACCTTCAGTGTAGACCCTTCAACACAGTTCCTTGTTATCATAATCAACTCCTGGGAGGTAATAACCTGTGGAATCATTACGGAGACATCGGCAGGAACCACTTTCCTCGCTTCCTCTATAGCCGCGATCTGCATTTTATATATATCAGGATTCGTCACGGCAACACGGACACCCCTATGTCCGAGCATCGGATTTATTTCCTTGAGCTCAGCTATACGATGTTTGATCCTAACATCTTTTGTATCAGCTTCGGATGGAAGAAACTCATGTAGTGGAAGATCAAGAAGTCTGATAATGATGGGTAGCCCTTTCAGCTCTTTAAACAAAGCGATGAAGTCCTCTTTTTGCAGTCTGCTGAGGTTTTTCAATGTTGAAGTTTTCTGGCTTTTAGTTTCTGCCATTATATATTCTCGGATAGCCGAAAGACGTTCAGGACCATTGAACTGCCGTTCTGTTCTACAAAGGCCAATACCTTCAGCACCCAGTCTTATAGCCTGTGCTACCATCTCGGGCGTGTCTGCATTTGCTCTGATGCCGAGTCGTTTAGCTCCATCCGTCCAAGTGAGTAGCTCTTCAAGCTCCCGTATCATTGCCCCTTCCTCCAGAGGAAGGGCACCGCTATAAACCATACCTGTCGTCCCATCAATAGTGATAGTATCGCCTTTACACAACGTTTGTCCTTTGCAAGTAAACTGCTCATTTGCCAAATCTATCTCAATATCTTCAGTACCGCACACACATGGTTTACCCATTGCTCGCGTTACTATGGCGGCATGAGAAGTCAATCCACCTCTTGATGTCAATACCCCTTCAGCGGCTGCAATACCCTGGATATCGTCAGGACTTGTCTCCTGCCTGACAAGAATAGCGGGGATACTTTTTCCAGCCGATAGCATTGCGTCTGCTACTGTAAATACGATTTTCCCGCTTACAGCACCAGGTGCAGCTGCCAGTCCACTGGCTATTGGTTCATGTGCATCGACTGATTTAACATGCTTGTGCAGAAGTGCACGCAGGTCATCAGGTTTGAGACGGATTATAGCTTCTTCCTGTGTGATGAGGGCTTCATGTACCATATCTACAGCGGATTTGACGGCAGCCTGCCCGCTTCTTTTTGCAGAACGAGTTTGCAAGATGAACAGTTTCCGTGATTCAATAGTGAACTCGATATCCTGCACATCCCTGAAATGGTTCTCAAGGAAAGCTACCTTCTCCTCAAGTTCGTGGTAAACATCAGACATTATAGATTGGAGGTATGAAATAGGGACAGGTGTTTTTACTCCGGACACTATCTCCTCTCCCTGTGCAGATTCAATGTACTCCCCAAATATTCCTTTTTCGCCCGTACTTGGATTTCTACTAAAGACAACTCCCGTCCCCGATATGGCATCTTTATTACCAAATACCATTGCTTGCACGACAGCTGCTGTGCCCAGGCTAGACGAGATTTTGTTAAGACGGCGATACTCAACAGCACGAAGATTGTCCCAAGAATCGAAAATCCTCTTGATAGCTGCTCGCATTTCCTGTAATCCTTGTATATTAAGCACAGTGTCCATCATTCCTGGCATAGATGTCAGAGCAGATGAACGTACTGACACTTGAAGGCCTTTGCCCAGTTTGCTGCGCACCTGTTTCTCAAGGATACCAAGTGCCTGTGATATCTCTTTTTCAGGCAAGCATCCAGTCTTCTTATAATCGTTGTAGGCTGAAACAGATACTATGAATCCCGGTGGCACGGGCAATCCGAGACGGGTCATAGTAACCAGATTGCTCCCTTTATTTCCTAAAAGAGCTTTGTCTTCACAGTCCCCATTTAGTGGATATATATGCTCCATACCAGCTACCTCCTCTTATTACATTTTTAAATAGCTTCCTATCAGCAGCCTAATTAATCGTAATAACATCAATGGAAGACAACAAATATCTCTTTATTGTTTTGCTGTTTGTTCTGCCAGTTTATCAAGTATTGTTTTAAGCGCTTCCAATTCTTCCCCATAGCCAGTCCAATCACCGGCCTTTAGGTGATCCTGAGCCTTTTGATAATGACTCTGAGCTTGATTAATAAGCGCGATAACTTCCTCGCTTATTGCCTCAGGTGGGTTTGGTAGCATCGGAGGAGATGGCTTTTGTACGGTAGGTGCTATAGTGGTGCTGAAGATAGCTGCAATACTTTCCTCTAGGGTTGAAGTCATTGCTACACGATCACCGATAGCTACAATCACCCTCTTCAACTCAGGTAATCCTCCTGACTCTGATTGCAAAAATACCGGTTCTACATACATTTTTGACTTGGCCAGAGGAATTAACAACAGATTGCCGCGAATAACCTTTGATCCGCCACGACTCCACAGTGCAAGTTGTTCGGTGATGACAGTATCCTGCTGTATACGATTCTCAACCTGGCTTGGGCCAAACACAAGCTTATCCTTCGGGAATTGGTAGGTCAGCAGTTTTCCATAATTGTCTCCATCGCTGCGAGCCGCAATCCAACTGATAGCGTTATTCTTATTAACCGGAGTGAACGGCAACATAAGCAGGAACTCTTCCTCCTCCTCGCCTGGTAAGCGCATAATAACGTAGTAGGGTTCCATGACCTGCTCTCTGCCCGCATAGACCTCACGTGGTACAGCCCAAAGATCCTCCTTATTGTAAAAAACACGTACATCACGCATATGATAGCTCTGGTACATCGAAGTCTGTATAAGGAACATATCCTGTGGATAACGAAGGTGCGCCCGCAAGGAATCAGGCATATCTGTCAGGGAAGTAAACAGATCGGGGAAGATAGACTGATATGTCTTTATCAATGGGTCA
>JBDROF010000027.1:0-6539 GCA_043810345.1 Bacteroidota bacterium | reverse complement strand
GCCAATGGAAACCAAGACTACTGATACTGGTGGTATGGTGCAGACCTGTGTTGGATGGGCGAGGTATATTGAGGCACATATCAATAAATCCGGTATTGATTTCGGCAGCGGGGTTGGTGCAAGACATAAAATAGGCAGTGTACCGGGCGGACCAGGGAGGGAACAAGGAGTTTTAATGACGGTAGAGGCAACAACACCGCCTCCGTGTTCAGGTACTATTGGTTTAGCACTTCCCGACCTCACAGCGATATCAAAGCTGCCGACACTTCCTTTTGATATACCGGCGCAAATAACGACCATGGTTAATAATCAACCTGCGAATATACCTCTTGCAGTTATAATTGACGGGAAAGAGATTACAAGCGCGACCGGGAATACGAGCATAGATATTCTATCAATTGTACGGATGCTTGGTTTTGATGCTCTTAAATCAGAGCATACATTAGTGCTGGAACCCAGAGTCCCCTGTAGTATACCTTCTGCGGGACCGTTCACAATCCCGAAATTGTTATTGGATCCAAAAGATATACTGTGTAAAGTATGGGAGACCGTTGCTAACGTTACAGTCCCGCCTGTGCTGCAGCCATTATCGGCGATATTTGTCAGTGGCGCTAATTACGTTTGCAAAGACACTGATAAGACTGAACCCGTGAATGCCACCGCGCTGGTCAGGATCGGGAGCAGGATATTCAATATAGATATCAGGAACGGGACCGGATATCTGACATTTACTAAAGACGATATAGCAAAGCTGGTGGGATAATGGTCACTGTCATCGTACAGATACCCGCCGTTGGAGGTAAACCCGGATGGTCGGAGAGTTTTGAAGCTGAGTTGCCTTACATACCGCCTTTTGAAGGGGTATGTGAGATAGGCGATAAGCAAAAAACCACATGCCCTGACGGTACTGTGGTCGTAACAGCGATATGCGAAAAGGATCCGGTAACAGGTTTGAACAGATTTGTACCCACGTACAAGACATGCCCCATAATACCTCCAAAAGAGGTATGCGAGATAGGTCAGGAAAGAAAAATCGGTTGTCCAGACGGCACTGAAATAGTAATAGAGAAATGTGAAAAGGATCCCACAACAGGCAGGAACAGGTGGATGCCTACAGGAAATGCATGCCCTCCTCTTGAAATGGGTAAAGTCGTTAAGATATTAACATACCCTGCAGGTGCAGCGCTCGAAGCGTTTGACGGGCAGGATGTAACAGTAACTGCGAGTGTCGTTTGTGGATTAACCCTGAGCACAGGTGAAACAGCAACGTTTGAAGTGGATGGGGTTCAAGCAGCACAGGGAACAACCTCAAGCGGTACCGTGAGTTTTAAATGGAAAGCTACACCAGAACCATCAAGAACTCATAAATTATGTGTATCAGTACCTAAAAGCTCACAGTGCCCCAAATACGGCAGTGCCAAGGATTGTAAAACCATTACTGTCAGCAGAATAATACCCGGAATAGAAGAACAGTTGAAAAAGGAACGTGAGGAATATGCAAAAAATATTGAAGCGCTGCGTGAGGAGCGGGAAAGGATAAGACAAATGATCCAGCCTGCAATATCGGTTGTACCGACTGCGCCGGTTATACCTACGCCTTTCGTACCAACCATTCCGACAATTCCCACAGTCCCCACAGTCCCCACAGTTCCAGGTCCGGAAGTACCGAAGCAGGGTAAGATAAGTATCCCTTCAGTTGAAATACTGCCTGGTGTCGCGTTTCCTGTTATTATTTACATTGATGGTGAGAGAATAGGATCGCCGCCCGTGATGCTTGATGTTGATCCAGGCACGCATACGGTAAGGATAGAACTTAAAGGCTTTACGCCAATATCTAAGAAGATAAACGTTATTGCAGGAGATACTACGGTACTTACAGGTTTGAGGTTTTGAGGTTCGTATGATAGATACATTATTTGGCTGGTATGTCGGAACGAAACTGAAAGGAAAGTTCATAACCATAGAATTTGAGGAATCGCTTGTTGCAGATGATGCAGATACGTTATCACTGGCTGATGCCATAGATGGAGCTGAGCTAAAAAATGCGCTTGATACTGATAATTTCATTCTGTTCGATGTTTTCAGCTATGCAGATCCCGGATTTGTGAAGATAAAAGTATTGCCTGATAATGACCCGAATAAGAAGTTCAGGATCGAGGCTACCAAGAATTCTACCAGGACACCAATAATGCCTCCCAGGATGGCTGAAGTTGATCTCGTTTTAGATTATACGAACGAATCACAGCCGAACGATATTTACGTATCGTTCACTGCAATGCGGATCCCGGAAGATAAACTTGACGATTTTACGATATTGTCTGAACTCATCCCCGCGTCTTTATCCGATATAGACCTGCAAACTTTGGGTATCTGGAAAGAACTGCAAAATCTAGTGGCATTACAGCAAGATAAACCAGCTCCGTGGGTAACAACCCCTACTGTAAGTGCAAAGGTTGAGAAAAAAGAGTTCTGTAAGAGGCGGTAGTTATGGTATTCACAACCAAGATCCAGCCGTATGCGGTTATAACGCTTGCCGCGGGTGCACTGGCTGATTCTGCACAGGGCGCAATTACGCTCAGGGGCGTAAGTGTGGGTACGTGGAAAGCCAATTCCATCACAGTCCTGACTCTGGCAGGCGGGACCCTGAGTTTCAAGCTGGATAAGAACACCAACGATTCCATTGACGCAAGCGCCGGGTTGAAGATCGAAGGCAGTATATTCAGGGATATCTTCTGGACAAAGGCTGCGGCGACCACTGCAACGATATTTATTGTGTGGGTGGATTAAATTAAGCAGGAGGTGAGAATATGATAACAGCAGACCAATTAACAGGCGGGATCATAGGTGCCTTGCTCGGTGCAATCGCAGTGTTTGGTGCTTTGTACAAGTACATCTCAAGAACACTTACCCCTTCTGAAGCCAAAGAAATCTACGATAAGGCTAAGGCTGCAATAGACGAGTATAACACTGCTATTGCTGACGGCGCCATAACAACAGAGGAAAAGCTGAAGATAGCTGAAAAAACATTATCTACTCTGCAGACTGTGATTGAAGCACTGGAGTCTTGATTGGATGATAACATATGAAACAATTCCTTATGGAATAACAGGTAAACCGTATGGAACAACATTTACGTTTTCAAAAGGAATATACACAAAAGATTCCGTTCTTCAGTTAAGAAACAAGACAAGGTCTCAAGAATCCTGGATTCTTGGTCAAGATGATATGAATTTTTATTTAGTATATGATGAAAGAGTAACTAATGCCAAATTAAAGAAAGACAAAGAGGCACTACAGAGAGGGCACTAAATGGCGATATCTGGAAGGTTAAGTGAAGTATTACAAAAACTCAGACCTGAAGTATCTATCCCTATAATAGTCGAGGTATCAGGAGATCCAGGTCAGGCATCCGGTGTATTGAGGTCAGTGGGTATGAGCATCAAATATGTCAGTAAGACCCTTCCGCTGATATACGGCTCCGGGAACAGCGCAGTGATCCAGCTGGTAAACCAGCAGCCGTTCGTGAGGGAAGTGAGTTATGATGAACCTATGTATGCTCTATAGGTGGGAGATAGGATGTACCCCTTAGCTGCAGCATACCCGGAATCAGTAACGATACCGATTTCCAGGGCAGTTGAGATGATCGGTGCGCTGAAAATGCATCAATTGGGATTCCGTGGAAAGGGCGTCAAGGTCGCGGTCCTTGATACTGGAGTCAGCCAGGATCATGTTATGATCAAACCGAATATCATACACGCGGAGAGTATGGTTGAAGGTGAAACTCCAGAGGACGCTCATGGCCATGGTTCGTGGACCGCCTCTGCAGTAGCTGGCGTTCCTGTCAATACGCCCCAGGGTCAGATTTTTGGCGTGGCGCCGGAAGCTAAACTGATCATCCTGAAGGTCCTGAGCGACAAAGGATCCGGAACAATGCAGACGGTAGTTGCCGGGATGGAGAGAGCGGTTGAACTTGGTGCCGATATAGTGAGTATGTCCCTTGGTTCACTGTTCGGCACCAACCTCAGTCCGGATTCCAGGACATTGAACGAGCTGGCCTCCAGGAACGGGGTTCTGTTCGTAACGGCAAATGGAAATTCCTTCGCTCCCCTGTCCGTGGGATCGCCGGCGTGCGCTGCGCTCAGTATCGGTGTTGGCGCTGTGGCGATGCAGATCCCCTCGAACGGTGCGCCGTCCACATATTCGTCCAAAGGACCCACTCTTGACGGGCTGGCGAAACCCAATATTTCAACATACGGCGGCAATGTTCTGTCTCCCGGATTGTCTGAGCTCCTGTATGCTGCAGGTGCGCGCGGTAGCTATTCGGCAATGGCAGGTACCTCGATGAGCACGCCAATCGTCTCCGGCGCCCTGGCTCTTCTCCTGAGCTCGGGAGTACCCAGGAACAGGGCTGTGATGGAAGAACTGTTCGCCAGGACAGGGGGGCAGCCATTGAACACGGTCACAGGCTGGGGCCTGCTTGATGTTATTAAGCTGCATGAGGCTGCGGCAGCCGGGGTAATGCCTCTTTTATCTGTGCTGGGGAACGTACCTTATGCACTTGCACAGCCGCTGTATCAACTCATCCCGAGACCGAAACCGGAGACGATAAGGTTGCAGATAGTATGACCGATGAATTAATAAAATTTGAGTTAGAACTACTCGATAACTCAAACAAAGAACTCTGTAATGAAATCTACAAGTTTTTCAAAACAGTACCGCAGGGCATGAGTGCGTTTCAAATCAAGAACTTCGTGCTCGGAGATCTTGAACACCCAACAATCGACTCGAAATACTGGCAGGCTAAACTTGAACTGTTTGTTCGCCTGCAAAATATAATATCAACACACTATGACTATAGAAAGCGTAAAGCAACAATTCGTATGCTCAAAGCTAAAATAGATGGGTGTTCTGATAAGAAAAACTATGCAATAAAGAGTTATGAAAAAGAACTCTTTGATGCAAAAGCTGAAAGATATTCTATTGAAATAGAAGAGAATGGGTTTGCATTAATGAATATCATAAAAACAGTAAACGATAAGTTACTTGAAATGCAAACATTCTGGGAAACAATGCAAGATCTCGAACCACTGTTAGAATTCTCAAACGAAAATAAAGAAGAGCAGGAAGAAACTTTCTGGAAAACCAAGGCAGAATACACTCCTGAACTTAAACTAAGATTTCCTGAAGTGTTTGATATATCAAGAAAAGAACATGATGAATTACAAAGACAAAAAAGAAAGGTAAGTAAATCATGAGTGATGATGGTTACACCGCTGGTGGCAACCCCACCCAAGTCGAGAAGTATAACGATGTCGCAGATACATGGACGGTGAAAGCTGACCTTAACACAGGGAGACAAAATTTAGCAGGATTTTCACTGAATGGCTATGGATACACAGCAGGCGGAGGGATAGCTGTTGCTTATGCAATTACTGAGAAGTACGATGGTGTGGCAAATACTTGGACGGTAAAAGCTGACCTTAACACAGGGAGATACTTTCTTGCAGGATTTTCTCTAAATGGCTATGGATACACAGCAGGTGGACGTTTTGCCAATACTACCACTCCAGCTACTGAGAAGTACGATGATGTGGCAAATACTTGGACGGTAAAAGCCAACCTTAACACAGCAAGACAGCAGCTTACAGGATTTTCGCTGAATGGCTATGGATACACAGCAGGAGGAAGAAATGGTAGTCCATATAGATCTTCAGTTACTGAGAAGTATGATGATGTGGCAAATACTTGGACTCCAAAAGCTAACCTTAACTCAGCGAGACGATTATTAGCAGGATTTTCACTGAATGGCTATGGATACACAGCAGGTGGAGAGACAAGCTCTATTAATTTTTTAGCAATTACTGAGAAGTACGATGATGTAGGAGACACATGGACTACAAAAGCTAACCTGAGCACAGTAAGGACTGATTTAGCAGGATTTTCACTGAATAGCTATGGATACACAGCAGGTGGATATACTGGTGTTGCCAGTGCACTCACTGAGAAGTACGATGATGTGGGAGATACATGGACTACAAAAGCTAACCTTAACACAGCAAGAAATGGTAGTCCAGCAGGATTTTCGATATCAGCAGCAGTAGCAACTGTAATAAATATTCTCGGAAGATCTCTACTACGCAGTACCGGGGCGTCAGTATCAGGCGGGATCGCGTGCGGCAAGGGGAAAAAGAGAAGATAAAGTTGCTCATCTTGTCCTCCCGCATTTCAGACATACCGGGTTCTCTTTTGCATAGATTTTATTCATCACGAACCTGTGACCCCATTTCTGTTTATGGGAGGGATGCTTTCTCCTGTACCTTGCCTGCGCCCTTCTGTTCAGTCTCTTCTTACGGTCTGTCTTTAGACGTGGATGCATTCCTGTCATATTATGGGTTTATTCTTAGCCAGACTATTCATTTGTTCATTGCTCGGCGTCTGATAATGCTCCTGGACTACACGTACAGTATCCCCAACGAGCTCTGCGGTCTCTACAGCCATCCAACCCACTTCGTCACATAGTTTTATACAGGTAGCTCTGA
>JBDROF010000026.1:0-9386 GCA_043810345.1 Bacteroidota bacterium | reverse complement strand
CGTGATCAGTACCACCCCGTTGGCTGATCTTGCTCCGTAAATGGCGGCTGCGGCAGCATCTTTCAAAATCTCGATCGAAGCGATATCCGTCGGATCGATCTGGGCGAGCACATTTGATTTGTCCGGGAACCCTGATTCGTTGGTGAAACTTCCTGAGATGGCTGGAACCCCGTCTACGACGTAAAGAGGTTCACTGCTGGCCAGAATGGAAGAGGTCCCACGAACCCGGAAGGTGACCGCCCCTCCCGGCAATCCGTTATCGGAGGTGATCTGTACCCCCGGAGTCCTGCCCTGCAATGCTTTCCCGAAGTTCTCCACCGGAATAGACTCAATCTCCTGGGCTTTTACCGTGGTAATGGAGCTGGTGATATTACGCTTCCGTTCTGTCCCATATCCCACGACAACAATCTCATCGAGTTGCAGGTTATCCTCAGCGATCTTGAAATTCCGGATCACCGTTTCACCCCTGACAACCATTATTTCCACAGTCATGGTCGTATACCCGATATAACTGCATACAAGCGCCTGTTTCCCTACAGGTGCGTCAAAGGAGTATTGTCCATCCATGTTGCTGGACACCCCAATGGTCGTTCCCTCTATGAACACGTTGGCACCTGGAATGGATTCGCCTGTCTGGCCATCGGTCACAACCCCTGTAACCACGCCGGTTTGTGCAAAACCGGTCAACCAGCCAAGGACCATTGCCATCGAAAGGAACAAGGTCTTCAATCGTACAATTTTCCTCATAGCCTTTATTTTTAATTTGGATATCTTTTGTGTAAAAATAAAAAATAATATACAAATTGACAATATTAATCAGGGAATAAGTATATTTGTGTATTAAAAAGGCAATCAATACGTATAACTAAAACTGAATCGAATGAGAAAATTTACTTTGAATTGTGTAAAAAGCCTGCTTATGCTCTTTGCATTAGCAGCAGTATTGAATGTTTCCCAGGCACAAATGCCCGACGCAATCACCGTAGAGCCGGCCGGCGCAACCGTGTTTGATGACATTATCCTCACCTTCAACCCCGAAATGGCATGTTACCAGGCCGGTTCCCTGGTAGGTGTACCCCTTGTTTACATGCATTCGGGAGTAACCATTGGCGGAAATAACTGGCAGAACGTGGTGGAATACAATGCCGTTGGTGCAAACGGACAGTCCCCACACCTGACACCCAATGGAGATGGAACTTATTCGATAGCATACAATCCCGCCGCTTTCTATGGCATCGAAGCCGGTACCATCGTAACCCATATTTGTGCCGTTTTCAATGACGGTCAATGGGATTCCAAAGATGGAAGAGATGGGCCTGTCGGACCCTCTCCAAATCCGGGATCGGAATGCTTCGACTTTTTCATCCCGCTTGCCTATACGTCAACCGATCCAAAGTTCTCCTTTAAGGTGAATATGAATAAAGCTGCCTTAGAAGGGATCTTTGATCCGCTCGCCGATGACGTTTATGCCATCGTAGCCCAACGGTTCGAACCGATCCTTCTCGACCCCAGTGTGAGTCTTATTTACACAGGAACGCTCGAAGAGGGGCTCGACTCAGGTGTGGTCTACAATGTACATTTCAGGATCAATGAAGATGTGAATGAAGATGTGATCCGGCCATACACTGCAGTACCAGGAGTGGTTTCCATCGATGTATGGTGGAATGACGACCCGATCAACGAAGTCCTTTTCCAGTGTGATATGACCTATCAGGTGGGACTGGGGACCTTCAAACCTGATCTTGACTTCCTGGATCTGGCCGGAAGCATGAACGGTTGGGGCGGATCGGGCGCCATGACACGGGTTGATACATCCTTTGTATATGAGATCGGTTATACCCTCGATGCCGGTACCATCTATGAGTACAAGTACCGGATCAATGGTGACTGGAATACATCTGAGTTCCCTGGTGGAGGTCCGAACCGGATGTTCCTCGCTCCGGATCACCCGATGACAGTCTATAATATCTACAACGATTTCAACCCGGCCACCATCCCGATGTTGTTCCAGTGCAACATGTCGTATCAGATATCTGCCGGACATTTTGATCCGGCTGTAGATTACCTCGACATCGCCGGCAACTTCAACGGATGGGGCGCGTACGATGTATGCTTCGACCGTGGGAGTGACGAAATCTATGTCATCACTAAGATGATTGATACCATCAATATCGGTGGTTCTCCGCTTGAATTCAAATTCCGGTTTAATGGCGACTGGGGTACCTCTGAATTCCCCGGTGGCGGCCCCAACAGGAAGTATGATTTGCTGGATACCACTGGTGGTGTCCAGAATATATACTATTGCTGGTATGACAACAAGGATCCTAATATTCCTACGCCACCATGGGCATACGACCTGAGAATTGATGGGACCCTTATCGTTGGCAACGAACTGACCGGTGTTTATACCTATGAAAATGTCAACGGGATCCCGGAAGGTGAATCTACTTTCAAATGGTACTGGGCCGATGATAATTCCGGAACCAACCTCACGGAGATCACGGATGCCACTGCCAAGACCTACACCACACAGACTGCCGAAATCGGAAAATACATCGCCTTTGAGGTGACGCCGATCGCCGAAAGTGGTGATTCAGCCGTAGGGTTGCCTGTGATGGTCTATTCAGGAGATGCAATTGGTGGACTGGCTATCCAGGAGGTGGGCAACACCTGGGTAAAATTCTACCCCAATCCTGTATCTGATCAGATCACTTTTGAACACCTCGACCAGATCACCCGTATCGCCGTTTACAACAGCATGGGTCAGGAGGTCATGTCAGTCAGTAATATAGCTACCCTTAAACTCACACTCCCCATCAACATGCTCAGGGCCGGAGTCTATTTTGTGAAGTTCTTCGGCAACGACAGAGGCGTGGGTACGGCTAAATTCCTGAAATATTAGGGACATCTAATTTCATTAACCCATTCCGCATGGGACAATCAACCGCAGGGGCAATTCATGAATTGCCCCTGCGGTTTTATGGGGCCGGTTGTAAGGGCAATTCATGAATTGCCCCTACATTATATCCTCCTGGTTTTTGTATCTTTGCAGCAAATTAACCGTTTGATCATGACGAGACTAACACTCCCCATTCTGATTGCTTTTCTGGCTATGACAATGCACCTCTTTTCACAGGTTGTGGTTACCGACCCGGAGTTTCCCATCGACATTGACTCCTGCGACGTGATATTCGATGCCACCCAGGGAAACGGTGAGCTGACCAATGTTCCTCCACCGATCTACGCCCACACCGGCGTGATCACTAACCTCAGCACCTCCCCCACCGACTGGAAATATGTGGTGGCGAACTGGAATCAAAATACTCCAAAAGCCCTGATGATCCCTTTGGGAAATAATCTTTATAAACTCGAAGTGAGACCCTCTATCCGGGAATATTATGGCGTTCCCGGTTCGGAACTGATCCTGAAGATGGCTTTTGTCTTCCGGAATTCAAACGGCTCCAGGGTAGGGCGGAACAGTGACGGCAGCGATATCTTTACCGATGTCTACCCTACCTATACCAATGTTACCATCATCCAGCCTGTGGATAAAAACTTATTGGTGAACCAGCTGGACAGCATCCCGGTAGAGGCTTTCAGCCTGCTGGCAGATTCGTTGTTTCTTATTGTGAATGATGTGGTGGTTAAATCCGTAGCTGGTCAGGGTCTCACCGACACCATTCTGGCCGATAATTTCGGTCAGAACTGGGTAAACCATTACGTAAAGATCCTGGCAAAGAACGACACCGCTTCCGCAGCAGATTCCTTTGCCTACATGGTCATCCCACCCTCCCCGGTGGCAGCCCTGCCACCTGGTACCATCGACGGGATCAACTACCTCAACAACACCACGGTGATCCTCTCCCTGTTTGCTCCGGGCAAGCAAAACTGTTTTGTCATTGGCGATTTCAACGACTGGGAGATCGACTCGTTGTTCTACCTGTATAAAACGCCTGACGGGAATCGCTTCTGGATGGAACTGACCGGTCTCATCCCCCAGAAAGAGTATATTTTCCAGTACCTGGTTGGCGGCACTCTCCGGATCGGGGATCCCTATGCCGATAAAGTCAGTGACCCCAACGACAAATACATCTCAGGCAGTACCTACCCCAACCTGATCCCTTATCCGACCGGCAAAACTACTGGTATTGCTACGGTATTTCAGACGGCCCAGGAACCCTATCCCTGGAAATCCTCCACCTTCACGCCCCCCGACATCACCGATCTGTTCATCTACGAGCTCCTGATCCGGGATTTTACTGCCCGGCATGATTTTCAGTCCCTGACCGACACTCTGGATTACCTGAAAAACCTGGGAGTGAATGCCATCGAGCTGATGCCGGTCATGGAGTTCGAAGGGAACATCAGCTGGGGCTACAACCCTGATTTCAGCTTTGCCGTTGATAAATATTATGGCCCTAAGAACAGCTTTAAACAGCTTGTGGAAGCTGCTCATGCCAGGGGGATCGCCGTGATCCTCGATATCGTCTGCAACCACCATTTCGGGCAATCACCCCTGGTTAGGTTATACTGGAACGGCGCCAGTCAGCGGCCTGCTGCAGATAATCCCTGGTTCAACGAGATCCCGAAACATCCTTATAATGTAGGGTATGACTTTAACCATGAAAGCATCTATACCAAATCGTACATGGAGCGATTGATCCGTTACTGGATCCAGGAATACCATATCGACGGTTACCGTTTCGACCTCTCCAAAGGGTTTACCCAACGAAATTCGTACCCCAACAATGTAGCTTTATGGGGCCAGTATGACCAGAACCGGATCAATATCCTGAACAATTATGCCAATGCTATCTGGTCCGTAAATCCAAAAGCGTATGTCATTCTCGAGCACTTCGCTGACAACAGCGAAGAGATCGTCCTGGCAGCCGATGACATGATGCTGTGGGGAAATATGACCGGACCCTATTCAGAAGGATCGATGGGATGGAACCAAAACGGGAAATCAGATCTCTCGTGGGCATCTTATCTAAAACGTGGCTGGGATGATCCCAATCTCGTTGTCTACATGGAGAGCCACGACGAAGAACGGATGATGTATAAAAATATCGTATGGGGGAACTCCACCCTGCCCCCCTATAATGTGAAGGATACCACCACCGGATTGAAGCGGGTGGAACTGGCTGCCAACTTCTTTTTTACCATCCCCGGTCCGAAAATGATCTGGCAGTTCGGAGAGCTTGGATACGACTATTCGATCAACTGGCCAACGGGTACTTCCGCATCAAGGCTCGCTCCCAAACCTATCCGCTGGGACTATTACGCGCAATGGCGGCGAAGGTATGTTTACAACGTGTTCGCCTCCCTGGCCGAACTGAAACAAACGAAATCCGCCTTCAGATCAACCAACTACACCCTGAATGTGACCCACTCCATGAAATCGATCATCCTCCGCGATGATGACATGGATATTGTTGTCCTGGGTAACTTCGACATTGAAGAGAAGGAGATCATTCCCAATTTTACCTCCACCGGAACCTGGTATGAGTACTGGACCGGAGATTCCATCATGGTTACAGATGGTTTGGCTCCCATCTCACTCATGGAGGGGGAGTGCCGGATCTACACACCGGAGAAGCTTCCAAGGCCCCCTTTCACCGGGATAGAAGATCCCTTTGACCCACCGCCTGGTGAAACCGTGCTAGTCAGAGTTTATCCTAATCCAACCTCCGGAACACTCTTCGTGGAAACCGCCGAGAGAGAGTTGGAGATGGTTCTGTATGACCAGGCGGGCAGGGAACTCATTCACAAAGGACTTTACGGAGAAGGAAAATCCAATGTAGACCTCAATTTTCTGGAGTCAGGGATCTACCTTATCCGGTTCACGGCTCACGGGAAAGCGTCTCTTACGGGGAAAGTGGTAAAATATTAGATTACCCCCATAACAGAAAATTCAAATCGTCTCCGGCGTTCAGTTCCCGGGTCTCTTCTCCGTATTTAAAGATCCGCAACGGACGTTTTCCGACTAGTTCCAGGGAATCTCCAACGACTTTCAGCAAACAACCTTCCCGTAATCCAACGACAACGATATCCCTGTTGACGGTGAGGAATTCCAGGATCCGCTGTTCACGGGTCTCTCCTGCATGACCGGCAGGATTGGCATCCAGGTAGTGAGGATTGATCTGGAAAGGGATCAGGTTCAGGCAGTTGAATGAGGATGGTTCACTGATCGGCATGTCGTTGGTCGTCTTCATGGTTGGACAGGCCACGTTGGAACCAGCACTCCAGCCTGCATAGGGTATGCCTTCCAGTACCCGTTCCCGGATGGCCTGCATGGTTCCGGTCTCGTGCATCATCTTCACCAGGTGAAAGGTATTCCCACCTCCTACTGCAATTGCTTCGGCATTGTTGACGGCCGCTACGGGATCAGGTTCCCGGTGGATGGAGTAGATGCCCAGTTCCAGCCCGCTGAAGACATTAGCTACACGATTTTCATAAACATCGAACGATTTCTCCACACTGTCGGGAACCAGGTTCACCCCGGCATACGGGATGAATAGAATATCTTTAACGCCAACTCCGTGATAAAACGACTTCAGGTGGGGCCTGGGCCATGCCAGGTACTCTTCCCCTGCGTTGGTTGAATTGCTGATCAGCAATAGGTTCCGGTTCATAATTCTAAGGTATTTTGAGTGATTGTTCGATTTGCAGTTGCCGCCACCTGCCGGTATAGGCTTGTGCAAATTTAAGAAACCAGCGGCTTCCACCGGTATAATTTCTGACCCGCTCCTCCGGATCTCCTCCCGGGAAGATCTCAAAATCGCGCAATGCCAGAGCATTGCCAACAGTCTCCTGGAGCTCCCTGATGTCCCTTGCCTCTACATTCTCCCGCTTTAGCCAGGTTAAACAACTCCAGGCAGCAGGCAGATCTCCCGACTGCAGAAAGAAAGGAACCGCTTTAAGAACCATGGGCACCCTTGCTGATTGAAATACAAAATCAAGGGCAGATGTGAACAGAACCCCAAAGCGCTCCAGCTGCTTGTTCCGGTAAAAAAGTTCGTTATCGCTGACCAGTTGGATGGCTTCCCGGTAGTTTCCCAGGACCATTTCATGCTGTGCCTGTTGCAGTTTTTCCTGGTAAAAAGCCGCAGAAAGATATTTGTTAATGGTGTGATCGAAATCGGGAGTATCGAATTTGCATTCAGGATGTTGCCTGACTTTCTGGCGTGCCTCGCCAAGCTGTTTCACAGCCAGGTCGAATTGTTTCAGTTCAATGTTCCGGTGGGCACGGATCGCCAGCATATCTGCATCTTCTTTTATGCCCAGGCAGATCTTCAGGTCGATCTTCCGCCGGTAGTTGATAAGAGCCAATTGCAGATCCGGATCCATTTCGAGGTTGTAAAGATCCATCACGCTTTCCACCTCCTGTGCATACGCTCTCGCCATCTCCAGTTCATCTTTCCAGATCATCCCGGTGGCCATGGATATCTCGTTCAGCATATGGTGCTTGTAACTCTCCAGGTACATACGATCCATAGCGGTATCTAAAGGCATTCCAAGAAGCTCACCCACCTCTTTCATCCGTTTGAAAGTCTGGAAAGCCTCCTCATGGTTGTAGGTCATATAGAGGTAAGTACCCCTGTCGGCCAGTTGCTCGTATCTGACCGGCAGCATCCGGCTATTCAGTTCGTCCAGTGCGACGATGGCCTGAGCATTTCCTGAGATCTGCTTCCCGTATTCGCAGGCAAGATCATAGCATACCAGGGCGCTATCGATATCCCGTTGCCGCATGAGGGCGAACACCTGGTCCCGCTGTTTCAGAAGTAATCCTTTCCACGCTTGTTGTCTTCCGGATGCCAGGCGATCTTCCACATAGGCTATCATTTCAGGTGGATAACTGCAAGTAAATTGCTGGTAACAATCAAGTGCCTCCTGATACTGTCTTACATCCAGGATACGGTCACATTCCTGAAGCCGCCGGTTGAACAATTTCCTGAACACCCGCCGGAACATCGTGTCGGCAGGGATCACACCCTTGAACTCAGCCAGGTAGGCTCCTGCCTGGCTGATATAATTTTCAGCCATCTGAAACTTCTGGAGGTCGATGCAGCTCTCGGCGATACCGAGGTACGAGGCGTAGATCCCTTTCACGGCCTCTACCTGAAGGAGTATGTAATCCGGCAGATCCAGCAAAGGAATCTGTTTCCGGAAGGAGCCGGCCTGTTCCAACAGCAGGATCGCTGCGGCATAACCGGATTCGCTTATCAGCTGCCGGGCGGTCTGCAGGTAAGCATTCCACACAGCCCGTGAAACCTTGTATCCGGCTGCTACGGGATCTTCAGAGGGAAACATTTTTCGCATCAGGTCGTGGAAAGTCCCCTCTTCATTGTTGAAGCCGGTACTCAGAAAGTAGGTGTCGACGTATTCCCTGTAGATGCCTCCCCGGACGCCATCCATCACCATGGATTTCCGGATGTAGGAAAGAAGATGGTTGATGTAAGTCTCCGAAAGGTCGGTCAATGATTTTTTCCAGCGAAGCGGTGCTGGATCTCCCAGCTGTTGTTCAAAGGTCATCGTGGCGCTCCGGGAAAATTTATCCAGTTTCAGGAATTTCCTGGCACACGCTACCGGATCGTTCGTCTTCAAATTGAGTTTCTCCTCAAAACGGCGACTCCCGATGAGTTTTAAAATCCGGTTGATCTCCATCAGTTGAATGTACTTTTCAGGCAGGTCGTTTGTTGAAATCGGATCATACGACTGCGTGGCCTCCAGGAGAGAGTCGGTCAGGGCAGCAGCTGCATAATAGTCATTCACCAATTGAATTCTGGCCCTGAATTTCTCCAGGGCTGCATCGCTGTAGTAGAAGGTGATATCACTCAGGGTGACGGAGAACTTCCCGGGCTCCACTACCGGAATATCGGAGCTGGTATATCCCGCGGAAAGCTGTGTGACTTCCAGATTGGTCAGCTTGAATTGCCGCAGGATGTTGCTGTCAGGAAGGTCGATCAGGTTCAGGTAGCAGGTCATCAGATCGGGAGTAAGCACTTCCTCCATGGTAAATTCCCGGTAAGAAGGCGCCCGGAACGACTTTACAGCAGTACAACGTATCGTAACTTCCGGGCTTTTCATCGCGAGAGCTTTCACTTCCAGCCCTTCGATGTAGGTGACGCCGATCCATAAACGGCGGGGGCTCTCATCTCTGGCAGCAGCCAGTTTGATCAGGATGGCATTGCTATTCTGGTGGATGGAGGGACTCTGTTCACGAAAGGTTATCCTGGCTTCCCCGGCGGCCCGGGAGGTGAAAAGCGGATCCTGGGCAGATAACGAAACGGAAAGAAAAAATAAAAGCAGCAGGCTACATGTTCTCAAACCCATCCTTCGGCGATCATTTCGGGTATGCGGACAAAAATAACCATTATTCATCA
>JBDROF010000025.1:0-30921 GCA_043810345.1 Bacteroidota bacterium | reverse complement strand
CATCGAAGAAACAAAACAACTGGGAACAGCAGGGGCCGTAGGGAATGTCGATATCTCTCAATGGGAGGATTTTCTTGTTATCAACGCCGATATCATTACAGATCTGAATTTTCAGGCTTTATTTGATCAGCATACCAGGGACCAGGCAAATCTAACGGTTGCCACCTATACTCGTGATACTAAAATTGATTTCGGTGTGATTGAAATGGATCCTGAGAATCATCATATTATAGGTTTTAGAGAAAAACCAATCTATTCCTTCATTGTCAGTATGGGAGTTTATGCCATGAACAGGAAGGTACTGCATGATGTCCCTGATAGTGCCTTTGGATTTGATGATCTGATTCATAAACTCCTGGAGAAGAAGGAACAGATCCATGTTTTTCCCTATTCAGGTTATTGGCTTGACATTGGCCGTCCTGATGATTATGAGAAAGCAAATAACGATTTACCAACGATTGAAGGTTTTCTTTGATGAATATCATAGTCACCGGCTCAAACGGATTTATCGGTCATGCCCTCGTTGAAAAGCTGCAGCTTGCAGGACATAGAATTTTTGGCTTTGATGTGGGCCAGGGAGATATTACAGAGCCAAAGGCACTTGATATATTCTCTAAGTATAAAATACACCATCTGTTTCATCTTGCCGGTAAAACGTTCGTTCCCGAAAGCTGGAAGAACCCTCAACTTTTCTACCGTGTTAATATTATGGGAACGATTGAAGCATTAAGGTATTGCAGAGACAACAAGGTCTCCCTGACCTATATCAGTTCCTATCTATATGGCAAGCCTGAATACCTGCCGATTGATGAACAACATCCGTTGTCAGCATACAACCCATATAGTCATAGCAAACTTTCAGCGGAACAGATTGTCCGGTACTTTTCAAAGGAATTTAATATCCAGACAACTATCTTTCGTCCCTTCAATGCATACGGGCCTGGTCAACCAAAGCACTTTCTAATTCCCGAGATCATTGCCAAAGCGCTAGATCCAGAAAACCAGATGATTGAAGTTAACGACCTGCGTCCAAAAAGAGATTATATCTTTATTGATGACCTGGTTGAAGCGCTGTTACGCTCCCTTTCTGGCAGTCCAGGAATATATAATGTTGGCAGTGGTTACTCAACAAGCGTGCAGGAGATAATCTGTGAAACCCAAATGCTTTTGAATTCTGTAAAACAATATAGAGACAAGGGAGATGAAAGACCTAACGAAATCTTCGACCTCTTTGCAGATATATCACTGATTAAATCCCAATTGGGATGGGAACCCAGGACAACCATGAAAGATGGACTGACAAAGTGCATTGAATTCAATCACCATTCAGTTCGGCATGATGAATAACAGAGGGATTCTATACATCAAGCATGCCAACTCATCGTTTGTCATATCCGACCAGAAGACACTTGAAAGGGAGTATCCTGTAAAATCTTTTTTGCTGAATCAATCCGAAGGGAAAATTATCTTCTTCCTGCGATTGCTCGGTATGTTATGGTTTGTTCTCAGGAACTGCAAAAGAGCAAGATTTATCATTACTTGGTTTGCTGACTACCATTCGGCTATCCTCACTTTTTTGGGAAAGATATTCAACCTGCAGGTTATTATTTTTGCTGGTGGACAGGAGGCGGTATCCTATCCTGAGCTTGGGAAAGGGGTGTACTATCATAAAATCCGCGGCCGATTTGTAAAATATGCCTTGAGAAATTGCTCTCTAATTATTCCAAACCATAACTCGTTAATTTTTCATGAGAACTTTTATTATCAATCCACCGGGAAGAAAGATGGAATGAACTATTATATCCCGGATTTGACGACCCGGATAGAAATTATACCTAATGGCATAGATCCCGGCAAATATTATAGGGATCCCTCCATCCAAAAACAGGAAGAATCTGTTTTAACGGTGGGGACCATGACCTCCAGAAGCGATTTTATCAATAAGGGCTTTGATCTTTTTATCCAATTAGCCGAACGAAATCAAGCTATCTCATTTACTCTTATAGGGATTCCTGCCCGATATATTCATTGGGTCGAAGGGCAGTATAAGGTTTCACGTATTCCCAATCTCACCATCATCCAGTCATTTTGTCCTGATGAAGTGCTTTTCAAAAGTTATAACCAGGCAAAAGTATTTGTACAGGCATCCATCACCGAAGGCATGCCGAATACGCTGAATGAGGCGATGCTGTGCGGATGCATTCCGGTCGGTTCAGATGTGAATGGAATCCCGGATGCCATTGGGACCACCGGTGTAATAGTAAAGCATAGAAATATAGATGAACTCGAACAGGCAATCTACGTCGCCTTAACCATGAAAACAGAGGAGCATGCGATCCAGCATGTGGTAAAAAACTATACCCATGAGATCCGGGCCTCCAGGATACTTTCTCTGATAAACTCATTTGAAAATAACTGATGATCTCCTGCACCGTTATTTCGGGCATGTTCCTGGCCCCCTGATGTTCTTCAAGCGGATGAAAGCCATACTGAAACTCTATTTCGCTACCTCGCTACCTCACCCCCTCACCACCTGACCTGGCATTCATGATGCTCGCGTTGAGCTCGAAACCGATCAGCAGGCTGATGGAGTTCAGGTAGATCCACACCAGGACGATCAACAAGGTGCCAATCGATCCGTACAGGGCATTGTATCTGGCGAAGTTATCCACGTAGAAGTTGAATCCCAGGGTGGTGAGGATCACCAGGATGGTGGCCAGCATGGATCCGGCCGAGATAAACCGGTACCTCCCCCGTTTGGCCGGAGCCAGGAAGTAAAGGAAGGAGATGGCCATCAACAGCAGTGCGACAACCATGATCCAACGCAACGACTCCATGGCAAGGATGTAAAAGTAACTGGTTGTAACCGTATCGGACAAGATGAGTGATAAAAGCCTCGATCCAAAGGTCATCAGTCCGATGGAGATGATCAGCAGCACCGAGAGGATGATCACCAGAAGAATGGAGATGAGGTATTGCTTCACCACGGTGCGGGTCTCAATGGTATGAGCCGTGCTGTTGAACGCTTCGATCAGGCTGTTGATGCCGTTGGTGGAGAAGTAGAGGGTGAGGATGAAGTTCAGGATCAGCAGGCCACTGCGGGGCCGGGTGATCACATCCACGATGGTCCCCTCCACCGATTCCCAGGTTGTTTCCGGCAGGAAATCCCGGATGATATCCAGCAACACCATCTGGAAATTGAGGATGGGGATGAAGGGGATGATGGTGAAGAGAAAAATCAGAAATGGAAAGATGGCCAGTACGAACGAGAAGGAGATCGCAGATGCCCTGGAGTTGATGTATCCTTTGGCCAACCCGTTAAAGAAAAACTGGGTGACATCGTATAACGGCATCCCGTCGAAACCCGGTAACACAATCCGTTTGGATGTCAGGATCAGCTTCCTGACAGGTTTCCACGTGGTGAAGCGATTACCGGGTTTTGGGGAGTTTTGGGGCGTTGTCATAAAACCGCTTGATTACCGCTTTTAAACTCATATCCAGGCTTTTGATCTGATGCGTAAGACTCCCCATCGAGAGGAAGTCGACTCCGGCCTGGGCATATTTCCTGACATTCTCCAGGCCAATCCCTCCGGATGCCTCCAGTTCAAACCGGCCGTTTACCAGCTCCACCGCCGACGCCACATCCTCCACGGTGAAATTATCCAGCATGATCCGGTCAATGTGCCCGGTATCGATGGCATCGAGCAGCTCTTCAAAATTTCTGACCTCGATCTCCACCTTGAGTTCCTTCCCGGTTTGTTTCTGGTACCCGGCTACTGCCCGGATAGCGTTTTCAATCCCTTTGGCGTAGTCTACGTGGTTGTCTTTGATCATGATCATATCGTACAACCCCATCCGGTGATTCTCCCCGCCTCCTAGACGCACTGCGTATTTCTCCAGTTCGCGCAATCCCGGAGTGGTCTTCCGGGTATCGAGGACCCTGGCCTTAGTCCCCTTGATCTCTTGCACTATCCTGAAGGTCTCCGTAGCGATCCCACTTAACCGCTGCATAAAATTCAAAACCGTTCGTTCAGCAGCCAGGATCGAGCGGATATTCCCCTCCACTGTGAAAGGGATATCCCCCGCCTCAACCATCTGTCCCTCTTCTATCGCCACCGTCATCCGCAAGCCGGGATCCACCTGGCGGAACACCTCTTTAGCTACCGGAATGCCGGCCAATACCCCGTTCCCTTTGATCAACAGCTGCGCTAACCCCTCTGTCCCCTCCTGAATCGTCGCAAGCGACGTATGGTCCCCATCCCCCAGATCCTCCAGCAGGGCCAGCTTCACTATGTGTTCGATGTTCATAATACTTTTTTTGCCACTAAAACACTAAAAAGTCTGCAGTCTGCAGTCTGCAGTCTGCAGTCTGCAGTTGGCAGCCATTTCAATGTCCGATTAATTCGATTATCATTCTCCGAATTCGTCCCTCGTCCCTCGTCCTTCTGTATGACCTCATTCCTCCATCACCTGCAACAAAAACACCTTCGGCTTTCCCTCTGATTCCTTTGTCACAAAATAGAGCCGGTACCTCTTTCCTCCTGTAACCAACTCTCCAAGGGCATACCGGCTTCCATCGCTGTTGTCACCCTCTCTGGTGATGCTGACGGAACCAACCGGATGATCAGAGAAAAATTTCTTCAGGATGACCGATGCCTGAGCCTGGCTGAAGTTTCCGCTATAGTCTGGGATCTGAAGATCCACCATGGTGTGGAAGCAGGCGACGAGAGCTACATGATCGTTCTTCTTCAGGGCAGTGACCACCTGCTCTTTGACCGTTTGTCCAGCTATCCGGCCTGAACAACAGAGCAGAGTCAGGCATACCATTATTATAAAGGATCTCATACGGCAAACATACAAAATTAGAGAATAATTCCGACCTTTACAGCAAAATTCGAGGGATGAAAAGTCGGCTGATTTGCATAGGAAAGACCGATGATCAGAGGATCCGGAAGTTGCTGGATGAGTACATAAAGAGGATCAACCGTCATAGCAGTTGCACCATCCTGGAGATCCCAAACCTGAAAAAGTCCTCCTCCATGAGGGAAGAGGAGGTGAAATCAGCGGAAGCCGATCTGATCCTGAGCCAGATTACCAAAGTTGACTATGTGGTGTTGCTTGATGAACGGGGAAACGAGATTCGATCCCGTGACTTTGCTACGTTCCTGAATCACCGGTTCCTCTCCGGGATGAAAGACCTGGTTTTCATCATCGGTGGAGCATTTGGAGTAGATGAACGGATAAAAAAACGTGCTGATCATATACTATCTCTCTCCCGGATGACGTTTCCTCATCAACTGGTCAGATTACTCTTTATTGAGCAGCTTTACCGGGCATTGACCATCCTGCGAAATGAACCATACCATCACGAATAGGTTGATTTTGCTAAGTTTCTTTAAAAAATTATAAATTTGCGCGTCAAAACTTATCATTATGGTTGAAATGGATATCAAAGAATTGAATGAACGGATTGAAAGGGAGAGCTCGTTTGTCGACCTCCTCACCATGGAGATGAATAAGGTGATCATCGGGCAGAAACAGATGATCGAACGGCTCCTGATCGGACTTCTCTCCAACGGTCACATTCTGCTGGAAGGGGTGCCTGGATTGGCCAAGACCCTGGCCATTAAATCGCTTGCCAATACGATCGAAGCGAAATTCAGTCGCATCCAGTTTACCCCTGACCTGTTGCCGGCCGACCTGATCGGTACGTTGATCTACAGCCAGAAAAGGGAGGAGTTCTGGGTCCGGAAAGGCCCCATCTTTGCCAACTTCATCCTGGCCGATGAGATCAACCGCTCCCCCGCCAAGGTACAGTCGGCCCTGCTCGAAGCGATGCAGGAACGACAGGTGACCATCGGGGAGGAGACCTTTAAGCTCGACGAACCTTTCCTCGTGCTGGCTACCGAGAACCCGATCGAACAGGAAGGGACCTATCCGCTTCCCGAAGCCCAGGTAGACCGGTTTATGCTCAAGGTGATCATCGGTTATCCGGATAAGAGAGAGGAGAAACTGATCATCAGGCAGAACATCGCCAGCCAATTCCCCGAAACATCCCCGGTGGTGAAAACAGCCGATATCATCCGGGCCCGTAATGTGGTGCGTGAGGTCTATCTGGATGAGAAGATCGAGAATTACATCACCGACATCGTGTTTGCTTCCCGTTATCCGGGAGAGTATAAGCTGAAGAAATTCGAAGGGCTGATCAGCTATGGTGGCTCCCCACGAGCCAGCATCAACCTGGCGCTGGCGGCCAAAGCGTTTGCCTTTATCAAACGCCGTGGCTATGTGATCCCCGAAGATATCCGGGCTGTTGCCCACGATGTTGTCCGTCACCGGATCGGACTCACCTACGAAGCCGAAGCCGAGAATATCACCACGGAGGATATTATCAATGAGATACTGAACACCGTAGAAGTGCCATAATTGCCGTGGTGCCGTGGTGCCATGGTGCCATGGTGAATGTGGCTATTACCCGCACCACTGCACCACTGCACCACTGCACCACCGCACCACCGCACCACTGAAATATGGAAGCCGCAGAACTTTTTAAAAAAGTCCGAAAGATCGAGATCAAGACCCGGGGACTGTCCAACCAGATTTTTTCCGGCCATTACCACAGTGTCTTCAAAGGAAGAGGTATGGCTTTCAGTGAAGTGCGGGAGTACCAGTACGGGGATGATATCCGGAGCATTGACTGGAACGTGACGGCCCGTTTCAACCATCCCTACATCAAGGTGTTTGATGAAGAGCGCGAACTGACAGTGATGCTGCTGATCGACGTAAGCGGCTCCAACCAGTTTGGAACACAAAAAGCCCTCAAGCAGGAACTCATCACGGAGATTGCTGCGGTACTTGCGTTCAGCGCCATCCAGAACAACGACAAAGTAGGGGTGCTCTTTTTCAGCAACCAGGTGGAAAAGTTCATCCCCCCGAAAAAGGGAACTACCCATATCCTGCGGATCATCAGGGAACTGATTGATTTTCAGCCGGTCAACCATGAGACGAACATTGCTGAGGCTCTCCGGTACCTGACCAATGCCATCAAGAAAAGGTGTACGGCTTTCCTGTTCTCCGACTTCCTGAATAAGGGATTTCAGGATGCGATCAAGATTGCTAACAAGAAACACGACCTGATCGCTGTCCAGATCTTCGACGAACGCGAAACAGAGATCCCTGATGTCGGCTTGATCCGGGTGAAGCACGCCGAAACCGGCAAGCAGTTATGGGTCGACACCACCAACCGGGCTGTCAGGCATCACTACCGGAAATGGTTCGACCATCACCAGGAGTACCTCAACGATCTCTTCGTCCGCAGCGGGGTGGATGCTGTCCGCATCCGAACCGATCAGGACTATGTGAAACCACTGATGAACCTGTTTCATAAAAGGGAAGCGAGGAGATAATTACGAATTACGAATTATGAATTACGAATTAAAATATAAACTAATCTTCACACTGCTTTTTGCAAGCATACAATCCATTGCCCAGCAGCCGGTGGCCACCGTTACGCTGGATACCAACGTCATGCTCATTGGCGACCAGGTGGGGCTTACACTTCAATTCACCGGGCCATCGGGCGCCCAGCTCCACTGGCCCTCCTTCCCCGATACGATCCTTGAAAAGATTGCAGTGATTGACCGTTCCAACATCGACACACTGGTAAGCGGAACCGGACAAACAACCGCCTATTCCCAACAGATTCTCCTGACCAGCTTCGATACAGGCTTTTATGTGATCCCGCCGATTCCTTTTTATTTCCGGGTGCTTCCCGATACCACCATCCACTTAGTGGAAACCAGGCACCATTTCCTGGCTGTCTATACCCTGGCGGTAGACACCACCAAACCGATCAAGCCGATCAAAGGCCCCAGAAAAGCCCCGCTGACCTTCCGGGAACTGTTGCCCTGGATCCTGGCCGGACTGGCTGCAGCCGGGCTGATCGCCTTTGTGATCCATTACCTGAGAAAACGCAGAAAAAATGAGCCTCTCTTCCGGCTCAGGCCTAGGGTTCAGCTGCACCCTCATGAAATTGCGTTGCAGGAACTGGAGAAATTGAGGATTCAGAAACTCTGGCAACAGGGGAAGGTGAAAGAGTATTACTCAACGCTGACAGAGATCCTGAGAAAATACATAGAAAACCGGTTTTCGATTCCGGCGCTCGAGAGTACCAGTGCGGAAATCCTGCGTGACCTGCTGGAGATCCCGGAGGTGAACCGGGAAACATGGGACCAGCTCGGACAGTTGCTGATGCTGGCCGACATGGTGAAATTCGCCAAAGAGAAACCCACGCTAGCGAAGAATGACGAGAGCCTGGAAAGAGGAATTCAGTTTGTGAATGATACAGCGGTGGTGGCTTCAATTACGAATGACGAATTAAAAATTACGAATGAGGATCTAACCACGAAGGAACCTTGGACATCACGAAGAACACAAAGGAATTCCTTAGTGACCTTGGTGTTATCCTTTGTGCCCTTAGTGGTTAAAAAAAAAAGGCGAAAAGCTAATTGCGAAAAGCAACCAGCAACCACCAACAAGTAACC
Organism: Bacteroidota bacterium; assembly: GCA_043810345.1. Taxonomy (GTDB): domain Bacteria; phylum Bacteroidota; class Bacteroidia; order Bacteroidales; family FEN-979; genus QYOJ01. The sequence continues at coordinate 22,378 of JBDROF010000025.1, read as the reverse complement.
AGAAACCAGAAACTGTCAACATGTTAACTGGCCTGACATTTGCAAATCCCGGATTCCTATTCCTCCTGCTGATCATCCCTCTGCTGATCGCCTGGTACTTCTTTCGGTACCGTCGCAATCATGCGGAGATCCAGGTCAGCACCACGGATGGCTTTGAGGGGAAGGGCAGGAACATGAAAGTGATCCTCTATCACGGGCTCTATGGTTTGCGATTGTTGGCTCTTACACTGATCATCATCGCGTTGGCTCGTCCGCAGACCAGTCTGAGCCGGCAGGATGTGACAGTGGAGGGGATCGACCTGGTTATAGCGCTCGACATCTCCGGTTCGATGCTGGCGATGGACTTTAAGCCCGACCGGCTGGAAGCTTCCAAAGAGGTGGCCATCGAGTTCATCGACGGCCGCCCGGATGACCGGATCGGCCTGGTGGTCTTCAGCGGGGAGAGTTTCACCCAATGTCCGCTTACCATTGACCACTCGGTGCTGAAGAACCTGTTCAAGGATATCAAAAGCGGCATGATCGAAGATGGCACCGCCCTGGGAGATGGTCTGGCTACAGCGGTCAGCCGCCTGAAGGAGAGCAAAGCCTTGAGCAAGGTGATCATCCTGCTCACAGACGGGGTGAACAATATGGGTTCCATCGATCCCCGTTCGGCTGCCGAAATCGCGAAACTTTACGGGATCCGGATCTATACCATCGGAGTGGGTTCAATGGGAATGGCGCCTTATCCGGTTCAGACCCCATTCGGAATGAGTACCCAGAACATGGAGGTGAAGATTGACGAACCTCTTCTGAAGGAGATCTCTGCCATGACAGATGGCCGGTATTTCCGGGCGACAAGCAACGCCAAGCTACGGGAGATCTACCAGGAGATCGATCAACTGGAGAAGTCGAAAATAGATGTGACCGAATTCAAACGAAAGAAAGATGAATATATCCCGTTGATATTGATAGCGCTTGGATTGTTCGGATTAGAAATGTTGATGAGATATACTGTTTTGAGGAATATACCATAACGAAATAGCGAGGTAGCGAAAAAGTGAAATGGCAATAATGGCAATGATGGCAATTAAAATAAATTAACATGTTCCGTTTTGCACATATAGATTACGTCTACCTCCTGGCCCTGATCCCGGTCTTCATCGGACTTTTTATCTGGCTGATGGTTTGGAGGAAGAGAGCATTGCAACGGTTCGGGGAGCTTCGGGTGATTGGCCAGCTGATGCCCGACATGGCTAACTCAAAGCTGATCCTGAAATTTATCCTGATGATGGTTGCCTGGGGATTGCTGGTATTTGTACTGGTTGGACCGCAAACTGGCTCCAAGCTGGAGTACATTCAACGGAAAGGGATCGACCTCGAGATTGCACTCGATGTCTCCAACTCAATGCTGGCTCAGGACATCAAGCCGTCCCGCATCGACCGGGCCAAACAGGCGATCAGCCGGTTGATTGACAAGCTGGAGGGCGACCGGATCGGGATCATTGTCTTTGCCGGTAAGGCGTATACGCAATTACCGATTACGACCGATTACGCAGCCGCCAAACTATTCGTTTCCACCATCAACCCCGGCATGGTCCCCACCCAGGGAACAGCCATCGGGGATGCCATCAACCTGGCTATCCAGTCGTTCGGGGAGTCGAAGAAGAACAAAGCGCTGGTGATCATCAGCGACGGGGAAGATCATCAGGGGAGTGTGCTGGAGCAGGCAGAACTGGCCGCTTCCAAAGGGATTATGATGTATACCATTGGAATGGGGTTGCCGGAAGGCGGTCCGATCCCGGTATACAACGGCGATATGCTGGTGGGGTTTAAAAAGGACAAAGAGGGGAATGCGATTGTCAGTAAGCTTGATGAGACACTGTTACAGAGGATCGCTTCCATCGGGAAGGGGATGTATATCCGTGCAACGAACTCGGAGACAGGGTTGAACAAAATCTTTGATGACATCAATGCCATCCAGAAATCAGAGATTGAGAGCAAACAGTTTTCAGATTATAAGAACCAGTTTCAATATTTTCTGGCTATTGCCTTGATCCTTATGATCCTGGATTTGTTTATTTTTGAACGAAAAACGTTCTGGTTGAAAAACATTAAACCATTTGGTGATGGGGTTATGAAGTGATGAAAGTGATGAAGGTGATGAAGGTAATGCAGTGATGAAGTTGATGAAGGTGATGAAGGGATGAGAATGAGGAATTACGGACAGCGAAAAACGAACAGCGAAAAACGAACAGCGAATAGCGAACAACAATGAATAAACTAATCGTCATTTTATTAACCCTGATTTCTCTGTCGGCATTCTCCCAGAAGGAGAACCGGTATCTCCGGGAGGGGAACAGGTTGTTTGAGAAGGGAGATTTTTCAGGTGCCGAAAAGGACTACAGGAAAGCGTTGGAGGTAAACAGGGAATCGCTCAAAGGGCAATTCAACCTGGGAACAGCCGTTTATCAGGAGAAGAATTACGAGGAATCGGCTAACATCTTTACCGGTCTGGGAGAGAAGAACCTCGGGAAACCTGACAAGGCAGAGGTTCTCCACAATCTCGGCAACTCACTGCTGGAGGCTCAGCAGTATGAAAAGAGCATTGAAGCCTATAAACAGGCCTTGCTGAATAATCCCCATGACCTGGATTCGAAATACAACCTGGAATATGCCCGGATGAAGCTGAAGCAACAACAGCAACAGCAACAACAGAACCAGCAGAATAAGGATCAACAGGAGAAACAGGATCAGGAGAAGAAGGAGGAGCAGGATCAGCAGCAGAACAAAGAGCAGCAGGATCAGCAAAAACAACCTCCGAAACCGGATAAGATCTCCAAAGAAGATGCAGAGCGTATGCTGGAAGCGATGAAGAACGACGAAAAAAAGACCATGGAGAAGGTGAAGAAGCAAAAAGCGAAGGTGGCGGTGGGGGGGATTGAGAAGGACTGGTAGCTCGTTCAATTACGAATTACGAATTACGAATTACGAATTAAAATAATAATGAACAGGAGAAACCACAAAGGACTCAAAGGTCTGCACAAAGGACTCAAAGGAACATCTCCTTCGCGTACCTTCGTGCCATCCTTCGTGTCCTTCGTGGTAAAAAAGATAAGCCTCGGACTTCTCCTAACACTGGCATCTTTTCATCTGTTTTCCCAGGATACCGAGTTTACCGCTTCGGCGAAGCCGGTGGTGACGGTAGGGGAGACCTTTAATCTGACCTATACCCTGAACGCACAGGGGATGAATTTCAGGGGGCCGAGAATCTCCGGGTTTACGGTACTAACGGGTCCAAATACCTCAACCACTTCAAGCATCCGGTCTATCAACGGACGGACCTCGATGACCATCACCTACACCTATTCCTATATCCTGCAAGCGACACAGGAGGGGACATTTGGAGTTCCGGCTGCATCGGTCACCGTGGATGGAAAGAGCTATCAATCCAACAGCCTGACCATCCAGGTTCAGCCCGGTGGAACTCCCCGGCAGCAATCCGGGCAAGCCGGCACGACCGGGAATCAACGATCAACAGGACCCTCAGGAGTTCAAACCGACGCCAATGATGTATTCCTGAAGGCCTATGTCAGCGCTGACAGCCCCTTCCAGGGGGAAGGGATCATTGTCACCTATAAGCTGTTTACCCGGGTCCCGATTGCACAGATCTCCATCAGCAAATTATCCTCTTTCCAGGGATTCTGGTCCCAGAATCTGCTGAAGGATAACGAGCGGTTTCCGCAATACAATCAAACGATCGACGGAGAACAATATGTGGTAGCGGAAATCCGGAAAATAGCCCTTTATCCTCTGAAGAGCGGCAATCTTCGAATTGATCCGCTGGAGGTAGAGTGCGTCGCACAGGTGAAGCAGCAAGCGCGTCAACGTACGGGAGATCCCTTCTTCGATGATTTCTTCAACAACAGTTTCTTCTCCTCTTCTTATGCTACCGTGGAGAAGTCGCTGAAGTCAAATCCGTTGACCATTCAGGTAAAACCGCTACCACAGGTGAATAAACCGGCTGACTTTGGAGGTGCAGTAGGTTCCTTTACATTCCGTTCGGAGATCGATAAAACCACCGTACAAACAAATGAACCGGTGACCCTGAAGTTTGTCGTTTCGGGAACGGGGAACATCCAGCTGATTGAACAAGTGAATGTCACCTTTCCCCCTGATTTTGAGACCTATGATCCAAAGGTGGTCAGTGATTACAGAACCACTTCAACAGGGGTTACCGGCATGCAGTCATTTGAATGCCTGATCATTCCCCGAAAACCCGGCAATTTCACCATCAACCCGGTTACCTTCAGCTATTTTGATCTGGCCAGGCAACGGTATGTGACCCTTACCTCTCCCCCTTTTCCCCTCACTGTTGAGAAAGGAAGTGGTCAGTCCGGCGTCATGACCTACACCGGTCCCAACAAAGAGGAGATCCAGTATATAGGAAGCGATATCCGGCATATCGAAAGCCAGCCGTTTACACTCCGGAAAGCAGGCACTTATTTCATGGGGTCATGGAGCTACTTCCTGCTGTTGCTGATCCCGTTTGTGTTGTTCATCATCCTGCTCATTATTCTGAAGAAACAGAGTGCGAGAAGAAGTGATGTGTGGCTGATGAAAAACCGGAAGGCCACCCGGGTTGCCCGGAAACGGCTCAGGAAAGCGTCTGAGTTCCTGAAGGGAAAGAAGGAGGCCGACTTTTACGACGAGATCTCACAGGCACTCTGGGGTTACCTGAGTGATAAGTTTGGGATTCCGAGGGCGGAACTCTCGATAGAATCCGTTCAGGAAGCCCTGAAGGGGAAACAGGTGAGCGGGGAGATCCTGGATCAGTTCACCTCTACGCTGAAAGATACGGAGTTTGCCCGTTTCGCTCCCGGGGATAAGGCACTGAAAATGGACGAGATCTATAGCAAAGCCATGGAGATCATTGCGAAGATTGAAAGAGAGCTGAAGTGAATTACGAATTGCGAATTACGAATTACGAATTGAATATGAATCACATACAGCGTTTGTTTTTGGTTGCGGGTTGCTGTTGCTTCGTCCCCCGGGTATTCGGGGTTCTCGCAATGACACTTCTGCTTGCTACCGGAGTATTTGGCCAGGATCCGCAAAAACTCATTTCAGAGGGGAACAAAGCCTATTCAGATGGCCTTTACACGGATGCCGTTTCTTTGTATAGGCAGGTGGCAGAATCGGGATCAGAGGCGCCTGAACTCTATTATAACCTCGGGAATTCCTATTTCAAGCTGAACGACTTTGCCCATGCCATTCTCTGGTACGAACGTGCCCTAAGGCTGGATCCCGGGAATGAAGATATCAATTACAACCTGAATGTCGCCAACAGCAAGATTGCCGACAACATTGACCCATTGCCCCTCTTATTCTATATCCGATGGTACCAGGGGCTTGTCAGCCTCTTTCCAGTGAATACGTGGGCCGTTCAGACCATTCTCTTTTTTATCCTGACCCTTGCCTGCATCACGCTTTATCTCAGCTCCCGCCGGCTGCTATTCAGGAAGACCGGTTTCTGGGCAGGCATCCTTTTTCTTCTGCTCACCCTCTTTACCCTTCTCTTCTCTTTTTCGGGATACCACAAAATGAAAACCCTTCATGAAGCCATCGTGTTTGATCCGACCATCACGGTAAAAAGCTCGCCTGATGAAAAGAGCATCGACCTCTTTGTCCTGCATGAAGGGACAAAGGTCCAGCTGCTTGACAAGATCGGCAACTGGTATGAGATCCGCATCGCGAACGGCAGCGTTGGCTGGCTGCCCGAAGAGGCGCTTGAGGAGGTATGAGGGACGAAGGACGTTCATGACCCCATGACCTCATGACCTCATGACCTCATGACCTCATGACCTCATGACCTCATGACCTCATGACCTCATGACCTCATGACCCCATGACTCCATCTACTTCACATTTTCCTCGACCATCATTGGGAGTTCACAGACAAATTTTTTTTGCAGAATTAACTTTTTACGTTATATTTGTTGGTTTAAACGGAAACCCGCGAAATCATTAGTATAGATAAAATCGAAATTCATCAAATAACTAAAACCAGGGATATGAAAAACAGACTTTTACCATTTGGCTTGTTGGTGTTATTTCCCGGATTCTCGTGTTGCCTGTTTTCCTCTTCTGCGTCAGGTGCTCATCCGGATAATAACACACCAGATCAGACCTCCGACGTACGGATGCAACAGATCCGGAGCAACCAGGTTACGGGAATGGTCAATCTCGCTGATGTGCTGGCAGCCAGGCATCAGCTCTCATTATTGCAACAGAAGTCAGCCGCTGCTCTCGGACTCAACTGGATGCATGTAGGACCAACCAATTACGCAGGTCGTTCCCGTGTTGTCATGTTTGACAACCAGGACCCTGACGGTCTGACGATCTATACAGGAGGCGTTACGGGTGGTGTGTTTAAGTCGACCAACAAAGGATTGACATGGAACGCTGTAAACACGGGATCTACAGAGATACTGAGAGTCTCTGCCATGACTCAGACACCGGGTGGAACCATTTACGTGGGAACAGGCGAATATTACTGTGAAGATGGAGCGTTCATGGGAACCGGTCTCTATCGTTCCGACGATGGAATGAATTTTGCAGTGGTGAACGGCACCAAACCCATCCTGAACGATCCGTTATCCAATTGGGCCTATATCCTCAAACTGGCTTGTGATCCCACCAGCGGAAGGCTGTTTGCAGCTACCAATGCAGGGATCAAGTACTCCGATGGCGGAACTGCCTGGACGGAGCTGATGTCCGGAATGGCCATCGATGTCACGGTAGGGGTTAACGGAACGGTGATGTTTGTTGTTGACAATCATGTATACGTGGCTGTTGGAGGTGACCTGGGGAACATCACGGATGTCTCCACAGGAGAGGCAGATATGCTTCCCACCAATGATGCCGGCTGGACCAGCCTGGCCATCGCTCCTTCCAATCCAAGCGTCATGTACGCGAGTATTGCTAAACTGTCTGATGCTAATCTGCTGGGGGTATTCCGGTCAGAAGATGATGGCGCTACCTGGTCGCTGATCTTCCCGCCTAACCCCACCTATGAACCGTTTTCCGGGAATGGCTGTTACAGCAATACCATCGAGGTATTTCCCAATGATGAGAATACGGTACTTCTGGGAGGTCCCAATGCCTGGCTTGGTAAAAAATACCAGCCGACAGGTTATTTTGACTGGCAGCAGGTCTCGTTCGGTTTTTTTGCTCCCAGCGGACCTTTTGTTCCCAGTTTCCATCACGATTATACATTCCGGCCAAATTCCTCTACCGAATTCGCGATTGCCACCTCCAACGGGGTTGCCTTAGGAACTTATACGGGGGAGGACTTTGAGTTTCAGACCTCCAATAAAAATCTATCGACAGCCCAGTTCAATTCTGTCTCGATGTCGCGGCTCGACAACTGGATCATGGGAGGCGGGATTCGTGTCGGGACAGAAATTTTCAATGCGGTACCCCAGAACTCACCTACCGATGGATATGTTCCTCCAACCTCCTTCCGCACCGGAACATTCTGCAAATGGTCACAGCTTCAGCCGAATTACATCTTTCTTTCCGGAACGAATTTCGCCCCTGAAGAACCATACATACGTTCCGAAGATCTCGGGGAAACATCGGCCCTGAGTTTTCTGGGAGCATTATCCAGCACCCTCACCCAATACCTGCCTTCTGCCCTCTGGGAAACCACAGACTTCCCTTATTCACAGGATACACTTTGGCTCTATGCCCGTCATGGAACCATTGAAGCTGACTCCACCGTGATCATAGAGAGCATGAACTGCTACGAGTGTCCGTTCGAATATACCGTTCCCGTTACCATTCCACAGGGGGATAGCATGGTTATCATGGATCCATTCCATTCCCGGTTCTTTATCTATGGGACAGCCACTGGCCGGTCAGGTGTTTACATGACACAGGATGCAATCAAGTTCTACAAGGTTCCGGTTTGGTATCAGATCGCTGAAACCGGTAGTGATGTGCTGACCTGCTTGGCACTCTCCGGCAACCTGAACTATCTTTGGGCAGGAACTGAGACAGGGAAGATCTACCGTTTTTCCAACCTGACACTTGCACTGGATGAGGTTACCGCCAGTGTTCTCAGCCCCTATTGCATTATCTCTACAGATATTTTCGAATATCCGGAGATGACCGGAAGGTACATTACCAACGTCTTGGTAGATCCCAACAACGATAATAACGTGATGGTAACCCTGGGGAATTACGGAAATGATCACTATGTGTATGTGACCGAAAACGCCCTGGATTCGCTGCCCGATTTCCTTTCAGCACAGGGGAATCTACCCAAAATGCCTGTCTTCGACGGGATCTTTGAGATGCATGGAGCTGACAGGGCCATTATTGGAACCGATCTGGGTATTTTCAGCACGTTCGATCTCTTTGCCGGATCACCTGAATGGACTCAGGATCTTAACGGCATGGGAGACCTTCCTGTGACCGACCTGGAGCAACAGACCCGGATGCACTACAACGTGCAGAATACCGGGTACATTGCAGCCGCCACTTACGGGAAAGGCATTTTCTACGATACCACCTACTATACCCCGGTGGGGATCGATCCTGTCCAGGGATCTGAGACCATCAACGCCTCTCTCCAGGTTCATCCTAACCCGGTACAGATGTCGGCTAACGTGACCTATACACTGACGGAAACAGCGCCTGTGATCGCTCGCGTGTATGATCTTGCCGGCCGGCTGATGAGTACGACCACCTTCGGAACACAACCCGGAGGAATACATACTTCGGTTCTTGACATGCGTTCGTTGCCCAGCGGCACCTATATTGTCAGGGTGAATCAGGCGTATGGGAAAATTGTGAAGACCAATTAAGAATTAAGAATTAAGAATTAAGAATTAAGAATTACAAATTATTCGAGATATGAAAAAAGTTTTATTCGTCTTAATATTTGGTGCTGTTAGCCTGGCGATGGCAGCTCAGACCCTGGTCTACACCCCTGCTCTGAAGAGCCCGGCCAACGATGCCACAGGCCAGATGCCCGATGTAGTTCTTAGCTGGTATGCTGTAACAGGATCATTGAATCTTCAGTACCAGCTCCAGCTGGATACCAGTATGAACTTCAACTCTCCGCTTCTGGTAGATCTGACACAAACCCTGATTACCGGCTACCAGACCGCCAACCTGCTCTTCAATACAACCTATTACTGGAGGGTCAGGGCAATAGACGGGGCCACATCTCCCTGGTCGGAAGTGTGGAACTTTACGGTCTTCAATACCGTTTCCCTGTTTAAGCCATCCAATAATGCCAATAATCAGGAATCCAATGCAAAACTGGAATGGCGAACAAAAGTTGGAACGATTGATATCTCCGGGCTTACCTATTTCAAATACCAGGCGGATACGAGCATGAACTTCAACTCCCCGCTTCTGGTGCAGGGCACGGTTGCCGGCACTGTATTTTCCGTACCGACCCAGTGGCTTCGTTTTGGCGCCAAATATTACTGGAGGGTTCAACCTGGCCACTCTGCGGATGCAGGGGGCTGGAGTGAGCCGTTCACCTTCAACGTGTTGGATGCTGTCACCTTGAATTCACCAAACAATAATGTCGTTAACCAGGTGCTGGACGTTCTTCTGAAGTGGAAAGCCATTGGCGGGATCCTTTCGTATGAGTTTGAGATTGCCTCCGATGAGAATTTCAACACCCTGGTGTTTATCGGCGAAACCGATAAAATTCAGGTCTACGCTGAATTTCTTATGTTTGGCAACGACTACTGGTGGAGAGTCCGGTCGCGTCATCAGCACGATACAACCGGCTGGAGCGATCCCAGGAAATTTACGTCCATCAACACGGTTCTCCTGAAATCACCCTCAAACGAGCAGATGAATGTGGCGCTCACTCCCGTCATGACGTGGACCGTTCAGACAGGCATCATCGGGTACCAGCTGCAGGTTGCCACCGATTTAGGCTTCACGGATATATTCTATGATGTGAAACCTGATGCCCTGGAGAGCAGTATCAAGGTGACCAGGAAGATGGCGTACGATAAAATATATTACTGGCGGATGCGCGCGTTCAGCAATGGAGGAGCCCTGGCAGACACCACCAACTGGAGTGACCCATGGATGTTTACTACCATGAGCCCGGCCGGTATCGATGACCCCCGGGTGGCTGCACTCAGCATCTATCCAAACCCGGCCAACGGGAAGGCTTTTGTCAAGGTTAAAGCCAGGGAAGCTGCCGAAGCCCGGTGCATTGTAGTTGACCTTCTTGGCCAGACCGTTCTGGAGCAAACATTCACCCTGAACATGGGAGAGAATGTGCAGGTGCTGGATCTGATCAACCTGCGGAAAGGGATCTACATTGTTCGCCTTACGATCAATGGGGAAACGGTGAATCAGAAGCTCATTGTGGAATGAGGAATTAAGAATTGAAGGAGGCTGTTTCAATGAGGGGCAGCCTTTTTTCATTTGCTAAATTTTTCCTTGAACCCTCTCAGTACGGCAAGGTCATCCTTAGAGATATAGCCTGTCTTCAGCGCCTGTTCAATCAGGACGTCGTAATCAGACAGGGTGATGAGCGTACAACCTGCTTCATCGAATTTCCTGACCGACACCGGAAGGTTATAGGTGAAGATCGCCACCATGCCAGCCACGTGGCAGCCTGCTTCACGAAGGGCAGTGACAGCACCCAGGCTGCTTCCGCCGGTGGAGATGAGATCTTCGACCACAACAACCCGTTGACCGGCTTCTACCTTGCCCTCAATCAGGTTGGTGAGGCCATGATCCTTTTTTCCGGAACGAACATAGGCGAAGGGCAATCCAAACTCCTGGGCCACCAACGCTCCCTGGGCGATGCCGCCGGTAGCGACTCCGGCGATGGCTTCGGCCCCTCCAAAGTGGTCACGAATGGCAGTGACGAACTGCTGCCGGATGAAGGTCCGGATCTCCGGATAGGAGAGGGTGATGCGGTTGTCGCAATAGATGGGGGATTGGATGCCGGAAGCCCAGGTAAAGGGCTCTTTCGGACTGAGCTTCACGGCTTTGATTTTCAGCAGCTGGGCTGCTGTTTGAAGGGCGACGTCGCGGGAGAGAAGCATAGAGGATTGTTTTTTTCAAAGATATAGTTTTATCAACTTTCTTTTGTCTTTTTTTTTCGCTGCCACCTCCGCAACTAGCACGCTATTTTTTCGTGCTTCTGCAACGGAACTGGAACGCTTGAATATTAGGACCAGACTTTATATGACTTTAGCTCACCCCGCGTTCCTAGGTTCCTTATGCAAAAGCACATGTGTTATTTTTTTCTTTCTACGAAAGAATTTATCTCGTATCCCGTATCCCGGTATCTCGTATCAGTTATCTGAATACAAAAGAAATTCGTATGTTTGAAAAGCGATTTCCAGCGCCTCATGAAGATTTTTTTTGACGACCGGTATATTCATCTGTTGAAGTCCGGCGAGCAGTTTGATGGACAGGTCTTGCTGCCCGGATCGATGGATGAAATAAAGCAAATCATCAGGCCTTTCGAAATGGATCAGTCAAAGCACATGATGGGGGTCTCTGCCACGGATTATAAACTGCTAAAAAAGGATTTCAAATCTCTGTTCACCATTGTCAAGGCGGCCGGCGGGTTGGTGAGAAATGAACAGGGAGAGGTCCTGTTTATCCACCGGAAGGGGAGGTGGGATCTGCCCAAGGGGAAGATCAATTATGAATTACGAATTACGAACCGGAGCCCCGCAATGAGCGGGATAAACTCCGCGGAGCTCGGCGAAGCCAATTACGAATTACAGAACTCGAAACGCGAAACACGAAACGCGAAACGCGAAACGCGAAGAACTGAGGCGATCCGGGAGGTGAAAGAGGAGACCGGGCTTCGGGAGGTTGAGGTGGTTCGAAAGCTGAAGCCGACGTACCATGTATACCACGAAAAGGGGAAGCGGATGCTGAAAAAGACCTGGTGGTTTGAGATGATGGCACCGGGGGATCAGCCGCTCACCCCGCAGACGGAAGAGGAGATCCTCTATGTCCGGTGGTTCCGGCTGGATGAACTCGTTGTCGTACTGGAGAACACGTTTGGAAGCCTGCGAGAAATGATCATGAATACCCCCCAGACCCCCTAAAGGTGGAGTAAGTCCCCTTCAGGGGATTTAGGGGTAAATCCGAAACCATATGACCAACTTCATCCCCACCACGAGCGAACTCTTTAAGGTGCTTAAGACGAAGGGCGCCATGAAGCAGGAGGTTTTCAGTAAAACCCTGGAGGCTTTTCACCTGTTCAAACGGGAGACAGAGATCCTGGCGGCGCAATATATGATGAAAACCTTGCCGGGGAAGGCGGTTATCCCGTTTGAATATTACGACCGGGGGCAGTTTGAATTCCGGTTGAAGTTTGCCGGTGATGTATTGATCTTCATGATGCATACCAATGTATTCGAATTCTCACGAGACCATGTAGTGATGAGAAGCTCTTATATCAAAGATGACAAACGCCGCTCCTACTGTGGAATCATCCACATCTTTAACTTCCTTGCCGATTCGTTCAAATACAACCGGTTACAGGATATAGGATACCTGATCGGGCGGATATTTGTCAACCGCGAGAACCATTATTTCATTGAAGGGAAACGGGAAATAGGCTTGCTTTACAACAATTTTCCCAGTGCCACCCTCACGCGGAAAGTCACTCAGGGGATCATCCGGTCGGCCATGCTCTACACCATCAATTTTGACCTGCTCACTCCTTCCTATGATAACATGAAGGAGGTTACGGTACTTGAAATGCAAACGGCTCTGGATGCGATGCAGATCAGGACCGGGAAGCGGATGGGGTTTCGGTTTGAGGCGGATGAAAGCTAGAGGAAATTACGAATTACGAATTACGAATTACGAATTACGAATTGAAATACCAATAGCGAACGGCGAATAACGAAAAGCGAAGAGCGAGAAAAATTTGTGAAAACAAGTTTTTCTCTTTAATTTTGCACTCCCAAATGAGCCGGCCCGTTCGTCTAGGGGTTAGGACGTCAGGTTTTCATCCTGGTAACAGGGGTTCGATTCCCCTACGGGCTACAGAAAAAGGTCTGTAAATTTTTGATTTACAGACCTTTTTCAATTACGAATTACGAACCGGAGCGAAGCGGAGCTCGGCGAAGCCAATTACGAATGACGAATGTTTTTTCGCGTATTGCGAATCAGGCCGAAGGCCTCCATCATGGAATCTTAACAATCCTGGTCACCACAGCAACACCCTCTCCCCTGATGGAAAATATGTACAGGCCGGAAGGAAGAGCGCGTATATCCCAGCTGTTTTTTCCGGGATGGAGTTGTTGGGTGAGTACTTCATTCCCTACAATATCAAAGATTCTTCCGGTAACAGGTTCGGTGGAACTCCTGTTTTCGTTGGAACAGCCGATTTCAATAGTTAATAAAGATGAAACCGGATTAGGATAGAGCTGAATGCAGGATGAACCTGGTAGCTGGGAATCTATCCCGGTGCAGGCTTTGAAGCGCACAAGGGTGCTGTCGAAAGCGGGGCAGCCGTTTTTGGTGACGATCAGCGTGATCAGCCGGGTGCTGTCGGGACTCATGCCGGTGGCGTTGATGGCGACCCAGGGATTTGTTTCACCGGTTGACCAGAGGTAGGTGTCTAAACCGGGATTAGCCTCCAGGATCACCGTTTGCCAGTGACAAACAAGGGTATCAGGAGGCAGAGAGAGTTGCGGGATGGGTTGAATGATGACCAGCATGGAGTCTTCCCCTTCGCACCCACTCGGGTCTGAGAGGGAATAATGGAGCATGTTTTGTCCGATAATGGCAAACGCGGGGTAAAAGAGCTCCCCTACCACTCCCGGGCCGGAAAAAGTCCCTCCGGGAGGATCGCCGTAAAGTTGGACCGGAGAGGCATTGGCACAGTAAGCCGGCAAGGGTCCGTAGAGGACGACATCCTCCACCAGGTGGACGGATACGGTCAGGTTTTCGGAATAGGTCTGGCCTGGCGCATTCACATTGACGCTATAGTCGGTGGTTTGCTGCGGAGAGACCGTGGGGTTTTGAATGGTTGGCTGAACCAGCGACGGATCGGGTGGGTTGGCAGTCCAGAAAAAAGTGGCACCTGCCGGGGGATTGAGCAGGGTGAGGGTGACAGACTGACCTTTGCAGATGTCAGTCGGGATGGCTGTGAATTTCAACCAGGAGCTGTCGGCTCCCCCGGCCGGGTTGACCGCCTTGAGCATCAGGCTGTCGCTGCCTTTCCAGAAGGAGTATGGTTTATAGACCCACAGGGTTCCGGCCAGGGTATCCAGTTCATAGTTGAGCACCCCAGGATTGGAAACGGTGATGGTGAGCTCCTGCAGGGAATACACGGGATCATAAATGATGGTATCCAGACCGATGACGGGAAATTGCTGGTTGGTCATCAGGGAGAGGGGTTCAAACTCAATTACCGGCCGGCTGCCTCCCCACAGCTCCATCCCGCTGATCCTTACCTTTCCACCGGTATAAACCCGGCACTCCAGTTCAATGTTGACCACGGAAACATTCAACGGGATGATGATGGATGCAGAACGGTTCGTCCATTCCGGTATCTCGGTCGGGAAAACAATGGTATCGCCTCCTCCGGTTTCAGGGTAATAGATCCGCAACCAGATGATGTTTCCGGAAAAACCTTTGATGGCGAACGAAAAATCGTTGAGTCCCTTCTCTAAACCGCCCAGTCCTCTGATCTTGAAGAAGTTGCCAGTGGAAGTCATCTGGACCGATTTGTTGTCACTCTGCGGGACCCCGTCGTCATGGATCATCTCCCCTTCAAAGAGTTCATACCCGTCGGGGATTTGATCATCATTCAGGTCAGTTTGCAGAAGCGGAAAGATGTTGACAGATGGATTGGTGGCACTGTTGAAGAGCAGGGTTATCCATTCGCTTTGCTTAAATAACGGGATGTCATGTGCATGGATCCAGGCTAACAGGGAGTCGGTGCGCTGCAGGTATGCCTGCCAGGTGGGGGTATTGGGCATAAAATGGTCCTGGCTGATCAGCAACCTGTGTTTAGCTATTCCATTCGCGATCAGCGTTTTATTTTCTTCAGCCGACTTCTGATTTGGGTTAAAATCCCCGTACTTCATGGCAAACTGCTTGTCGTTAGTTGGATTATACTCGTTATAAGTCTTGTACGCTTCATTGTGATAGGTGGCTCCCCCCGTGTACCCCAGCTCCGCTCCCATGGTTTGCGCCACTTCGCCTTCGGTTTGCAATGGGTATTTCCCATAGGGCTGGATCCAGGTCCACGGACGCTGTATGTTGTGGGTCGTGCAAAGGGTGAGGACCCGTTCACCCAGCATCATCAGGACCTGCTGAGGCATAACGACGTTGAAGGAGGTCAGTTTATGATAGGGGATATTCTGGTAGATCCCCAGGTTGACCGGTTCTTCCCAGAAGGAGGACAAGGTCAGCGAATCGGGATCGAGCGGGTTGATGTTCTGCATGTTTAACCAGGTATAGACCCTGTTTGTCGCAGGAATGAACAGCATAGGGATATAAACGGAATCATTAAAACCGTGGAATTGTCCCGGCAGTTTACTGATGACCAGATTGTTGGTTACATTGATCAGCCCTTCGCCATGGATGGAGGTGGTATCCACACTCTTCCATTTGAAACAGACCTGGTTTTGGTTGATATGATCGACAAATGGATTCCCATGGTAGAGAGAGGTGTCGGCGATATTGGTCAACTGTATCATACATGTCGAATGGTTGGGCGTGTGATCCATGAACTCGTGTCCATTGTTCCAGATCTGCTTCAGACCTTCCAAATAGCCGGGCGTCCAGGTGGCTGATTCGAGGCACACGGCGGTGCAGAATTTATAGCCATAGATGGCAAACAGACTATCGAAGCTATGGTATTTCCAGAGTTCATTGTTGTCATCGATCCGGAAACATACGCCGCCCTTTTTCTCCCAGGCTACCTGGCCGAAAATCGGGGAGATGGTCAATGTGAAACAGAATAGCGAAATAGTGAAATAGCGAAATAGCGAAATAGCGAAATAGCGAAATAGCGAAATGGCGAAATAGCGAAATAGCGAAATAGCGAAATAGATATTACGAAGAACTCCTTTGAGTCCTTTGTGGTTAAATTCTTCTTGCTTCATGACTTTATTGTGTTACATTACCCGTCGCTGAAAAGTAGTCCTTCAGTTCCGGCTTGACTATTCTTGTTTTGCCGATCTTATATCCTAACGTTATTTCATGGGTGCCTGTATGCACACCGGGGCTATTTCCGGTGAAGAACTCGTATCCATAGCTGATCACCACATGTTTCCAGAGTTGTCCGCCCACGGTCAGTCCCATCATCATGTTGCTCCGGAACATGGCGGTGAACCAGAACTGGTCGATCTTTCCGGCGAGAAGACTCAATTCAAACAGGGTGGGCGATCCGGTGAGGATATTGATCCGGACGGTGGGCTTCATCAACCACTCGCGATTGATAATGAAATCGTTGGAGATGTATACCAACAGGTTCTGTGGAAGCGAGAGGGAGCCCTCCACGGCCTGGTCGTAGGCAGAGCGGTTATTCAGCAGCATCGGGGCATAGAAGCTGAGGATGAAAGAGCTGAAGCGGTAAGACAATCCTGCGCCGATGTTGACTTTTGTTTGGGTGATGCGGTCTATTCCCTGAAGCAGCGGGTCTCCCGGATCGAGGATGGTAGCTGCTGTGAGGTCGAGAATATTCTGGTAAAAGATCCCGTTGACGCCGAGTGTCAGGTACTGCTCCTCCCGGATCCGGATCTGATAGGCGTATTTGAGCGCCAGGTAGAAGGAGCGGAAGACCATAGCGGTCTGGTACCGGATCTCTCCCCCGAAATACATGTTGTTGTGCGCGATGCCGGATATGTCGAGCAGGGCGACAGATGGTTTTCCCTGGAAGCCGGTCCATTCGCTCCGGTAGGTGAGGAATCCGGAGAAGCGGGTGGTATTTTCGAACAGGGCCGGGGAGAGGCAGGAGGGGTTGATCAGGTACTGCATCTGGTTGGCGCTGGTTTGTGAGAGGGAGGGGAGGGGGAGTAGAAATAGCGAAATAGAGAAATAGCGAAATGGCGAAAAGCGAAAAGCCCACTGCCCACTGCCCACTGCCAACTGCCAACTGCTTTGTACCGATAACGTTGCATCTGCTCCCATTAGCGCAGGATGTTTACGGCACCTTTATTGATTTGTCCGTTCGAAAACCGGATCACATAGTAATAGGGGCCGGATGGAAGTTCTCCTTTATCCGACCGGCCGTCCCAGGTGTTCTGGTATTCTTCGTTTTCATAGACCTGGTTGCCCCAACTGTCGAAGACCCACACCGAGGAGGTTCCCAGCGTTTCCATATTCCGGATCACCCAGAAGTCGTTGTACCCATCTCCATTGGGGGTGAAGAGCGTCATGATACCCGCCTTTGTTCCTGTATGATCGGAAATGGTGAAGGTGGTGGTGGTGAAGCAGCCATTGCGGAAAACAGAAACGGTATAGGTGCCGGCTTGTGTAATCATGAAGTCAACGCCAGGGATGTTTCCGTTCCAGAGGACGCTATCGAAATCGCCTGTCGCTTCCACCAGGATGGTATCGTTGTGGAAGGTGGCTGTGTCGCCGGTGAACAGCAGGGTAAATTCAGGAGGAGGCTGGATGACGATCTCGTTGACCAGGCTGTCCTGGCACCCCAGTTCGGTGATCAGCCAGAGGGAGACCGGGAAGGTTCCGGTTTGTTGGTAGGTATGGACCGGATTTTTCGTCTCGACGGAAGAGGAGCCATCCCCGAAATTCCAGGATTGAAACATCACCGAGTCGGCAAAAACCGTGGAGAGGTTGGTGAAGCTCACCGGTTCTCCCATGCAGGAGGCGCTGAAGGAAAATGAGGCATAAACACCGGCTACCGGCACCTCCTTATAGATGGCGTTGATATCCCCGTTCAGGGCTACCACCTGGAGTCCGACCGGATGGTTCCCGATGGATGGAAAGGTCCAGGTGACCGTTTCTCCCGATCCATCATCGAACAGTCCGTCCGTATCCAGGTCCCACAGGAGGGCCAGGATGCTATCCTTCGGGGTAGAGGTGCTGGTGAGAGTGGTGGGGATTCCCAGGCAGCCGGAGGAGAAGGTGAAGTTGGCGGTGATGGGGGATGCCTCAGGGGAGATGAGGCATCCTAGTGCTAAGATCAATAGGATTTTCCATAAAAATTTCATCCGGATACTCTCTGGTTCGATTCGCGTAAAGTTAAGGTAAACAATTCTGATAAGCCTGCGGGGAAGGGAGAAGATGCTAGTTTTTTTTAACAGGGTGTCTGCCCCTCCCCGGTCCTCCTTTTTTGAAGGAGGGGAGGCGGGAGCGGAGCGAGTGACGGGGTGGTTTATTCAATTACGAATTACGAATTACGAATTACGAATTACGAAAAAATAACTATTCGCCTTTCAGAAGCCATTTCCAAACGGGGATCATGCGTATGGTTTTATCTCTGACAATTCGTTCATCTTCCTGATCATATGTCAGAATCGTACCGGTTTTCAAGCCTGTATGTTCAAGCGCTTCATGAATTCCTTCGGTTTCCCGTTTTTCATTGGATTGATTCAGTTCCCAGCAAACCTGGGTTACAGAAGTAACTTGTTTCCTGTCCATAGCAATGAAATCACACTCTTTTTTTCCGGAGAAATAGAACAGGTCGGAAGTTTGGGCGGCCAACCGGTTCAGCACTAAGTTTTCCAGCAACCCTCCCTTATCCACTCCAACTTTTGTAGAGATGTTCACAATAAAGGCATTATCACAGATATAGATTTTTTTATCATTCGCAAGTTGTTTCGTTACACTGAAGTCAAAACGGGTAATGAGCCTGGAAAAATAGGATTCTTCAAGATAACCGATATAGTTCATGATCGTATTAACACTAATGGCAGATATTGTTTTATTCAGGGAGTTGTAGCTAAACCGTTGGGCGAAATTGCTTATGAGATAGAGGTATAGCTTTTTTGCAGCCATGATGTTTTCGACCTTTTTTCTGAGAAAGATATCCCGGGTGATGATATCTTCATAATTATTCCGGATGATTTCATTATCCTGGTAAATTGCATATTCAGGCATTCCTCCCAGGATCAGGTAGGCATCGAAACGCTATTTGATCGCGGCTCTCTCCTCAGATCGATACAGGCTATCGTTGCTGATGGTCAACTGCTTTGCAGTAAGGTACTCGGAAAATGAAAATGGTTGCAGGTAGGTATCTATATGCCGGCCGGTGAGCCGCGAACTTATCTCTTCCTGCAACAGACCTGCATTTGATCCGGTGAGGTAAAACCTGAAGCCCTGGTCGTAGAAACGTCTGACAAAAGAATCGAATTTATCGACATGTTGTATTTCATCAATAAAGAAGGTCTTATGGGATCCAAAAAGTTCCACCATGGTTTCATAGACCAGATTAAAATGGGTGGCTTCGAAATTCAATAAACGCTCATCTTCAAAGTTAGCGCTTCTCTTCGAATTCCGGTTTTTTTCTTCAGGAAGTATGCTCGTTGCTCTGAAATAATTTGTTTTAAAAGCTCTTTGCTGATCATCGTCTAATGAATATTTCAGAAATATACCATATTATTCATTAGAATGAATGATTTCTATTAAAATTTTTGATTCTGTTGAATGATTTTTCTTTTTCTGATGGTAATTTTTCGAAGACCGTAGGGAGCCACTGTGTGGCTGATGGAGACCCTCCGGGTCTGATAGAGCCTTCGGCTGATAATCAGGTGCGTAGCACCTTCATCAAGCGCGAAGCGCTTTTATCAGCAGCGAAGCTGCTTTATCAGCGGCGTAGCCGCTCAAAGGCCGGAGGCTTTAAATTGAATGGCCCTGGCGTTCAGGCCGGGGATGGAGGATGGCGATATATAAATTCTTCAAAATTTTTGGGTGTGATTACATGAAAAGATGTTCCGGGATAGGTGCTGGTAAATGTTTTCGACAGGTGTGCTTTTCCTGCCGGGCTCCATTTGAATTCGTAAGCAGCAAGCTCACCACCGGTCTCTTCAAGGTAATCGATTTCCTGCTGCTGGGTTGTTCTCCAGAAGTAGGGAAGGGAATCCACATCCTTGTTACTTAGAAATTTCAAGCGTTCGCTAAGAAGAAAATTTTCCCATAAGGCACCAGTATCTGACCGTACATTCAGGGGTAAAAGGTTCCCCAGAATGGCATTGCGTATGCCGTTATCGAAGAAATAGAATTTTCTGCCTTTTTTTATTTCGTTCCTGACATTCCTGTTAAATCCGGTTAAACGAAATATGATATATGTTTTTTCAAGAAGATCAATATATTTTTCAATCGTTCCCTTATCGGAACCAAGTAGTTGAGCCAATTCATTAAACGAGACTTCATTGCCAATCTGCAGGGCAAGCGCCTTGAGAATTTTTTCCAATAATACAGGTTTATGGATCTGTTCGATTCTTAGTAAATCTTTGTATAGAAAGCTTGACGCCAGGTTTTTCAGGAGTTTCGTCTCATCTCCAACATGTAGCGCAATATCGGGATAGTAACCAAAAACCATCCGGTGTTCGATCAATCTTTTTTCAGTTAAAAAGCCATGGTATGCACACATCTCTCCGAAAGAGAAAGGATGAAGAAAGAACTCAAATTTCCTTCCGGTCATGGGTTCATTGATTTTACTTGCCAGATCAAATGCTGATGATCCGGTGACAAGCAGTTGGATAGCCGGAAAATTGTCGTGGATGATCTTGGTGGCAAGGCCGGTTTCAGGAATTCTCTGTGCTTCGTCCAGGACGACAATTTTATGGGATCCAATGACTGGAAGAAGTCGTGTTGGGTTTACATTTGTAAGAAGTTCACGGATATCGGCATCATCACCGTTCAAAAAGAGGGTCTCTCCAAGGTGGTTATGCACGATCTGTTCAACCAGAGTTGTTTTACCCACCTGGCGGGCTCCAAAGATGACCAGGGTTTTCTTTTTGAACAGGGACTGTTCGATCAGATGCTGAAGCGTTCGGATAACCATTTGTTTTTTTTGCAAATATAATAAAAATCAGATCATAATCACATAATATTATAATAAATAGTGATTCAAGGCATTTTTCTTTTGTCTTGACTGAGATCCCTCGCTATGCTCGGGATAAAATCCCCAAAGAAAAAATCCAGGCTGCCATATTTTTCTTTCTTCGAAAGAATTATCAGGCGCAGTCTCCATCAGGGCCGCAGGACCACTTTTTTTTCAGGAGGTAACGAAGGTGATTAGATCCAGCTTGATTAATTCCCAATGCTTTCCTTTCAGGCAGTATGGTTCAAAATCGTCATCTGCCAGACGAAAGTCTGTTAATTTGCTGATCAGTAAGTTTCTGTCATGTGAATATGCATAACGTTGTTTGTGAAGGTCAAGCATCTCATCCAGTGAATAGTCTTCAAGCAACTCATGAATATCCCAAAAATCTTTTTTTCGTCCATCCCTCACGATCACGTCCAGCTTCATGGCGATAATCTCCCTGATGCTGGCTAACCGGATGCCATCCACCTTTACCATGTCATCCATGAATGCATCCGTGTAATAGAGGTCAAGCTTGATACAGTTTTCCTGGTCTTCCCCGATAAAATAGGGTTTTCCCATTCCGACCGGCAACACATCCTGGGATTGAACATAGGGAAAGTTGGTCCGGAACCAGTTGTCAATCGCCACAAAATCAATGCTCTGATAGGGGGAATCCGTAAACAAGTCAAGGTCCCTGGAGAATCTGTGTCCACGCTGAAGGCTTAATGCCGTACCACCAACCAGGCGGAATGGGTCAAAGAGCCTGCTGGCCATGCATTCTTTCAATACATTCAGCAGCAGCGGGGTAACAGTCTGGTAGGATAGTTCAGGCATGAGGGGTTTAAAGGACTTTATCTACGGTTTGCCGGCCATAGAAACGGATCATCTCATTTTTTTCTGACTCATTGCCCCGTTCGAAGACCCGTTTGATTACGGCACGGTGTTGTTTTTCCCAGGAAATTGATTGCATGTCAGTATCCCAAAAGAGGGCAGGTCTTAATTTGGTTAAATCGGGTTTTGCGGTTTGTTGCATCTTTTTCTGCTGCTCAATATCATAATATACCTGCAGAACCATGAAAAATCCATCTTCAAAACCGAGCGCTTTCTCAATTTTCAGGCCCAGGTTTGTATTCATTTTGCGTTTTCCTTTGGTAATGGCCACAATGGTTTGTGGATATTCCTGAATCGTGAGGGAGAAAACTCCCTTTTTCAGATTTCTTCGCTTTAATTCATATTCGAGAAAGAAACCCGGATGAATGCCTTTGAGGATGTGCTGTTGATTGATCATGATGCAAAAATAAACAATATTGTTTACACAAACGAATTTATTTTGCATTTTTCTTTTTTTTGCCCTCAGATCCTGGT
>JBDROF010000024.1:0-9502 GCA_043810345.1 Bacteroidota bacterium | reverse complement strand
CCGGTTAAAACATTATTCAGACTGTTACTGTAATTGACGCCGAGAAAGAACCTGGTATTCACATCAAGATGATATTCCAGTCCCACTCCAAAGATAACAGACTGTCGGATCAGCGAGGTTTCTGAAGTGATGTTGTTGTTTTCATTCAGGGATGATCCGACAATTCCAGTGTCAAACTGATCCCTGGCTTTTGCGTTTATACGGAATCCGGTTGAAAATCCGATCTGTCCGAAAAAAGAGAAACGTCCG
Organism: Bacteroidota bacterium; assembly: GCA_043810345.1. GTDB lineage: Bacteria > Bacteroidota > Bacteroidia > Bacteroidales > FEN-979 > QYOJ01. The sequence continues at coordinate 9,253 of JBDROF010000024.1, read as the reverse complement.
AAGGGATTGGTCTGCATCTTGAGCATATAAGGAAGATCAATATAGAAAAACTTATATTTTCTGTTCATCTGGCCGTAAATAGTATCTGTACTTAAAAACAGAGAATCGCCATACGTTAGTTTCCCATTCAGAAAAACGAAATTAAAACCAGTTGAAAAGGCATAATTTTTTGCCAGGTAAAAATCACTGACCAGTCCGATGGTTGCACCCCCGGTGATCCCATCATAGTTGTAGTGTTTTGTTTCGGGAGCCATCCACGATAGATGCGGGGAGGCTTTCAATCCCAGCTTCACGGGTTGGTCCTGGGCTTGTAAGAATGATGGTGGTGACCATCCGAATACAAGAAGGAAAAGAGGGATGATGATTTGTTTCATAACTGAAGATTTACAGCTTTTCTTGCCTGGTTCAAGCAAAAATATAACTTTTGATGGTAGTTTTGTCTACTGGTTTTCATGAAATATAATAAAGTTATTCACGTTTTCAGATCCATGAAGAGTGCCACCTTAAAAGGTTTTTTGTCGATGCATGTTCTGCTCCTTATGATCAGTGGTTCCTGCAACTGGTCATCCTCGAGGCTCCAGGTGGATGTTTCGGATATTCCACTGGATAAGGTGGAGGTTCACCGGTATGACAGGGCTTTGTTTTCGATCCCGCTTAACAGGTTGGAAGAGGGATTGGAGCAGATCAAGCCTTTTTACCTTTTTTTCCTGGATACGGATCTCAGGGATAGCGCTAAGATCCACAACCTGAAAGAGTATCTGACCAATATCCGGACCGTTGAATTTTACCATACTTCGCAGGAGCGGTTCCCCGATCTCAGTAGTCTTGAGAGCAAACTTACTGAGGCCTTCCGCCACCTGCTATATTATTACCCTGATGCCCGGATACCGAGGGTTTACACCTATATTTCAGGCGGGGAATACGAAGATCCTGTCCAATATATTGACAGTGTCCTCCTGATCGCACTGGATGCGTACCTGGGCACCGGATTCAAACCTTATGCGGCTGATGGCCTGCCATTGTATAAGATACAACGTATGGAACCCGCCTATATCTTGCCTGGTTGTATCCGGGCCATTGAAGAGGAATATTATCCGGTTCGCTATCCGGGAAATACCCTGCTTGACCACATGATTGATGCCGGGAAACAGATCTATTTCCTGGATGCCTTGATCCCGGACTACCCTGATCGTTATAAAATTGCCTATACGGAACGTCAGATGGATTGGATCCATTCGAATGAAGCCCATGTTTGGGCGGCCCTCATTGAAAACCGGTTATTGTTTACCTCCAAGGGAAGCACCATCCGGACCTTCCTTGCCGACGGACCCTTTACGGCCGATTTCTCTTCTGAATCTCCTCCCCGGCTGGGTGAATACCTGGGCTGGCAGATCATAAAGGCCTATATGGAACAGAATCCGGAAGTCTCGCTCGAAGAACTTATCCACGAACCGGATTCCCAGAAGATCCTATCGGAATCGAAGTACAAACCACGGAAATAAAAAAATCTGTCATCCGGGTATAACCTTTTGCCCTTAAACCTGATTAATGGGCAAACAAAACTATGCTGGTTAAAACATTTGGCTGTGCTCTTTACGGGATCCACGCCATCACCATTACCATCGAAGTCAGCATTGACATTGGGATCAACTTCTCGATGGTAGGGTTGCCCGACAGTGCTGTGAAAGAGAGTCAGCAACGGGTTGATTCAGCCCTGCGGAGTATTGGTCTCAGGATCCCGGGGAAAAAGATCGTGATCAACATGGCCCCGGCAGATATCCGGAAAGAGGGCTCCTCCTACGACCTCTCCATCGCTGTGGCGATCCTGGCTGCTAACGAACATATCAGCAACGATCGGACCGGATCCTTTATCATCATGGGTGAGTTGTCACTGGATGGCACCATCAGGCCCATCAAAGGCGCCCTTCCGATCGCGATCGAGGCACTGAAAAGGGGATTCAAGGGGGTAATTTTACCGCAAGAAAACGCATCTGAAGCAGCCGTGGTAGGAGAGCTGGAGGTATATGGAGTGAAGCATCTCCGGGAGGTTATGGAATTTCTCGATGGCAAGGGGGCGCTCACGCGAACGATGGTTGACTGCAAGGAGGAGTTTCTGAACCGGTCGACAGACTTTGAATACGATTTCTCGGAGGTAAAGGGGCAGGAGAACATCAAAAGAGCCCTGGAGATCGCCGCTTCAGGAGGGCATAACCTCATCCTGATCGGTCCTCCCGGGTCAGGTAAAACAATGCTGGCCAAGCGGTTGCCATCCATCCTTCCTCCTTTCACGCTGCAGGAAGCGCTGGAGACCACCAAGATCCATTCGGTAGCCGGAAAGATGGGAGTACACCGATCCCTGGTCACTGTACGGCCGTTCCGGTCGCCTCATCATACGATATCGGATGTGGCGCTTGTAGGGGGCGGGGGAGTTCCTCAGCCGGGAGAGATCTCTTTGGCTCACAACGGAGTGCTTTTCCTCGATGAGCTCCCGGAGTTCAAACGAGCTGTGCTGGAAGTGCTCCGGCAGCCACTGGAAGACCGGGTAGTGACCATCTCAAGGGCCCGGATGAGTGTGGAGTATCCCGCCAGTTTCATGCTGGTGGCAGCCATGAATCCCTGTCCGTGTGGCTACTACAATCATCCGCAGATCGATTGCAAATGTGGGGCCGGGACCGTTCAGAAATACATCAACAGGATATCGGGACCGCTGTTCGACCGGATTGATATCCAGGTGGAAGTGATCCCTGTGCCATTCAGGGACCTAAGCGATGCCCGCCGGTCCGAAACCAGCTCAGCCATCCGGCAGCGCGTAATTGCTGCCAGGGAGATCCAGGAGAAGCGCTATGTGAAATTCCCCAGGATCTATTGCAACGCACAGATCACTGCAAAAACGCTTCGTACCTTTTGTACACTCGATGAACCCTGTAACCTGATCCTGAAAACCGCTATGGAGAAACTCGGACTATCCGCCCGGGCATTCGACCGGATCCTGAAAGTGTCACGAACAATCGCCGACCTGGAATCCTCTTCACAGATCCGCCCTGAACACCTGGCCGAAGCCATCAACTACCGCTCACTCGACCGGGAGAGTTGGGGGCATTGAAGAAAGATACAGGTCAAGAACATTTTCTACGAATCTTTCATCTGTCAAAACAAGTTTAACACGGCGTATATTAATTCCCTTCATTGACCTTTCTTCTGATCTCTTGATGATCAGCACATCACAGTCCTCAAGGACTTTCAGTATAATTTTATCCCTATCAATTTTAGGTAAGGGAACATTTAATCTATGATCCTGTGTAGTAATGCTACTTGAGCGATATTCCTGGCTTTTTATCCTGGAACCTTCCAAATCGAAAATGGCAAATCCCTTGCAGCCACTTAAGTGTGTTGATATAATTTCCCAGTCATCAGTTGCAATGGCTATTCTCATGAATTCAGGAGCTGATTCACTTCATCCTTATCCATATCCATTAAATACTGAATGCCACTGATCCCGGCTGCTTCCTGAGTCAAGGCGCCAATATCATCACGGGTGATATAGTCGAGTGTAAACTTACGTGATCCACACATGAGTTGGCGTAAACCCTGGCCCAACCGTTCATAATACGTATATAAACCAATGGCTCCCGGAGGAAGCTTTTCGAATGCCTCATTTCCTAATTCTTTCCGCAAGTGATGGGCGGTGACAAATATTTCGTCAATGCTGGATCCAAAACGTTCCACGTATACCGGTAGTTGATTTTCTTTTATAGCACGTCCAATTGTTTTGCCAACCATTGCAGCTGCAATAGGACTCCGGGCCATTCCGATCAGTTTCACATAGGGTGCCCCCAGTGCGATTCCTTTGAAGATCTGATCTTCGAACGTGAATCCGCCTGCAAGAGCCAAAGCCGGGACATATTTCTTTTTCTTTGCCAGGTGATGAGTATATTGGTATAATAGGGAATGGAGTTCGACCGGGGGAATGCCCCATTCATTCATCATTCTCCACGGACTCATACCTGTTCCTCCGCCGGCCGCATCAACGGTCAGGAGATCAAGCTTGTATCTGGATGCAAACACGATTGCACGGGCCAGGTCGGCAGGGCGGTAGGCGCCTGTCTTCAGGAAAATATATTTCGCACCTGCTTTGCGTAATTCTTCTACTCTTTGTGCAAAAGAATCTTCGGTGACCATGCCTACACGGGAATGCCGTTCAAATTCTTTGAAAGCCCCATGTTCATAAGCGTTGATCACATCAGGATCAGTGGGGTCAGGAAGAACAACATACCCGCGTTTATACAGTAATTGAGCTTTCTTAAGGTCTCTTATTTTCACTTCACCCCCTATATCCTTGGCTCCCTGACCCCATTTCAGCTCCACTATCTCCACGCCTAGTTTCTCAATCGCATACTCTTGAACGTGAAGTCTTGTATCTTCCACATTTGCCTGGACGATGATAGCGCCAAATCCATTTTGTTGATGATCCTGATATAGCTTTACACGCCGTTTCAGATCCACGGTATCAATGATATGGCCTTCTTTGATTACAGCTTCCGGATCCATGCCAACCACATTTTCACCAATGGTAAGGCCGGTTCCTGCCAGTGCAGATCCAATAGCCAGACCTTCCCAGTTATTCTTGGCTATATTGGTCGATCCTATACCAGGAATAATCCATGGATAGTGAAATTTAATTCCTTTATCATGTCCAAAACGAACTTCAAGGTTTACATTTGGAAAAATAGCTTTATCGCTATCGGCCTCTATCCCAAATGCGCCTACGGCAGTTCCCATGATGTTAAAATCCCCATAGTCGACCGGATATTTTTTCTCAGATGCTGTCGTAATTACCCCAAAGGGCTGTGGGTAAATCACTTCATGGCCACGGTAAGCAGATTTACCGATCTCACACATTCCAATACAGCCATCCACGCAGGTTACACACATACCGGATCCCGGGGTGATTGAATCTTCGGTCCGGTTTTTCGTCAGAGTTGCGGCGGATGCGTTTATTTTTGATTGAATCAGTGACATTGTTTTTCTCCTTTTATTTTTTAGCTGTTTATATAATTAATCTTTCGTTATTTCGCAGGCTACACAGGGCTCCATATAACACATCATATCAGTAAACTGCTCCTTTTCGATGCACGGAGGGCTAAGGGTTGAACAACCACCACAGATAGCTTTTTCAGGCTCAGTAAAGGTGCATCTCAGCATACAGACCGGACAAATATGCATGCATCCTCCACACAACCTGCACTCTTCTGAAGTAACATCGAACGGTGTTCCGATACTTCGGGTTTCACCTCTGCCCCTGAAAGCTATAGCTTTGGCCATCATCTGTTCTTCACACATACGGACACAAAGGCCGCAAAGGATACAATCCTCATATTCCTGTTTAAACCGTTGCTGTCGTACGTCAAACGCAGCGGCAAGATCCTGGATGGTTTTTGATTGCGGGCTCGATGCCAGTAAAAGCTCAATAATCATTTTTCGTGCCCGCATTACCCGTCTCGTGGCCGTTCTTACATGGAGCCCTTCTTCAGCAGGATAAGTGCATGAGGAAACCAGTTTTACCCGTGAGTTCTCACAGATCTCAACAACGCAAAGGCGACAAGCTCCATAGGGGTGAAGGCCATCGTTATGGCACAGTGTTGGAATCGGGAAGCCCAGAAATCTAGCAGCTTCCAATAAAGTGGTCCCTTTTTCAACCTGGACTTCAAGTCCGTTTATTTTTAGTGTAATCATGCTATCTCCACTTCATTTACGATACATACATCTTCATTTTTTTCAGGTTGCGTAAACTCCAGATCACAACGCAGGCATCTCCTCGCTTCCCGGGAAGCCTCTTTGTCAGAAAGAGCGACCTCCACTTCAGTGAAATTTCGTTGCCGCTTTTCAACCGTTAGCCGGGGTGTTTCAGCACGACCGGCTTGTAGGATTTCTGCCATGTCAACCTCAACGGGTTCGACATATATCTCCGGAAGTTTAATCTCTGCTGGCTGATCCAACGCCTCGCCATTCAGATAGTGATCGATGATCTTAGCTGCTTTTTTACCGGCAGCGATGGCATCTATCACAGTATTTGGCCCTGTTACAACATCCCCGGCGGCAAAAACACCCGGACGACTTGTAAGCAAGGTTTCAGGATCAATTTTAATGGTGTTCCATTCAGTGACTTCAATTTTACTTGTGCGGGCGGGCCCGACGGCGTCTACTCCCGAATCCTCGCTGATAGCTACAATCAGGGTGTCAAGGGCAATAACATGTTCGGTATCCTTGATGGGAACCGGCCTGCGGCGCCCCGAAGAATCCATTTCACCTAATTGGTTTTTTATGCACCTGAGTCCGGATAAAACCCCATCTTTCGTGAGTATTTCCACGGGAGTCACCAGCGTTTGAATAGGAATGCCTTCCTGGTCTGCCGCTTCTATCTCTTCGGCAAATGCAGGCATCTCTTCCCTTGTGCGCCGGTAAAGGATAGTGACACTCTCTACATCCTTTTGCCGGAGGGCTGTACGGGCTGCGTCAATAGCAGAATTTCCGCCACCGATTACCCCGACTCGACCTCTTGCAAGATGTTCTCCCCGCAGATTAAATGCTTTCAGGAACTCAATAGAGGGGTAAATCCCTTTTGTATCCTCGTTTTCCAACTGAAGAGGTTTGCTTTTATGGGCTCCTATAGCTATCATTATTGCCTTGAATCCTTCTTCAAATAGTTTATCTATGGTTACTTCCGAACCTAAAGCCACATTACACTTCAGGGTGACATTTTCATCTAGAAGTGAACCAATCTCTTTCGTGATTGTTTCCCTGGGGAGACGGTAAGCGGGAATGGCACAATATAGCATTCCACCCGGTGTTTCCTCCGCTTCGAACAGGGTGACTTTATATCCTTTTAACGAAAGATAATGCGCAGTTGTAAGCCCTGCCGGGCCGGCCCCGATAACTGCCACCGGCGCATTTCTTATGTCAGCAGCCCTTTTGGGTTTATAACCAGAGGGGTCTACCCGATCAGTTACAAACCGTTTGAGGGATCTTATCGCTACGGCTTCACCTTCGCTTGCTCCCGCACGGCAGTGATCCTCACAGGGATGGTTACAAACACGGGCACATACAGAGGGAAAGGGATTGGCTTCCCGGATAGCAGTATATGCCAGATCATATTCACCACGGGCGACGTGCGCTATATAACGCCAGGCTTCCGTGCCGACCGGACAGGCTGACTGGCAGGGCGCTCCGACAAGTTCTTTGCAGACAAATGCATCACATTTTTTGTGAATGATGTGCCGTTCATATTCTTCGCGGAAATATTTGAGTGTGCTGAGTACCGGATTTGAAGCGGTCTGACCGAGACCACACATGGTGGAATCCTGCACGACCAGTGCGAGTTCTTCTAGTAAATCAAGGTCTTCGAGAACTCCCTTTCCTTTTGAGATAGCATCAAGAATTTCATACATCCGTTGGGTGCCTTTTCGGCAGGTATAGCATTTTCCGCAAGACTCAGCTTTTAAAAAATTCATGAAATATCTGGCTACATCAACCATACAGGTATTTTCATCCATGACAATCATACCGCCGGATCCCATAATAGAACCGGCTTTAGCCAGGGTGTCATAATCAATCGAGAGGTCGAATTTCGAAACCGGGATACAGCCACCTGAAGGGCCGCCGGTTTGAACAGCTTTTATTTTGGCATTCCCGGCCGGACCGCCCCCGATGTCAAACACAATTTCCTTAATAGTGATGCCCATCGGGACTTCAATAAGGCCCGTATTTTTTATTTTTCCAACCAGACTGAATATTTTAGTGCCGGAATTGTTAGCAGTTCCTATCTTCGCATATTCTGAGGCACCCATATTGATAATAAAGGCAATATTTGCCCAGGTTTCTACATTATTGATCACGGTGGGCCGTCCTTGTATTCCTTTCTGAACGGGATAGGGTGGACGTTGACGGGGCTCGCCGACCTTCCCCTCAATGGATCGTATCAGTGCTGTTTCTTCACCACAAACAAACGCTCCGGCTCCTTTTACTATTTGAATATCAAATGAAAACCCGCTTCCAAGGATATTGTCCCCCAGCAGACCCATATCCCTGGCCTGCCTGAGCGCGATGATCAAATGTTTGATGGCCAGCGGGTATTCATGCCGAACATACGCTACTCCCATATTGGAACCCGTGGCATAAGCTCCAATTATCATCCCCTCAATAATACTGTGAGGATTTCCCTCAAGAAGACTTCTGTCCATGTATGCTCCGGGGTCACCTTCATCGGCATTGCAGACCACATATTTCCCATCACAGGATTTTTGTCTGGCCAGCATTTCCCACTTGTGGCCGGTAGGAAACCCGGCGCCCCCTCTTCCGCGAAGGCCTGAAACTTTAATCTCCTCCAGTACCTGCTCGGGGGATAAACTGGAGAAAACTTTGTAGAGAGCATTATATCCATCGTTTGTGAGATAGTCATAAATGCGGATCGGATCAATCTCCTGTTTCTTTTTAAAAATTATTCGCTGTTGCTTTTTGAAAAAAGGAATTTCGTTCTGATGATAGTACTTTTCTTCGGTTCTCGGATCTCTGTAAAGCAAATCCTCCACATAATCATCTGAAATAACCGCGTCGATGATCCGGCTGATATTATCAATGGTAATTTTATGGTAAAAAGCGCCCTGAGGTTTGGTGATAACTGTTGGCCCCATTTCGCAAAAACCATGACATCCCGTAATCCTTAATTCAATTGTATCCAGCAATTGATTTTGCAAGATGTATTTTTTAGCGACACGGATAATGTCATTCGCACCACTTGCCTGACATCCCGTTTCACCACAGATTATTATCTGAAGTCTGGAATCATTTAAATTATTCCTAATCCTTTCAAATAAATCTCTTAATTCCTCGAGAGAAGATAACCTGACCATTTATGTTCCTCCATTATTTATATTCTTCACAATACCAGACACCCCTTTCTTGTTTAACAAGCTTACATGTATGCCGGTTTTCGCAATTGATGCAAATACTATAGACCAGATCCATCATGTGATTTTTACACCCTCGTCGCGAACATATCTGAACTAATCCTCCTCCATATATAATCAGTGGGACCATGGGCGCATTACAGGCTGGGCATGAAGATGAACCGGCAAGCTCGGCATGACAGTGCGGGCAAAAGAAATTGGCAATCGTGTCGATGGGGATTTCATACTCGGAGTTAAGGTGATAACTTCCATATAATGACGATAATCTTAACCATCCGTGTTTTCTTTCA
>JBDROF010000023.1:0-15997 GCA_043810345.1 Bacteroidota bacterium | reverse complement strand
GGGTTGCAGGATTGTATTTTTTGGCAAGACGAAGGAATGTGTCACGGTCTGATTCATTGATTTCTTTAATGAGTGTCAAAAGGCTTTTACAGGATTGATCGATAGTAGTATCAGGTATCTCTTTGATGTTACGGATGGCATCGAGAATGCGCAGCAGTGAAATGTTTTCTCTGGTTATTTTGTTTGGTTGTTTTATAAATCGGATTTTATAAATGCCCCGTGTAATGCTTTTTTTTACTTCGTTGGTACCAATCTGAATGATACCGGAAATCTGAGTTGTAAGGCCGATTTGGTTGTATACAGAATATCCGGTAAGGTATCCGGTAATTTTACCATTTTGTTCCAGCAGGTCCTTCACCACCTGGTAAATTTCGGGTTTCAGTTCTCCAAATTCAGTAAGTATGGGTTTATAGAATCTTCCTGGAGAGAGTTTGCGAATCCTACCTTCCTGAACCAAACGGCTAAGGGCCTTGGTAAGGGCATCAATCGTGTTCACCGGAAGATCAAATGACTCATAGGTGAAAACATAGCCAGAAGGAAGTCTGTTTATCTTATCGCCAATAATATCAGTTATTTTCATTGGAATATACATTTGATGCAAAGATAAAAAATGTCAGGTAATAACCGGTATTTACCTGACAAAATAAGATATCAATAAACATTCTGCTGTGCTGAATACTATAAAAAAATATTAACAATAGTTGGTTATAATACTAATTATCAGTATATTTGTAATAGCAAAAAAGTTCTTTGCAAAGAAAAATACTGCAAAAAAGTAGGTGGACTTCGAGGTGGATTAAAACACCTTGAAGTGTTGAATCCCTTTATTAATAAGCGTTTCGAGAGTAGGTTCGAATCCCTCTCTCTCCGCTGACACCCTCCGACGCCCTGGGTACTCGGGACTACGGCGGGCTTTTTGATACCCTTCCCAATCTCTTCCCAAACCTGGATTCTTTTCCTGGTGTTGAAATCAATAAATGGCATATGTACAATGTTGTTTATTGACTGGAAATGCAGGATCCCTTTACGGTGCCATTACCTCGTTAAGATAGGGTATGATGACCTCATTTTTATTTCCGCTGGTGCCGTCATAAGTAAGTGTGACTACCGGAATTCCTGTTATTCGCCTGATCTCCCGGGTCATCGCTTCGGTAACCAGAGCTGGACAACAAAAGGCCGGATTGGTTTGGACAAAAAGCGAGATGTCGGGGTAATTTTCCAGGATATAAAAGATCTTCAAAATGTTTTCATACGACTCTCCTGAATGAAAAGGGGAGACGTTGAATTTTGCCAGATGTTTTTCCAATCTTACCGGATTCACCACAGGTTTATTCCCTAAATATTTTTTGAACAGTTTATAGTATTTCTCCTCCACCAATTTGGTACTCGTCAGCATCACCCTGTACAAACCGCTTTGAAGGTAATCGCCTCGTATGAGAGCCCGCCGGATGACATTCTCAATCGTGATTTTCACGAGATCGGTATAAGGTGTTGTAATCACTTCTCCGCCATTTTCCTCAATGGTACGAATCAGCTCCTGGTTCATGATATCGTTATCCCGAACATAAAGATCCCCAAAGATGGCTACCTTGGGCCTGTTCCCCTCTCTTCGTTCGATCTTATCAAATAAAGAGATGACTTCACTTACCGCGTCATCCATTGGCCGATCCCCCAGAAAAGCTACCTTTAGGATCCGCACACTTTTCTCGATTGCGGTATCCGTTTCTCCTTTGGTGATCTCGTAAGGCCTGATCTTACATCCAAGTTTCCTGATCAATCCACCCAACAGGTAGGCGAAATAAGCATAATAACTTGTGCTGACAGCTATTTCAAGATGTGAAAATTCACCGGAATAGACGGCCGCTTTTTCAAACCCATGACCATGGGTCTCCAGAAGGTTTTTAATATAGAATGGATACAATCGCAGATTGCAGGTGATATAGCACTTGGTCATCCACAGCATGGTATTCTCCGGGTTCAGATGGTGCTGCTCAACATAGTCGATAAATTCCTGGGCCACAATGTTGACGGGAAGACACTGTCCGGTATTGTAGACCATGCTCTTTTTGATGGTCAGCTCACTGGAGTTCAGTAACCGGGCATCAATACCGCTCCGTTTCAGGTTAGCGACAAGCAACGGGGTGACCAGATTATCCCAGTTGGGGAACAACAAAGTCTTTCCGTTGATCCTTGTTTCCAGATGAGGCAATACCTGCAGGGATGTTATTTCAGGGATCTCCTGATTCACGGTGGCATGATTCCGGAACGAACGGATGGCTGCTTCAATTCTGGTTTCGTATCCCACGTTCGAATCGTGTTCATCAATCTGCAGGATGAGGTAGGGTTTATGATATTGGTTCAGCTGTTTCTTGAAATAATCAATGATAAAGGAATCAGGGGCACATTTGAACGCAGTGATCAATACGGGATAAAGGTTTGGAGTAGTGGCAGCCAGTTTGGCAGTTTCCAGAATCTTAACTGCATAATACCAGGGAACTTTCCGGAGGTAAAGTTCGGTCTCTTCAGAAAACTGGTCATCCGGATAGACCATGTCCTGGAAAAAGGCATTGATCCCCATCCGGGCAAAAATATCCGGAATGCCTTTATTCATCGACTTTGCGAGCACCACATAGGGCCTTCCTGACAAGACAACGGAGATAGGGGTTTGTGGTTGAAATTTTGCCTGAAAGAGCGAAAAGAGTTTTTTCTTCCGGCTTTGTGAAAACCGCAAGGCCTCTTCGAATGCGGTTTTGACTTTCTCGGGTGATACGGCGGACCCCAGGAATGGAGAGAGGGCTACAGTGAGTTGTTTGATAACATGCCGGTTCCCTTTCGAAAAATTCAACAGGGGTGAGATCATCATCCGCGGGATCCGTTTGTCTTTCAAGGTATAAGCGAGGGCAGCCGAAAATTGTGTATAATAGCAATAGTACCTATCCGAATTTTCTGTCTTATCCCTTGTTTCGAGAGAGATTGGAAAAAATATAAAATCCGCCTTATCGGCCAGGTAGGCAATGTGGCCGTACATGGAGTCAACCGGGGAACAGAACTCCGCTCCGGCAATCCGTTTCCCAGCCCTCACCGGGTCCGGGGAATTTTCGCTCGTCACCGTATGGAAAGATAAATTGTGAAAAAAACGTTTCCAGAGGTGCATCTCCTCGTACAGATGCAGTGAAGCGGGTAATCCTATGGTTACTGCACTTGATACTGATTTATGCTGCCTGCTGTGAAAAATGCGGGCCCTCTCTTCCAATAGGTTGAACACAGCCAGATCAGTGGCTACATGTTTTTTCGTTTCATAATCACGCCCACAGAGAAACCCATACGCTTCCTGTTCTCCATGAACAGTTGTCAGGCTGATGTGACAATGGTTTGTACAAAAGGTGCATGTCTCCGAATGAATCTCGAATGTTTCCTTATAGAGATCAATTCCCCGGAATGCTGTTTGCGCTGGAGGCTCCTCCTTGAGTAAAAGCGCCACGCCCAGCGCACCAGTGAGATGACAGTATGGAGATACAAATATCTGTTTACCAAGTTTTTGTTCAAAAGCGGCAACCAGGGATCTGTTTTTTGCCGTTGCACCCTGAAAACAGATATGATCGCCTATTGATGCTTCAATAGCCACTTTTTTCAGGTAGTTTTCCATCACCGAGTGAAGGGTCGTAGCCAGGATCTCATTCACCTGGTACCCTTTATTCAGCAATTGATTGGTATCGCGTTCCATAAAAACGGTACAACGGTCGCTTGCCAGAGGAGCAGCAACCCCTTCTGTTCGTTGTGAATAGTCAGATAGCGGACACCCTAATTTTCGGGCCTGTTCTTCTATAAAGCTTCCTGTTCCTGCCGCGCACACCGCGTTCATTTGCGAAAATGTCACCATGCCGTCCGTCATCAGGGTAAACTTCGAATCCTGTCCACCTATTTCAATGATCGTATCCGTTTTTGGATTCAGCTCATACGCTGCCCTGGCATGTGCGGTGATTTCATCAACGATCAGATCGGCATGGATGATTTTCCCGATAAACTTTCTTCCCGATCCGGTGGTTCCGACACCCTTAACATGCAATCTGATCTCCTCGCTTCTTTCCAGGTCACGAATCGCTTCAAATATCAGTTTTACTGCTTCGACCGGCTTCCCCGTGGTATAGGCATAAAAACCTGCTAATGGTAAATGATCAGTGTCGAGGAGGATTGCTTTTGTACTGGTAGATCCGGTATCTATTCCTAAAAAGGCTTCAACTTCCTGGCCTTTAATAAATGTTGTGTAACGATCAACCTGAATAGCCCCTTGTCGTGAATTAACAACGGGCATGAAGCACAAGGAGGCTTCACATTGAAAATCGGGGTAGTCCGACAATTTTAATGCCAGGGGGGGATGAAAATAGGCCTTTCCTGGTTCATCCGGAAGTAAAATTTCATCCAGCGAAGTGATCCGGTTTGTGGCAGAATCCTGCTTTTCCTGCAGCCATAAATAGCAAGCGCCCAGGGCAGCGAAAATCCCCGCTGTTGGGCATGGATAAGATCTGTTTTGGCAAATACCGAACATCTGGAGGCAATATCGGGAATGGGTCCGGTGTTTCTTAAGGCAGTTACACACAATTCTTCAATCCCGGAGAGATTCAGCCTGAACGCCTGCTGGTCAAGGAAGCTACCGGTTCCAGCTGCACAGGAGGAATTTGCCCTGACAGATTCAAAAGATCCCTTTTCATCGAACTGGATCAACATGAATTTTTCCGCGCCTACCAGTAACAGGGAGTTCGCCTGTCTACAAAGCGTTTTTGTAGCCCTGATAGCAGCAACCTGAGGATTGTAAAGCGTAACCAATTCCGGATTCACGCAAGGGGAGGTACAACAGGCAATACCACGAACGGTGGACAGATCAATCTGCTGACCGGCTACCAACAGAGATTCCCGGATCTGTCCTTTATGGAAAAGATAAACCGTTTTCCGGATCTTTCCCGACAACTCCATCTGCACCAGCGAAATGGTTACCGAACCAATATCAATTCCCAGGATTGAATCCGCGAGAGAGTGCTCAGGTTTTATCTTCAAAAAAGTGAGGTAAAGGTAATAGTTAACAAGGTAATCATTTTTCTTAACTAGTGATTATATTTTCTATTCTCTTACGGTGAAGGTCAATTTTAATTATTTTTGTTTCGTAATTCGACGAAATACAAAATGACATGAAGAGTGAGAAAAGATATTTTACAGAGGAGCAGGAGGTGATTGCACGGTACGCCAAAGCGATGTCACATCCGGTGCGGATGTTCATTCTGGATTTCCTGGCCCGGAACAAATGCTGCTACAGTGGCGACATGGCTGAGGAATTGCCTATAGCACGCTCCACACTATCGGAACATCTGAAAGAGCTAAAAAAATCGGGATTAATCCAGGGAGAGATTAACCCTCCGTATATCAAGTATTGTATCAATCAGGAAAACTGGCAGAAGGCTGAGGATTTGTTTCAGGAATTTTTCAAGAAATAAAGTATGATGTAAGATATAAGGGATAAGATACTGCAACCAACACTCAAAAACCTATATCCTACTACCTATATCCTAGAACCTGTATCCTAAAACCAGTATTATGGAAATCAAAATCTTAGGTCCCGGCTGTCCCAAATGCAAAACCCTGGACAAGATCACCCGCGAGGTGGTTGAACAAAATGGAATCGAGGCATCCGTTACGAAGGTGGAAGACATCATGGAGATCATGACCTATGGCGTCATGTCAACTCCGGCTTTGGTAGTCGATGGAAAGGTGGTGATCAAAGGTCGGATTCCCTCGAAAGATGAAATAACAAAAATTTTAACTCGATAAATTAGTTTGCTATGAAGAAGTACATGATCCTCTTTATTGCTTTTATTTGGGCAGCAACCCTGGCAGCTGTCGTTCCTCCTTCAACAAATCAGGTTGATGTCTACTATTTCCACTTCTCCCGTCGCTGTAAAACCTGTCTCAACGTGGAGAAGGTTGCCAAAGAGTCGGTAGAAGCTCTTTTCCCCGATCAGATGAAGAAAGGGGAGGTTACCTTTCAAAGTATCAACCTGGATGAAGAGGAGGGGGAAGCCATTGGAAAAAAATGCAACATCGAAGGGCAAACCCTCATTGTCATTTGCGGTGATAAGCGTGTAGACCTCACCGACAAGGCTTTTCTCTATGCAAATGGAAACCCGGATAAGCTAAAGGAGGAGATCAAGAAGGCGGTGGAGGAGGTAAGAAAATAGCGAAATAGCGAAAAGCGAAAAGCGAAATGCAATACCTCCAAACCATACTTGAAAACTCCCAGTACGCGGCACTGACGGCCTTTATCCTGGGCCTGATGACGGCCATTAGCCCTTGTCCGTTGGCGACGAACATCAGCGCTATCGGATTTATCAGCCGCGATATCGAGAATAGGCGACGGGTGTTCCTCAAAGGGTTGATCTATACCCTGGGGCGGGCGATCACCTACACGGGAATCGGGATCATCATCTATTTTGGAGCCAGCAAGATGAATGTTTCCTTGCTGTTTCAGGGATGGGGTGAAAAGTTATTGGGTCCCTTCATGATCCTTATTGGTTTGTTTATGCTGGATTTCATCAGGATACATCTTCCGGGAATCAGTGACCTCAAAGATAAAATAGCAGAGAAAAGCCAGCGAAGCTACTGGGGGGCCTTGCTGCTTGGGATCATTTTCGCTATGGCTTTTTGTCCTTATAGTGGGGTGCTGTACTTTGCCATGCTGATTCCAATCACGATTGCCAGTCCGGATGGCTTGTTGCTTCCATTGATTTTTGCGATCGCTACAGGATTACCTGTCATTATCTTCGCGTGGCTCCTGGCGTATGCTGTGGGAAACGTCGGGAAGCTTTATGATCGTATCAAAGTTTTTGAGCTCTGGTTCCGCAGAGTGGTTGCCGTGTTCTTCATCGGGGTAGGGATCTATTACATTGTCATTTTCTTTATTTACTGATGAGCAATCGTTCATGGAGATAAAAAAGGAGCTGAAGATCCTGGGATGGATCGTTGTTATTTTTCTGGTTGTTTTTTACCTGCCGGTTACTAACCCGGTATTCAATACTGCCATTGATGCGGCATTGGACCTGTCGAAATGGTACGCCCGGGAGCATGTGATCTTATGCTTGCTGCCAGCTTTTTTGATAGCCGGAGTCATTTCTGTCTTCGTCAGCCAGGCTTCGGTGATCAAATATTTTGGAGCGAAAGCAAAAAAATGGGTAGCATACAGTGTGGCATCTGTTTCGGGGACGATTCTGGCCGTATGCTCCTGCACAGTACTTCCCCTGTTTTCAAGCATTCATAAGCGGGGTGCTGGCCTGGGTCCAGCCATTGCATTCTTATATTCGGGTCCGGCAATCAACATCCTGGCGATCATTCTAACGGCACGTATATTAGGATTTGAACTGGGCATTGCCCGGGTGGTGGGGGCGGTCTTATTCAGTGTTTTGATAGGCTTGATCATGGCTTTCATTTACCGGAAAGAGGAGAAGGTGAAGGCTGAAGAACAGATGAACTTTCCGGATGTTCCTGAGAAGCGTCCACTATGTCAAACGGCGACTTTCTTCTTTACGCTGGTGATCATTCTGGTATTTGCCAACTGGGGCAAACCAGAAACTGGAGATGTTGGGAATTTGTGGTACTATATATGGGCTTACAAGTGGTATGTTACCGGCCTTTTCGGATTAATTCTAACGGCGGTGATGATTACTATTCTCAAACTAAAAAGCTGGCAGGTACTTGTTGCAGTAGCAGTTACTGTGCTAAGCGCCTTTTTGTTTGAAAATCCGATAATCTCTATGGTGATTGGGATCGGAGCAGTAAGTATAATCTGCCTGCTTGATAAAAGCAAAGAGAGCGAAAACCGGGAGTGGATCCTGTCGAGTTGGGGATTCACAAAACAGATCCTTCCTTTATTGGCAATTGGAGTTGTGATAGCCGGTTTCTTGCTGGGCTCTACGCATGATGATGTTACCATCCCGGGTGTAATCCCCGACACCTGGGTATCCTATCTGGTGGGAGGGAACTCCATCTGGTCTAATCTCTTTGCTTCCATCATCGGCGCCTTCATGTATTTTGCCACCCTCACCGAGGTTCCTATTCTTCAGGGACTGATTGCATCCGGGATGGGGAAAGGACCGGCATTGGCTCTATTGCTGGCAGGCCCTTCCCTTTCATTGCCTAACATGCTGGTCATTAGAAGCGTTATAGGAATTCAGAAAACCCTGGTTTATGTTCTCATTGTGGTTGTCCTGTCAACCATCGCGGGATTACTTTTTGGGATGATCTAACCAATGGCAATTCATGCGCAATGATGCGCAATGATGTGCAATGATGTGCAATGATGTGCAATGATGCGCAATGATGCGCAATGATGTGCAATGATGTGCAATGATGTGCAATTACAATACCTTCTCCAGGTACTCGAAAAACCCCTTCTTGTATTTGTTTCCGATCGGGATCTTGTGTCCGGAAATCATGATTGTATTCCGCTCTATCCGTTCAATCTTGTCAAGTGAAACAATGTAGGATTTGTGCACCCGCATGAATCTGTCGGGGGGTAATGCCTTTTCCATCTTCATGAAGCTCATAAGGGTCATGATCCGTTCGTTCTGGAGGTGAAGTCGCAGGTAGTCCTTCATCCCTTCGATGAAGAGGATGTCGTCGAACCTGATCTTGCGCATATGATAATCGGCCTTGATGAAGATAAAATCCGATGCTTTTTTTTCAGCTGTTTGCGTAGTTGCTGGTTCGACTGCTTTCGTTGCATGGAGTTCCTCACTGACTTTGCTAACGGCTTTAAGGAACCTTTCAAACGAGATAGGTTTAAGAAGGTAGTCGGTTACATCGAGTTCGTAACCCTTGAGAGCATAGGTATCATAGGCTGAGGTAATGATAATCTTGGGGGGATTCCGGAGGATCTCCAGCAACTGGATGCCGGTAAATTTTTCCATCTGGATATCGAGGAACACCAGATCGGTCTTCTTGTCACGCAGGAACTCGAGCGCGTCAATGGCGTTATCGAACGAAGCCAGCAATTCCAGGGAAGGTACACGTACGATGTATTCTGAGATTTTTTCGATAGCCAACGGTTCGTCATCAACAACGATGCATTTAATCTTCATAACGGCTTGATTTTTAATACGATCATATACTTATCTTCCTCTTCGTTGACCGATAATGAATATTGTCCGGGATAGATCAGATCCAGCCTCCGGATGACATTGGTCAGACCAACTCCTTTGCCGGTATCTTTTACCTGCTCATGATGTATCTCTACAAAGTTCACCACTTCGAACCGGATCTCATTGGGCTGAATCCAGAGATCGACCGTGATGGCTGGGGTCCTGTATCCTTTTGAGCCATGTTTGAAGGCGTTTTCTGCAAAGGGAATAAAGAGCATCGGAGCGATCACCAGGTTTCCCGGTGAACCACTGACCTGAAACCTGATAAAGCCTGGATTTTTGTTCCGGATCCGTTGCAGCTCAATAAAATTTCGTAGGTAATCGATCTCCTTTTCCAGAGGAACTTTGTCAGCAGTTGCCTCATAGATAAAATAGCGCATGATTTCTGAGAGCTTCAACACAGAGTCGGATGCTTTGTCGGGATCTTTCCTGATCAGCGTGTCAATGTTGTTCAGCGTGTTAAAAAGAAAGTGTGGATTCACCTGGCTGCGTAACAGGGCCAATTCGCTCTTTCGGTTCTGGATCTCCAAATCAGCTTTATCCTGCTGCGATTGCAGCCAGTGCCGCGAAAGCTTAATAGCGGAAGCCAGTAGTATTACAAATCCGAGGGATATATAGATCATCAGTCCCGATCCGGAGAAGTAGCTGATGGTGTCTTGCCATTTATCATAATCCGAATAGATGGCCGGGTAGAGGATGAAGAAGTTGATGGTCCATTCGAGGAAGACCATTAAAGTAAAGGAGATAATGAAGGTGAGGATAAACCAGATGTATCTCTTCTTTAACAGCAAAGACGGGATCAGAAAGTAGATCACGAAATAGGTGAAGAGCATGTCCAGCGGCAGGGTGCCGAGAAGAACTTCAAAGATCTCGAAATAATTGCCTCTCCGGATCCCGTAGATGAAGGTAAAGAATACTACAATGAAGATCCAGAAGAGGACATGTAAGGAGAGTCGAAGGAGTTTATTGCGTGTCATCGGGCACAATGTTACAAAAATATCGCATCTCCCTGAAAAAGTTTGGATCAACATGATATTTCCATATATATACAGGAACTACGGATCGAGTAACCTGTTTATAGTAGAAAAAGATCCTGAAGCAGACTGAGTAGGGGAGTTTCGGTTTTACGATGGTGAATATCCGGGAGATATTGAATACCAGCTTCTCCAGCGGAGCATCGGGAAAAAAGTGGGTATGTACTTCTTTTTTAATTGATCTTGTATAAGATCCGGTTCTCTGTAAACTCCATCCCGATGATGTGTAGCGAGATGAATCGGATCAGGATCTGTTCCGCCTTATATCGACTCAATCCGGTCATTCGAACAAACTTGCTGATCGTGATCGAATCATGCGCTTCCAGGTAAGAGAGAAGAACTTTTTCATGATCCGTAAATTTGATATACACTCCCTTAGGCAGCTTTTCCAGCTCCCACACTCTCAGCAGGACCCTGTTGACCGGAAAGTTTTGGTCTTTTACCCGGATATAGGCTATCCACTTGCCTGCCTGATCTTTTGCAAAATGTGGCATCCTGTCACTTTTTGGAATGGTTACCTCCAGAACTGTCTTCCCCGAAAGGGCCCACTGTTTTACGTGGAACAGGACGGGAGGTTTGCAATAGAGATTGGCAGCTGCATCCAGCATGTAGTACTCCTCTTCTGACCGGATGCCTTTGATGGTGCCATTATCTTTCACGCCAACCAGTAACCGGCCACCATCGGTATTGGCAAATGCGGCAAGGCTCCGGGCGATTTTATTCGCATCAGAGATCTCAAACTTGAAATCCAGTAATTGATGCTCACCCTCGGAGATCAGCCTTAAGATGTGGTGCAGGGGCGCCATGGTGAAATGGTAAAATTATGGCAATAATGGCAATGTTGTGCAATGTTGTGCAATGATGGCAATTAAATAAACGCCATATTGTCCTTGGCTGTGATCTTTTCACAATACCTGCACCGGAGTTTGAGCTCTCTCTTGTCGATGACAGTGAAATGGGTCTCCATCTCTTCGTTGTTGGTGATGCAGTTGGGGTTGAAACACTTGACGATCTTCTCCACCTGGGTTGGAATCTTAACCTGCTTTTTTTCCGTGACGTTGAAGTCACGAATGACAATGAGGGTTGCGGAGGGAGCAACCAGGGCTATTTTATTAATCTCCTGGGGTTCGAAGAACTTGTTGCTCACCTTGATGATCCCCTTTTTTCCCATTTTGTGGCTTTCAAGGTTGGTCCCGATCAGCAACTGGTTAGGATAGTCGGTCAGGTTGAGGATCCGGATAACCTGAAAGACATTATGGGAGGGAATATGATCGATCACGGTTCCGTTCTCAATCGCCGAAACTTTTAACTCTTTCCTGGATTCTTTCATGGACATGAGAGATTTTTTTAAATTATTCAACTACACCTAAAATCGATGCTAGCAGGGCTTGACGCACAAAAACGCCATTCAATGCCTGCACAAAATAGTAGGCCATTGGGTTGGAATCCACGTCGATAGCGATTTCGTTAACCCGTGGAAGGGGGTGCAGGATCCGCAGGTTTGGTTTGGCCTGTTCCAGCATCGATCTCCTCAGGACATACGAATTTTTGACTTTTTCATAATCAAGAGGATCCGAAAAACGCTCTCTCTGGATCCGGGTCATATAGATGATATCGGCTTTTGGGACCACCTCCTGGAGCTCAGTGTACTGGTGATAAGTAAGTTTTTTATCCTTGATGTGGATTTTTACGGAACTCGGAAGTTTCAACGATTCGGGAGATACCAGGTGAAACGTCGTGTTGTAATTACAGAATGCCATTACTAGAGAGTGAACGGTACGCCCATACTTCAGGTCCCCAACAAAGGCGATCTCCAGATTGTCGAGTTTCCCCTGAGTTTTCCGGATAGAATAAAGATCCAGCAACGTTTGTGTCGGGTGTTGATTGGCGCCGTCACCTGCATTGATGATTGGTACCGAGGATACTTCACTGGCGAACCTGGCGCTTCCTTCCTTGGGGTGACGGATGATGATGATGTCACTATAGTTGCTAATGGTACGGATGGTATCCCGGAGAGATTCCCCTTTCTGAAGGCTGGTGCTTGCCGGTTCTGAAAATCCGATCAGTTGGGCCCCCAGCCTGGAGGCGGCCGACTCAAAACTGAGGCGGGTGCGTGTAGAGGGTTCAAAAAACAGGGAGGCAACCACGTATTCTTCCAGGATCCGTTGCGTAGGTTGCCTTTCAAAATCCTCCGCAAGATCCAGAATCCGAATGTGTTCTTCGGGGGTAAAATCGTTGATGGAGATCAGGCTCTTATTTTTCATGCGGTTACTTTTTACTTTTTATTTTGTGCTTCTTTAAGAAGTCCCCCAGGATGGTGTCGAAGTTCGGACGACCAATTTCCTGTAGGTCGTAATAGACCCGCGTGTTGGGCTTGTTGATTTTCACCAGGCGGTTCAGGTCGATGGGTGTGGCAATCACGACAGAGTCACACTGGGTCTTGTTGATGGTAGCTTCCAGGTCCTTTACCTGCTGGGCACCATATCCCATAGCCGGCAGCAACTGGCCGATGTTTGGATAGATCCGGAATGTTTCTGCCAGTTTGCCAACAACAAAAGGACGCGGATCTACAAGTTCAGCAGCTCCGTATTTTTCGGCAGCCACCACACCGGCACCGATCTTCATTTCCCCATGTGTGAGGGTAGGACCGTCTTCGATCACCAGAACCCTCTTCCCCCTGATCACCTTTATGTTATCCACGCTGATGGGAGAGGCCGCATCCACAACGATGGCGTTTGGGTTCACCTTTCGGATGTTATCACGGACGGTTTTGATGTTCTCGGGACAGGCTGAATCGATCTTGTTCAGGACCACCACATTGGCAATCCGTAGATTCACCTCACCTGGATAGTAATTCAGTTCGGCACCCGCTCGGTGCGGATCGGCTACCGTGACCATCAGGTCGGGCTGATAGAAGGGAAAATCGTTGTTTCCGCCGTCCCAGAGGATTACATCGCAACCGTTGGGATCCTTTTCGGCAGCCCTCAGAATGGCTTCGTAATCGACACCGGCATATATGACGTTGCCACGGACTACATGAGGTTCATACTCTTCCATCTCCTCAATGGTGCATCTGTTCTTGGCCAGATCTTTGATGGTCGCGAAACGCTGTACTTTCTGAGCAACCAGGTCGCCATAAGGCATGGGGTGACGTATGGCAACTACTTTCAGCCCTTTTGCCATCAGGATCTCGATGATCCGGCGGGAGGTTTGACTTTTACCGCAACCGGTGCGGGTAGCACATACAGCGATTACCGGCTTGGTGCTTTTAATCATCGTGTCCCTGGGCCCAAGCAGAAAGAAGTTGGCTCCAGCGGCATTCACGATGGCGCTCAGGTTCATTACATGCTGATAAGTGACATCGCTATAAGCGAAGTTGCAGATGTCTACTTTGTGCGTTTTAATCAGCTTGGGGAGCTCCTCCTGGGTGAAGATGGGAATGCCTTTCGGATAGAGTTTACCTGCCAGAGCGGCAGGGTATTTTCGCCCATCAATATCGGGGATCTGGGCAGCAGTGAAGGCAACAACGTGGAAATCTGGATTATTCCTGTAGTAGGTGTTGAAGTTATGGAAATCCCTTCCTGCGGCGCCAATGATGATCACATTCTTTTTCATTAAACCCTCGCTTTTTGTTATTTTTTATTTTTTTACAAACCTAATTCTTTTTAACAAATTCCCCAAATCAGCATGTTAAATTCACTGAACTCTGTACCTTTGCAACTCAATCCAGGAGCATGATCGAGAAGAAAATCAGGGCGTTTTGTGTAGAGGCGGTCCGGGATCTTTATGGAGAGGAGATCTCTCCGGAAACGATCGGCTTTGAGAATACAAAGCGAGAGATCATAGGAGACTTTACCGTAGTGGTTTTTCCTCTCGTCAGGGTGACCCGGAAGCCGCCCGAGGTAACTGCCTCTGAAGTGGGAGACTACCTGGCGAACAAGCTTCCCTGTATCCTCGAATACCATGTGATCAAAGGATTTCTGAACCTGGTGATGACAGAAAATTTCTGGATGGATTTTCTGGTGAAGGAGGCCTCATCGGAGGGTTTCGGGAAGTCGCCAAAGCGCGATGCCGCACCGGTTGTGCTCGAATACTCCTCTCCCAACACAAACAAGCCACTACATCTGGGTCATATCCGGAACAATCTCCTGGGGTACTCCCTCTCCCTGATCCTGGAGGAAAATGGGTACGAGGTGCAAAAAGTCAACCTGGTCAACGACAGGGGGATCCATATCTGCAAGTCGTTGGCGGCCTTTATGAAATGGGGGCAGGGAGAGACTCCCAAAACATCCGGGATCAAAGGCGATCACCTGGTCGGGAAGTACTATGTGCTCTTTGAAAAACACGTTAAGGAAGAAATTCGTGAGCTGATGACCTCGGGCATGACCGAGGAGGAGGCGGCTAAAGGAACCGACCTGATCAGGGAAGCGCAGGAGATCCTCCGTCAGTGGGAGGCAAAAGACCCCGACATCATCCGGTTGTGGAAAACCATGAATGGCTGGGCTTACGATGGCTTTACCAAAACCTACGAACGACTCGGGGTAGAGTTTGACAGGATATACTATGAAAGCAACACCTACCTCCTGGGAAAGGAGCTGGTTTATGAAGGGCTGGAACGGGGGGTGCTGAAAAAGAAGGCGGATGGCAGTATATGGGTCGACCTGCAGGATGAAGGGCTGGATGAAAAGCTCCTGTTAAGAGCCGACGGAACCTCCGTTTACATTACGCAGGACCTGGGAACTGCCGAACAGAGATACGAAGAGTATCATCCATCGAAAATGATCTATGTAGTTGGTAATGAGCAGCTCTATCACTTTGATGTCCTGAAGAGGGTCTTGAAAAAACTGGGGAATCCTGCTGTGGATACCATCTATCATCTTTCTTATGGCATGGTAGAATTGCCGGAGGGAAAGATGAAATCTCGGGAGGGAACTGTAGTGGATGCTGATGACATGATGGATGAGATGTTCCATACGGCCGAACAGACCACCCGCGAGCTTGGTAAGGTAGATGAATTTTCGGAAGAGGAGGCCCGCCATCTGTTCGATATCATTGGAATGGGAGCCCTGAAATACTTTATCCTGAAGGTGGATCCAAAGAAGAACATGCTCTTTGACCCAAAGGAGTCAATAGATTTTAACGGTAATACCGGGCCATTTATTCAATACACGCATGCCCGCATACAATCCTTACTCAGGAAGGCTGTGAATACCGGATACGCGATCCGTGATCCGGAATCCGGGACCGAAAATCCTTCTTTCATCCCTCGTCCCTCGTCCTTCGTCCCTCGTCTTTCATCCCTCGTCCCCCAGGAGCGCGAGGTCCTGAAGCTACTCTACCAGTACCCCTCTGTAGTCAATCAGGCTGGCGAAGAACTCAGTCCGGCATTGATAGCCAATTTTATTTACGAGCTGGCGAAAGAGTATAATCAATTCTACCAGGAAGTACCTGTATTGCGAGAAGAGGATCCGGCGATTGTGACCTTCAGACTTCACCTTTCTTCTGTTACCGGAGATGTGATCCGCAATGGAATGGGGTTGCTGGGGATCCTGGTGCCGGACAGGATGTGATTCCGGTCGCTCATTGAAATGCTTCCCATATTAAGGAATATACATATGTTATTCAGGGACGTATGAAGTCATTCTTCCCGCACCTACGAAGTAAGAGTTGACACATGCTTATTTCAGCTTGATATGGATATGTGTGGCGCCATATATTTGTTTTCGAACAAGTTACAAATTATTAATTTTTAAAACGAAAACAAATGAAAAAGCTAGCCAT
>JBDROF010000022.1:0-69168 GCA_043810345.1 Bacteroidota bacterium | reverse complement strand
CTATTGTTCAGAAAGCCTTACGTCATTACGGACTATTGGACACGATACCTGGCTGAAAATAATCAATATCAAGGATGGCTGAGAAAGAAAGTAACTGCGATCATTGTTCGAAATGCAGATGGGATGATTGCGATTTCTGATTATTTAAGAATGGCCATGGGAAAGCAAGGCATCCGGAACAGAAATTTCAAGGTCATCCCGCCTGCTGTCGATACCAGCTTATTTACACTCGCAGGGTCGATGAAGGAAGCCCCGAAAAAACGATTCATCCACATTTCAACATTCTCAGATCAGGCAAAGAACATCAATGGGATCTTACGAATGGTCAGAAAATTGTCTGAATGCCGCAGGGATTTCGAGTGTCATTTAATTGGAGGGGAATCACCTTTCGAGGAACAAGCCAAGTCCCTGGCACAGGAGCTTGGGTTGGAGGAACCCTTGTTGTATTTCAGGGGAATAAAATTTGGAGAGGAGTTGGTCAGGGAGATTCAGCATGCACAATTCCTTGTCATGTTTAGTAACTATGAGACATTTTCACTGGTGATCCAGGAATGTTTGTCATGCGGTAAACCCATTGTTGCTTCAAACACAGGTCCCATTCCGGATCTTGTAGATCAGCATTCTGGGATATTGGTCAATCCGTGCGACGAGGTTGAGTTACTGAATGCAGTGAATTTCATGCTCGACCATTATCAGGATTATGACGCCAACCTGATGCGTGAAAAAGTTCAAAACACCTTTGGATTTATGATCGTTGGAAAGGCTTATTGTGACTTGTATGAAAGTGTTCTGGCAAAAACATCCACATCCTCAATAATATAAACCATCCATTTAACCCCTACAATTTCTTCCTCAGCTCAATCAGTTTCTCAACGATTAACGGATCGGCAAGTGTTGTGATATCCCCCAGATCGGTTGTATCCGAGGCTGCAATTTTTCTAAGGATGCGACGCATGATCTTTCCCGACCTGGTTTTGGGTAACCCGGGAGCAATCCTTCTCCTTTCACTTCGTGTGGGAATCCAATAACAGCTGCTTCAGAGCAGAATGGATGTGAAACCAGAGCTCCCTCTACTTCGGCAGTGCCTAACCGGTGACCTGAAACATTCAGAACATCATCCACCCGGCCGGTAATCCAGTAGTACCCATCGGCATCCCGGCGTGCCCCATCGCCAGTCAATTCTTCACCCTCTTCGGAAAGCAACGCAGGCTCAATTCCGAAGAAAGGTAACGTAGCCGAACCAGATTTCCGGACTGATGGGTTCTCCTACAGTACCTAGTATACGCAGACTTGAGCGGTCATATTTCGTCACGAAGGAATCTCCTTCACGCTGGATGGCCTGTAATCCAACCAATGTCAGCCATACATGCAAATACTTCCCCTTCCCTGTCTCCTTTTCTGATCCCGTTATGACGCAACACATTGGCAAGGCGGGAAACCTCGCGATGCAGTTCCCGGTATGTTATTCTCTTCTCCTGACCCGGTTCATCTGCTTCCCAGATGATTGCTACCTGTTCTCCTCTGTGTTCTAGATGTCTGTCAATACAATTTTCACTTGCATTGATTTTCCCTGCAAGAAACCAGGAAACGAGTCCTTCCGTAAAATCACAATCGCTCACCATCTGGAAATCGTGATGCCAGTGTAATAATTCGTGGGCCTGCTTTCCCCAGAATTCAGTTGAGTGTGATATGCTTTCGGAGTAAAGTTTATCATAGTCTTCCATTGAATGGATGTAGGCATTCTTATGCACCTCTGCCAAAGATATTAAATAAATGGAAATTAGCTATTCCTGAAAAAGGATAGTACATTTGTATTTACAGGAGTAGTCTGCAGCAGAAGTCTAACTTAAAAAAGAAACGATGAAAAAACAAATCCTCTTCTTCGTACTTATTATGATTGTGGCGATAGGATATGCGCAAAACATGCATGTGACTGATTATTTGCCACTGACCAATCCCAGGTTGTGTGAACCACGGGTGTCTCCTGATGGCGTCCTTCTCAATGCTGGCCTGGCGCTACCCGGTCAAAAGATACTCGATGCAACGGTCATCGGAAACACCTGGTATGATACCCAGACCTACAACTCCGGGAACCTGATGAACCGGTTATATGAACACGCTGACGGAACGATTGGTGCAACCTGGATGCTGAGGGGAGCTACGGGTGTACCCGACAGGGGCACCGCCTATAACTTTTACAACGGAACCACCTGGACAGGTGCGGTTCCGCATCTGGGGAATGATCCCAACAATGGATTCCCGAGTTATGCTCCCTGGGGCCCTACCGGAGAGGTGATTGCCCACTACCAGTATCTTACAGGGGAAGGGCCGATCAAGATCCTCCGCCGGGAGATCAAGGGACAGGGCGACTGGCTGGAAAGCGTTTTAGACCCACCTGATGGGAACTATTCGATTGTCTGGCACTCAATGATTACCAGCGGCGAAAACCATGAATTCATCCATCTGCTTGCTTTTGTATACGATGATCCTTACCAGGGGCAGGAAGATGCATTGCTCTACTACAGATCTTCCGATGGAGGTGTCACATGGGAGATCAACGGCGAGATCATCGAAGGGCTGGGTTCCGGTTTTTTTCTTGCCATTTCCAGCCTCAAATACTCCTGGGCTCAACCCGTTGGCAATACCATTGCATTCACTTACGGGTTTGATTACTTCGACGGTTTGGTGTTTAAATCAACTGATAATGGTGACACCTGGGAAAAGATTGTCGTTTATGAATCGCCGTATACGCCTTTTAATATCCCTGACCTGACGCCCGTTTACGGGAGTGGAGACGGCACCTCCGCCATTGCACTGGATTCTCAGGGGATGGCACATGTGGTGTTTAGCAGGATGTTGTGGTTCCATGATATCGTCTCCGGATCCGGCTGGTATTACTATCCTACAAGCACCGAAGGATTGATCTACTGGAACGAAACCATGCCCATGCTCGATTCCACTATTGTCAGCTCGTACACCCTTGAGTTCCTGGAAGCCGGAGGAAACCTGATCGGATGGCTGATAGGTGATACGGCAAGCCTTGAAATCCCCGGCGATCAACCTAGTTACGGGGTCGGATTAACCTCCATGCCACAAATTGGAATAGATGCCGAGGACAACCTGTTTGTAGCCTATTCGGCACTGGCACCCGACTATTTCAGCGGTCAGTACTATTTCCGGCACATCTTCTGCAATGCTTCGTTTGATGGCGGAACTACCTGGAACGGCATTAAGGATATGACCGAGGGGATAGTGTTCCTGTATTCCGAATGTGTTTTTCCGGCCGTTTCACCGGTTGTCGACGATAAGGTTCATATCATCTTTCAGGAAGATTTTACCCCCGGAACCGGTTCGGGGGAAGAGAACTACATTAACTATATGAACTTTCCCAAAGCCTACTTTGTAGGAATCCCGGGAGTCACTGAACCTTCAGGCTTTGTCGTATCGCAAAATTACCCGAATCCCGCCACCCAATCCACCCAATTTGAAATAAGGATGGAAAAAACGGCAACCGTCTCTGTCAGCATTCTCAACATAGTTGGCAAGACATTGAAACGGATGGAGCTGGGCAGGATGAACTCAGGCACCCAGGTGATTTCGCTGGATCTCTCGGGATTGACGAAAGGGATGTATACCTATTGTGTGGAGGTTGACGGAGAGAGAATAACCCGGAAGATGATGGTGCAGTAAGCCTCTGATTTTCTGACATTAAAATCAGGTGAAGATTTTTTATTTAACACCGTCGGACGTATAAGTTTCGTACCTTTGCAAAAATTTCCTCCCTGAAAAAGCTCTCCATTGGTAATTTCAAGATTCCTGTTCCGATCATCCAGGGTGGAATGGGCGTTGGTGTTTCTCTATCCGGACTTGCCTCTGCTGTTGCAAATGAAGGTGGTGTTGGTGTCATCTCAAGTGCAGGTCTGGGTTTGCTGTATAAAAAGATCTCTTCCGATTTTCTGGAAGCAAGCATCTATGGGTTGAAGGAGGAGATACGGCTGGCCAGGGAAAAAACCAAAGGAATCATCGGTGTCAACATTATGGTGGCCATGTCAAACTTTGTGGATATGGTGAAGGCCTCCATTGCCGAGAAGATTGATGTCATCTTTGCCGGGGCAGGAATGCCTATGGAGCTCCCCTCTTACCTTACAAAAGAAAGTACGACAAAACTGGTCCCGATTGTCTCTTCGGCACGTGCAGCGAAGCTGATCTGTGAAAAATGGCTTAGCAAGTATAATTACCTCCCGGACGCCGTTGTTGTGGAGGGTCCTAAAGCAGGCGGGCATCTTGGATTCAAGCCCGAACAAATCGAAGATGAAAAGTATTCGCTGGAGAATCTTATCCCGGAAGTTATACGGGAGCTGAAACCTTTTGAAAAAAAATATGGCAGGAAGATCCCGGTCATAGCTGCCGGGGGGATCTATACCGGGGCTGATATGTATAATATCATGAAACTCGGAGCCGCCGGTGTGCAAATGGGAACGATTTTCGTCACCACCACCGAATGTGATGCTTCCGATGGGTTTAAACAGGCTTACATCGGAGCCAAACAGGAAGATATCGGAATCATTAAAAGTCCGGTCGGTATGCCTGGCCGGGCTATCTTTAACGACTTCCTGGAGAAGGTCAAACAGGGGAAGAAACAACCAATCAGCTGCCCGTTCAAGTGTATCAGGACCTGCGATGTTTCATCCAGCCCTTATTGCATCATCATAGCATTGATCAATGCGGTAAAAGGTAATTTTACCGGGGGATACGCATTCGCAGGCACAAATGCCTTCAAGGCAACTACCATCATCTCTGTAAAAGAGACATTCGCAACACTGCTGATGGAATTCAAGGAAAAAGCAAAATCCTTAAAATAAGGTTCATCACAGCTAATCCGTTAACAACCAAAATCAAATTCCTATGAAAAAGATTTTCATCTTCATGGCTTTTGCACTGTTTGCAGCCAATGTTTCATTCGGCCAGTTTGCGTTGGGTGTAAAAATCGGGTATAATGCGAACAAACTGTCGACCAACCTCGACAGCATCAAAACCCAATTCAACAGTGGCTTTCATGTCGGGATATGGACACATCTGGGCAAGCGTATTTATGTAGCCCCTGAACTGCTCTATACCATGAGTGGAGCTGTATTTAACGACGAAGGGAAACTTTCAACCAAAAATTGGAAGCAAAAGATCACCATTGGCACCCTGGATATACCGGTATTACTCGGATTCAAGATCATTCATTCGGATGCTCTTACCTGGCGGATTGAACTCGGACCCGCAGTATCTTTTATCGTCAACAAAAAAATAAAGGAGATTAATTCTGTGGTAGGCCCCATCACCACGGCCGATATTAAGAATACCAACTGGTACATTGAGGGAGGAACCGGGATCGACGTGCTTTTCCTTGCATTCAACATTCGGTATAAATACGGACTGAATAAGATGATCCAGGATGCGCAGAACTGGACCTTCGATTCCCACAACGGCATGTTCCTTGTTTCCGTAGGATTCAAGATCTTTGGGAAGAAATAGTCTTACCAGTACCTGGTTATTCATCCATTCCGAACCGATGCCCGTGGTCCCGGCATAGGATTTGTACCGCATCTCTTGCCGACTTGAGAGCGACAGGTAATCCTCCGCCGGGGATAGACCAGTGGCTGGCATAGTAAAAATTTTTCAGCCCAGGCAGGGTAAAATCAACAGGCGACCGGGAAATGAGGTTTTTCCCCGGCAACCAGCCCTGAGCCGATCCTTTCCAGTTATTGGTGTAACGGAATAATGTTGCCGGAGTGACCACATCCACCTCCTCAATAAATCCTTTTATTTTTCCGAACTTCCTTTCCAAGAGGGTGATCACCTCTTCGGCAAATTCCTTTTTAACTTCATCGTATTTAGGCTTGTTTGTTTCCCGGAGATGGATCCAGTAATCAGCATTACGTGTATAAAAACTTACTGAAACTACTGTTTTTCCCTCTGGCGCCAATGTCGGATCATAGTTATAAATATGCGATTCAAGACGGGAATATCCGCTACCGTCCGGTGACACTAACTCTTGATCGACCGGAAACCTCAGAAAATGGGATATGCCTTCGAAACTCCTCCGTATTCCAAGAGAAACGAGGACAAGGGAGTAATAAACCTTCAGGCTTTTCTGGTTTCCTAACTTCCGGATTTTAATGTTGACATACCTGCCATCGAGCGCATCAAAGACAGTGAAATGCCAATCGGATGCGGAAAGTACAAGATCTGACCGAATCTCATCTCCGTTTTCAAGCAGGAGGCCTGAAGCGCGATGGTTTTCCACTATAATTTTGCTCACGGCCGATTTGAAATGGATGCGGCCTCCCAATGCCAGGTATTTCTCCATCAGTTTTTGTACAAATCTACTCGCCCCGCCGATGGGATATCCGGCAGCTTCAAGATCTCCATAGGCCAGCGGCATCGTGATGATCATCAACGGAAGTTCGTCTCCATCAAAAAGTAATTCAAAAGCTTCCCGGAGAAACGGGCTTTTTAATCTCCCTGCAAAAGAATAATTGGTCTCTTTCCTGATTTTATTCAAAAAATAAAGCAAAGGCAGATAACGGATATACTTGATTTTTTGGTTCACAGGCATAAGCTGCGGGACCTTTTTGATCATAGGCGGGATCTCAAATGATTGCATCTGCCTCATGGACCTGATCAGCTTATCGATCATTGGTTGATCTTCCGGTGAAATGGCGGAAAGATAATTCCTGAGCCTATCAAGATTGGTATAGAGATGAAAGATCTTATCTCCGTTTGGGCTGTGCGAGTCTTTCACTTCAATGTCCATCCGGATTTCATGCGTGATAAAATTGATGGAATTCATATCCAGTAGCTCGGACCACAACTGGTGAAAAGGATTTGCGGATCCCGAACCTAAAAGCCATTGAATTCCGCTTTCAAAGGTGTATTCACCTCTCTTCCAGCTGGTGCACAGACCCCCGAAACGATCAGTCTGTTCAAAAATATTGGTGCGGAGTCCACTCATTTGCAGATAGCAACCAGCAGCCAGCCCCGACACCCCAGCCCCGATGATGTTGACATTCATTTCCATACAGGATCAATCAAAAGTAAGAAAATATCAGGAGTTCTTCGTACATTTGTATCAATGACATATCCATATCTACATCATCCGCTTCTTTTCATTTTCCTGGTTTTTCTCTTTTCGGGAATCAACCCCGCCTTCACCCAGCAGATCGCCTTGGCAGATTCGCTGACCTCAACAGAAGATACCCTCTTCCGGGAGCTCAATGAGGTAGTGATCACCGCTACCCGGGTGCCGGAACGAATCATCAACATCCCTTACGCTGTGGTGCGGCTCAACTATTCCAACTACCAGTTCGACCGGAAGATAGGCGCCAGCGATATGTTATCGGCTGTCCCTGGCCTCTTTCTGCAGTCCCGGTATGGAAACCACGATGTCCGTTTTTCTATCCGGGGGTTCGGAAGCCGCTCCAACTCCGGGATCCGGGGTATCCGTATCCTGCTCGACGACATCCCTGAGTCGGAACCCGACGGCCAGACAAGGATCGAAGCGATCGACTTCAACTCCATCGGGCGGATCGAAATCGTCAAAGGAAATGCCTCCTCACTATACACTAACGCACCCGGCGGGGTAGCGAACTTCATCAACGACATAGAATTCAACCGCCACTCCCTGGTGCTGTTCAACCAGATGGGTTCGTTCGGATTGTTCCGGAACGGATTGAAGACAGCGGTGAAAACGGATAAATACCGCTTTTTGACCACCTACAGTTACCAGAACTACGATGGGTACAGGGTGCATAACAATGAGTACTGGCACATCCTCAACATGGTGGCAGAAGCCACCCCGTCAGCCCATACACGTCTCACCATCCTGGGCTATTTCGTGGATGGGATGATCAAACTTCCTGGTTCGCTCACCATGGCCGAGTTCGAACAGGATCCCCTGCAGGCAAATCCGCGTTCGGTTGACCGCGATGAAAAGCGGATCACCACCAAAGGGAGGATCGGGATCAGGTACAACGCCACCTTCGGACGGAAACTGAACAACAACATGGAGGTGACTGCCTACGGCACGATCAAGTACTTTGAACGGACCTCCCGGGAGTACCGGATCATCAACAGGTATGGATTGGGCGTCAGCGGGAAATACATTCACCGGCACTGGATTGGCGCCAGGAAAAATGAGTTCATGATAGGTGGCGATCTCTTTGCTCAGCCTGCGCGAACGGAGTACTACGATAACATCAACGGGGAACGGGGAGACCAGATCCTGCAGCTCACTGAAGAAAACATCACCAACAAGGGATTTTATCTCTCCGATAACTTCGAGATCCTCCCCAACAGGATGTTTGTCCTTCTTACGGGACGGTACGACAACGTAAACTACCGTCTCGAAGAAGAGACCCTGCCTTCCCGTGCCGACCGCCAACGGTATCATGCCTTTACGCCGAAGATCGCCCTCAATTATAAAATCCTGCCTCTGGTGGCGTTCTATACCTCTTTTGGGTATAGTTTCGACAGTCCGGCCAACAACGAACTCGACAGTCCCGATCCTGTTTTTCTCTTCAACCAGGAGCTGAAGCCGCAGGAGTCGCAAAATTTTGAAGCGGGAATCAAGGGGAAACTTTACCAACGGAACACGAAATGGTTTAAACGGGTTTTATTCGAAGCTACTGGTTTTTATATCGTGGTGGATAATGAAATTGTCCCCTTCGAAGTGCTGGGGGATGTATACTACAGAAATGCTGCCAACACACACCGGCTCGGGGCTGAACTGGGAGGATTGGTGGAGATCTGGGAGAACCTCAATTTCGAAGCCTCCTATACCTGGTCACATTTCAGGTATAAAACATATGATGCCAGAACCATCGAGATCGATTCGCTTGGCAACATCATCCAGACCGACCGGGATTTTTCCGGTAACACCGTGCCCAGCGTCCCGGCACACAATTTTTACCTGACGCTCTCCTACGCTCACTCCTTCGGCAGACACTTCAACCTTTTTGCCAAGGTGAGCTGCCAGGGGATCAGCGGCCTTTGGGTAGATGACGCCAACACCGACGAAACAGCTCCTTACAACCTGCTCAACAGCCTGGTGGGAGTGGATATGCGGTTCGGAAAATTCAACCTGATGCTCTCCGGTGGAGTGAACAACATCTTCAACGTGGTCTATGTCGGCTTCACCAACACAAATTCAGCGGATAAACGGTTCTATGAAGCCGGCGCACCAAGGGATTATTTTGTGTCTCTGAATCTGGGGTACAGGTTTTGAGCGCTGCTGAAGAATTGGTACCTTTGATCTGCTCAATCCTATTGAAGCCAAGCGTATGCCTTCCCGAATCCTTAGCATTTTTGCCCTGATCCTGGTGTTTTCCCTCGTGCATGCATCGGCACAACCCGGTTCCGGCGAAGATGTTTTCCTGCGGTTTGGAGACAACTACCGGCTCTACCCCAGCAATATCAACCAAACCGAGGTCTTCATCGTGAAGAGCCCGCTGGATCAGGATATCCTCTTCTCCTCATGCAATACGCTCAACTTCATCCCCTTTTTCATCAGTGAAGGGATCTATGTGACCACGGATGGCGGTGCATCCTGGCAGGGTAACGACACATGCACCGGGGCGCCCATCGCTTTTCACGGCGGCGATCCCGGCATTGCCATCGACAAAAAAGGCACCTTTATTCTCACCCGGCTCGGGCGTTCCCCGTTTACAGGACTCTATTCACACTACTCAACCGATAACGGTGCTACCTGGTCGGAACAAAAGGTGATCTCTACGGATGATCTGGAACGTGCTGCCGCGATCTCGGATGCTAATCCGTCCAGCCCTTATCATGGCCGGACCTTTGCAGCCTGGGTGAAATTTGCCCCTCCTTTCCCGCTGATGTTTGCGTATACGGATAATGGGGCAGAGAGTTGGACAGCGCCTGCTGCGGTAAACAACCCCTCCAATCGAAGCGCTGGGGGCGACCTCGCAGTGGGCCCCAATGGAGAGATCTATGCCTGTTGGGCGGGTGTTACCGCTGTCACCCCTTTCAAAGAGATCCTGGTAGGCTTTGCATCGAGCAACACAGGAGGTGCAGCATGGAACGTCACCGAAAACGCTTTTCCCGTCAATGGCATTACTGGTATTCTGCCAAACAAGGATAACATCCGTGTGAACGGACTGCCCAACATGGATGTCGACCTGACGGATGGACCGCGACGCGGCTGGATCTACATCGTTACCGGTCAGAAAGACCTTCCCCCAGCCGGAAGCGATCCCGATGTCATTCTCAACCGGTCCACCGACGGCGGCCTTACCTGGTCGGCCGGCATCCGCGTGAACCAGGATCCGTTGGACAATGGGAAAGAGCAGTACTTCCCTACAGTGCATGTAGACCAGTACGGAGCGGTGAATATCATCTACTATGACGACCGCAACACCACCAGCGATTCAGCCGGAGTCTTCCTGGCCCGTTCAACGGATGGCGGTGATACCTGGATAGAATACCCGCTCAGTGGCCACAATTTCAGACCCACTCCCATCGGTGGACTGGGCCAGGGATACCAGGGCGACAACATCGATATCACCTCCACCGACAGTACCCTCTGGCCGGTGTGGATGGATAACTCGACAGGCATTTACCAGATATGGACAGCGCCAGTGGCGTTCTCCGCGATACAGGCGATACCCAATGAATGGAGGACAGGAGGAAGGCTCACTCTATTTCCAAATCCTTCCACTGGAATTACGAATTACGAATTACGAATTACGAATAAAAGTGATGTTACTTTGGGCCTTTATGACCTGACAGGAACCCTGTTAAAAGAATTTCTGAATGAATCGCTGAAACCGGGAGTATATAGTGGGAACTTTGATCTCGGAACGGCAAACCAGGGACGGGGACTGACTCCTGGCGTTTACTTTGTACAGTTAACGGTGAACGGGGTTTCGGTGACAAACCGTCTCATTTACTTGAAATAAGTTTTTTGTGACCTCCGTGTCTTGGTGACTTCGTGGTGAATTTGTTGCCACCAAAACACCAAAACACCAAAACACCAAAAATTCAGCGAATTACGACCATCCTGCGGCAAGCCCGGATTACACCATCGAATTTCAGGACACATTCGTAGTTCCCTGCAGGCAGCTTCCCGGTATCAAAATAAAAGGAATGTAACCCTGGTGAAAATTCCTGATGGATCAATTCGGCAATTTCAGCCCCCAGCGAAGAATAAACCTCAAGTGTGATAAAACATCTTTTCGAATTTCGAATTTCGAATTCCAAATTTCCTGCTGTCGGATTCGGAAAAACCATGAGTTCTCCCCACTCAGCTCCATCCATCAGGGGCTTCACAAATGGCTGTACCGGCGGAATGTACCGGATTACCGCCCCATCATAGCCTACTCCACATCCGTGAAGGGAGTCGGGGAAGGTGATATCGAAGATGGCCAGGGTATCGGGTGTGGGAATCTCAGTCCAGGTATAACCACTATCCGAACTGAAGATCAGTTTTTGTTGCGGGCCCAGGGGCGACCAGGCCTGGGATGCTGTCCGGAAATCGAGATCAAAGGCGATACCCTGGAACCCGATTTCTTCGTATTCCCAGCTCAAACCTCCGTCGGAGGTCCGGATCATACCCACTCCATAACCGTAGTCAGGATCGCCCCCGGATCCCATCACATGGAGTTCATCGAAGATGCAGAGAGAGTGGACTTCATCGGCCGGGGCCTGGGAGGGATCAATGGCGTACCAGAGATCGCCCCCGTTGGTAGTACGCCAGATCACTCCGGCGATGTCGAACATCCCGCCGCAGGCGAAACCCACCTCATCGTTCAAAAAAGCGATTTTCAACACCGGGAAAAAGGCAAGTGTAGAAGTGTCGATAGCAGCCTGCATCCAGGAAACTCCTCCGTCGGTGGTTTTCACCAGCGCATGGGGTTTTCCACCCATCCAGCCGGTGAGGGAATCAAAATAATGAATACAGGTGATGAAGATATTTTCTTCGGGATAGGTGGAGCTTGTCCAGGAGGTGCCACCGTTTGTGGTTTTCAACAGGATGGTTCCGTAAGGAGGCTCGGTGAAGTTGAACGCAGAGGCCCAGCCAAGTTCCCGGGTGAGAAAAAAGACGCTCATAATCTCTTTGTCTGTGGTGCTTTCCTGGAGTTCCCAGGTTGAACCACCATTGTAAGTGTGGAGGATCGTCCCCGAATCGCCCACAGCCCAGCCATACAGGCTGTCAACAAAACAGACCGAGTAGAGGTTTAGCGAGGTCGGAACCGGAATACGTTCCCAGGTGCCTTGTGAGAAGGCGTGCTGCTCGACCAGAAGGCATAAAAGCAAAATTCCTGTACAGGGAATTCTGATGAGGTGTTGTATCACGCTGTCACGGCCTTTGACCGCGAATACGATCTGAACGTAAATCTGCGAACAGGTGCGGCTCATTGGATCAACCGTGTGATTCTCCTGGAATTTAAGCAAGTAAAGGACGAAGATAAGATTAATATTTGTGCAATTTTTTCATCATGAATGAGAAACTCGTAACTTTAATCGATAAATTGATGAACAAAAAAAGGAGGGGGCCATATGAAACGAGCTTTCAGGATCTTCGGAATCATATTGGGGACTCTCTTTGTCCTCTTGCTTTTTCTTATTCTCACCCCGTTCATTTTTAAGGATAAACTCGAACAGGTTGTAAAACATACGGCGAATAAAACTCTCAACACCGAGTTGAACTTCTCGGAGATGGAGATCTCTTTTATCCGTCATTTCCCTCATCTGACCATCAATCTGTTCAATTTCTCCCTGAAATCATCCGCCCCTTTTAGTCAGGATACCCTCATCATTGCCGGGATTGTTTCGGTTGGAGTCGACTTGTGGAGCCTGGTCAGCGGTCCGGTCGAGATTACGCGGATCTACATTGATCATGGCCGGGTCGTCATTCAATACAACGAAGAGGGCACCCCAAATTACCAGGTATACAATGCATCACCCGATTCTGTTGAAGATGGCGATCCATCTTCCAAACCTGGGGAACCTGCTTCCGGAAGCGCCGCGATCCGGATCGAGCGTATTATTTTTACCCATACCGACTTTGTCTATTCTGATCCCTCTATTCCGTTGAACATCGTGGCACACGGAATAGACTACCGCGGGAAGAATGATATCAGCAACGCTATCATGAGACTCGACTCAAAGGTGCTCATCGATTCCATTGACCTGGTCTATGATCAAGTCCCCTACATCGATGCCAAACCTCTCTATGCAGAACTCATCACGCGGGTAGATCTGAACTCGCTGGACATGAAGTTTGAAAAAAACGACCTGAAGATCAAAGACGTCCCATTTGAGTTCAAAGGCGAGTTTAACTTCCGGAAAGACGGATACGAGATCTTTATCGCTTTCTTTTCCATGTTCAGGGAAGAGTACCTGAGCGGATCTCTGTGGATGATCAGCACTGATTCCCTGTGGGTATCGGTAAAAGCAGATATCAACGTTACCCTGGAGAACTGGGTAAAAGGATTCGGGATCAAAGAGACCGATCTGCGGGGCAAATTTAACATGAAGCTGAAGGCAGAGGGGATTTACGCCACCGGGCAGAACCCAGAGAGCAAACAACCGGATACCGTGATTTTGAGCATTCCCGATTTCACCATCACCTCAAAGCTAAGTGACGGGTTTTTCCAGGATAAATCTCTCCCGCAAGCCATCAAGGAGATCTCGTTCAGCCTTTCTTCTTCCGCCACGAACCACGATTACCGGACGATCAATCTACAGATAGAAAACCTGAAGGCCGGAATCCTGAATAACCATGTGGAGGGTTTTCTTAGCGTTCACGGGTTGGTTGATCTGCCTCTCGAAGCAAAATTTCTCACCCATGTGAACCTCACGGAGCTGAAAGAGGCGATTCCGTTAGACAGTCTTGATTTGAAGGGGATGCTTGACCTGAATCTGGAGGTGAAGGGGAATTATGCTCCGGAGAAGAAGCGCTTTCCCTTGGCTACCGTTACATTGACTGTGAATGATGGAGCCATCCAGACAAAATACTATCCCCGCCCAATCGAAAAGATCCATCTTTCGGCTACCATTATCAACGAAACGGGCAATCTCTCCGGCACGACCGTCAAACTGGATCCGCTCTCCTTTACCTTTGAGGGGAACCCGTTTGACTTCAGAGGCGATTTTTCCAATCCGGAGAACCTTCAGTATGATCTGGTATCCAAGGGTTCCATTGACCTGGCCGGAATCTATCATCTCTTCTCACGGGAAGGCATGGAGTTGGCCGGATATATTTCAACCGATCTTATCCTCAAGGGCAAGCAGAGCGATGCCCTGGCCGGATATTACGACCGGTTGTACAACAGCGGGAAACTGGTTCTCCGGAATATTGCATTGACCACGGAGTATCTGCCCAAGCCCCTGATCGTTCAGTCTGGCGTATTCCGGTTCGAGAATGACCGGATCTGGTTTGAAAGATTCGACAGCCGGTATGGCGTTTCCGACATCACCATGGATGGCTACCTGAGCAATGTCATCAATTATGTGTTTGCTGAGAACCAACCGTTAAAAGGAAATTTTGCTTTCAGGTCAAATTACCTGCTGGTGGATGAGTTCATGGCTTCTGCAGAGACCACCTCTTCTCCCGGCGTCATCGTGATCCCTCAGAATTTGGAAATCGGGTTGACTGCAGACCTAAAAAAAATCCGTTTTCAGAACCTGGACATCACGGATCTGACGAGTACGGTAGAGATTCAAAAAGGGATGCTTCTGCTCAAAGGGATGAATTTTGATCTGATCGGCTGCAAGGTCAACATGGAGGCTACCTATGGGAGCATCACTCCGGAGAGGGCATTCTTTGATTTTTACATCGACGCGAAGGATTTTGATATCCAAAGAGCATACCGCGAAGTGGAACTCTTCCGGAATCTCTCGACTGCGGCCGGAAAATGCGAAGGGATTGTATCGCTCAATTATTCGCTCAAAGGCAAGCTGAATGCGGGAATGAACCCGGTGTATCCGTCGCTGGAGGGAGGCGGAACCCTGTCGCTGGAAAAGGTGAAGGTCATGGGGCTAAAACTTTTCAACGCTATGGGGAAAAACCTGGAAAAAGAGGGGATCAAAAATCCCAACTTGTCGAAGGTGGATCTCAGGACAACCATCAAAAACAACGTGATCACCCTGGAGAGGACGAAAATGAAGATGGCCGGTTTCCGGTTTCGGATAGAGGGACAAACTAGCTTCAACGGGAAACTGAATCTCAAGTCCCGCCTCGGACTTCCTCCCTTAGGAATTGTTGGCATTCCGATGAGGATATTGGGAACAAGTGAAAACCCAAAATTCAAATACGGCCGGGGCACCCATGACGAGGATGTGGAAGAGACCGAATACTCCGACGAACTCCCTCCTGAGATGCTGAAACTGATCCGTGCTGCCAAGGAGGAGGAACTTCCCGGGGATACGATCTCTCCACCGCATTAAGGTTACGCCGGGCAAACGCTACTTGGTTTTTCCCTCTTCCTTTTCTCCCTCCAGCTCCTTCTCTATCGCCTCAGGAGTCAATAATCCTTTTTTCTCTTTCTGATAGAAAGCAGATGGCAGTAGCTGGATGTTCATGCTCATCAGCAGGTGATCCATAACCACCAACAAGACGGTCCCCACAAACGGAACAGGAATGAGTAAAACGGGCACCACCACGCCGGTTCCTTTCAGAAGATCAATCATCTGCCGGCCGAACTGACGCCTCTCTGCCGGGGAGAGCTTCTCCCGCTTCATATATCTGGTCAGGATTACAAAGGCCTCTTTCGTCTCTCTGGCCTCACCGGTTACGCCATGGGTGTATCTCGATGATTCCTGGAGAAATGCCCGGGCTATTCGCGCCACCTCCGCCTTCACCCTGGGCAGAGTGAAAATGGCGAGGAAATACCTTATGATTCTTCTTCGGAGGGATCTCATCTTGATGAAATTCTCATCTAATTTACAAATAAAGGTATAACCTTTCCCCTGGTTTCCGGATTAATGGAGAAAACTCAGATAATGGAAAAGAAATATCATCAGGTAGCACTCCTGCCTGAGGAGGAACATGCACAGATTCCCAAATGATTTCGGGGGCAACATTCAAAATTTCTTCCTTTCGCATTTACTGAACTAGGTGTGGCCATGCTCTCTTCCATTCTAAATTCTGATAAAGCTATCCAAGTGAACATCCTTATTATGCGGGCATTTGTTCAACTCAGGCGTTATATGGAATCAACGAAAGAATTATCAAGGAAAATAGAGGACAATGATCCCCCCTGTCAACCGGAGCAGCTCCGTCTGGCTGTCGATCAGGTCATAGATGGCGTATTCCTGCAGCTCCACCCGAAAACTGTCAACCAGTGTAAATTGCACCGAAGGGGGCTCTCCGAGCAACAGGTTGAGGCGTAACCGGGAGTTCTTCACGTTCAGCTCCTGCAGCAGGTAGTTGGTGGAGTCGCTCAGGAAGGAGTTTTTGGCCTGCAACACGTCAAAGGTGACAGAATTTCCCAGCTCTTTCCGCATCATCTCATAGGCATACCGGTCGCCCGAGAGATCCTTCACTTCATTCAGGACCCGCAACCGCTCCTGCTCCAGCAGGGCGAGCTTCTGTTTGTTCATGGTTACTGATAACCCGTCGAAGAGCAGCCAACGTACATTGACATAAGGGGTCAGGCTGTTCGTATACTGATCACCCCGGACATAACTGAAACTGGTGGTGTCGAAGGATGGGGTGTTGTCGTACCGGTTCACGCTGGTCATCAGATGTTTCATCTTTTTCTTCCTTCAGTAGCGTTATTCAATGGTACGTTTACTGTAAATCAGGGCCTTTTCAACGCTCTCCCTCGAAGGAACGGTAGAGAGTTTCGCTGCGATCTTAGGAGGCACCTTCCGCTTGGGATCTCCCTGCAATATCCATAAGTTGATCCGGTTGTAGAAATAGATGGAGTACCTTTTGATGTCGTTCAGGGCCAGGATCAGGACGGGGAAAAAGACCAGGATAAAAGCAGTACCGATGAATACCCCGTAAGCCAAGGAAACAGCCATTGGTATCAGGAACTGCGCCTGGAAACTTCCTTCGAGGATGATCGGATAAAGCCCTACTGTGGTGGTAATGGTTGTCAGTACGATGGCCCGGAAACGCGCCAAGCCAGGCAAGCGGGATCATCATCACAATGATCAATCCCCGGATATCGTGCTATCAGATCCGGAACGATCTCCGTTTCGATCTTCGTCTGGATGGGAACAATGGGGGTATCGTAGCTGATCACATTGGCATCGATGCGG
Source organism: Bacteroidota bacterium (assembly GCA_043810345.1). Classification (GTDB taxonomy): domain Bacteria; phylum Bacteroidota; class Bacteroidia; order Bacteroidales; family FEN-979; genus QYOJ01. The sequence goes on along the minus strand of JBDROF010000022.1, from coordinate 51,885 downwards.
ATCTCCCGCGAACTGTTGTAATGTTTGATGCTGACAGGTCCCCGTTCGATCCTATAGGTGGCCAGTTCCGAGAGCGGAAATTCACCCAGCGGCGTTTTGATCTTCATCGTTTCCAGTTGACCCAGGTTGATGCGGTCTGTCTTTGGATACCTGACCCATACCCGCAACTCATCTTTTCCATGCTGCAGCCTCTGAGCCTGTCCGCCAAAGAAACCCTGGCGAACCTGGTTGGTGAGGCTGGCCTGGGTAAGTCCTAGAAAATAGGCAAGAGGTTTCAGCTTCAGCTGAACCTCCCGCATTCCCGTAGGATTTACGTCGGCGATGTTGTTCAGCACTTCAATCTGTTTCAGGCTGCGGATCAGCTTTCACCAGGTTCAGTTCGGCTTCATCTTTGCCAAGCAGACTTACAGAGATAGGGGTGCCGAACGTAGCTCTGCCCTGGATGGTGAGTTTCTCGGCTTCGGGCATGTCACCCACTTTCTGTTGTACCCGGCTGACGATATCGTAACTGGAGGTGCCGGTGTTTTCAAGGTCCCGCAACAACACGAAGATGTTACCGGCATGGGATCCCCGCTCCTGCCCGCTGAAGGCGTTACCGGTAGAGAGGAAGGTATAATTCACAAAGTGGTTGGTGTCGCCCAGCTCCTCCTGCAGTTCGGCATTCACCTCCCAGATCGCGTCGTCGATCAGGTTAAGATATTCCAGAGTTTGAGCCTCTCCTGATCCGGGCTTGAAAGCAAGATCTACGGTAAACTGGTCAAACGGAATGGCCGGGAAAAAAGTTCCTTTGATCACAAATTTCAAGGTGTTTCCGTAAAGCTTGACACGCATGTAATCGACAGCTCTATCCAACGCATCCCGGATCCGTTTCCCGGTATTCTGTCGGACATTCCGTCGCAACACCCACCTGCTTGCCAGGTGGGCGGGAAGTACAAAAAAGGCTTCAAGCAGGGAGAAAGCCAAACTGAAGACTACCACAAACGCCATCTCATACATGAATTCCATTCTTCCCTTGATGAAGAACAGCGGTGAAAAAGCAACAATGGTGGTAGTTACGGAGGTCACCACGGCAGGAAGCACCTCCATCGTTCCGTCAAGAGCCGCCTTCCGGGGAGTTTTTCCTCGTTCAAAGTGGGTATAGATATTTTCGGCGATCACAATCCCGTCATCCACCAGAATCCCGATCACCAGGATCATTCCGAAGAGAGAGATCATGTTCACCGTGAGGCCATAGAACATCCCCAGGATAAACATGGCGCCAAATGAAGCCGGGATGCCTATGGCCACCCAGAGGGATAGGCGGAGGCTTAGGAAGAGACCCAGGGAGATGAAGATCAGCAGCAACCCGATACCCCCGTTCCTATAGAGCAGGTTCAACCTGGCTTTGAGCAGTTGAAGGAAGTCGTAGGTGACGGATATTTCTGTATCACTGTGCGTTTCGTTCCAGGTTTCGGTATATTCGTTACAATAGTCTGAAATGGCGGTCAGGTCTTCTGTAGGGAGCTTAAATATCTGAAAGGTCACCGCAGGATTCCCGTTTAACAGGGAGGTGCTGGCCACATCGGCAAACTGTATGTTCACCGCGTCCACGTCGCCGATACGGAGATAGCTGCCATCTGGATTTCCACGGATGATGATCTCTTCAATCTCTTCCGGTTTGACCGTACGGTAACGGCTCCGGATCATGATCTCCTCTTTATCGGAACGGATCTGGCCCCCGGAAATATCCAGGTTGTTCTGGGCAATGGCGCGGGAGACTTCGTCGAAGGTCAGGTTATAACGCAACCGGTTCTCTTCGGAGATCTCTACGGAGAGCTCCAGGGCGGGGAACCCAACCTACCGTAATCTGTGAAATGATCCCGGATGTATAAAGGTCATGCTCAATTTCGTTGGCATACTGTTTCAGGGTCAACAAATCGACGTTCCTGAGAGACTCATAAAAATGGCAAAAGTGGAGGATCGCTGTTTGTTGACAATCGGTTTTTCTGCGTCCACCGGGAAGGAGGTAATCCCATCCACGGAATTTTTTACCTCCATCAGGGTTTCGTTAATGTCATATTCTCCTGTGATCTCAACCTGAACGGTTGTCACGTTTTCGGATGAAGTACTGTTCACTTCCTTGATCCCTGCAATGCCTCTGAGCGCTTCTTCGATCCTGACGGTGACGCCCTCTTCCATCTCTTTGGGAGAGGCACCGGGATAAAAGACAGAGACGTTGATGTATCGTTCGAGGCGTTCCGGATATTGCGGGCCTCTTCATCGAAAATCCTGACCAGCAGATTCCCTTTCCTGAATTTCGTCCCTTCACGAAGAATTACCTGGCTTTGCAGGATCTCTCCCTGTACCGTAGCAGGATCACCACAATAGTACTTATCAATGATTTTCTCCAGTTCATAGCGAAAAAATTTTTGCAAAGATAGGGGAATAGAACCTGTTATGTGACTTCACTCTTCTTCCGTCACACTCTTCATATCTCACATCCTACGTCCTACATCTCACGTCTCACGTCTCGCCGCCCTCCTCTCCGCCCGGGTGTATTTTCTCAGTTCCCCTGATTTCAATTGTTTCCAGTAAGCATTGAGGTCGCGCTTTACCTCCGGAGCAAGGATAAGCAATCCGAGGATATTGGGAACTCCCATGGCCAGGATCATCATGTCGGAGAAGTCGATCACAGATCCCAGATTGGAAGAGGATCCCACGATGATGAACCCGAGGAAGATGACAAAGTAGGTGTATTTGGCGACCTCTCTGTTTCCGAAAAGTCTCCGGGAGAATCCTCCAAAAAGGTAATCGAATCCTTTCAGTCCATAGTAGGACCAGGAGATCATTGTAGAATAAGCAAAGAGGAAAATGGCGACCACCAGCATGTAAGGGAACCAGGAGAAGACTTTTTCGAAAGCCTGGCTGGTAAGTTGTGATCCTTCCAGTCCCAGTGGGTTTTCGTAGGTGCCGGTGAAGATCAGAACCAACGCTGTCATCGTGCAGATTACCACGGTATCGACAAAAGGCTCCATTAATGCTACCAGACCTTCGGTGATAGGTTCATCGGTTTTCACGGCCGAATGGGCAATGGCTGCCGAACCAACGCCAGCTTCATTGGAGAATGCGGCCCGCTGGAATCCGACGATCAGCACCCCGATGATTCCACCTTTGATGGCTCCCGGAGCAAAGGCTCCGTGCCAGATCATGGAGAAGGCCTCCCCGGTGTTGTGAATATTCATGGCGATGATGACCAAGGCGACTCCCACATAAAAAAGTGCCATGAAGGGAACGATCTTATCGGTTACCCGGGCGATGCTTTTTATCCCGCCGATCACCACAATCCCTACCAATAATGCCAGAGCCATTCCGAACCAGGCACCGAAATGCTGGATAGACGGCACGACGTAGGCCAGCTGGGAAAAGGCCTGATTGGCCTGGAACATGTTCCCGCCTCCGAAGGATCCGCCAATGACCAGGATGGCAAACATCCCGGAGAGGATCCAACCCAGCCATTTCAGTTTTTTTCGTTTCAATCCCTCCCGGAGGTAGTACATCGGCCCCCCGGAAACCACCCCATGTTCATCGATTTTCCTGTATTTAACTCCCAACGTACATTCGGTGAACTTGGAAGTCATCCCCAGAAATCCAGCCACGATCATCCATAACGTGGCCCCAGGCCCACCGATGGATATAGCGATGGCTACCCCGGCAATGTTTCCGAGACCCACTGTGGCCGATAAAGCAGTTGTAAGCGCCTGAAAATGAGAGACTTCGCCAGGATCGTTCGGATTGTCATATTTTCCCTGGATCAGCTGGATGGCATGCCTGAATCCCCGGATGTTGATGAACCGCATCACGATAGTGAAAACTACCGCTCCAAAAATCAACCATACCACAATGAAAGGGATGTTGGACTGAACAGGGTTTCCGGCACTGTCGCGAAACGGAACTCCATTCTCATCATAGACTACCGGATCATGCAGCCCGGTAACGGCAAAGGGATCGAAGAACAGAATCGAGTTCATGACATCCACGACGGGAGAGAAGGCCCGGTCGATCTGCTGGCTGATCGTTAATTCCTCTTCCTCAGTCAGGAACGTTGTCTGTTGATGGTCACCGGCTACCGGGATAGTATCTTGTGCGACAAGGGAGCAGGAAGCGAATAATAGAATGGGAAACAGGGGAAATCTGATCTTCTTTAGCATGATGTGTTCTCTATCGGAAGGTTAAAAACGGCTCAATTTATTAAAAGTATCTTTACCGGGAATGTCAATACACATTTTTTTTCTAACTTGGGTCAGTAATAATTTTTCCGCGCATCAAAATCAATCCTTAAAAATGAAGCAAATATGGCAAAAAGTGTAAAGAGTACAACGGAAAATCCCATTGGCGGGAATTCCGGACAGGTAACGCCAACATTGAAATTCTGGATCGACCTGGCAAAATGGTTCATTGTGAGCGTCGCGCTGGTAGTGGCAACGAAAGTCATTGATACCGGATTTCGTAATCGTGCAGCAGACCTGGCCGAGTTGCAGTTTTACGATCAGTACATCACCGAACTGATCGTACTCAATCCCGATCCGGTAAATAAAATCATGCTTGCAGAATACATCATGTGCGTATCTCCCTCAGAAAAAATACGAGAGAGATGGAAGGTATATTATGATTCGATCTATCCTGAATATATCGACTACATCACCCCGATTCTGGCGGAACAACAAACACTTCAGCAACGGTACCGCGAGTTGCTGAGCAAAGCGGATATAACCGATTCAAACCGGCATGAAATCCTCATCGTTGAAACCAGGCTGGAAGAGATCCGGCGGATTCTCTTTCCGGAAATGACCCTTCCAGGTCACGGGCTGATCGAGTGATAAAACCCCGGCACCTAACCGTCCGTGAATGTAAAAAAATGTTAATAAATTAACATATCTGGATTTATTTATACCTTTGTGGTATCTAAAAACAATAAAACAATGAAAAAGATCATATTTATGGTTGCTGTAGCTCTTCTCATCGCGGGGAGTGCGTCGGCGCAGGGAAAGCGCTGGGAGGTTCCGGCCAAGTACAAGACGATGAAAGCAAGCGTGAACCTGAAAGATGCATCGGTGATTGCTGATGGCAAAGAGTTGTGGGCCAAGCAGTGCAAAGCCTGCCATGGTACAAAGGGGCTAGGTGACGGACCAAAAAAAGCCATGCTGAAAACAAACCCCGGTGATTTTTCGAGCGCCAAATTCCAGGAGCAGACCGATGGAGAGCTTTATTACAAGACTACCTATGGCAAGGATGAGATGCCATCTTACGAAAAAAAGGTCCCTGCTGAAGCTGACCGCTGGGCGCTTGTAGCTTACATGCGCACCCTGAAGTAATAAGCAATTACCTCATCACAAACGGCACAACCACAGCGATGATGCCTGTGCAAACCACCACCATGATAAATAAATTATACCGGACGCTGTAGTTGCTGAGCAGCGTCTCGTCGTAGTATTTCTCCACCTTCTGGTCGCGGTACATCGACATCAGGCCATTCAGCAGTTTGACCCGCGTCTGTTTTCCTTTGAGTAATCCGAAGATCACTACGATGTTGACCAGCACCAGCAACCCGACAAAGATAAACATCACGAGCAGCATCGTGCCATCAGTTCGTGAATCCTCAGCGATGCTGGAATTGATCGCCAAAGTGATCAGATTCAGGATGATGGCAGCCAGGATAAAGATGGTGTCGGTCTTGGTGTTTTGCTGCAGCTCCGACGTAATGTGGTTATGAACATACTCAATCATGATTAACTCCTCCTTTATTGATTTGTTGAGAGATTCTGTTTTTTAGCCTCTTTTCGTCTCAGAAAATAGCTGATGATAAAGAGGCCCCCCACAAGGATGAACGGAAATGTGAGTGAAAGGATGATCCCCAGGCTCATCCATACCGAATGATTCATCTGGTAATTGTGGATAAAGACAAAAGGGGAGAATACAAGCCCGGTGGCTGCAATGATGATCCCACCGATCAACTCCCATTTCCAGGCAACGATCAACATGGCAATGAGGATGAAAGAGGGGATCAGGTGGATCACAAAAGCCAGGATCTGTTTCCAGAAGGAAACTCCTGGTTCGAACGCGTCAAGCGCAAACAAGCTGACGAAAAGGATAGCCAGGATACAGAGGATCCTCGGACTCCAGAATAGGATTTTCATTGTTGTTTTCATTCGGTGCCGGTTTACAAGGATTAAAGGTAATTAAAAGGGACGAAAGAATGACGTGAAATGATAGGATATTTTGTCGGGCGGTTCGAAAATTGAAGGCCCGGGAATACCGAATGCTCTGGAGAAATAGGGATCCAGCGATTTCGCTTTCTCCATCAACGCTTCTGCCTCTTCTTTGTGGCCTGTGAACATTTCGGTCTTCACCAGCATCCCGGTAGCATAAGCCTGCAGGGGAATCACAGGCGCCGGGTCGCTTGCCAGGTATTGCTTTACATACAACGCTGAGATGGGTAGTAACGAATCGGCCAGATCCTTGTTTTGCATCACCCCCGTCATAAAGTACCGGGCAAGATCCAGCAGCAGGATCTGTTTGGATGAGTCCATCTCTATGGCTTTGGAAAAATAGTGTTTTGCGTTTTCCGGATCATCCTGATAAAGGCAGGCAATCCCGATTTCCTTTAAGACATCCGGCGTGTCCCCGTGAATGGCTTGATATTCCTTCCAGAAGGCAACCTGATCCGTCTCCTCAGGGGCCAGATCGAGGGTTGCTTTGGCACCGAAATAGGGATCCATTTCCTTGAGTTTTGCCGCATAGGTAGTCGCTTTTACGCTATCCCCTCCCATCTCTGGCGGCAACAGACCATAGATCTCCACCAGGTATAACATGGCCTCAGGATAATCAGGTTTCAGGGTAAGTACGTTTTCATACTGGTTACAGGTCAGCATAATTCTTTCTTTGACCTTTTCTGGTTCGCGGTGCATGGCCATATACGCATTCAGGAAACTGTCCATGGCTTTCTCATACGCATAAATGACATTTTCCGGATCATACAGGGTTGCGTTGTCAATATCGGAAAGGATCTCGTCCATGGAGACATTCCCACCTCCGGTGAGCATGTATTTTTTTGCACGCGAGCGTTCGTACCAGGCCATGGCATTGGTGGAATCTTTTTCAAGGATGGAGTCAAGGAGAGCGAGAGCCTGGTCTACTTTCCCCTGCATACGGAGATCGTAGGCTTTCATCACATCTTTATTACCGGACTCCTTTTGAGATGAACAACTCCCGTTGATCAACAAGGCCAGCAGGAGTAAAAGAGGTAACTTTTTCATGTTTTTGGATTTGGTTCAACAATAGGGATTTGACAATCAGTGATAAAATTATCCCGTCGCAGAAGGTTTTTTTGGCAAATCCGTTGTAAATTGGCTGTAGATTGTTTTACAAAGAACCCGGACTGGTTCTCCGGCATCATATTTTTTGAGCGTGCAACAGCAGGAGAGAGCATTTTTCAGGTTACTGAAGCAGCAGATCGTTTCAACCATGCAACGCTCCTACCCGGCCATCAATCCCGATATCTCTGAGTGGAAAGGACAGGAGATTACCAATTTCCAGGAAGAGCTGGCATCCCGGGTGAACGGTCATATCAGTGAGAAATGGTTTTACACCCACATGAAATCCAACAGCGGATCCCTGCCCCGCATCGATGTGCTGAACCTGCTGAGCCGGTTTTGCGGGTACACAGGCTGGGATGACTTCTGCCACCGGAACAGCTCCCGGGTTCCAGCCGATACCAGGCTGCGCAGGGCAAACCGGGTATTCATTCTGGTTCCCCTGCTGGTCATCGCCATCCTGGCCATCCTCTATGTGGTATTCAAGATTTACAATACACGGGAATACCGCATCTGTTTCTACGACGCCGATACCCGTGAACCGATCACCAACAACATCATTGAAGTGAGCCTGCTGCTCCCCGATGAATCCCCGGTCAATTTTCTCTGCGGACCCGATGGATGCCTGGTGCTGAAAACAGATGAAACCCATGTCACCCTGGTGGTCAAAACACCCTACTATCAAACGGATACCGTTATCAGGGTATTGGATAGATACAAACGGGAAGAGATGGTGCGGCTCCGGCCAAACAACTACGCCCTGATGATCCACTATTTTTCCAGGATGAATGTCAAGGACTGGCAGCAACGCAGAAATCAGCTGGACAGGATGATCTCCGACAGCGCCCTGATCTACCAGGTATTCAACGCCGGAACTGTAGGAATGGAGTTGTATACGAAGTGGGAATTTATCAATAAGCTCACCATGCCGGCCAGCAGTTTGAAACACATTGAGATCCTGGATACCAAATACAGTAATGGCCGGATTATGATGCTGCGGTTTCGGCAAAAGGAGGATAAACCATGAGAAGAACCCTTCACGGACCTGTTGAATTTTACAACAGGTGTATAGAAAATACACAACACCCAAAAACGGACTGATCCAGAGGGTATTACACGCGATTCTGAACCAGGGTGTTTAAAAACTCAACACCTCACATTGTAAGTTTCCTACACACATATCTTTGTAACATTCTGAAAAACAGCATTATACATCATGTTTTTTTATTTGGCACAGGATTTGAGTATTGCATATTGGTCTTAATTATACAGCTATGAAAAACATGATCTTTTTATTCATCGGGTTACTCCTGCTTTATGGCGGCGAACAATCGTTTGGTAGCGATAGCAGCAGTGACAAAAAGGTATCGGAAAGCAACTCAACCATGGAGCACTTGATACGGATCCAATCTTCTCCGGATCTGTATTCGATCACAAAAACGTGGGCGAAAGAGTACAGCAAATTGAATCCGGAAGTCGGTATAGAGGTGGTTCTTCTGACAGGCACCCCCGAAGCATCTGATTTAAAAGCGGGGAAGTGTTTATCATTTGTATCAACTGAATACATGAAGGTACTCGAGGACAACGACCTGTGGAAGATGGTTGTTGGAACAGACCTCATCGTTCCGGTGATCAATTCAAAAAATCCATTTCTAAAGAACATTAAAAAGCAGGGCATCTCATCAGATGAACTTGCTCTCCTGTTCAAACATCCGGAGAAACAGACATGGGGAACCATTCTGGGCGACAATCAGGCCGCACCTGTCCATTTTTATCAAACCAACGATGTAATCATTCAGTCACAGGCGGCTCAATTCCTGAACTCAGATCCAACACTTATAAATGGGATTAACACAGGGGGTATGGAAGCGATGGTCCTGGCTATTCAGAACGACCCGTACGGAATCGGATTTTGTAGAATGGAGGATGTTGTTAACCCTGAAAATCAATCTCTGGTAAAAAATATCATGTTGATGCCCATCGACAAAAACAGAAATGGGACGCTTGATTCTTTTGAAAATATCTACGGGAATCTAAACGACTTTGCCAGGGGTCTATGGATTGGAAAATATCCCAGAACCTTAAGTAGACCAATTTATTCAGTCTCTTCAGTAAAGCCTGCCAGCCAAGCAGAAGTGGCATTCCTGAAATGGGTGCTCGTTGAGGGACAGGAATTCCTGATTCCGGATAGCTATGCCGAACTTTCAAACAGTGAAAGACATGCAAAAAAAATAGCCATGTTAACGAGTAATCCAACGCAGATAGGGATGTTGACCAATACTGGATTCTTCGCCAACAAATTACATGATTTGTCCCTCTTTTCCCTCATTGTGATCATATTGATACCATTTGTACTGGCCTATATGATCGGAGATGCTGTTATCCGTCACAAACGACAAAAAAAAGCTGTCGTGATGGATACCAAATCCCTTGCACCGGCTGTGTTTGATGAAAATACGGTAGCGGTACCAAATGGGCTCTATTTTGACAAATCGCATATGTGGGCGTTTATGGAGAAAAACGGTGTTGTCAGAATAGGGATAGATGATTTCCTTCAGCACGTCACCGGCCCCCTTAACCGCGTAAAGATGAAGAGTCCGGGGGAGAAGGTAAAAAAAGGAGATCAACTTCTTTCCATCATCCAAAACGGAAAGCAATTGACCATTCATGCCCCGATTTCGGGAACCATCAAGGCTCAAAACAAACTCCTGAACACAGATGCATCCATGATGAACTCGGCTCCCTATTCAGACGGCTGGGTATACATGATTGAACCCACAAACTGGGTAAGAGAGATCCGGTTTTTATTCATGGGGGAAAAGTCTAAAGAGTGGTTAAGAAAGGAATTTTCCAGGCTCAAGGATTTTCTTGCTGTTTCAATGAAGGGCGATCAGGTTGATTACGCACATGTGATCATGCAGGATGGCGGAGTAGTAAAGGAGGGTGTTCTGGCTGATCTGGGCCCCGAAGTATGGGAAGATTTCCAGACAACGTTTATTAACACATCTCAATAAAAACAATTAAAACTAATGTTTTCATCAATAACTAAAATCTGATATTATGGGTATTGATCGACGAGGCTTTTTAAAAACCCTGGGACTCGCAGGGGTCACTCTGACGGTGGGCAAGAGCTTTGGTGCTTCACTGGACGACAAGAGTGATACTGAATTCAGCGGAATCTTATATGATTCGACGCTTTGCATAGGCTGTCAAAGTTGCGAATTTGCCTGTGCTGAACAGTATGAATTACCATTTCCTACGGAAGCAACGGAACCGGGAGTCATTAACAAAACGAATGATACACGTCGTGTCGTGATGAATTGTTACAACACCTCCAAGGGAGAGCAGTTTATCCGGACATCGTGCAATCATTGCAATGAACCTGCCTGTGCATCCGCCTGCCTTACCAAAGCTATGCTAAAGACGGATGAAGGTCCGGTTATCTGGCGGGAAGATAAATGCATGGGCTGCCGGTCCTGCATGATCTCCTGTCCGTTTGATATGCCAAAATTTGAATACAACAACCCGAATCCGAAGATCCAAAAATGCCGGATGTGCTATGAGCTTCTTCTGGAAGGTCAGAAACCTGCCTGTGTGGATGTTTGTCCGCCGGAAGCGCTCCTGTTCGGCAAGAGAAGAGACCTGATCGAGATCGCCAGGACCCGGATCTACGCTGAACCGGAGAAATACAATCATGCCATTTACGGAGAGCATGAAGTGGGCGGAACAAGCTTGCTATATATTGCCTCCGTACCCTTTGAGGAACTGGGACTCAGGAAAGATCTTGGAACCAAGGCATATCCTGAATATAACAAGACATTCCTCTATTCGGTTCCTGCCGTTCTGATTCTGTGGCCGGCGTTTTTGCTCGGCCTGAACAATTCATTTTTTGAGCGAAAAAAACGAATTCAGAAAGAGAAGGAGGAGCAATCATGAGCAACGAACAACACACAGGGTTTTTTAAATTCATGATGCATGAATTGAAACCAAAGGGGAAGATCATCACCCCGTTCAATGTCATTGCCGGAATCACCATTCTTGTAGCGGCATGGATACTCTTTATCCGTTTCAAAGATGGCCTGGGTTCCGTGATTCATGCCTCCCAGGAGATGCCGTGGGGGCTGTGGATCAATTTCAATGTCATCACCGGTGTGGCGTTTGCCGGAGGAGCCTTTGTGGTAACATTCATGGTATACATTGTAGGGATGGAGAAGTACCGACCGATTGTAAGGGCTACGGTGCTCTACGCCCTCCTGGCCTATATCTTTTACGCCGGCGCACTGTTACTGGACCTTGGACGTCCCTGGAAGGTGATCAATCCGATCATTGGCAACTCGTTTGGGATCAGTTCTGTCCTATTCCTGGTGGCCTGGCATTTTATTCTTTATATGATCTCGCTATTCATAGAGTTCTGCCCTACGATCACGGAGTGGGCTTCCCTGAAACGGCAGCGGAAATTTTTTCTTTCTCTGACACTAGCCGTAGTGATATTTGGAATCGCACTTTCCACGTTACATCAATCCGGACTCGGAGCACTTTTTTTAATGGCAAAGCCAAAGATCCACCCCTTGTGGTACTCGGAGTTTATCCCGATCCTGTTCTTCATTTCCAGCATCTTCGCCGGTCTTTCCCTGGTGATCATCATGGAGACGATCAACCAGCGGGTGTTCAAACACGACATGGCATTTGAGTTCAAAAGTTCCCACAGGAGTATCCTGATGAGTTTAGCCAGGGTATGTGGCGTGACCATGTTTGTCTATCTATTTATGACTGTATTGGTTTTCATACATGGCAAAAATAGCGTCTATCTCAACACTTCATGGGGGGCATGGTACCTTGTGGAGGTTGTTGGTTTAGTGGTGGTTCCCTGCATCATCTTTATGTTTGGTTACAACCGTCGGAACATACTGTTGATCCGGACAGCTGCGATCATGACTATCATAGGAATTATATTGAACCGCCTGAATATTTCGATGATCGCTTATCAATGGTACGACAAAACATTCCATTATCCCACCTGGAAGGAGATTGTCGTGAGTATGGCCGTCATCTTTCTGCAGATTCTGGTGTTTCGCTGGATCGTCAGAAGAATGCCGGTGTATCGGGAATCACCCGGGTGGGTGAGCGGAAAAAAGCAAAATAAATCAACCATTCAACAAGAAGAAAGGAGTAAAACATGGAAGGCTTCAGTAGAATAGATATTTTCGATACAAAAGGTTTAGAGTACCTGTTTGTCATCGGTTACCTGGTAATCCTGATCGTTTTCTGGCAACTGTCAACCAAACAGATTAAGCTTGGCAAACAGATTCAACAAGCGATCGGGAATCTTACAGCCAATGTGTTAAGAATACCCCAGGGACTGTTTTTCAGTAAAAACCATACCTGGACGCATCTGGAAGTGTCGGGAGCTGCCAGGGTGGGAATGGATGACCTCCTGCAGCATATAACGGGTGAGGTCCGGTTCAGTAACCTTAAATCCCCGGGCGAAATCATCAGGAAAGGAGAATTGCTGACGGAGATTCAACAGGATGGTAAGCATCTCAGGGTATTCTCACCCATTTCAGGAACGATCCTGGATGCGAACTCAGAACTTAGCGAAAGTCCTGAACTCCTGAATGAGGATCCTTTTAAGGAAGGGTGGATTTATAAAATACAACCCTCAAACTGGGTAGCCGAAACAAACTCCTATTACCTGGCAGAGAAGGCTACAAACTGGTCGCTGAAAGAATTGGAAAGGTTTAAGGATTTTCTTGCTGTGTCGATGAAAAAGCATTCATCCGAACCTGCCTTGGTGGCATTGCAGGATGGAGGTGAACTCCGGGACAACACCCTTTCGCATCTGCCCATTGAGATATGGGAGGAGTTCCAGAAAGATTTTCTGGATCATACTTCTTGAACAACAGAATATAAATGGTGAGTTATCACCATTTTTTTCTATCTTAACAGGCTGTTTTGGCAGCCAGTTAACTGATTCGATTATCTGACAATGGCATCGTTTAAGAATATATTACGTAGAAACAGGCCATGGATCTCAATCCTGATTAAGTACATGAGGTTCCGTTCGTCTGTATACAGTCGCGTGATCTATGTCATTACGATCTTGTCCGTCTTTTTGTTTGTAGCGTTTTGGATCATCTTCAGATCGGTTAACGAGGAGTACATGAGAAGTGTGGTTCGTCAGAGTGGAACCAATATCGGCCTCCTGGTTGAAGGAGCGTTGTATCGCTCTATGCTTGAGAATGACAAAGAGGCACTGCGGAGCACCATGGATATCATCAATACCATGCCAGGTATCGATGATGTGAATATGTATGATGAAGAGAACAACCTTGTTTACTCCTCCTTTTCTGATGACGAAATCGGTCACAACAATCCGAATTGTACCCATTGTCATGCGGATCTGGCGAAGATGTTTCCCAGAACAGAGAAATCGTATCGAATCATCGACATCGATAGCGAATGTAAGATGAGTCAGCGAGACACCAGTTGCAGGCATCTGCTGATCAGATCACCAATTCTGAATCAAAAATCCTGCTACGAGAGTTCGTGTCATGCTCATCAAGCTGGTGATGACGTACTCGGATCACTCGTCATCAGAATCCCACTGGAAAACCTGGATGCTGCTCTGAGCAAATCATTGAGGGATTTTCTCCTGCTAGCCATATTGATGACCCTGGTGCTGGTATCCTTTTTAATCCTCTTTACCAGAAAAAATATTAAAAAACCTTTGACCGCCATTATCAAAGCCAGTGAAGCTGTCACCAAAGGAGACAAGAGTACCAGGTTGAAAATAAGGGACAATGAACTGGACGATATGCGAATGGTTTCTCATGCGTTTAACGACATGCTTGACAACCTGCAAGCAGCTACGGTTGAATTACAAAACTGGTCCCAGCAGCTTGAATACAAAGTGCAGAAAAAGACAGAAGAATTAGGGGAAGCTCAAAATGAACTGATACAAATTGAGCGGATAGCATCTCTCGGAAGGTTATCCTTATCCGTTGCCCATGAGATCAACAATCCTCTTTCGGGAATCCTGACTTACTCAAAGCTGGCCTATAAACAACTAAACAACCTGGATCTGGAAACCACCAAAAAGGAGTCTATTCTTAAACATTTGAAACTCATTGAAACGGAAACAAAACGGTGTGGAGATATCGTCAAAGGCTTATTGGATTTTTCAAGAACAGATCAAAATGATTTCCACTCCAGGCACCTTCATGAGATTTTGCAGGAAACCTATGATTTAATGGCACATCCTATTAAAATTGCCAACATTCATTTTATCAAGGAATTGGATGCCATGACGGATTTGATTAACTGCAGCGCGAACCAGATCAAACAGGCGTGTGTGGCCATTCTTGTCAATGCCTCTGAAGCTGTGTTGGAAAACGGAGAGATTATTTTAAGAACCTCTAATCCGAACGACAAATATGTAAAACTGGAGATCATTGATAACGGGTTAGGCGTTGCCCCGGAAGACATCCCGCATATATTGGAACCCTTCTTTTCCACCAAGCAAGGCGGAAGTGGCATTGGTTTGGGGTTGGCCATTGTGCACGGCATCGTGAAAAGCCACGACGGGCATATTGAAGTGAAATCAGAACTGGGGAAAGGTACCGCTGTTTCGATTACCCTCCCGTTGATATTGAATGAAAGAAAAGAATAATGACTTGGTTCAATCGTACAATCCGTAAACCTGACCGGACAAATTCATTGACTTCGAGAATTCATAAATTCCGGTCATCGATTTATGGTCAGGTTGTTTATATCATTACGGTACTGGCTCTTTTTCTGTTTATATCGTTCGGGATCATCTTCAAGTCGATCAACGAGGAATATATGAAAAGTGTCATTCAGAGGAGCGGTAATAATGTAGGTCTTCTCGTGGAAGGAGCACTTTATCAATCCATGCTCGAAAACGATAAAATGGCATTGCAAAATATGTTGAACATCATCAATAAGATGCCTGGGATCAAGGATGTGAATATGTATGATGAAGAGGATAACCTCGTTTATTCATCCTTCTCAGACGATTATGCGGATCACAACAATCCGAATTGCAAAGATTGCCATTCGAATATAAATGTACTGTTTCCCAGAACAGAGAAGGGGATCAGAATCGTGGATATCGATAGTGAATGCAAGATGAATAAGAAAAAGGACAACTGCAGACATCTTTTGATCAGGGCTCCTATCTTAAATGAACCATCCTGCTATCAAAGTTCCTGTCATGCACATAAGCCAAGTGATGATGTGCTTGGTTATTTTGTGATCAAAATCCCGTTGGAAGAACTTGATGCGGGACTTGAAAAGTCTTACATCTTGGCAACCCTGTCCACACTTTTACTTTTATTGATCATCATCATCTTTACGAGAAAAAAAATCAAGAAACCATTAACTGCCATCATTGAAGCCAGTGAAGCTGTGGCAAACGGGGATACCAGTAAACGGTTGGATGTCCAATCCAATCAACTGGACGATCTGAAGATGGTTTCCTATGCATTTAACAATATGCTTGACAAACTGCAATCGGCTACAAAAGAGTTGCACAACTGGTCGCAACAGCTGGAATATAAAGTCCAGAAAAAGTCTGAAGAGCTGGGAAAAGCCCAGGCGGAATTGATACAAATTGAGAAAATAGCTTCCCTTGGAAAATTATCCCTATCGGTGGCGCATGAGATCAATAATCCCCTGTCAGGCATTTTGATTTATACTAAACTCGTACATAAACAGGTAATGAACGATAAATGGGACGCCAATAAAAAGGCGACGATCCTGAAACATTTGAAACTGATTGAAGTTGAAACAAAGCGATGTGGAGATATTGTAAAGGGATTACTGGATTTTTCAAGAAAAGATCAGGATGATTTCGAAGTATGCCATCTGCATGAAATATTACATGAAACCTATGATCTGATGTCCCACCCGATCGTCATTGCTAACGCCAGTTTTTTAAAGGATTTCGTTGCGAAAAGAGAGGAGATCTATTGCTGTCCAAACCAGATCAAACAGGCTTGTGTTGCCATCCTCGTGAACGCTTACGAAGCGGTATCGGAAAACGGGGAAATCACGATCACCACGAATAACCCTGATGATGAGCACATCAATCTGGAAATTACTGATAACGGATCAGGTATTTCCCCGGAAGACATCCCGCATATTTTTGAGCCGTTCTTTTCGACAAAACAGGGGGCCAGGGGAATTGGCCTGGGCCTGGCTATTGTTCATGGTATTGTGCAGAGTCATAAAGGGAAAGTTGAAGTGAAATCAGAACCTGGAAAGGGAACCACCATATCCATCACGTTACCAGTAATAAGGAATAAAGGAGACTGAATATGGCAAAAAAAATCTCATTATTAGTTGTTGACGATGAAGAGTCCGTAAGAGATTCGTTGTACAACTGGTTCATTGAAGACGGTTATCGCGTCGAATGTGCAGAAAGTGCAAAAAAAGCATTGTCCATACTGGAATCCGATTATTACGACATCATTCTGGCAGATATTAAAATGCCTGGCATGGACGGATTGGAGATGCTCCGGAGAATAAAATCCCTGAAACATGATTCTATTGTGATTGTCATGACCGCATTTGCCACGGTGGATACGGCTGTCCAGGCCTTAAAAGACGGGGCATTTGATTATGTAACAAAACCGTTTGATCCCGACGATTTGTCGCATCTGATCAGGAATGCTTCCAAGCAGATCCAGCTGGCCGAGGAGAATGAAGCCCTGAAAGAGAAGGTTATTTCATTGGAGAATGTGGAGGACCTGATTGGAAACAGTAAACCGATGATGAACGTACTTAAACAGGTTGAACACGTAGCCCAGTCGGATTCCTCGGTGATTATTACAGGAGAGAGTGGTACGGGGAAAGAGCTGATTGCCAAAGCGATCCATTCCAATTCTCAGCGCAAATTCTTTCCCCTTGTGAGTGTACATTGTGGTGCGTTGACGGAAAGCTTACTGGAGAGTGAACTTTTTGGGCACGAAAAGGGAGCTTTTACCGGAGCCATGTATAATCGTAAAGGGAGGTTTGAAATGGCGGATGGGGGTACGATCTTCCTGGATGAAATTGCCACCATTTCCCCTAAAATGCAGATAGAACTACTGCGGGTTCTGGAGTCAAAAAGTTTTGTACGAGTAGGCGGAAATAAGGAAATCAGATCTGATTTCAGGGTCATCTGTGCCACCAACCGGGATTTGAAAAGCATGGTGGAAAAAGGAACCTTCCGGGAGGACCTCTATTACCGGCTGAACGTGGTGAATCTTCATATTCCACCCTTGCGGGAACGAACAGAGGACATCCCCCTGCTCGTGGACTATTTCATTAAAAAATACTGTACTTCCATGAACAAACCTCCCATTCCCATCGACTCCGCAGCTTTGAGACGGTTGGAAGAGTTTGATTTCCCCGGAAATGTTCGTGAATTGGAAAATATGATTGAACGTGCTATTGTGATTGGCAACGGAAAGGAGATCCGCCTGAAAGATCTTCCGCTGGGTAAAACCGTGATCGACAACTCCGTGGAAAGTCTTGATGATCATGAAAAAATCCATATTCAGCAAATCCTTACGAAGTACCGTTGGAATATATCACGCTCAGCAAAAGCGTTAAAAGTGGACCGGGTGACCCTTTACAAGAAAATCAAAAAATACGGATTAGAACGTGCAGATTAAACATCATTGCTGATCACATGAATCTGCAACATATCACATTGATTTCTTTTGGGTACTTCGAAAAGGATTTTCTGAAGATGATAGCAGAGAATGTTTCACGTGAATTTCTTCTGCCGGTGAAGATCAAAGAGGGGCATCTTGATTTGAGTGACTTTCATGATTTTGCCCGACGACAATACAATGGCAATAATTTATTGAAAGAGGTGGATACGAAGTTCTCTTCCGACTCGTTAAAAACCATCGGATTATTCAGTGTGGATCTCTTTATCCCTATTCTGACCTACATTTTCGGGCAGGCATACCTGGAGGGTCGTACGGGGATTGCATCGTGGTACCGGTTTAGCAATGAACGGTATGGAATGAAAAAGGATGAGGAGATGATGAGGGATCGGTTCAAGAAAGAGGTAATCCACGAACTTGGTCATACGTTTGGATTGATCCACTGCCATGTTCCAACCTGCGTAATGCGGTCCAGCACATATGTCGAAGATATTGATCAAAAAAGTTCCAGTCTTTGCCACCAGTGCCGGGAAAAGCTGCGGGAAGGCCAAATGTAAATATGTGTCATTTTGTTTCACAAGAATTGAAGTACGTTTTCCTCAATTACGTTTGAACATTCATAAAACCGATAAAACGCCCATTGCTTATTAATTCCAAAAATAGAATATTTTAATGTTACGAAAAAAAAAGCCAGTACCTGCTCTATTTCATCTGCTGAGTTTAGATGTTCATATTGCATAAAGGTTTGATAATTCAATCCATAACTTTTCCTGAAGGAAATCCCAGTTAATTTTGTCCCAATGTTCCATAATACTGTACCTTCATTCGGAATAGCAACTCTTAACTTCCCACATTTCTTGTCAAGCAAACTTCCCGCTTTAGCAACTAGTCTGGGTAAATCAATTACATGCTCAAATGTAGCTATGCTAATTATTCTATCGTATTGAATCCCCTGTATATCATTTATATCTTTGTAAATGTTGTCAATCCTATTAACCAACGGACTATGTTTGTATAATTCATCAAAAGGTTCAACGATGTCATATTTATTTTGTAAAGGTTCATATTTTAAATGGTTAAGGGTGCCTGCACCAATTTCAAGCGTAGCAGTTGTTTTATTTTCACTTACAACATCTTCTGCAACTTTTTTGTGCATCCATGATTCCATTTTTTTTACTAAGGAAGTTATTTTGGATCTACCCTCCCTGCTATTAAGATAATGCTGATAATAAATCTTTTGATATTCTTCAGACAATGGAATTCTTTTCTTCGGAAATCTATCAATAATCATCCTTGAATTCATCTATTATTACAATTTTTTATAAAAACCCATTTTGTGATTCCATATGATTATCAAAAGATCTATCAACATTCTAAAACCATGTCGAATTACTCTTACACTAGATCCCTCCTGACATTTTAAAACTACTGGTAATCGTTTAATATCATAGTTTCTTTTTAAGGCAATATATATCAATTCAACATCAAAGGCAAAACCATTAATCTTACTGACTGAAAATAAATCGTTTGCAACTGCTGCTCTGAACCCTTTCATACCACACTGCGAATCAAAATAACCACCAATAATAAATCTTCCAATAATAAAAGAAAATATTTTGCTTGATATAAATCGCAATCGCGAAACATCAACAAAATATTTTGAATCAGGCAAAGTTCTGTCTCCAATTACCATGTCAAATTCCTTCACCTCTAAATAATTTACAAAGCGTTCAAATGCAACATATTCAAATGGCACGTCGACGTCTGTATATATTCTAAAAGCGCCTTCAGCCGTAAGTATGCCATTTCTTACAGAAGCGCCCTTCCCTAAATTCTTTTCATGTTTCAAGAATTTACATTGTAATTGATTGGCAATATTTTCCGTTGATCCGTTGTCATTAGAACCATCATCAACAATAATTATTTCAAATTGAACACTTTTTTCCTTAAAATAATTAATTAATCCTGGAATATTTCTCTTTAAAATATCTGCTCCAT
Organism: Bacteroidota bacterium; assembly: GCA_043810345.1. GTDB lineage: Bacteria > Bacteroidota > Bacteroidia > Bacteroidales > FEN-979 > QYOJ01. The sequence continues at coordinate 31,859 of JBDROF010000022.1, read as the reverse complement.
GAAATGAAGGAATGATTATACTTAAATGCATATAAAGATTTGGATTGATTGTATACCGATGCTGAATGAGATTTCAAAATGATTAACACTTGCCTGTTCAAAAATAACAATATATTGTTAGAAGACATTAGGTCTGTTTGGGAGCAATTACTTTAATTGGTCAGGCCGGATGGTAAATACCGGACATTCCATATCCACGATATCGGAAATCCGGATGCTTTTCAGATCAATGCCTGGTGTCTGGATGGTGAAAAAGGTGGCCGGTTGTGTCAGCTGTGGATTGTTAATGGTCAGCTCAATGTTTCTTCCCGGTCTGACCATCAGGGACCGGTTGTTCACGTACAAGGGGGTATCGACATCAATAAATTCGTCCCGCGTGTTGAAACCGATTGAAAAGATCTTGTATGCCGAATAGTAGAGGAGCCATACCTGGTCGGCAAATTGCGCCGGCTGATCCTCCTCTGTGGTTTTTTGTGGCAACCTGGCAAGCACCAGCAGCAACTCATCACTCTTTGCCGCCTGTTGGGCTGCCATCGAATAGATGGGCTTTTCCTGACCGGGAAGGGGAACCGGGATATCCTTAAAATATCTGAAGACCTGATAGGTGATCCCGGTACGGGCGGTAATGTACTTCCCCCAGTTGAAGCCCTGTTCGGTAAGTCCGCCGTACTGTTGAGAAGTATGCCGGTACAGCTCCTGGGTGTACAGCGTGGCCTGGGAAGGGATTGACTGGAATGACGGGGTCTTCATCAGTTCATCCATTGCGTAGAACCGGATGTTAGCCCGTCTCGTATCTTTCGCAACCGTATAATTGTTGAGGTCAGTCAGGACGGAGAGAACAAACAATCCGGAGGCAAAAAGGAAAATCACGCTGATCTTGACGAAGCGGTTGAAATGCAATAAGCTGACCAGGTATCCGAGGAGGAGGCTGAGCAACAGCACCGTTCCGAACATTGAGAAAAATGCGGGGATGTACCCTTTCATCCCTCCCTCCACATGGGAGATGTATTTCACCGTTATGGCCAGAGGAATCTGCGGTAGGAAGATCAGCAACACGGCCAGGCCTGATCCGGCAAGAAGAGTTTTGTAACTGATGCGGTGAATCCCTGTAAGGAGGATAAATCCTGTCAGGGCCACACAGATTCCTTTGATGATCCATTCGATCCTGGCGTTCAGAAGGATATTCAGGACAACGGGTGAATGTCCCCCTATCAATTCGGATTTCATGTTGAGGAGATGGCGATTTTCTTCGAACATGGTAAGAGGGTATGAAGCATAGGAGAGGTTCCAGAGAGCATTGAAAAACCCGGGGAAGTCAACGTTTTTTGTATCAATCATGGTGCCGATGTAGTGCGAGGGGTAGTAAACCCGGTAAAGGAAATAGGCAGCCAGGTACAGTGCGGCCACCCCGAGGAAAGGGAGTATTATGAGACCGGCACGTTTTAGCAGTGCAACAGCACTGGATTCGTTTTGGGCAACATAGATCACAATGGTAATGGCGAAGATGAGCAGATAAACAAGGTAAATTTCACTGAACAGCAACACGACGGCAAACAGGATCACGGAGAGAACCAGATGGTACTTCCGGGACGTATCGAAATAACTGAGAAGGAGAAGGAATGAAATCAACAGCAGATCGAAGGAAAAGGTAAAGAAAAACGGATAGTTTAAAAACAGGGAGGTATGTTTTGAAGCCTGTGCCACGGTAAGGAAGATCAGCAGGTAGAACAATGAAAGTTCCCGGGAGCGGTTCATCCTGAAGAGAATGACAGCAAACAGAACGATTCCAATGATCAGGGGAATATGATGGAACAGCTTGGTTACAAACATGGAATCAGCCAGGTAGGGAACCATGTATACCGGGTGAACGATCAGGTAGTAAAACCTTCCTGCGAATTTGGCCAGCCAGATCATGTTCGGCCACGTACCCCCCGATTTGAGAACAAGATAATTCTGAATGTCATCGGCGCATCCGAACCCGCTAAGGAAAAAAGGATAAAAAGTAATGAAAACAATGATCAGCAAAGCAAAGTAGCAGAGTGATTTGTTGGTTTCAAACAGATTCCCTTTCATGGGGGCAAAGGTATGCTAAAATGCAAAATGGCGAATCAGTTTTCACCATTTCGCCATTTAATAATTTTACTACCTCGCTACCTCACTACCTCACTACTTTTTCATCAGGGTGGCATCGACTGGAATCGAACCAGTGACACAAGGATTTTCAGTCCTCTGCTCTACCATCTGAGCTACGACGCCAGATTGGGACAGCAAAAGTAATGGAAATTTTAAAAATTCCAACTATCTTTATTGCGCATTATAGCTCAAGATTGATGGCAATGATGTGCAATGATGGCAATGATGTGCAATGATGGCAATGATGTGCAATGATGGCAATGATGGCAATGATGGCAATGATGGCAATGATGGCAATGATGTGCAATGATGTGCAATGATGTGCAATGATTTAAATGTTTGACCTTGAACAACATACACCAAAAGAGCTCGGCTACCGGTTTCCGGCAGAATGGGAGCCGCACCGGGCTACCTGGTTAAGTTATCCTCATGGAGATTCCTACTCCTGGCCAGGAACGCTATCCAGAATATATCCCCATTTCAATAGGTTTATTAAAGAGATTGCGAAGGGGGAGGAGGTATGCATCAACATCCGTGACAAAAAACTGCAGGCATGGGCAACGAAAGAGCTGGAGAAGCTGGGAACCGGGATGGAACAGATCATCTTCTATCTTAACCCAACCAATGACGCCTGGTGCCGCGATCATGGTCCGGCTTTCCTGATCAATCCGGAAGCCAAGGATCCCAAAGTGATTGTCGGCTGGAGATACAATGCATGGGGCGACAAATACCCTCACGATCTGGATGATAAGATTCCCATGCTTGTGGGGCAATACCTGGATATCCCCGTCTTTTATCCCGGTATCGTGATGGAAGGAGGTGCAGTTGAATTTAACGGAAAGGGAACCTTGTTAACCACCACATCCTGTCTGCTCCATGAAAGCCGCAACTCCGACCTTTTCCAGCATGAAATCGAAGAGTACCTGCAAAATTTTTACGGAGTGGATCAGGTCCTCTGGCTGGATGAAGGGATCGACGGTGACGATACCAATGGTCATATAGATGATGTGACCCGGTTTTTCAAGGATGACGGCGTGATTACCATGGTGGAACCCAGTAAGTTCGACGCCAACCACAAGTCGCTCAAAGAAAATCTGAAGAAGTTGAAGAGATTTAGGTTGCTGAACGGAAAACAACTGGATGTCGTTGAACTACCTATGCCCAAACCAGTCGTTTACGAAGATCAACGCCTGCCGGCATCCTATGCTAATTTTTATATCTCAAACCATGCCGTGATTGTCCCAACCTACCGTTGTCGCGAAGACGATGTGGCCCTATCCATCCTTGAAGAGTGTTTCCCCGACCGCCGGGTAGTGGGAATCGATTCCGTGGAGATCATCTGGGGATTGGGGAGTTGGCACTGTCTGAGCCAGCAGGAACCGAGATAGAAGTCAGATGTCAAAGTTCGATGTTATGAAAAGAAGTTTATTTATCCTGGGCATTGTTATCTCGTTGCAGGTTCATGCCACATGGTCCCCGTTTGGCCCGGAAGGGATCCAGGCGAACCGGATACGGTTTTACCTGGATTTGAATAACCATTGGGGTGTTTGTCATGATGGCGGGTTGTATTTGTACGATCTGGTCACACAAACCTGGACAAATCATCCGGCCATATTGCCGGTTCTTGATGCCAGCTATCTTGATGGTGAGAAAATTCTGGTCGTCATGGGCGATGGTACAGATTCCGATGGGATTTATCAGTACAATCCCGTTAACGGCCAGTTTGAGCTGATTCAATTTATTGAAAGTCCGCAGTTTATTACGTATTGCGAAGGGGAACAAACCTATTACATCGGTCATCACCTTGGGCTTCTTACGTCACCTGATGGATATTCCTGGACGCCGGTGGACACATTCAATAACAAAGCCATCGTTACGATGGATACCTATGAGAACCATTTTGTGGTTTCCGAAATGGATAATCTGTATGGAGTATGGTTTTCGGATGATTCCGGAACTACCTGGACCCTGAATCCCACCAGTCCAATGATCAGTTGCCTCGGGTTTGATCAGGAAGGACTTCTCTATGGTATTTTCCCTGATGGCAGTTATTCATCAGGTTTATGGTCATCTAGTGATTTCGGCCAGACATGGGAGGTTGAATTCTGGTCGACAGAGATGAGTTGTGTAGGTTTTGATTATGCAAATGTGTTTGTGGGATGGGGAGATAATCCTTCGTCACCTGAGCAGGGAGTTGCCTGGTATCATCCCGAAACAGCTTCTCTGACGTTCATCAATGACAATCTGCCCAACCTGATCATCAACCAGGTTACGCATAATCCAACGATGAGCGCGATTGCATTGTTTTGTTGTACTGAAAACGGAGCGTATGTCTCCTATGACTATTTTCTCAATATTCCTGAACAAAACCGCCCCATCCCATTTTCCCTATCCATTCAACCAAATCCTGCGACAACCTTGGCGGTCCTTTCATTTCAACCGCTCCAGCATGTGTCGCCCGCAACTCTTAGCGTTTTCAATCTGAACGGAAAGAAAGTCTGGCAAACCGAAACAGACCTGTCGACCGGGAACATTGTGATTGATTGCTCCGGGTTCATTCCCGGAATCTATCTTACAGAATTGAAAGGCCTGGATTTTATGATCTCCCGGAAGCTGATCATAAGATAACAAATCTGTCCCCCTTTCCGCTTTCAATGCGGATTGGAGAATAAGAGAAGAGTTTTAATGAGTTGCATGAAAAAGAATTAGTCACCAAAAATCTCCTGACGTTTGTAAAGCAATACCAGCGCTCGTGGATCTGTTTCATGTTGACGGATTTCAGATCTCACTTGTCCAACTTGTCAGCCAGCACCAGTGCCGCCATCGCCTCTACAATCGGTACGGCGCGGGGAACGACACATACATCATGACGGCCTTCGGCTTTGTAAGTAATCTGGTCACCCGCTTTGTTGATGGTTTGCTGCTCCATGCTCAGTGTTGAAATGGGCTTGAAAACAATGTTAAAGGTGATGTCCATCCCGTTGGAGATGCCTCCCTGGATGCCCCCTGAGTGGTTGGTTTTGGTTTTGATCAGGTTATCCTGAAGGATAAACTCATCGTTGTGCTCCGACCCTTTCATTCCAGCAGCCCGAAATCCGGAACCATATTCAAAACCTTTCACGCAATTGATGCTCAGCATCGATTTGGCCAGGTCAGCCTGAAGCTTGTCAAAGACCGGATCTCCCAATCCGGCCGGTACGCCATGAAGGATGCAGGATATCGCCCCGCCAGCCGTATCCCCCACCTTTTTCAATCCATCCAGGTAGTCCATCATCTTTTGAGTGGTCTTTTCGTGAGGACAGGCAAGAGGAGAGAGTCTGACCAGGGCCAGATCGGATAAAACAAATCCCTGGGGAAGTGTAAAGGGGCCAATCTGTGACACATAACCTGTGATCGAGATGTCATGCAGGGAAAGAAACTGTTTTGCAAACGCTCCTCCGGCCACCACGGCCAGGGTGGTACGCGCCGAAGCCCTTCCACCTCCACGTGGATCGCGAATCCCATATTTGGCTTCGTAGGTAAAATCAGCATGAGAGGGACGGTAGAGATCTTTCAGGTGGTCGTAATCCTGAGGACGCTGATCTTTGTTCCGGATCAAAAATGCAATGGGAGTTCCGGTCGATATGCCTTTATACAGGCCGGAGAGGATCTCCAGTTTATCGTCCTCTTTGCGTGGCGTAGCAAACGGATATTTTGCCGGATTCCTACGATTGATCTCCGACTGGATGAAATCAAGGTCAATGGCGATCCCGGCAGGGAAACCATCCAGCACACCCCCAATGGCCGGTCCGTGCGACTCACCAAAGGTGGTCAGCACGAGGTTTTTTCCTATTGAATTACCAGCCACGCTTGATCTCCGATTGATTCGATTTTCGATCTCCGATTTTCTGTGCTCTGAGCCCTGAGCGATCTATCCTCTTCCCTCTTCCTTCGTCCTTCGTCCCTCATCCTTCGTCTCACTGCTGGCGCAGGATCTTCAGCTTCGCCTCCATCACTTTCAACTCGTTTTTCGATTTTTCGATCTTATTTTCAAATTCCTTCTTCAGAATGTTGGCATTTTTCGAGTTGGCGAGGAAGCCGATGTTGTTTTCCCACAGATTGATATCATCGCGGAGTTTGTTGATCTTCGCCATCATGGTATCCCGTTCACGGCCAAGTAACCTCCTCGCCTGAGGATCGTTCTTCATCGACTCCATCTTGGTTTGATAGCTCACGGTAGTCATTTCAACTTCACTGATCTTCAGCTTATCGAGGTGCTCGTTGACCAGTTTCCGGAATTCATTCTGTAACCGATCACGTTCTTTAATAGGCACATGACCTATCTGAGTCCACTCCCGTTGAAAATTCTTCAGATCCTCCAGGTTCTTGTTTTTATCATCACAAAACTGGTGTTCTGTTAGCTTCTTCAGCAATTCCTCCTTCAAATTCATGTTATCTTCTTCATGCGTGTGGATGTTGGTAAAATAGGTTGATTTCGCTTTGAAGAACTCATCACACGCAGCCCGGAACCGTTTCCATATTTTGTCGGAATGCTTACGGGGCACCGGACCAATTCTTTTCCACTCTCCCTGGAGCCGGATGAGGTCATTGGTAGTCTTCTTCCAGTCGGTGTTGCTCTTGATCGCCTCTGCCTGTAAACAAAGGTCCACTTTAAGGTTGTAGTTGTGCATCTGCTGATCCTTCACCCGGTTGAAAAATTCTTTTTTGCTGGCGAAGAAGTTATCCAGACAACCTTTGAACTGGGTCCAGATCTCGGCGTTGTGTTTCTGGGGAACGGGTCCCACACTTTTCCAGATACTAAGTAACTCATTGACCTTCTGAGTGTTTTCCTGCCATTCTTTGACCGTCTCGTTCCGTATAGTCAGAATCTCTTCAGCCTGCTGGCACAATGCATATTTAGTTTCCAGGTTTTTATTTTGCTCTTCTTCAAGGGTGGCATAATAGTCCCGGCGGCGTTCGTTAATCTTGTCAGTTGCGGTCTTGAAACGCTCCCAGATTTCGTCATTTTTATCTGTTGGTACCGGGCCGATCTCCTTCCATTCGTCGTGATACTTTTGCAACTGCTTGAACGATTTCAGGATAGATGGCTCAAGCAGTAACTCTTCGGTCCTTTCGCACAGTTCGATCTTGGCTTCCATGTTTTTCTTCAGATCAAGATCTTTGAGCTCTTTATTCAGCTTGACTTTTTCGAAAAACTTTTCAACCAGGAAGTGATAATTCTGCCAGAGGTTGTTGATCTCGTTCCGGGGCACCATCCCGATATCTTTCCATTGATCCTGCAAGAGCCTGAACTCATCGTAGGTCTTTTTCAGGGTCTCCTCCGAGTTGATCAGGTTCCGAAGCTTCTCAAGGATTTGGTTTTTCCGCACCAGGTTCTCCTTCTTAAGCTTTTCCTGCTCCGCATTGAAACGGCTTTTGTTTGCTTTGTAAATGCTGAACAGCTCATCAAAACGAGCATTCAGTTCATCCTGGTCAGGCCTCTTCAGGGCTTCCTCATCCTTCTGTTCATCCAGATCAACCTGTTCGTGCAGCTCATCCCGCTTCTTCAGGAACGCCATTTTAATCAGAGCAATCCGGGTTTTTACCAGATTGAGATCGGGCTCAGTTACCGCAACCTCAAGTAATTCGAGAAGCTGTTCCCGGCTAACTTGATTGAGATCCTCTTCGGAGTCGTGATGCTCAGCGTCATCTTCATCGACTTCCTCCTCCTCCTCTTCCTCTTTCGTCTCTTCTTCTTTCTTCTCCTCTTTCTCTTGTTTTTTAATCTCTTTCTTTTTCACTTTCGCTTTACCCTCTTTCTTTTGGCTAGAAGGTTCTGCAGCAGGGACATTCTCCTCGGTGGAATCCTCTTCCACTGCCGGAGTTTTGACAACAGCCTCTTCCTCCGGTAGATTAACTGGAGAAACTTCATTAACAGAAGTGGTGATTTCGACAGGTGCAGCGGGAGTTTCAGATTCAGCTGCGTCAGGTAGGGTAGGTTTCTCTTCGGTAGTATCAGATATCTCCAGAACGCTTTCTGGAGTGTCTGCAGTGGTTTCAGTTAATTCAACAGGTGAAGGATTCTCCTCCTGAACTGGTTTCTGTTCCAGATCAGGATTCTGATCGGTGTGCTCTTTGTTTTCCATGAGTTAACAAACGTCATATAAATAATCTAAAGGTTCCGAACAATGCCGGTAAGTCGAGTTACGCAATGCAAAAGTAGCATTTATTCTGATAAATCAAAATTACAACGGTTAGGGCAAGGCACTGCGGTTAAAGATGATGTATCCGAAATTGAGATTGAAAGTAAAGGGATTCTGGATTTTGTCGTAGAAACTGACACCGGCACTCAGAGGTCCCAGGAAGGTATGGTAGACCAGGGTGGCTGCTGCAATGTAAGAACGGTCACTAAGGATCGGACCATAACGGGGAGAATAATCGGCTGGATCCTGCAGGATCTCCTGATAGGGCTGAAAGATATAGCCTTCAGTCCGGAGCTCCAGGTTTTTTAAGATTTTCACGATGGCTTTCAAACCTCCTGCCAGGTAAATGGTCGACCGGAAATGTGGTAAAAACAAGGATTGCATCTCCGGAATTGGCTGAAAAACAGGGGTATAAATCATGGTGGAGGTGTAGTTCCGGAAGAGGGGTTGGTTGGTTATACAGAGCTCTCCAAAGAAACCAAGCTTCAAAGGACCGATCGTCTCGAAATAGTTGTCGTAAAGGCCCCTGATCTCCAGCCAATCGTGAAACTTCGTTTGCTCGGATTTATTGACCGCTTGAGAACCGGGGATGAAGACTTCCTGCCCGTTCATGTAAGAGATGGAGAGGCGTAATTGGGCTCCGGCATTAGCGTATTGCTTGCGATTTAAGCTGTTCAGTTCGAAACAGAACCGTGGACTGAAAAAGTTGAATTTGGTCTGATCGGCCGTATCCAAACGGGAAAAATCGTTCGATTGGTAGTAATCAGCGGAGGTGATCGCATTAATCAATCCGATATTCAGCTTCCCCTTGTTGGTAACCGGAATTCCTCCGTTTAGTGAGGTGAAGCTCTCCCAAAGCTTGATGTATGATGGGGTGAGGTCATCAAAGAAGTAAGTGGTATTTTTGAAATAGTTGTAACTGTTATAAGTGTAGGAAAGTTCAAGGTAGCCAGGGAGTTTTGACGTAAAATCAATGCGTGCTTCTGCTTTCAAAGAATTGTAAAATCTGCCGAAGTACCCATTAGCCAGAACCCGGAAAGCGTGGTTCCAAAGGTACCGGTATTGCAGCTGAACAAAACCTTCATTGCTGGTCCCAAAGGAAAGATTTCCACCGAATTGCACATTGAAATTGGGCGCTTTCTGAACATCAAGATAGAGATCGTAATACCCTGTTTCAGGGTTGTATCTGGCCACCGGAAAGAGGGTCTTCGCAAACCCTTCGTCGATGAAACGGAAATAGTTTTTTTTTAGTCCATAAATGGTTACCGTCTCTTTGCTGTGCTTCAGTACCTTTTGTAAATACTGTGTCTGAGCCCTGGAGAATCCCTTCACGATGATCGAGTCAAAGATCAGTTTGTGTTCGTTTGATTTAAATATGGTTCGTTTACGGAGAAGCTCGTCGGGAGGGAGACTGTCGCTGACCAGTTTGCGAATCTCAGGGATCATCGACATTGCGGCAATATATCCGCTATCAGCAAGAACGTCCGTCTGCGTAAAATCCAGCAGGTTGATCTTGGGGATCGACGGAACGATCATCACCGAGTTCGGATAGGTGATGGTATCGCTCTGACGCTCCATCAGCATCGTCATCAACTGGCTTACCACGTCATCGGGATCTGCTTTGGCGTACCGTTGGGCTACCCTTGATCCGATGATCACATCCGGATGGAAGTTCTCCTTGGCCACATTGGCTGGAAAATTATTATACATCCCTCCGTCGAAAAGCAATTTGCCTTCATATTGCAATGGATTGAAAACCAGTGGGATCGACATGGATCCGCGAACAGCTGTACTAAGGTTCCCACCGCGCATCACCAGTGGTTTGGTAGAATCAATGTCGGCAACAACGCATCGAAACGGTATCATCAGGTTGTCAAAATTATATCCGCAGGCAGCCGATGCCGGTGCAAGCAGGCGCATGAATTCAAAATCAATCTCATACGGATTGATCAGGTTGGTTGGGAGCGCGGTAGTCAGCTTTTTCTTCGGATTAAAATCAAGGGAGAACCACGAAGCATTAGGATCGCCTTTCCGGAAATAATATTTGTACTGTTCGTCGATCACCCCGGAGGCCCAATGGGTGAACTCCTGGGAGTCCATAAGCTCCTCCATCTCATCCGGGGTATACCCGATAGCGTAAAGCGCTCCCACAATGGCCCCGATGGAGGTGCCAACCACGTAATCGATCGGAATCTGCTGTTCCTCCAGTGCCCGGATCACTCCAATGTGTGCTGCCCCTTTGGCCCCGCCACCCGAAAGCACTAGTGCCACCTTCTGGGAAAAAATGAAAGGGGAAAACAGAGTGAAAAGTGAAAAGTGAAAAGTGAATATGATTTGTTGCCAGCGATTCATCCGGGTAGGAGTTGCACTCCAAACTTACAAAATTATTCTGAATCCGCGATACGCGATACGGGATATGCGATTGGTTAAGCTGACGGAGGCTCCGTCTGATAGAGTCTTCGGCTGAAAGACGGCCTACATCCTACGTCCCACGTCCCACGTCTCACGTCTCACGTCTCACGTCTCTCGTTCCCTCGTCCCTCGTCCTTCACGCCCTAACAATCAGTATCTCGTGTTCAATGTTCGCCGACAGGTGCCGTTTCACCGCGCATACATTGACGGCGTTGATCAATGCGTTGTCATATTTATCCGGGGATTCTGAGTAAATTTGGCCTTTCACTGATGGATCACTTATTTATTAAAAGATGAAAAAACTGACCATTACCCTGTTTGCTTTGATAATACTGGGCGTTACCCATGCCCAGGAAGAAGCAAGATTATTTCGGTTTCCGGCCATCCACGGCGATCAACTCGTATTTTCCTACGCAGGGGATCTCTATACCGTTGCGAAAACCGGTGGGATAGCCCGCAAACTGACCAACGATTCCGAAGGATATGAGATGTTTGCCCGGTTCTCACCGGACGGGAAAAACATCGCCTTTACCGGACAGTATGACGGGAATACCGAGGTCTTCCTGATCCCGGCCGAAGGGGGTGTGCCGGTACGGCTGACTTACACGGCCACCCTGGGACGCGACGACATCTCCGACAGGATGGGACCGAACAACATCGTACTAACCTGGCGGGATGACGATCACATAGTTTACCGTTCACGGAAACAGTCGTTTAACAGTTTTAAAGGACAGCTCTTTCTGATCCGTAAGGAGGGAGGCCTCTCGGAGGAGCTTCCTCTTCCTGTTGGCGGCTTTTGCAGCTATTCTCCCGACAAGAAAAAACTTGCCTATAACAAAGTGTTCCGTGAATTCCGTACCTGGAAATATTACCGGGGAGGCATGGCCGACGACATCTGGATCTATGACTTTGCTACAAAAACCACGGAAAACATCACCAACAACCCGGGCCAGGATATCTTCCCGATGTGGAAAGGAGATAAAATTTATTTCTGCTCCGACCGCGACCGGACCATGAACCTCTTCGTCTATGACCTGAATAGAAAAGAGACCCGGAAGCTGACAAACTACACTAACTACGACGTGAAGTTTCCCTCGCTGGGAGATGCGGCCATTGCTTACGAGAATGGCGGGTATATCTATTTTTTTGATCTGGCCGCCGAACAATCCACCAAGGTGGACATCCGCATTGCCAACGACTTTATCACTGGAAGAAACCAACTCAAGGATGCCGGCAAGATCATCAACTCCTTCACCATCTCTCCGGATGGGAAACGGCTAGGATTCGATGCCCGCGGAGATATCTTTACCGTTCCGGTGACCTCCGGCGTAACCAAGGACCTGACCCTCTCCTCCGGGATTCACGACCGTGATGTGGCCTGGTCGCCCGACGGAAAATACCTCTCCTTCATCTCCGATCAGACCGGAGAGGATGAGATCTACATCATCAACCAGGACGGCACTGAATCCCCGGTACAGATCACGACAAATGCAGATACCTATAAATATTTTCCCGTATGGTCGCCAGATGGCAAGAAGCTGCTCTGGGGTGATAAGATGCTGCGATTGCAATATGTGGATATTGAAACAAAAGAGGTAACAGTGGTAGCTGAGACGAAAGAATTTGAATACCGGGATTATAACTGGTCCCCAGACAGTAAATGGATCGCCTATACCCAGCCGGCACAGCGGGGAGAATCGAAGATCTTCCTGTACGAACTGGCTTCCAAAAAGGCCACACCGGTGACCGACGGATGGTACGACGTGGGAAGACCCTATTTCTCTTCGGATGGCAAATACCTCTTCTTTACCTCAAACCGCGACTTCAACCCGATCTACAGCTGGACGGAATGGAACCACGCTTACAACGACATGAGCAAGATCTACTTCGTCACCCTGGCTAAAAGTACACCATCTCCTTTCGCCTATGAAAACGACGAGGTAGAGGTGAAAGAGGAAAAGGTCGAGGGTCGAGGGTCGAAGGTCGAGGATCAAGGGTCAAAAGTCGAGAAGAAAGAGGAAAAGGATCCGAAAGAGGAAAAAGATGCGAAAAAAGAGAAAGAGGTGAAGGTTGATCTGGAGGGGATTGTGGGACGAACGGTAGCCCTGCCCTTGGATGCAGGAGTTTACTGTGGGATTACCGCTATTGACGACAATGTCTATTATGTGAAGAGCAAACGTGTGGAGAAACCCTCCCTTTGCCTGTTCAACCTCAAGGATAAAAAGGAGACTGAACTGGGTGATTTCGGGAACTACGAGATTGCTACTGACCATAAAAAGATGCTGCTCGAAAAAGGGGACAAATATGCCGTGATTGACCTGCCTAAATCCAAGATCGACGTCAAGGACTACGTGGACCTTTCGAACATGAAGATCATGGTCGACCTGAAAGCGGAGTGGAACCAGATCTTCAACGAGTCGTGGCGGCAGATGAAGTATTTCTTTTACGCGCCTAACATGCATGGGGTCGACTGGGATGCCATCCGGGAAAAATACGCTCCGCTGGTTCCTTATGTAAATAACCGGAACGACCTGAATTACATCATTGGTGAGATGGTGGGAGAGTTGAATGTGGGGCATGCCTATGTCAGTGCCGGGGACAAGCCTAAGCCGGAACGGATCAAGCTCGGCTTGCTGGGAGCTGCCATTTCCCGCGATAAATCGGGATATTACCGGATCGATGAGATTCTCATTGGAGAGAACTGGTCGAAGCAAAACCGTTCTCCCCTTACCGAGTTGGGTGTGGATGTGTCGGAGGGCGATTACATCATTGCCGTGGATGGACTCTCCACGAAAGAGATGAACGATGTCTACCAGGCCCTGGTGAACAAAGCCGGCGTGCAGGTGGAACTGACCGTGAATGGAAATCCCTCCCCGGAGGGAGCACATAAAACCATCGTGGTACCGGTGGATAATGAATCAGACCTCTACTATTACAACTGGGTACAGCATAACATTCAAAAAGTGGAGGAGGCCACGAACGGGCAGGTGGGGTATATCCACATCCCCGATATGGGGCCGGGAGGACTGAACGAATTTGTGAAGCATTTCTATCCACAGTTGACCAAACGGGCACTGATCATAGATGACCGGGGCAATGGAGGAGGGAACGTCTCCCCGATGATCATTGAACGGCTGCAGCGCGAAGCGGTGATCATGCGGATGGCCCGGAATACCGATCCTGTACCGGGGCGCATCGCCTTTATGTGGGGACCTAAGGTTTGCCTGATCGATCAGTATTCAGCTTCGGACGGCGACCTCTTCCCCTTCCAGTTCAAGCAACTGAAGCTGGGTAAACTGATCGGACAACGTACCTGGGGTGGAGTGATCGGAATCCGGGGATCCCTTCCTTTTATCGACGGAGGATCACTCATGAAACCCGAGTTCGCCAATTACGATTTTAATGAAAATAAATGGGCCATGGAAGGTGTTGGCGTGGAACCCGACATCGTCGTGGTAAATGATCCTGCCAAAGAGTATTCCGGAGAGGATGAGCAACTGAACAAAGCCATCGAGGTGATCCTCGAGGAGTTGAAAAACTGGCCTGAAAAACTGCCGGATATTCCACCCTATCCTGACAAATCCAGATAATTGACAAGATAGCGTCTCAATGATCAGAGGGGTTCTTTTTGTCAGGGGAGTAAATCGAGTCACTGAATGGGAATGCCTCTCTTGTCCATGCGGCGGAACCAGGTCATCTGATGTTTGACAAACTGGTGAGTGCCGTGGTTCAACTGACTCCATTTATGGCGGCTTTCTAAACATCCAACTCCTCAAAAACCGAATTCTGGCTCCGGTACTCCGGGATCACCTCTTTCAGCTTCTTCACCAGATCCAGGGCGGTGTTGGTGGCGGTCATGGTGATCAGTTCGTTGGTGTGCCGTTTGACCTCTTCCAGATCGTACTCCCTGACCTTGGCGATCAGGATTCGCTCGTGATGAGTAGGCAGGGTGTCCTCCTCTTTGTTTAGGAGCTCTTCGTACAGCTTTTCGCCCGGACGAAGTCCGATGTACCGGATCTGGATATCTTTTCCCAGTGTGAGACCCGAGAGCTGAATCATTTTTTTGGCCAGGTCGAGGATCTTCACCGAGTTCCCCATATCGAAGATATAGATCTCCCCGCCTTTCCCCATGGCTCCGGCTTCCAGCACCAGCCGGCAGGCTTCGGTGATGGTCATGAAAAACCGGGTGATCTCAGGATGGGTGATGGTGATCGGACCCCCGCTCTCGATTTGGTTGCGGAAGAGGGGGATGACCGAGCCGTTGGATCCCAGCACGTTGCCGAAGCGGGTGGTGATGAACTTCGTGACACCACTCCTGTCGAGCGACTGGATGTAAATTTCGGCCATCCGTTTCGTGGCGCCCATCACCGAGGTTGGGTTCACAGCTTTATCGGTGGAGACCATGATGAACTTCTTCACCCCATGGGCGATAGCCAGGTCAGCCATCAGGCGGGTCCCCTGAACATTGGTGAGGACGGCTTCCAACGGGTTCGCCTCCATCATCGGGACATGCTTGTAAGCGGCTGCATGGTAGACCACATCTGGTTTGTCTGCAGCAAACACACCTGTCATCCTCGGTTCGTTTGTGATGTCTCCCAGGATAAACGCTAATTCCGTTCCCGCAACATTATTCATCCACTCCAGTTCGAGGAAATGGAGTGGGGTTTCAGCCTGGTCGACCAGGAGCAGTTTTTTCGGGTGAAACCTCACCAGTTGCCTGACAATCTCGCTGCCGATGGAGCCGGAAGCGCCGGTTACCAGGATCACCTTCCCGGTGATCTCCCGGGAGATCATTTTGTCGTCGAGATGAATCTCCTCCCGCTCCAGTAACTCTTTGATGTTGATCTTCCGGATCTGTTTGAAGCTCAGCTCCCCGTTGATCCACCGGATCATCGGGGGAACGGTCAGCACCTTTGTTTGATGACTCAGACAAAGATCGACCAGTTGCTCTCTTTTTACCGGATCAAAACGCTGAATGGAGAGGATCACGTGGGCAATGGTATTGGTATTCAGGAGGTTTTCCAACTTATCGGGCCCCATGATGTCGATTCCTTCCAGCTTCTTTCCAGCTTTCGCCGGATCATCGTCGATGAAGCCCAGCACTTTGTATTTGGTCCCTGCATCCCGGTCAAGGACCCGCTTGGCAGTGATTCCACCTTCTCCGGCGCCATAAATGATCACATTGACCTTTGATCGTAACGGGTTTTGAAACTCCAGGAATGCGATCTTCACCACCATTCTGAAGGTAACCATGCCAAAAGTGCTGGCAAGCAGGTCGATGATGATGATGGAGAAGGGGATGAAGAAGGTGTGGTCATAGAGATACGTACCTACGTTTGTCAAACCGAACCAAACACTGCCGGCAAGCAGCGTGAAAAGCACCCGCAAGGCATCGGCGGTGCTGGTATACCTGATGATCCCGGCGTAGGACTTGGTAATCAGGAACGAAACAGTACGGATGACCAGCATGTAAATAAGGATCTGGGGGAGGGGATCCAGTTCAACCTGCGGGATATCGAAATTGAACCTTAACAGGTAGGCAATGATCACCGAGGTGAAAACGATGAGCATGTCGATCAGGAAAATCAGCCACCGGGGCGTGTTTTGTCGCAGGTTCATCATAGCCGGCAAAGTTATTATATAAATATGAACATCACCATGATCCCTGATTATTTTTTCTAATTTTGCAGCGATCTCCAGAACGGTTTATAGGACCAATAATAACCTCATGAAGCGGACTGCATTTACGAACTTTCACGAAGAGTTGGGAGCTAAAATGGTCTTGTTTGCAGGATATACCATGCCGGTGCAGTACGAAGGTGTCAATATCGAACACGAAAGCGTTCGAAATGGGGTGGGTGTGTTCGATGTATCCCACATGGGTGAATTCTGGGTGAAGGGTCCTGAAGCATTTGAATTTGTCCAGTGGGTCACCTCCAACGACGCATCGAAGCTGTTTGACGGCAAGGTTCAATACTCCTGCTTTCCCAACGATGAAGGGGGTATTGTGGACGACTTGTTGGTTTACCGGATCAACAAGGAGAACTACCTGCTGGTGGTCAATGCGGCCAATATCGCCAAAGACTGGGCCTGGTGCAATAAGCAAAACAAAATGGGCGCGATCCTCTACAACGCCTCCGACGAGATTGCCCAACTCTCCATCCAGGGACCCAAAGCGTTGGAAGCGATGCAAAAGCTGACGGAAACACCCCTCCCCGACATGAAGTATTACACCTTCAAAAAGATGACCTTTGCCGGGGTGAAAGATGTGATCCTCTCCACTACGGGTTACACCGGCTCAGGAGGGTGTGAGATTTATATGGCCAATGAAGATGGACCACGGATCTGGAAAGCGGTGATGGAAGCGGGTGCCGAATTTGGCATCAAGCCTATCGGACTGGCTGCCCGGGATACCCTTCGACTCGAAATGGGTTTTTGTCTTTACGGAAACGACATCAACGACACCACTTCGCCTCTCGAAGCCGGTTTGGGGTGGATTACAAAATTCACAGAGGAGAAAAATTTTATTCATAAGGATGCGTTATTGATTCAGAAGGCGGAAGGCGTTTCGCGAAAACTCGTTGGTTTTGAGATGATCGACCGGGGAATCCCACGGCATGGTTACGAAATCATGGATGAGCAGGGTCAATTGATTGGAGAGGTCACCAGCGGAACGATGGGTCCGGCTGTAAAAAAAGCGATCGGCATGGGGTATGTGCCGAAAACCCTGGCAAAGGAAGGAAGTGAAATAGTTATAAAAATCCGGGATAAAGCCCTGAAAGCAAAAGTGGTAGCATTACCGTTTTACAAACCTCAATAACCCGAATCATGGCAACTACCGTAAGTAGATTAAAATCCGTTAGCTGGCAGTCATTTGTGGTCATCGCACTCATCGCAATAGTTGCTGTGAGCTTCGATTCCTGCAAGTCGTCAGGAAAACTGACCAGGAAGGAGAAAAAGGCACAGATCGAGATGTACAAAAAGCAGATGCGCGAGATCATCAATGGAACCACCAAGATGACCCTCGAGGAGCAGGACAGGGCTATATCTGATGCGATCAATAAGAATTTCGGAGATGATGAACTGAACCAGCTGATCCTCCAGGCACAACAAAAGAGCAAAAAGGCCTATGCGGACTACCATAAAGAGCAGGAGCAAAAGGTGGCGGTGGCTCGAAACAAACTATTCGACTTGTTGGTCAATAAACAAAACCTCTCGGCCGACGAACTCGAGCATGAGATGAACAAGATCAAAGCGGAGAATCTGAGGAATTCGGAAATCGATGAGCTGATCTCACGCCTGGAGAAGAAGATCAGCGATATGCGAAAATATTCTTCCGTTGAGATGACATTGACAAGCAAGCTGGAAAGTTCATTCCAGTCTATCGCCGACGCTTCCCGGGCTGGGAATACCAGCATGGCCAACAACCTGATCGAGGCAGCCCTCAACTATTTTTCAGCACCGGATGTGCCGGTCCTCATCATCATCAGCAAGCAGGGAGCCATTGTGGATTACGATAAACCAACTACGGTAAACAACTACCTGAACTTCCTGAAAGATCAGAAAGAGAGCCGTAATAAAGTGGAGTCCTATCAGCTGGATGCAGCCGGAAAGATCAAAGAACTTGACCTTATAAAAAAGTAGATCCATGAAACGAACATTGATAATAGTTGGCCTAGTCCTGCTGTCAGCCGGACTGTTTGCACAGGAAAGAGATGACATCTCCCCGCAACGGAAACAGGCAATCGACAGTCTGGCCCTGGAAAAGGTCCGCGACTTGAGTAAATACATCAGCATCATCGGGAACAAAGATACACCATGGTCAGAAGCTCAACGGGTGATCGAACGGGCTGTTGAATTGTTCATGCCGGGCAGTGAAATGGGGGTATCCTCCCTCTCCCGTCCCGAAGTTCATTACTACAAGATCCGGAAGTATTTCGACCGCCTGATGCAACTGAACTACGACCGGGTGGTAATTGAGTGGTACAAGATACAGTATGTGAGTGATCTGGAACGCCAACCCGATGGAACCTATGTGGGAGTGATCACGGTTTTCCAGCGCTTCCAGGGGTATGACAAGGAGAAGGGATTGGTTTATGAGGATACCACTAAAAAGGATATCACGGTGTATGTCAAACGTAAGGAGACACAGATTGGAGGTCGACTGATCGGCTTCTGGGACGTGTTACTGGGAGATATCCGGGTCAAAGAAACCTCTAAATAATATAATCTACCGATGAACATGCAGGATGCAGTAGATAAACCTCCCGCTGCATGCTGCATTTTTCATATCCATATGTGCAATCAGATGAAGAAGATCCCAATAGTCCTGATCCTTGTGGTTAGTTCGGTTCTTTCGCAGGGACAGATCCGAACTTTCCAGGGCGATGAGTCGATTCTATACGCACAAACAAAACAGATCAACCAGTTTTTCCGGCGCTTCAACGGGGAAGAGGACGTCACCGGAAAGCGACTCTACAGCACCGATGGTGATTTCCGCGATGCGAAACTTCGAAAAAAATATCTGAATATTCTGTTTGATCTCTCCAGTCCACTGATCTCAGTTGATACCAGGGAGATCTTCCTTCTGGAAGTGAACGGCAAGAAAAATCCACTCTTTCTGGACTTCCATTCCAATAATTGGTTTGCCGAGGTGAGTACGGAGTTTACTTACAAACGTGAAAAGATTCATATGATCCTCTATTTTAAGCTGGAGAGAGAGCGCCTGGGTTACAAGTGGGTTCTCTCCAATGTCTATTCCACCACCTTTGAGAGATTCTTTAACCATGTAGGAGACAGCATCAGCGGCGATAACTTCCTCCACCCGATGAGCCATGAGCTGGACTTCATGAACCTGCGTAAAATGTTCGGCGATCCAACTAAGATCGGTTATTACCTTGAAAAAGATTACCATCCCGACCAGCTTGCAATCTTTCTGAAAGAGTACCAGGAAGGAAACCTCAAGTTTGTTTCATCCCAGCATGTGAAATTTCACTTCTTCCAGATCCCTAACTGGTACTTCGAAGTCTCCTATTTCAACCGCTACCAGAACAACTCCGGATGGCTGATATCGAACCTGGTTCGCATAAATGACCAAGAGAAAAAAGAAATCATCAGGAATTATACCCATGAAAATTAAGCCTTACCTTTTATCATTTTGGCTGGTAGCGGCCATCAGTTGCTGTCTGTGGCAGAATCCGGTATTCGGACAGAAAAAAGAGACCGGAAAAACCACGAAAGGGAGTGATAAGCCAACAGCCTCTTCCATCCCTGAAGAGGAGATGGAGGTCTATCGGCAACAGGCCACCCAGATCGTGAAATTTCTGGAGAGCACATTGAACTTTCTGGCCGATAAGCAGAATTCAATCAAAGAGAAAGAGATCATCATCAACGACAGCTACCTGAAGTTTTTCTGGGACAGCGAGGTACAGGTGGAGGACGACCTCGACACCAAGAGGCTTGTTCCTCTTTATAAGGATGTGCAGGCATATCTAACGGATGTGGACTTTTTCTTCAAAAAGGCGATATTCGATTACCAGGTACAGGAGGTAATTGTGATGAGCAACCATGCCGGAAAGACCTTCTTCAGGGTAACAGCTAACCGCGGTTTGCAGGGAACGACCCTCGACGGCGATTCGGTCAATACCAACCAGGTTCGTTACCTTGAGATCAACTATGATGATAACAAGAAGCAGATCAAGATCGTCAGCATTTACACCATCAAACTGAACGAGAAGGAAGATCTGAGAAACTGGTGGAATGATTTGTCGCACGAGTGGCATCAGATCTTTGGAAAAAACCTGAAAGTGGACGAAAACCTGATGCTGAGCAGTGTGCAACATTACAACGATACGGTTGCGCTGGTCGATAGCATTCCCATCCCCATTAGTGATTCCCGGATTTACGGACTGTTTTTAAGGATCGTCGATAACAAAACGATGGACCTGTCGGGCAATACGATGGTAAGTGATTTGGAACCGATGAGCAAACTCTCCAATCTTACCTCGCTCAACCTCTCCAATACACCGGTTTACGATCTGATGCCGCTTCGAAACCTGAATGTTCTGGAAAACCTGAACATCTCAGGAACGCAGGTGAACTCCATCGACCCCCTCAAGTATTGCAACCATATCAGGGAGTTGAACCTGAGCACCACAGCGATCACCGATATCTCCATCCTGGCCAGTTATCCGGCTCTGGAGGTGCTGGATATCAGCCACACGGAGATCTCTGACCTGAAACCCCTCGCTGAGCTACCGCGTCTTTGGAAACTCCAGATGAACCACACCAGGGTGGAAGACCTGACTCCACTGACCGGGGCGAAGAATCTTACTACGCTTGATTTTTCAGACACACCTGTCGGGTCCATTGAGGTGTTGAAGAATCTGGCTGCAATGGAGTCGGTCACATTCAACAACACGCAGGTGAAAACGCTGGAACCTCTGGCCGCTCTTCCGGCACTCCGGAAGGTTTATTGCGACCAAACACTAGTCGGGAAAAAGAATGCCGTTCAGTTTATGATCGACTATCCCGGGGTGGTCGTCAGTTTCGCTTCCGCGTCCCTGGAAGAGTGGTGGAAAAAAATGTCGCCAGAGTGGCAGAACATTTTCTATATCTACCGGAACCTGGATGACCCGCCAACCCGCGAGCAGTTGCATGCACTCATGACGATAGACAGCTTGAATATCAATGGCCGCTCCTCGATTATGTCGCTCACTCCACTCACTGAGTTACTAAGACTTAGATGGCTCGATTGTTCCCTCACCCCGATAACGGCACTGGATCCGCTGAAGGACCTGCTCGCCCTCAGCTATCTCAATGTAAAATCCACAGGGATCACCTCTGTGGTTCCTCTTGCGACGCTGGCAAACCTTACCTTTTTGAACCTGGATAATACCAGGGTGACCGATATCTCACCCCTGACAAGGCTAACAGGGCTTGAACTGATCCTGGCAGATAACTCAGGGATCACGAAAGAGGAGGCCAACGAATTCATGGGAAAAAATCCGGGATGTCTGGTGATCAGCCAGACGTATGAAAACACAAACTGGTGGAAGTCCCTTCCTGATGTGTGGCAGGAGATCTTTCGGAAAGAGGTAGGTTTCAACCGGGAGCCGGATAAATTTCAGCTTCAGCAGATTGCCAAGCTAAGGAGCGTGGTGATCAGGGATAATCCCTCACTGACCACACTCCAGCCGGTTGTTTTCCTCTCCCAGCTGGAGGAGTTGCGCTTTTCCGATACACGGGTGACTTCGCTGGAGTCCATCAGCCGGATGAATTGGCTCAGACGGCTGGGATTCCCCAAAAACGCCATCTCCGACCTCTCCCCGCTATCAGCTCTTACCCAGTTGGTAGAACTTGATGCGGAAAACACCCAGGTGGAGGACCTCCGGCCGATTGAGAACCTGGGAAATCTGGAGGTTCTGAAACTTTCCGGAACGCCCATTAAAAACCTGAAATACCTGGGCAATATGCAGAAACTGGAGGTGTTCGATTGTTATAACACCAAAATCAGCAACATCGATGTGCTTAACAACATGAATGACCTGAAATCAGTGAAAATATTCAACACAAGGATCTCATCCAAACGGATTGAAAAGTTCAAAGCCGGACACCCTGGATGTGAAGTGGTTTATTACTGAAATTGGGAGAACCGGGTGAGGCAATTCATGAACCAAATATTCAGAGCAGGCATCCGGCATCCGGCATCCGGCAACCAGGATCCGGCATCCCGTATCCTGTATCCCGCATCGCGCATCTGTCAATGGATCCTGCTTCTGTTCATGATCCTTCCACCGCTTGCTTATTCGCAGTCGTCGTACGCGCAGACCCTGTTCCGTTCACCGGTTGATTTTCCTCTTTCGCTATCGGGGACGTACGGGGAGATCAGGCCGGACCATTTTCACTCGGGAATAGATATCCGGACAGATGGACAAACAGGGAAACCGGTTTATGCTGCATCGGAGGGGTATGTCTCCCGGATATTTGTCTCCCCCTGGGCTTTCGGAAAGGCGGTCTACATCAATCATCCTTCGGGATATACCACTGTTTATGCCCATTTAGACCGGTTTCGGGGCGATATCGCAACCTATGCACTAAATCAGCAATATTCAAAGGAGTCTTTTAAAATCGATGTGACAGTTCCCAGTGGGAAGATTCAGGTCCGGAAAGGGGAGGTGATTGGCTATTCCGGCAACTCGGGCACTTCGGCAGGCCCACATTTGCATTTTGAGATTCGGGATACCCATACCCAGGAACCTCTTGATCCTTTGTCGTACGGAATTCCGATCACTGATCACATCCCGCCTCAGATCCTGTGGGTAAAAATCTATCCGTTCGGGAATTCAGGGATGGTCAATTTCTCTGACCATCCGTTAGCTCTGCAGGCTGCCGGAACCAATGGAGTTTACAGTATCAAGTCGTCCGATACCGTGATGGTCTCGGGGGATATCATCTTCGGGATTGAGACATATGATTACCATGAAGGATCATCCATCCGGTGTGGAATTAAATCAGTGGAATTGATGGTTGACGGGAAGAAGGTATTTGGTCAGCATATACTTCGGTATGCTTTCGCGGATAGCCGGTATGTCAATGCCATCCTTGATTTTCCCCAGAACAAGAAGAACAAGCAGCGTTTTCTAAGATCCTATATTGCTCCGGGAAACAAGCTGGATATTTTTGATGGGGTCATCAACAGGGGAATTGTCAACTTTGCGGACCGGAATACACACAAGATACACTATGTAGTGAAAGATGTCCACGGCAACACCTCCCGGATCACCTTCTGGGTGAAAAGTCATCCACCGTCTCCCGGTGGCACCAGGCCAGTTGAGCAGAAAATACCGGAGAATCTGTTTGCATGGAACCGGGAGAACCGGTATGAGAATGTTAACATCCAATTTACCATCCCAGCGAATGCTTTATATGAGGAGCTGGATTTCCGGTATCAGACAGCCCCTCCTGTAAATGGCAGCTTCGCCCGGGTGCATATTCTTCATAAAGAGGAAATCCCTATTCATCTTCGGTGCGATCTCTCAATCCGGGCCGAAACCCTTCCCAGGTGGCTTGAAAGCAAAGCACTTCTGGTGAAGGTGGAGAAAGAAAATAAGTTTGTCAGCCTGGGAGGCAGCTTCAAAGATGGGGTTGTGACCGGCAATATCCGGGAGTTTGGGGAGTATACCATCAGTGTGGATACGATCCCACCGAAGATCAAACCGGTAAATATCTACGACCACAAGAATATCAGCAAACAAAATACGATTGTCGTCGTCATCTCCGACGATTTTTCCGGGATCAAACATTACCGTGGCACGCTTAATGGACGCTGGATCCTCATGGACTTTGATGCCAAGCGAAACAGGCTTGTGTACAAATATGACAACAGGATCAAAGCAGGAAGCAACAAGTTCCACCTGGTGGTGACCGATGGGGTTGGGAACCAGACCGAATACAGTGCCACCCTGATCAGGTAAAATATTTTCATACATTTGTGATATGGAAGAGACCATCCTTGTCCTCGACTTCGGATCTCAGTATACTCAACTGATTGCCCGCCGGATCAGAGAGCTGAATGTCTATTGCGACATCTATCCATACAATGCCATCCCTTCCTTAGGACCACACATCAAAGGGGTGGTGCTTTCGGGAAGCCCTTTTTCGGTCCGGGATAAGGAGCCACTGATACCCGATCTTTCCGGAATCCGCGGAAAATACCCTATTCTCGCCATCTGCTATAGCGCTCAGTACCTGGCACTGTCATCGGGTGGAGAGGTAATGGCATCGAAGATCCGGGAATACGGCCGTGCCAACCTCTCCTACATCAATCCGGAGAGTGATTTGATGAAAGGGGTTTCAGCCGGAAGCCAGGTATGGATGTCACACGGGGATACTATTCTGCGTGTTCCCGATAATTTCTGTGTAATCACCTCCACAGCCAGCATTGAGATAGCCGGGTTCAGGATCACCGATGAACCTACCTACGGCATCCAGTTTCACCCCGAAGTATACCATACGACCGAAGGAGCTGCCCTGCTGAAGAATTTTGTCGCTGATATCTGTGGTTGTCATCAATCCTGGACACCCGAATCGTTCATCGAATCCACTGTAAGGGAGCTCCGGGAAAAGATAGGAGACGACCAGGTGGTATTGGGATTGTCAGGAGGGGTTGATTCCTCCGTGACCGGAATGTTGTTACACCTAGCCATTGGTGAGAATCTGCATTGCATCTTCGTCGACAATGGCCTGTTGCGGAAAGATGAATTCCCACTTGTGCTGCACTCCTACGACCACATGCATCTGAATGTCACTGGTGTGAATGCCTCCGACAGGTTTTTAACCGAACTGGAAGGGATCTCTGATCCGGAGCAGAAAAGGAAGGTCATCGGCCGTGTATTCATAGAAGTATTCGAAGAGGAAGCGAAGAAAATCCGGAATATCAAATGGCTTGCCCAGGGGACGATCTATCCAGATGTCATTGAATCGAGATCGGTCAAAGGTCCCAGCGCCACCATCAAATCACATCACAATGTTGGCGGTCTTCCTGATCACCTCAATCTGAAGATTGTGGAGCCGTTAAACACCCTTTTCAAGGATGAGGTCCGGCGTGTCGGAAAAGCGCTCGGACTGGATCCGCTGATCCTCGGGCGCCATCCTTTTCCGGGACCAGGACTCGCAGTCCGGATCCTGGGCGACATCACCCGGGAGAAGGTCAGGTTGTTGCAGGAGGCCGATCACATCTTCATCGACGGGCTCCGGCATCATAACCTGTACAATTATACCTGGCAGGCCTTTGTGGTATTGTTGCCAATACAGGCGGTAGGAGTGATGGGGGATGAACGGACCTATGAAAATGTAGTGGCTCTCCGGGCTGTCACCTCCACGGATGGGATGACGGCCGATTGGGCACAGCTACCATTGGACTTTCTCGCCTGGGTCTCCAACGAGATCATCAACAAGGTGAAGGGAGTGAACCGCGTGGTGTACGACATCAGCTCAAAACCACCGGCCACCATTGAATGGGAATAATTGATTGATAATGAGATATATACTGTTTATAGGGTGGATCTTTCTGCTGGCTGCAAATCAGGGTCTTGCTCAGGACGGATATAAGCAGATCCGTTCAGATCAGATTCGCATCATCGACGGAAAGAGTTTTTACGTTCATCTGGTGAAGAAAGGTCAAACCCTCTATTCCATTGCCAAGGCCTATGATGTGGAGATGCAGGATGTCATCGATGCCAATCCTGTGATCAAGAATGGATTAAAAGCGAATCAAACCCTGATGATTCCCACACCGGAGGAAGAACTTCCAATTGAACTACCTTATGTAGTGGAGCCGGTGGTCATAGATCCTACAGGCGTAAAGTCCCGGGATGAGATGGGCGAGGATCCGGTTTCCCCTCGCGGGGATTATCTAAACGACCAACTCCCCTGCGTCATGATGCCGGAATCGAGTAAAGAGGTTTACAATGTGGCACTGATGATGCATTTTTTCCTGAAGGAGGCTGATTCTATCAACACAGAGTCCCCATCCCAAAAAGAGATTGAAAGCTACAACTCACTGAGGTACATTCAGTTCTATGAAGGATTCCTCCTTGCAGTGGATTCTCTGCGAAAAACCGGCTTGAACCTTAACCTCTATGTCTACGATGTGGATCCAAATGCATCCGGAACCTATGCCTTTTTGAAAAAGCCGGAGATGAAAAAGATGGATCTGATCATCGGGATGCTGTTCCATCGGAATTTCGAGATTGTTGCCTCCTGGGCCCGCGACCGCCGGATACCTGTTGTAAGCCCAATTTCGGAAAGGGAATCGCAGGTTGAAGGGAATCCGATGGTGATCAAAGTCCGCCCCTCCTATACCTCGGAAGGAATTGCACTTGCCGAATACCTATCTCAGAATCACTACTATTCCCATACCCTGTTGACTCATAGCTGGGAGCCGGAAGTACGGACAATGGCTAACCAGATCTATGCTAACTGCCTGGCAATGGGGCTGGATGTATCGATGGTGGATCAGGAGAATCTGATCCACCGGCTGAACCGAGGTGTGGAGAACATTGTCGTAGTCGTCTCCACTCAAAAACCCTATGCCCTGAATATCCTCTCTCAACTGAATGCCGATATGATGGGCTACACGTTTACCGTATTCGGACTACCCCGGTGGGATCAGTTCGAAGGGATGGATTACGAATACCTGGAGAAAGCACGGGCCCACATCCTGGTTCCCTCCTGGATTGATTACAATAATCCTGAGGTACAGCGCCTGGTAATGCTGTTCAGAGAAACCTATAAAACGGATCCTGACAACCTTGCATTTCAGGGGTATGACGTGGCCTGGTATTTTCTGAACGCACTTCAGCGTTATGGCACTGCCTTCACAGATTGCCTGAGGGAGATCACGATCAGAACATTACAGACCGTGTATAAGTTCCGCCAGCAAAATGGAGATGGCTGGGAAAACCACCACTGGGAGATATTCCACTACGATAACTACTCCCTCACCCCTCTGAATTGATTATTCGGATCTATCAGGCGACCGGGATAGCGAGTAACGGAATGTTGGTCGAAAAGAGGTTTTTCTTCGTGATGTTTTTGGTGAAGAGGTTGTAGAAGACGCTTCGCTTGTGTGGCTGGAATGCGATGATCTCAATTCCATTACCCGCCACGTAGTCATCCAGCGCTTTCTGGTTATCGTCTTCAACACCGACCAGCTCGAACCGTATTACTCCTTTTTGTTCCTGGGCAATGAAGAGTTTTTTCAGGGCCTCCATCTTTTGCTCTTCTCCATCCTTTCCCGTTTGAAAATGAACCACATAAAGGAAGCTGTGGAATGGTTCAAGCAGGGTCAATATCTTCGGGATAGCGATTTCATTTTCATCAGAGAGATCCGCAGCAAACATCACATTCTGGAACCCCATAAAGGTTTTGATCTCGGGAACGGTGAGTACAGGTACCTTGGCATGGTTGATGATGTACGTTGACACCCGGCCCCAGACGTTTACATTTCGTCCCATACCCCGGGTCCCCATGACTACCATGTGGGGGTGGTAATCAATGCAGACCATCTTCAACTCCATCTCAATATCTCCTCCAACAACAGTAGTTTTCAGTACAACATTCTGGATCTTCTCCTGTTCGATCCGCTTCGTAAGTTTTGCATGCAGCTTTTTCATGTTCGCCTCAGCCTGGTTGTGCATCTCACGAACCAGCTCTTCATTATATACAGTATTCATGTTCATACTGTCGGGGAACGTGGTATCGGTCAGGATGACCTGATCGAAATAGGTGTGAAAAAGCATCAGCTCTGACTGATAGGCGTTCGCCAGTTTCAGGGCATAGGAACAGGTGATGTCGGTATGTTCAGAGAAATCAACCGGGACAAGGATCTTTTTCATACAACAAATTTAATATATCTGTCAGGATTTTGCAATTCTTTTTGTTGGAGTATTTTGCCATGATGATTTTTTCCCGCCGGGCAATCTCCCAGGTGGTGAACTCTTGTTCGAAAAGGCTGACAATTTCCGCCCGGAACTGTTCAGGTGAATCAGCTACCCTGCAAACAGGATCCAGACCGGTGCCAGTCAGCATCTTTGGATTGACCAGGCAGTGCCTGCCGTTGAACAGAGCGTTTAACAGTTTCAGTTTCAAGCCAGTAGACTGAAAAGTAACCAGTAGGTTGATCTGGGCATCCCGGATCAGTTCAAACATCCGCCTTTCATCCGGATTACGCTCCAGCCGGATGTTAACATGGTTGCCGATCAGTGCTACAAGGTGGTCAGGAGGATCCAGACCGGCTATGACCAACTCCGGTAGCGAACCGATGTGGATATGATTGATGATGTACTCGGCAGCACGGTAGTTCTCCGGTACTCTGAGGTTCCCATGATACAGCACATATGACCCTTTCCCGGGACTGGAGTTTAGCTGGTTGTCATGATGAAAGGAGGGGAGGTAGCGGATATCATGCTGTGGGAACCTGTGTTGCAGGTAGTGCTGGTCTTCTTTCGAAACCACGAGCATTAGATCTGTATGCTTCAGGATCGGTTGAAACCACCGGAGTTTGAAACTTTCGGCCAGGAAGAATAGCCGATCCCTCAGGTTGCCGGCCACTTTGAAAAGGTGGTAATAGTAGTGATGTTCAATGTTGCTCTCCCGGTAAATTTTTTTTCGATTCCGCAAAGCCGGATGTTTCATCAAGTCGCAGGTATGAAGCCCCTCAAAAAGAATCGGAAAATCGTCCTGCAACAACCTCCCGAGCAGGAGTTCCGAAACCCGGCTGGAGACAATATAAGGTTTCAGTGAGAGGATGTTCTGCATGCCAGACCTCCGTGGATAATAGTAAACCTCCGCGCAGATCGTTTCCAACTCCGGTGCGGGATTCCGCCCACTATGGAAACAGTGCAGAATGACCTTCACACCAGCCTCATGCAATGCCCGAAGTTTGTAATAGACATCGATCACCCCACCGTAATTCGGGGGGTACGGGATGTCGAAACTGATTATATGCAAATTAAGGTTCAAGGTTCAAGAATTTGGCACAGGGCACAGGGCGCAGAGCGCAGAGCACAAGATACAATGTTTTCGGTTCTCTCTATCCAATCCAAAATCCCAAATTTAAAATCCCATATCCCATATCCCATATCCCTTATCGCGTATCGCGTATCCCGTATCCCGCCTCCAGCATCCTCTTCAACTTCGGCGCTTCATTCTCCCAACAAAGATCTTCTGCTGCCCGGTGCAAATTCTCCCTGTAGAGAGCCAAACGCTTTTCATTCAGCAGCATGCCGTCAATCTTATCAGCAATATGTCTTGGATCGTGGGTCTCCAGCACCTCCCCGATAAAATAGTTGTCGAGGATCGCCTTCATCTCAGGGAAAGGAGAGATCAACACCGGAACATGGGCCTGGATGTAGTCGAGAAACTTGTTGGGCAGCGCATAATGGTAATTCATGCTTACATCTTTTTCGATCGACAGGCCTATATCGGCCATCAGGGTATACCTGTAAAGTTCCTGAAACGGGATCTGACCTGTAAACAGCACTTTTCCCGGCACTTTTTCTGTTTTGACAAATTCCTGGAGCTCTTCAACTATATCTCCGGTTCCGATGATGACCAGCTTGGCATCACTCCTGATATACTTCATGGCCTGGATCACCTCTTCCAGCCCCCTGTCAATGTTCACCGCCCCCTGGTACAGGATCACCTGCTGATGGGGAGCAATCCCGAGTGATTCTTTTGAAATCACCCTATCCTTCTCCCAGGATCTCCGGAACGGGACATTACGGATCACCACGATTTCATTTCCGTACTCTTCCTGATAGATCTTTGCTACCGATGTGTTGACAGCTGTTACCAGCTTCAGTGTTGGGAAGATAAGGTCCTCGATCCATTTCCAGATACGTGTGGTAGTATTCCGCCCAACCAGTTCCGGTACCCCCCGAAAGTACTCGTGGCAATCGTGGAGGTGCCTCACCCCCCGGGTTTTACCCACCCCCCTGCCCCCTCCCTCGCGAGGGAGGGGGAGAAAAGTTTTTATTTTGCGTGCCAGATAGCAAGCCAGTAGGGTATCAAGGTCGTTGGAAACGAGGAGGTTTGCTTTATGATTAAGAAGGTAAAAGAATAGCCTGATATTGTAATTGGCGTAGAACAGGGGGCCTTTGTTGAACCACAACCGCATGCGATGCATGTCATAGGTGCGGGATGCCAATGGCAGGCTTTGCTTCAGTTTCCGGCCAACCAGAACCACCGCATAGCCAAGTTCCGTGAGGGTCATGCAGGTGCGGTCCACACGCTGATCGGTAGTGAGGTCGTTGGTGACGCAGACGATGGCGTTTATCGTTGGCATAGGATTATTTCTTTTTTGTCTTGCGTTGAGTCTAGTTGTTCAATTCTGTTACCGATGAAATCGGACCTCTGAATTTCACTTCATCAAACTGTTCAAAATGTGCTTTGCCACAATCAATTTTCAATTTCTCGCTTCCTCTTAATTCCTGTCCAGCCGATTTTGTCTCGGCAACAAAGTAAATTTTCTTTTCACCTTTGAAAAATACTGCCCAGTCAGGACGATATTGCCCGATGGGAGTTTTGATTTCGAACCAGTAGGGGAGTTTAAAATAAAATTCAATTTGCTCACTGCTCTCGCAATCCTTTGCAAATTGATTCTCTATACCACTGTCAAGCGGAATGTAGTTTTCATAAATTGTTTTTGAACTGTCTTTAACTGTGTGAGTAAATTCGTCAATGAAAATTTCAAAGCCACTGTCATCAAACAAAGTCATTTCGTAAATCTTGGTTCCGATTTTTTCATATTTAATTCCATCAATCATTAGCTGGTGTAACTCCTCTTTGATTTTTGAAACCGCATTGTCCATAAAGAACTGTGGATTAAGTAATAACTCTTTTATCCGTTTTGAATTTTTCAGTATTTCCAAAATGGTGCTGCGTGTCAATTCCGTCTTGCTTTGTATGTAAGCAAGTATATCAGGAATTTCATCCCGATATTTATCGGGACCGTATTCGTCAGTTGCACTGTCGCTCACTAATTGTCCTCCCACACCTTCATCAGTAATCAAAACTTTTTTCTTAGTTGACCTGATGGTTGGCTTTTTCGTTTCATCCATTTTGCTCACTGCATGTGCAGCAAGCGTAATAAGTTTTTCCGTATCGTAATTGACGTTGTATTTTGTTTGAAATCTGATCTTCTCCCAAATCTGCAAGAACTTCGGGTCTGCTTCAAATCCCTTTCTGTAATTTACTTTCTTCTTGTCATTCTTATTTTTTGTTCTGCCTGAAAAATCAACTCCGCAATCTTCCTGAATTTCTTTTTGCAATGCCTTTGCAAAATCCTCATAGCGTTCATTTGCAACAACGGTAAGTTTATTTATGTTGCGGTCAAAAACTCTTTGTCCGTCCTGATTTACGGACAGACGTAATCCTCTGCCAATTTCCTGTCGCTTTTTTATTTCCGATTTAGTTTCGTTCAAAGTGCAGATCTGAAATACATTGGGATTATCCCAGCCTTCACGCAAAGCAGAATGGCTGAATATAAACCGAAGCGGAACATTAACATCAAGCAACTTTTCTTTTTCCTGCATTATAAGTTTGTAAGTATCATCGTCTAACTGCGTT
>JBDROF010000021.1:0-32966 GCA_043810345.1 Bacteroidota bacterium | reverse complement strand
CAAGGATCTCCTGCGTCAGCAACATGTCGTGGTTGCCCGGGATATACACCAGGTCGATCTCCGGATCGGCTGCGATGGCCCGCAACTTCTCCAGGATGAACTGGTTGACGGGGGATTCGGCGACGGAAGCGAAATACTCCCTGGAATTGTTTACGCCCAGGCCGTGGTCGAACGGTTTGACATCGAAGGGGATGATCCACTCATCGAACAGGTCCCCCTGGATCACCAGTTGTTTGATTGCTCCTCCGGTCTTCGCCAGATCAAGAAAACTCTCCAGAGCAGCCTGGTTCTTCCCGAACCAGCAGTAATCCCCGGCAGTAGCTCTCTCGTCGCCCAAATGGATGTCGCTGATCACCGCGATGGAGTTGGAGGGGATCGTATCACCTCCAGGGTAAATACCGCTTACGCCAAAGGGTTTCGCTGTGGTTCTCAGTTCAACCGTTTCCGAGGAACGCAGGGTATGCCTGTTAACCGATCGGATCCCATTGCTGAGTGTCAGCTCGTACAACCAGCCATCTTTCAGTTTAAAGTCTGGATGGAATAGTAGCCATACGACAGCGCCGGAAACATCAATATCGTATGCACCTTCCAGGGAACCGGTTTGATCACGCAATGCGATATTTCCCGGAACTGATCCTGGTTCAAGAGTTTCGCTGAAGATGATCTCGATCGACCGGGCCGCATGATCGATCTGGTAGTAGAGATCATGCCTGAGCTTCATTCGCGGAAAGCTCACCTCCAGGTTGGGCTGTTCATACGATGGTTCCTGCTTTTTACAAGAATCCAAGAAGATCCCAATGACCGAAACAACCAGAATCCAGATAATAACTCGGTTGATTTTCATCCTTGTAAGGTTAAAATTTCAACTAAGATACAAAAAAGTAAAATTCTCTTAATTCGGAATAACAAATGCTGCGAGGAAGCTGAGATCAACACTTCTGTTATAATCGGTAATTACTCATGAGGA
This sequence comes from Bacteroidota bacterium, assembly GCA_043810345.1. Classification (GTDB taxonomy): domain Bacteria; phylum Bacteroidota; class Bacteroidia; order Bacteroidales; family FEN-979; genus QYOJ01. Next base: position 31,999 of record JBDROF010000021.1, on the reverse strand, counting down.
AAAGAAACTTTATACCCGAAAGGGTATCGATGTATTTTATGTTTGAAATAACATACCCGAAAAGGTATAATTTGAAATAATTATATTATATTTGCACCCTAAAGGGTATATTTTATGCAATTAAAGGAATTTGTAAAAGAAAAAAGACGCCTTGCAAACCTTATTCAGTCTGACCTGGCTGAAAAGGCGGGTGTAGGACTTCGCTTTGTCAGGGAAATGGAACAGGGGAAGGAAACCCTCAGAATGGATAAGGTGAACCAGGTACTGAAATTATTTGGGTATGAATTGGGGCCGGTAAAGATGACCCGTGATTTTATTATAAATGAGCCATGAGTAAGGCTGAAATAAAAATTAACGACCAGACAGCAGGTTGGCTTACTCAGGATGAAAATGGCTATCATTTTGTTTATGATCCGGTTTATCTCGAGTCATCCGTTTCCGAACCTGTCAGTCTTACGCTACCAATACAGGAAGCATCTTATACCAGTAAGGTTTTATTCCCCTTCTTCGATGGTTTAATCCCTGAAGGATGGTTGCTGGATATAGCCGTTAGGAACTGGAAGTTGAACCCCCGCTATCGTATGGGTTTGCTTTTGGTTTGTTGTAAAGAATGTATAGGGGCTGTAAGTGTTCACCAGGTAATTGAGGGGGACAAAGCATGACGAGATGTTTATACTGTTACCAACTCCTTGGAAAAAATAAGGTAGACTTTCATCCTGCCTGTAGCAAAAAGATCTTTGATCAGTCAAACCCACCCGTATTGCCTTATACTGAAAAGCAAATGGAAGAACTCGCCTTGCAGGTTGTAAAAAGCCAAATAGCAGTTACGGGGGTCCAGGCCAAATTATCACTCCACCTGACCCCGGGTGAAGGCAGAGGTGAACCTAAGCGGTTCACTATTGTAGGGTTATGGGGGGGATATATTTTAAAACCACCCACAATACATTATCAGCAACTACCTGAAGTGGAAGACCTGACCATGCACCTGGCAGAGATTGCACGAATCAATGTGGTACCTCACAGTCTGATCAGGCTTCAAAGTGGTAGCCTGGCCTACATCACAAAAAGAATTGACCGGTATAAAAAAAACAAACTGCACATGGAAGATATGTGCCAGCTTACGGAGCGATTAACAGAAGACAAATACCATGGTTCATACGAGCAGATCGCTAAAGCTGTATTGAAATATTCTATGAACTTATGTTCTTGCTCCCGCTTATGACATGGTATCAACCGCCCTGGTGAATCCTGCCGACGATGAAGACCTGGCTCTTACCTTAAACGGCAAAAAGAAAAAAATAAGACGCAACGATTTCATTACTGCATTCAACACATTGAACATGGATGCGAAGCAGCAGGAGAATGTCTTTAATAAAATGGCCAAAGCAAAGGAAGATTGGATGGATTTTATTGATATCAGCTTTTTAAACAAAGGATTTAAAGAATCCATGAAAATGCTGATAACCGATCGATTTAACAGATTGGAATACTGATTCGTAATTCGTAATTGGCTCCGCCGAACTCCGCGGAGTTTATCCCGTTTATTGCGGGGCTCCGGTTCGTAATTCGTAATTGATACCTCGTACCCCGGGCGGGAGTTGAACCCGCACGACCTTACGGTCACAGGATTTTAAGTCCTGCGTGTCTACCAGTTCCACCACCAGGGCATTCTCATCCTTCCTCCACTGCGTGTCTACCAGTGGAATTTATCCCGCACCAGCGGGACCACCAGGGCATGATAATAAAGAGGCTGTCTCAAAAGTACTTAACCACGAAGGACTCAAAGGATAACACAAAGGCGCACAAAGGAATATAGCCTGATTTTCAGATTCTTCGTGTTCTTTTGTGTGGCACTTCGTTCCTTTGTGGTTTATTTTTTTCTTTTGAGACAGCCACCCCTTTTCTTCATCTGAGCGAAAGACGGGACTCGAACCCGCGACCCTGACCTTGGCAAGGTCATGCTCTACCAACTGAGCTACTTTCGCGTGTTTGACAAGGAGTGCAAAAATAACAAAAATTCAGGATCCCGTTATTTTTTTTCCAGCAATTTTTTGATCTCATTCAGCTTCATCAACGCCTCCACCGGCGTCAGGGTGTTGATCTCTGTGTTCAGGATATCCTGCTTGATCTGTTCCAACAGCGGGTCGTCCAACTGGATGAATGAAAGCTGAAAGCTGGATCCTGGATCCTGGATCCTCCCCCTCCCTGGTTTGGGGAGGGGGCCGGGGGGTGGGGTCGCGTGCTTCGCCTCCAACTGCCCCAGCATCTCATTCGCCCGCTCCAGCACCCCCGACGGCATCCCCGCCATCTTGGCCACATGGATGCCAAAACTGTGTTCGCTCCCTCCCGGGAGGATCTTCCGGAGAAAGAGCACCTGGTTGCCGATCTCCTTGATAGATACATGATAATTGCAGATGCGCCCGAACAGGTTGGTCATCTCGTTCAACTCATGGTAATGGGTGGCAAAAAGTACCTTAGGTTTGAACAATGGATGCTGATGCAGGTACTCGGCAATGGCCCAGGCGATGCTGATGCCATCGTAGGTGCTGGTCCCCCGGCCGATCTCATCCAGCAGGATCAGGCTGCGGTTGGAGATGTTGTTCAGAATGCTGGCGGTCTCGTTCATCTCCACCATGAAGGTCGATTCGCCGGATGAGATGTTGTCGGAAGCGCCCACACGGGTAAAGATCTTGTCGGTCAATCCGAGTTCGGCCGATTCAGCCGGCACGAAACATCCTATCTGTGCCATCAGGACGATCAGGGCGGTTTGCCGGAGCAGCGCCGACTTCCCCGACATGTTCGGACCGGTCAGGATGATGATCTGCTGGGTTTTATCGTCCAGGTAAACGTCGTTGGGGATGTACTCTTCCCCCGGTTTCATCTGGCGTTCGATCACCGCATGCCGTCCCCCTTTGATATCGATGATGTAACTATCGTTCAAACGCGGCCTCCGGTAATTGAACTGGCGTGAAATATGGGCGAACGTCACCAGCACATCCAGTTGGGCAATGGCGTTGCTGTTTACCTGAACCGGCTGGATGTAATCGATCAGGAAGAGGATCAGCGCCTGGTAGAGATTCATCTCCAACTCCAGGATCCGCTCTTCTGCCCCCAGGATCTTCTCCTCGTAAACCTTCAGCTCTTCGGTGATGTAGCGCTCTGAATTGACCAGCGTTTGCTTGCGGTTCCACTCCGCCGGGACCTTTTCCTTATGCGTATTGGTGACCTCCAGGTAGTATCCGAATATGTTGTTGTAGCCAATCTTCAGGGAGCTGATGCCGGTTCGTTCCTGCTCCCGTTGCTGGATCTTCACCAGGAAATCCTTCCCCGAATAGGCTATGGCCCGTAACTCGTCCAGCTCTGCCGAGACCCCCTCCCGGATGATATTTCCTTTGACTGCCAGAGCCGGCGGATCAGGGTTGATCTCCTGTCCGATCCGTTCGCTCACCAGTTTCAAATGTGTAAGTTGTTCTCCTGTCTTTTTCAGACCCTTGCAATCAGTAGAGTCGCACAACCTCTTCACCGTTTCAATCGCCTCGATCGCCCGTCTCAGATGGATCATCTCACGGGGATTCACCTTCCCTACCGCCACTTTCGAGATCAACCGTTCCAGGTCGCCGATCTCGTTGAACTCTTTGCGAAACAGTTCTATCTGCTCCGGGTTCCGGAAAAAAAACTCCACTACATCCAGGCGCTCTTCGATCGGTTGCCTGTTTTTCAATGGCAACACGATCCACCTGCGCAGCAACCGGGAGGCCATGGGGGAGACCGTTTGGTCCAGCACCTCATTCAGCGTTTTGGCATGTTCATGAGGGGTATGAAGGAGCTCCAGGTTCCGGATGGTGAAGCGGTCGAGCCACATGTACTGCCCCTCTTCAATGCGGGTCAGCTTGCAGATATGCTGCACCTTATCATGTTGCGTCTCTGCAAGGTAATGCAACGCCGAACCGGCAGCGATGATCGCCTGTTCCATGCTCTCCACCCCGAATCCCTTCAACGACTTGGTGCCGAAATGCTTCAACAGGAGCTCCCGGGAGAAATCAGGGGTAAATACCCAGTCGTCGAACGTACTGATGTAACACTTTTCCCCGAAGAGCTCGATGAATTTCTGCCGCTTGCTCTTCTGGATCACCACCTCACTCGGCCGGAAGCTTTGCACAAGCTTATCGATGTATTCCAGGGTTCCCTGGGCCAGGTAGAATTCCCCTGTGGAGATATCAAGAAAGGCAACGCCTGAGATCTTTGGCTCCAGGTGAATGCCTGCCAGAAAATTATTCTCTTTTTGCTCGAGGATTTTGTCATGGTAGGAAACCCCCGGAGTAACCAGTTCAGTTACGCCACGTTTGACAATGGTTTTGGCCTGCTTCGGATCTTCCAGCTGGTCGCAGATCGCCACGCGGTACCCTGCCTTCACCAGCCTGGGCAGGTAAAGATCCAGCGAGTGATACGGAAAACCGGCCAGCTCCACGTAAGAAGCAGCCCCGTTAGCCCTTCTCGTCAGCACGATCCCCAGTACCCTGGAACTCTTGATGGCGTCCTCTCCAAACGTCTCATAAAAATCGCCCACCCGGAACAACAGCAACGCATCCGGATACTTCGCCTTGATCGAAGCATACTGACGCATCAGCGGGGTGTCGGCTATTTCCTTTGTTGCCATTCGCTGTTCGCTTTATACCCCTAAATCCCCTGAAGGGGACTTGCTCCCCCTTTAGGGGGCCGGGGGGTAAATCCTCATTCAAAAGTACTTCTCTTGCCCCGTTCTCTCAAATTATGTTAATAACTCTGTAAAAAAGCGCTATATTGATTACTTTTGATGCCGGATGCGCAAACTCGCCACCACCGAACTCAACCGCCCCTCCCTGGCCGGCTTCAAAGCCCGTCCAAAACTTCAGGTGGTGGTCGTACTGGATAACATCCGCAGCCTGCACAACGTGGGGTCGATCTTCCGGACAGCCGACGCCTTTAACCTGGAAGCCATCTGCCTGTGCGGTATCACGGCCACCCCCCCACACCGGGAGATTCACCGGACTGCACTGGGAGCTACGGAATCGGTCGAATGGAGCTATTCTCCGGATGCCGCAGAGGCTGTGGATCAGCTAAGGAGACGGGGATACCAGATCGTGGCCATCGAACAAACAGACCAGAGTATTCCGTTATCTGAGTTTGCCCCGGCAGAGGGAAAACCTCTCGCACTCATCTTTGGAAATGAAGTGAAGGGTGTTTCGGAGGAGGTGCTGTTTCTGACTACACAAGCCATTGAAATTCCTCAGTACGGTACCAAGCATTCCCTGAATGTAGCTGTCACCGCCGGAATCGTACTCTGGGAACTGTGCGGAAAACCAGCCAATTGTATAAAAAAATGAAACTTTGAGACGAATGGTGCGTACAAGATTTAGAAAACTTTACTATTTTTACAGGCTCAAACCATAACGTTAAGATCAATAATCTAATAATCAGTTAATTAATATAGAATATTCAATTAAATTTTAATTAATGTAGTGTTCGTTTGGTTTTTTTTTTAATATATTTGTGAATCAGTAAACATTATTTTTAATAAAATCTAAAATTCAGAAGTATGAAAAAGTTTTATCGTAACCTATCCAGGGTAATGATCGTCCTCCTCGTGGCGCTCATGCCTGCCCTCGCTTTCAATCAGGATGCCACCACGGAGGCGAAAAAAACCGGGAACACCGCTCCCTCCTATAGTTACTGGTCTGTTCAGGCTTTTGGCGGGATCATGCAGTTTAACGGTGACCTTTCCAAAAACATGTGGTTCAACCTAGGCGACAGAGCCATGGGATATAACTATGGCCTGGTGTTCACCAAACAGTTTACACGGGTCATCGGTGCCCGGTTTCGTATTGCCCACGGAAAGGTTCAAAGCAAGATCGAAGGCAAATTCGTCTACGATTATGATCAGGGAACCCCCACCGATCCCAAACCCGATTACCTGCACAAATGGTTCCATGCCTATCCCTGGGAGACCGACCTGCAGGTGACCATTAACTGGATCAACTGGCTCATGGGGAATAAACCCGAGCGGGTATTCAGCTCCTATGCCATCATCGGCCTGGGCGCCGACCAAACCATCGGTCACCGGGAAGATCTGTTGCTGGATAAACATGATGCGTGGGTCGGCAGGGATCCGGACAAATTTTCAAATGTTAAGGGCAATACCAGTGGATTGTTCCACCACAACCTCGAATTCAAGGTAGGCGCCGGCCTGGGGTTGGACATCAACATCCACAAGAACTGGTCGATCAACCCCGAGTTTTACTGGCGCTGGCGGGATGGCGACATCCTCGACATGACCATGGGGGGCTCCACGGAGATCAAGAACGACATGTACAGCTCGCTCACCCTCGGTCTGACCTACAAATTCGGGTACCGTGGCGGCAACCTGAAAGAGATGGAGAAGAAGTACGGCGAAGTGAAGTACGAAGTAACTCCGGCCGTGCTCTCCGAGAAGGGTGATTCGGCCGTGGTGACCATCAAAGGCCGCTTCCCGGAAAAATATTTCGCCCAGAAAGCGGGGATGTACTTCCAGCCTGTGCTGAAGTACGACGGCGGTCAGGTTGAACTGAAACCCATGAACCTGATGGGTGAGAAGCTGACCGGCGATGCCACCATGATCAGGTACAAAGAGGGTGGATCCTTTACCTACACCACCGTTTTCCCCTACACACCTGAGATGAATACCTCGGAACTGGTGGTCGCTCCCATCATCTATGAGGCCAAAGAGACCATCATCCCGAAGAAAGATGAGATCAAGTTCAAAGGCAAGTTCATCGAGCTTCCCTCCCGTTCTCTCGCTCCGGGTGTCATCTATACACCTACCCGGATCAGCAACGAACTCGTCGTGTTGATTGCCGAGCATGGCTATCAGAAAGAGGTGATCGTTACCAGGACCGGCGTGCTCTACTTCCCGAAGAACCTCTACAAGTGGAATCCAAAGTTCGGCATCAACAAGACCGATGCAGCCCAGCAGACACTGGCCGGCCTGGATGCATTCCTGCTGCAGGGATGGAAGCTGAAAAACATCGAGATCGACGGATGGGCATCTCCCGAAGGGGAAGAGACCTTCAACGTAGGCCTCTCAGAAAACCGTTCAAAGACCGGTCATACTTACGTGGTTGACCAATACAAGAAATGGGTCAAAGAGGCCAACAAAGACAACAAGGACAAAAAAGCTGTGAAAGCTGCCGTGGAAGCTGCTGCTGCTGATGTCAACTTTGTACTCAACCATCACGGTCCCGACTGGAACGGATTCATGAAGATTGTTCAACACAGCGACCTGAAGGATAAAGACAAGATCCTCAACGTGATCAACTCTACCCAGAGCGAAGCCAAAAAAGAGCAGGAGATCCGCAACATGATCCTGATCTACCCCGAAATTGAAGAGAATCTGCTGCCCCCGCTGAGAAGGGCTGTGGTCAAAGCTAGCCTCTACGAACCGCGCTTCCTGGATGAGGAGCTCAGCGAGATGGCTCTTTCAGATCCCAACAAACTGAAAGTGGAAGAGATCCTCTATGCCGGCACCCTCACCAATGAGGTCAAAGAACAGGTGAAGATTTACGAAAATGCAGCGAAAGTGCACGGCGACAACTGGAAAGCTCAAAGCAATGCCGGTATGGCCAATATGGCTGCAGGGAAGTATAACAGGGCGCTCGATTACCTGGAGAACGCCAACAGCCTGGCTCCGAACAACGGAATCGTAACCAACAACCTTGGCGTGGTCTATGCCAAGATGAAGGATTACAAGAAAGCCGAAACCTATTTCAACAAAGCCAAACAACTTGGTGAGAATGAGAATTACAACCTCGGCGTACTGATGATCCCGAAGGGCGATTACCAGAAAGCTTCCCAGATGCTGGGTAGCGCCACCTGCGACTACAACCTGGGTCTGCTCCAGCTGGTATCCGGCAATACCTCAGCCGCTGAGACCACCCTGAAGTGTGCTCCCCAAACACCAGAGACCTCCTACCTGCTGGCGATTGTGGGTGCCAAGAAGAACGACACCGGCATGCTCTATGAATACCTCATGAAAGCCTGTGAAAGCAAAGATCTGAAGGCTCAGGCCAAGGGCGATCGCGAATTCTACAATTATGCAAATACTCCTGAATTCCAGAATATCGTGAAGTAAGGTTTACTGATGACCATAAAAGGCTGATCCGGACCGCGGGTCAGCCTTTTTTTTATCTCTTCACCCGGGTAGCCGGAAAGCTCTTCCCCGCACCAACGTTCCCCTCGATGACGACGTAGTGATACAACGTATGTGTATTGATTTCAGGGTCAAAGATACTAATAGCGAGGTAGTGAGGTAGCGAAATGTTGAAAACAGATCCTCTATTGTGTCCTATGTGCCTGATGTGGTGAAACATCCGAAGAATCCCGGCAACACGCCAACAACTCCTTCATAGATTTCCCCAATACCGGATGCACCCACTCCCCTGCAAATTCCGCCAGCGGCACCAGCACAAACCGCCGCTCCGCCAGTAGCGGATGAGGAATCGTCAACTCAGGCGTATCCAACACCAGCTCCCCGTAAAAGAGGATGTCGATGTCAATGGAACGTGGGAGGTAAGAGGTAAGAGGTGAGAGGTGAGACGTAAGACGTGGGTCATCAGACGCGTATCTCGTATCGCGTATCCCGTATCGCGTATCCCGTATTCTTCCCGACTCCTCCTCTATCCCCAGCACTACCTTAAGCAGTTCGTGCGGCTGAAGATCACTGGTCACCCTGATTACCTGGTTCAGAAAAAGGTTCACCCCCTCCATCCCCCATGGCTCGGTCTCGTAAAGGGAAGATTGTTTGATGATAGGGCCAACATCGTGGACAATCATCTCACAAGCTCGCAGCAATGTGCCAGCTCTGTCGCCCTGATTAGAGCCCAGGCAAAGAAAAATGACAGGTTCTTCTTTCATGACTTTCATCACCCCATCACCTCATCACTTTTCATAAAGCTTCCTCAGCAGCCAATCCATCTTCTCCCCGTATTTCGGATCGGTAGCCCACCGGCCGGTGAGGTCATATACGGTAATCGCGGTTCCACGCCGGATATGGTAAAACCGTTTATCAACCGGGGGGGCGTTGAGAGGTTCGATACTGGCATACCCCTTCAGGTGCTGAATGTGGGCACGGATCCCATCTTCTATCGATTCAAACCAATCGCCTGCCGTATACGCATTGATGGCGCCCAACCCACAGAAGTTATTCTGAAAACGGCTTACGGAGCCGTTGAACCGGAGAAAACCCGTTTCGAGACACATCTGGACCACGGCAACATCATGGTTCACCCCCTCCAGTTTACATTCGGCCAGGTAGATCCCAAGCATCCTGACAAGGTAAACGGTATCGAGGGTGGAATTGAATTCCTGCATAAAGCTGATCAGTTGCGGGATAGGCTTCTGGCCCTTATCCATGATAAAGATGGAGGGAGTTAGCTTCGGTGCAGGGGCTGGATCGACAGATTTAACTCCCCTGCTCCTCCCTTCCTCCTCAGTTTCAGGATGAGAAATAATAGGAATCAGAAAAAGAAACACCAGAAATAAAACAACCCGGATGCGCATCCAGCACAAGTTGGTGAACCGGTGCAATGATAGTGGAATTCACAGCTCTTTTTACCCTGTTACCGGAAAAGCTATTCACAATTTGCTGTTAATTACCTGGGAGAGGTCATGGGGTCATGGGGTCATGGGGTCATGGGATAAAGGGATTGGATTTAGGGATTTTTTCGTGGATTGCTTCGGATGGCTTTTATCAATCCGGATAATTGAACCCTGATCACCTTTATTTTATTTTCAAACTCCTGCCATGATTCTTCATCAATAAAACGGAGATTCAAGGAAACGATCAGTTGAGTTTCCAACTCGGCAAGACTACCAAGGGAGATTTGCAGAAACCTAACGAATTCTTTTGACTGATTCCGTGCAGCTCCTTCGCTAATGTTTGAAGGTACCGAGATAGCCGATCTTCGAAGTTGTGAAGTAAGTCCGTAGAGCTCTTCTTTTGGGAAGTGTTTTGATAATTGATAAATTTCTGTAACAAGTGTAATGGCGTTTTGCCATACAACCAGATCCTTATGTGATTTCATGAATGAATTTTCTAGATAGACGAATGAAATCCGAAAAAGGTTGTCCTGCAAATTGAAAATTAATAATTTAACTTTTCACCCCATGACCCCATGACCCCATGACCCCATGACCTCATGACCTCATGACCTCATGACCTCATGACCTAAATCAAAAAAAACTAACTTTGTAAAAAACCCCTGTATCATGAACTTCCTTAAAACCATGCTCGCCTCCATGCTGGGCACCTTCATCACCATCGTGGTCCTCTGTGTCATCGGAATCGCCATCATCCTGGGAGTAATCCTGGTTGCCACCGCCGATAAGGAGGTCGCCATCTCTGAAAAGAGTGTGTTGTACCTCGACTTCAACAAACCCATCACCGACCGTGCTCCTAAAATCCCGTTTTACTTCAATCCGATCAGTTCAGGAAATGTATTGGGGCTTGATGAGATCCTGAAAAATATTGCCAAAGCCAAACTTGATGATCACATCAGCGGCATCTACCTCAATACGGAAAACATCCCAACCGGGATCGCTACCCTGGAAGAGATCAGAGAGGCGCTGGTCGACTTTAAGAGTTCCGGGAAGTTCCTGGTCTCCTACGGCAACTATTACACCCAGGCAGCCTATTACCTTGCCTCGGCCGCCGATCACCTCTACCTCAATCCCGAGGGAGGGATGCTCTTCAAAGGACTCAACGCCCAACTGATATTCCTCAAAGGAACCCTGCAAAAACTTGATGTGGAGGTTCAGATCATCCGTCATGGCAAATTCAAGGCGGCTTCCGAACCACTCTTTTTGGATCGGATGAGCGCTGAAAACAGGGAGCAGATCACCGGACTGATCACCTGTATGTGGGACCAGGTCATCAGCGACATCAGTGAAGCCAGAGGAATTGAGCCATCGGAGCTGAACCGCATCGCAGATCACCTGCTGGTCCAAACGGCCTCAGATGCCATGCACTACAGGCTGATCGACACCCTGCTATACAAGGATGAGCTGTTCGCCCGGTTCCGGCAAATGCTGGAGATCGACAGCGCGAAAAAGATCTCCTTCGTCTCCCTCGATTCCTACATGAAGGTGGCCGGTAAACACACCTCTACGGCCAAAGAGAAAATCGCGGTGGTCTACGCTTCCGGCGAGGTGGTGGATGGCGAAGGCACGGAAGAAAGTATCGGCGGGGAACGGATCTCCCGCACCATCCGGAAAGCTCGTGAAGATAAACGGGTGAAAGCCATCGTGCTCAGGGTGAACTCCGGGGGTGGAAGTGCGTTGGCTTCCGAGGTGATCTGGCGGGAAATCGATCTGGCCTCCAAAGAGAAACCGGTGGTTGCTTCGTTTGGGAATGTGGCGGCAAGCGGAGGGTATTACATTGCCTGTGCCTCCAGCAAGATCATGGCAGAGCCAACAACCATCACGGGTTCTATCGGTGTGTGGGCTGCTATCCCCAACCTCCAGGGACTGATGAACCACAAACTGGGGATCACCTTCGATAACGCAATGACCAATAAAAACGCCGACTTCATCCCCATCATGAAACCCATGACTTCATACCAGCAAGCTATCATCCAGAAGGATGTCGATCACATCTACGACGTGTTCTCCACACGGGTGGCTTCCGGCCGCCATCTGACTGTGGAAAAAGTCGACAGCATCGGTCAGGGCCGGATCTGGAGTGGGACCGAAGCGCTGAAACTGGGGTTGGTGGATACCCTGGGCGGACTGGATGCGGCGATCAACCTGGCAGCCTCCATGGCCGGTCTCACCGACTACCGGATCTCCTCGCTGCCTGTACTCAAAGATCCTATCGAACTACTTATCGAACAACTCACCGGCAAATCCACGCCGGATGTTTACCTGAAACAAGCGCTGGGGGATGATTATCTTTACTACGAAACCCTCCGGCAAATCCGCGAAATGAAAGGGGTTCAGGCGAGGATGCCGTATGAGTTGAAAGTCAACTGATAGAGGCCCTGCGGGATCTACCTCATCGGATACAGCTTAAAAATCTCCTCCCCCTTCATCAGGATATCAACATACTGCGCCCGCTTGTAAGCGAACGGATCCTTCAGGTTCTTCCGGGAGAGTTTGCCCCGGAACTGTTCAATGGTCGCATACCCCTTTTGCTCCATCCACTCATCCAGGGTTTTCAGGATCTTCCCGATTTGTTCAAATCCGTTTTTGTAGACCGTGCTTACCACTTGCACGCAATCGGCGCCGGCCAGGATCATCCTGGCGACATCCTGCCCGGAATAAATGCCCGTGTTGGCACAAAGGGAACCCCGTATCTCCCCGAAGAGCAATCCGGCATAGCGCAGAGGCAACCGGTTATCACCCTCGTAGCTGAGGTTGTAGGGAAAGTGGTGCTGCTCCTTTTCCAGGTCAATGTCGGGTTGGAACAACCGGTTGAAGAGGACGAATCCATCCACACCGGCGTAGTACATCTGCTGGATCACGTTCAGGATATTGGTATAGAAGGGACTCAGCTTGACACTGACCGGGATCTTCAGATTGCTCTTGACATGGCTGATGATATCAAGCTGTTCGTTGACAATGGACTTCCCCTCCTTCTTGAAATCGCCGGGAACAGCATAGAAATTCAACTCGATGGCATTCACGCCGGTTTGCTCGATCAACCTGGCATATTCCACCCACGTTTCATCAAAAACGCAGTTCAGACTGGCAATCACCGGAATGGTCACCGATTCCACCACGGTCCTGAGGTTGTGCAGATGCTCGGTAGGACCGGCGTGTTCGATGTCGGGGAAAAGACTGATCATCTCGGCATGACGGTCATTGTACTGGTTCAGCTCTTCCGACAACTGCAGCCGCTCCAGTTCTACCTGCTCTTCAAACAGCGATTTGTAAACGATCGCCGCAGCTCCCTCCTGCTCCATCTTCCTGATGTTATTGAGATCCTTCACCAGGTTGCAGGCGCCAACGATAACGGGATTCTTCAGATTCAACCCCAGGTAGTGAGTGGTAAGATCAGGCATACAAAGCTTGTTTAAAGGTGAATCGTAAAATTAGCATATTTCAGGGGATTTAGGGGCTATGAAGCATCCAGCATCTAGCTGCCGTATTTCATCTCCGCCAGCCTCCTGTAATTGTCATACCTCCACTTCGCATTCTCCTCTGCCGCTTTGAACAAAATAGCGGCTTCGGCCGGAAACATCTTCTTCAGCGAGGTATAACGCACCTCCCCATCAAGGAACTCCTGGAATTTATCCCATTCGGGCTCTTTCGAATCCAGCTTGAACGGGTTCTGCCCCTCTTCTCCCAACAGCGGGTTGTAACGGTACAGGTGCCAGTATCCGGCCCGCACGGCTCTGTCCATCTCCTCCTGGGTTTGGCTCATCCCCTCCCGTATTCCGTGATTGATGCACGGAGAATAGGCGATGATAACCGAAGGTCCATGGTAGGATTCAGCTTCCTTTACAGCCCGGAATAACTGGCCGTTATTGGCCCCCATGGCAACCTGGGCAACATATACATACCCATAGCTCATGGCCATGGCGCCCAGGTCTTTCTTCCTGACTTTCTTCCCGGAAGCCGCAAATTTGGCAACAGCCCCCTCCGGCGTAGCTTTGGAGGATTGTCCGCCGGTGTTGGAGTAGACTTCGGTATCCAGCACCAGGATGTTCACATCCTCCATGGAAGCGATCACATGATCCAACCCGCCAAACCCGATATCGTATGCCCAGCCGTCGCCGCCGATGATCCAGATCGATTTTTTGACCAGGTACTGCTTCAGATCCAGGATCTCTTTGGCAAGCTGGCTGGTCTCCTTCTCCAGCAATGGAAGCATCCTGACGGTAGCTTCGTTGGAGAGAACGGCATCCTCTTTCCCTTCCATCCACTCGTTAAATACAGCAAGCAGTGCAGCTCCCATCATGTTCTCCTTGATCGCAGCCCGCATCTTCCAGGCTATCCGCTTCCGGAGCTGGGCAATTCCTATCGACATCCCGAAACCATACTCCGCATTGTCCTCAAACAGGGAGTTGGCCCATGCAGGACCCTTTCCGTCGGTGTTTGGCCGGTAAGGTGAATAGGGAGCCGTCCCGCCATAGATGGAAGAGCAACCGGTGGCGTTGGCTACCAGCATCCGCTCCCCGAAAAGCTGGGTGATGAGCTTGATGTAGGGGGTTTCTCCACACCCGGAACAGGCGCCGGAAAATTCAAACAAGGGCTGGGAAAACTGACTGTTCTTGAAGGTCTTGAACCGGTCGGCCCGGTCGGTCTTGTAAGTAACATGATCGATCAGGAAGTCCCACCTCTTCGTCTCCGGCATCTGGGAGTCCAGTGTCTGCAACTCCAGCGACTTGATCTTGGACGGACACACGTCAACACAATTCCCGCAGCCGGTGCAGTCGAGCACGCTCACCTGGATCCGGAACTCCAGCCCGGCCAGCTCTTTCCCGATCGCTTTCAGGGTCACCATATCCTCCGGGGCGCTGTTTTTTTCTGCCTCATTCAGGAGGAAGGGACGAATGGCAGCGTGCGGACAAACATAGGCGCACTGGTTACACTGGATGCAGTTGTCGGGGAACCAGAGGGGCACATTGACCGCAATCCCCCTCTTCTCCAGCAAGGTGGTTCCGGCGGGGAAGGTACCGTCTTCACGGCCCACAAAAGCGCTCACAGGAACGTCATCCCCTCTGAAACTGTTCACCGGGTCAAAGATCTGTTTGATGAACGGATCGGCATCCGGGTCCTCCTTAGGAACACTGATTTTCAGCCTGGCCCACTCCGCCGGCACCTGTACCTCTTCCACCTCTCCTCCTTTATCAATCGCCTCATTGTTCATCTTCACGATCTCTTCCCCCTTGCGGCCATAGGACTTCTTGATGGCTTTCTTCATCTCCTTCACAGCCAGTTCGGGAGGGATCACCTTCGCCAGCTTGAAAAAGGCCGCCTGCATGATGGAGTTGGTCCGGTTCCCCAGGCCAATCTCCCCGGCGATCACCGTAGCGTTGATGATGAAGAACCTGATCTTGTGCCCGGCCAGGTACTTTTTCATCGCGTCCGGAAGCCTCTTTTTGGTCTCTTCGGCATCCCAGATGCTGTTCAGCAAAAAGGTCCCGCCATCTTTCAACCCTTTGAGAATGTCGTATTTCTCCAGGTAGGCCGGAACGTGACAGGCCACGAAGTCGGGGGTATTGACCAGGTAAGTCGACCGGATCGGTTTGTCCCCGAAACGCAGGTGCGATACAGTCACCCCGCCCGACTTCTTGGAGTCGTAAGCAAAATAGGCCTGAGAATACTTAGGGGTGTTATCGCCGATGATCTTGATGCTGTTCTTGTTCGCTCCCACGGTGCCGTCGGAGCCGATCCCCCAGAACTTGGCCGAGTAGGTATCTTTCGACTCGATGCTTACCTCCGGAAGAAGCGGCAGGGAGTGGAAGGTCACATCGTCGGTGATCCCGATAGTGAAGTGGTTCTTGGGCTCATTCAGCTTCAGGTTATTGAACACAGAGATGATCTGCGAAGGGGTGGTGTCTTTGGAACTCAATCCATAGCGTCCACCGATGATCAACGGCCGGACCTCCCGGTCGTAGAAGAGGTCGCGTACATCCAGGAAAAGGGGCTCACCGCCGGCCCCGGGCTCTTTGGCCCGGTCGAGGACAGCGATCCGCTTAACGCTCTCCGGGAATACATCGAAGAAATACTTCGCGGAGAAGGGTCGGTACAGGTGAACGGTGATCAACCCCACCTTTTCCCCTTGTTCATTTAGCCAATCCACCGTTTCCCGGATGGTTTCGGTAACAGATCCCATGGCGATCACAATATGTTCCGCATCCGGTGCGCCGTAGTAAACAAACGGATGGTACGCCCGGCCTGTCAGCTTGCTGATCTCCTGCATATAGGCCTCCACCACATCAGGCACCGGCTCGTAGAAGCGGTTGATCGCCTCTTTCGCCTGGAAGAAGATATCGGGATTCTGGGCCGTGCCACGGGTCACGGGATGCTCCGGATTGAGGGCGTTATCGCGGAACTCCTGCAGTATCTTGTAGTCGATCAGCCTGGCCATATCCTCATTGGAAAAGGCTTCGATCTTCTGAACCTCGTGTGAAGAGCGGAACCCGTCGAAGAAATGCAGGAAAGGGATTTTCGATTTGATGGCGCTCAGGTGAGCGATGCCGGCCAGGTCCATGATCTCCTGGATGCTCCCGCTGGCCATCAGGGCAAAGCCTGTTTGCCGGGTAGCGTAAACGTCGGAGTGGTCGCCAAAGATCGAAAGGGCATGAGCCGCCACACTCCGGGCGCTCACATGAAAAACCCCGGGCAGCAACTCCGCGGCAATCTTGTACATGTTGGGGATCATCAGGAGCAATCCCTGGGAAGCAGTAAAGGTGGAGGTGAGTACGCCCGCCTGCAGCGAACCGTGTACCGCCCCGGCAGCTCCGGCTTCCGATTGCATCTCGACCACCTTAACCTCATCCCCGAAAATATTCTTCCGTCCAAAAGCAGCCCATTCATCCACGTTTTCAGCCATGTTAGAGGAGGGTGTGATGGGATAGATGGCAGCCACTTCACTGAACATATAGGCCATGTGCGAAGCAGCCTGGTTCCCGTCACAGGTCAGATAATTTTTTGGTTTCATTGTATATAATATATTGAATTCTAGATGCTTGTAGTAAGTTCTGTGAATCTTTTAACGGGTGCAAAGGTACCAATTCTTTTTAGGAATCGCTAATTTTCTGCAGCAAGTGAATACACAACCTCTTTCACACTTTCAGCCCACTGGCTATCACTCCGGGTTTTGTCGAAGGTGCTCCAGGGAATCGGCTCGCCGAATGTGATCCGGATGGGCTTGTCTTTCTGCTTCACCATCTCGTCCACCAGGAAGAGCATTTCCAGGTTGGCTTTGATGCCCAACCGTTTTCGCCAGTTAGCCAGGTTGTAAAAGAAGTTCGAATTTTGTCCTGAGATATAGACCGGGATCACATCGCGGTGGTACCTTTTTGCTTTGGTAATAAAGGTCTTTTTCCACTCCAGGTCCCTGATCACCCCTCCTTTTTGTTTCCGGGAAACCAGGCCCGCCGGAAAATAGAGGATCACCTTATCCGAAGCAAAGGTTTCATCAATGATCCGTACGTTCTCCGTATTTTTTCCATGCTTGTTGATCGGAATAAACAACGGTTGCATTCCCGGTACATTCATCAGGATATCGTTGACCGGGAAGACCAGATCCTGCCGCACCCTCCCAACCACCTGGATCAACGCCATCCCATCCAGCCCGCCGAGGGGATGGTTCGAGGCTAAAATGTAGCGGCCGTCCGGCTTTAAGATACGCGATACGAGATCCGCGATAATCTCCGCCCCAAATTCAGCAAGAATGGCATCCACGAACTCCAGTCCCACTTTATCCCTGTTCCGGTAGATGTAACCATTCACGGCATCCTGGTGGACGATGCGCTTCAGGTAGCGGATCACAAACCCGGGGATCATCGTTGACAGGGCAGGATTTTTGGAGGCAATCACCCGTTCAATGTCGATCAGATGTTCCGGTATCTCGTAGGGGTTCTGCATGGCGGGTTCAAAGATACGAACCTTTGTTTGGTGCATTCAGAAAATTGTTCTATTTTTGCACTCCTTTTAGTTACCCAACAACCCGAAAACCAATTGACCGAGATGGCAAATCACAAAAGTGCGGAGAAGAGAATCCGTTCCAGCAAAACCAAGCGCGAAAATAACCGTTACCAGGGGAGAACTGTCCGGAATGCCGTGAAAACGATCCGTACTACAGATGATCAGGCTGAGGTCTCCAAAACCCTTCCGGAAGTTGTTTCCAGGATTGATAAGCTGGCTAAGAAAGGGGTGATCCACAAAAACAAAGCGGCCAACCTGAAGTCGAAGCTGATGAAGCAGATCAAAGAAAGTGAGACGTCAACGTGAGACGTGAAACGTGAAACGTGAAACCCGCAACCCTCAACAAGCAACCCGCAACCGACAACTGTCAGCTTACCGCTTACATCCTTCCTTCCAAAATTTCCTCAATTATTCCAAGTATAATCTCCCGACCCTCTTTGGTTTTCGCCGAGGTAGGGACGATCAGCGGCAACTCCTCCCAATTCTCCTGTAACCTGTTTTTATAACGGGCCAGGCTCTTTTGAAGCTCTACGGCAGACAGCTTGTCAATTTTTGTAAAAAGAATAAAAAACGGGATTTCCTCTTCCGCCAGCCAGGAGAGGAAGTCCACATCCCTTTTCTGGGGTTCCAGGCGTGAATCGACTAGTACAAAGAGGCAACGCATCTCCTTACGTTTCAGGATGTAGGTGTTGATCATCTCCCGGATTTTCTTTCTCTCGCTGTGTGAAATCTTCGCAAACCCGTACCCGGGAAGATCCACCATGTACCAGGAATCGTTTACCAGGAAATGGTTGATCAGGCGCGTTTTGCCTGGGGTGGAGGAGACTTTGGCCACGCCGCGTCGGCTCGTCAGCATATTGATCAACGAAGATTTCCCCACATTCGACCGCCCGATGAAAGCAAACTCCGGAAGCCCGTCTGAAGGACAGGAATCAATTCCCGGGGAGGAGGAGATGAACTTTACGCGGAGGAGGGACATAGTTTGTTGTAAGTTGTAAGTTATAGGTTGTAAGTTTGTTGATTTTCTATGTTTTTATTTTCCAATTCTTAGAAACGTAGTTGATGAAGCTATGAATTTGCTTTCCAAGTTCTATGTATTTTTCAAGGAGTTGATCGATATCATCAAGCTGATATAACGCCTTTAGCATTTCTAATTGGCTAACAGCTTCAAGTAAAGATGATTGAGAAAAGATTAGAAAACGAATAAATTCGGCTTTATAATTACGTCTACCATAACCCTCAACTATATTGTCTTTAATGCTCTGAGTTGATCTACGTAATTGACTGCCAATTTCGTACAATTCATGTTTTGGAAGTTTTAACGAAAGTTTATGGGCTGTTATAGCGTATTCGAATGATTTCTGGTAAATTTCAAGATCATGATAACTTTTCATGACCCAAAATTAACAACAACTTACAACTTATAACTTATAACCTACAACCTTTTACTTCAACTCAACCAGCAGCTGCTTCTTCACCACCACATCCCCCTTCTTCACATGGATCTTCTTGATGGTGCCGTTGATAGAGGCGAGGAGGTTGTTGTTCATCTTCATGGCCTGGAGGGAGAGGAGGTTTTCCCCTTTTTTGACCTTTTCTTTTTCCTTGACGAATACTTTTACTATCGTTCCGGGAATAAAGGCATGTATCAGCTTGGGATTGGGAGGGCAATAGGGTTTTCGATCAGTGAATTTTTTGGTAAGCAGGGTCATGTATTCCACGCCTTCGTAAGTAAAGGCGAACAGTCCTGAATCCTCTTCAGGCTCCTTGAGCACTTCGGTTTTCGCTTTTCGTGGTTTACGGTTTGCTGTTCGCTTCTCGCTTTTCGCTTTTCGCTTAATCTTCATTTATAATTTAATTCGTAATTCGTAATTCGTAATTCGTAATTCGTAATTCGTAATTAAAAAGGCGGTATCCCATGCTTCTTCTTCGGCGTTGTGGCATCTTTGTTTTCTGCCAGGCGAAGCGAATGGATCAAAAATTCACGGGTCTCATTGGGGGAGATCACGGCATCTACATATCCATAAGCAGCTGCAACATAGGGGTTGGCAAACTTCTGGCGATACTCTTCAATCAACCGTTTCCGTGTTTCTTCCGGCTTGTCTGACGCTTTGATTTCACTCCTGAAGATAATATTGGCAGCTCCTTCCGGACCCATCACGGCAATTTCGGCCGTTGGCCAGGCAAACACGAAATCGGCCCGCAGGTGATTGGAACACATCGCAATGTAGCCACCCCCATAAGCTTTCCGCAGGATCACGGTCATCTTCGGTACGGTAGCTTCTGAGTAGGCGTAGAGAACCTTGGCGCCATGACGGATCACCCCCGCGTGCTCCTGGTCGATGCCCGGCAAGTATCCGGGCAGATCCACAAGGGTGATGAGCGGGATATTGAACGCGTCACAAAAACGGATGAACCGGGCGGCTTTATCAGAGGAGTCTACATCGAGCACCCCTGCCAGCACCATCGGTTGGTTGGCGACAAAACCGACAGTTTGCCCTTCCAACCGGCCAAACCCTATCACGATATTCCGGGCCCAATGCTGATGCACTTCAAAAAAGACTGAATCGTCAGAGATGGCGCGGATGATATTCCGCACATCGTAGGACTGGAGCGGATCCGTCGGAAAAATGCTGTCAATCTTATAATCACGTGTTTTCGGGCCTTTGGCAGTAAACGGTTCCGCCTTCTTTTCGTTGTTCCAGGGGATATAGCTCATCAGCTCCTTGATCTGTTCAAAGCACTCCTGCTCGCTCTCGGCAAAGAAATGCGCATTCCCGGTGATCTCCGCATGCACCTTTGCCCCACCCAGCTCCTCCATGGAGATCTCTTCTCCCAAAACGGTCTTGATCACTTCGGGTCCGGTGATGAACATTTTGGAGATCTTGTCCACCACAAAAACGAAGTCGGTAAGGGCCGGGGAGTAGACCGCTCCTCCTGCGCAGGGCCCCAGGATCACAGAGATCTGGGGGATCACGCCTGACGCAATGGTATTCCGGAAAAAGATCTCTCCATATCCGGCCAGGGAATTCACCCCCTCCTGGATCCGGGCGCCACCCGAGTCGTTGATCCCGATCAGGGGAACCTTCATCTTCATCGCGTGGTCCATGATCTTGCAGATCTTCTTGGCATGCATATAACCCAGTGACCCCCCTGCTACCGTGAAATCCTGGGCAAAGATGCAAACCGGCCACGCGGTGATCGTCCCTGTCCCGGTAATCACGCCATCGCCCGGCAGGTACTTCTTGTCCATGTCAAAATCCTGGCCCGCATGCTTTACAAACAGATCATATTCGTGAAAAGAATCCGGATCAAGCAGCGCCAAAATGCGTTCACGCGCTGTCATCTTTCCCGATGCCTTCTGCCTTTCAGTAGCCTTTTCACCGCCACCCTCAAGAGCTTCCGACATCCGTCTTTTCAGCTCATTCGTTTTGGCTCGTAAACTCATGCTTTTTCTTGAGAAAGGGGGCAAATATAAACGAATTATCCTTGAAAAGCTAATTTGGAGCCTTCGGCTGATGGAGGCTCCGCCTGATAGAGGCTGCGCCTGATAGAGCCTTCGGCTGATGGAGCTTCGCTGATGGAAGCCCCGCGGGCTTGATGGAGCCTTCGGCTGATGGAAAAACCGGAAATGTTAAAAATTCTTAAAATTCGCTGTTCGTAATTAGTAATTAGTAATTAGAGCGCCGCGACCGTAATCCCTGCCCCTCCCCTTTCAATCTCTTCATCCCGGAAACCCTTTACCTCTTTCACTCCCTTTAGGTAGTTTCGGGTCACCTCCCTCAGGGCGCCGGTACCCTTGCCATGAAGGATCCTCACCTCTTTGATTGACAAGAGGATAGCATCATCGATGAAGCGCTGCAGCTCCAGAAAGGCTACATCTGCCCGCTTACCGCGGAGGTCCAATGTAAGGGTAAAGGATTCCTGCTTGCTGGCGATGATATCGGTGTAAGAGCTTTTCGATTTAACCACAAAGGACTCAAAGGGTTGCACAAAGGGCTCTAAGGAAGATTCTTCGTGGTCCTTCGTGTTATCCTTGGTGGCCTTCGTGGTTTCATCCTTTAATCTCAATTCCTCGCGCCCCATTCTAATCTCTTCTCTCGCTGCTTTCGTTTTCTCCCTGTCCGCCTGCGACTCCCTGATCTCCTTGATGGTACGCTCGATCAGCTTGTTGGAATCTTTTAACAGTTGCTGCGCCTCTTGGCGGGCTTGTTCCAGGATCTCCTTTTTCGACCGCTCCACCTCATCGACCAGCTTTTCGTATTTCGCAATCAGCTCATTCAGGAATTCATCAGCCACCTGCAAGCCAACCGATTTACGCCCTACCTCCTCTTTCTCCTGTTCCAGATCCTGCAGCTGGCGCTCAAAATCGAGCTGACTCCCGCCAATCAGCTCCGATGCCCGCTTCAGCTCCTTTTCCGGAAACCCGATGCCGGTCGCGATCTCAATGGCAAACGAGCTGCCGGGCTTGCCTATCTTTAGCTTATAAAGTGGCTTCATTTTTTTGGTATCGAAAAGCATTGCTCCATTGATGATACCGCTGTTCGCTTTTCGCCGTTTGCTGTTCGCAATTCTAAATTCCTCATTCCTCATTCCTAACTCCTCATTCTTTCTGTCCGCCAGCAGCTTCAGATTGGAATAGTGCGTAGTCACTACCCCGTAAGCGCCACTGCCCGCCATGGTGAAGAGGGCCGCTTCCGCAATGGCTCCGCCTACCGAAGGATCAGTTCCGGTTCCCATCTCGTCGATCAGAAAGAGGCTCCGGTCATCCAGTTGTTCCAGGAAGTATTTCATATTCAGCAGCTTCGAAGTGTAGGTGCTGAGGTCGTTTTCGAGCGACTGCTCATCCCCTATGTCGATCATGATCTGTTGGAAGATGCCAAATCCGGAATCTTCCCGCACCGGAGGCAACAACCCGCACTGCACCATGTACTGGAGGAGACCCACCGTCATGAGACAGATCGACTTTCCCCCGGCATTGGGTCCTGAAATGATCAACACCCGTTCATCCGGAGAGAGCGATATATCCTGGGGAACAACCATCTTTTTCGCCTTCTTATGCGCCAGGTAAAGTAACGGATGTACCGCCTGGAACCACTGCAGATGAGGACGGTCCTCCACCCGGCTGCAGCGCATGGCTCCAGTTTGAAGTGCGAACCGGGCTTTGGCGCGGATGAAATCGATCTTCCCCAGCAGGTGGTTCGCCTCGATCAGCTCCCCGATGTGGGGACGGATCTGATCGGCTACCTCCGTCAGGATCCGGATGATCTCCCGTCGCTCCGCGTAATGAAGCTCCCGGATCTCGTTGTTCATCTCAAACAGCTCCACCGGCTCCACAAAAACCGTTTGCCCGGTGGCAGATTCATCATGCACCACTCCCTGGATCTTGCGCTTGTGAGCGCTCCTGAAGGGAATTACCAGTCGTCCCTCGCGCAGGGTCACCTCCGCATCTCCATCAGTCCAGCCATTCTTTTTGACTTCGGCAAAGAGCTGGTTCATCCGCTTTTCCACACCCCCGCGAAGCCGGTTGATCTCCCGCCGGATGTTCCCCAATTCTTTCGAAGCACTATCGCGCACGTGTGACTTGTCGTCGAGAACCTTGTCTATCAGATGCCGGATGCCGTTGCCGCGTCGCTTCGCTCCTCGCAATGACAAGGTTGCTGGATGCCGTTGCCGCGTCGCTTCGCTCCTCGCAATGACAAGGTTGCTGGATGCTGGATGCGCGGTACGGGATATTTGTGGACTGTGGACTGCGGACTGCGGACTGCCAACTGATGACTGATCAACCAGCTTTACCAGGTTGGGATAAGTATCCGCGCGCTCTTTGTTAAAAAATTTGAGGATATCCAGGTATGTGTTTAGCGCTAGTCGCAGCTCACTCAGTTGTTCCGGTTCGGGGAAGGTGTTTTCGATTCGGAGGTGTTGGAGCAGTGGGATTGTGTTGTAATAGTCCTGGGAGGGAAATTGGTCTGCCGACAGCAGGATCTGGCGGAACTCTTCTGTTTGAGCCAGGAGCGTTTTGACCTCCAGGTGATCGGCAGAAAACGTCATCTGCTTTACTTCCTCTTTCCCCAGGTCGGATAAACAAAAACCTTCGAGGATCTCCCTGATTTGATCAAACCCGATTTTCTCTTCGAAATCAGAAGGATAAAGCATGTTATAGTTTTTGCAAATATATGATTTTCGTTTGCTTTTTCCATTTAACCACGAAGGACTCAAAGGATGGCACAAAGGGCACGAAGGGAGAATTATAGAATCATTCGTTTTATTCCATTTCTCAAATGAGCAACATTGAAATTTACCAATAATCCCAAGGTACAATCGGATAGTTTCATATAGGTTAAAAGCTGGGCGTAATGAACATCTGTTAATGCTTCCGCTGCTTTAACTTCTACTATGATCACTTTCTCAATGAAAAGGTCTATCCGATATCCAGTATCCAGCTTAACCTCCTGATAGACTAACGGTAAGGCCTTTTGTTTCTCAACGTATAAATGTGATTTTTTAATTTCGTAAAACAAACATTCCTCATAAGCGCTCTCAAGTAATCCAGGCCCAAGCGCAGAGTGAACTGTAAATGCTGCATCTAAAATCTGCTTAAAGATCTGTTCTTTATTCATGATCCCTCCAATTAAATTACAAAAACTTCTTTGTGTCCTTTGTGCCATCCTTCGTGTCCTTCGTGGTTAAACATGCTATTAATCAGGATTCGGGTCAAAAGGTTAAACCCGGAAGGCATTTTTTTTATTATTTTTACCAACAAAAGCGAATAGCGAATAGCGAACAGCGAACAGCGAATAGCGAATAGCGAATAGCGAATAGCGAATAGCGAATAGCGAATAGCGAATAGCGAATAGCGAACATGGTTCCCATCATCGACCCGGTCGACCGCAAACTGCTCCTCAAAGAGCTTACGGAGCACAACTTCGTCCGTCAAAGCAACAACGGCAAACGGCAGATCTATGTCTTCACGGCCCACAACAGTCCGAACCTGATGAAAGAGGTGGGGCGGCTTCGGGAGATCACTTTCCGTGATGCCGGCGGAGGGACAGGGAAAGCGGTAGATATCGATGAATTCGATACCGACGAGATCCCGTTTCAGCAACTCATTGTGTGGGATCCGCCCGACAAGACCATTGTGGGCGGTTACCGGTTCATCCACGGAAAAGAGATCCCCATCAACGAAAAAGGGTGTATCAACTCCGCCACCGGAGAGCTGTTTAACTTCACCGCCCGCTTCATCCGCGATTTCCTTCCCGAATCCATTGAACTGGGCCGCTCCTTTGTCCAGCCCAATTACCAGCCTACGTTCAATCTCCGTAAAGGAATGTATTCCCTGGATAACCTGTGGGACGGACTGGGCGCCATGATCATCGACAACCCCGATGTGAAGTATCTCTTTGGGAAGATAACGATGTATCCCTCCTACAACCGGACCGCCCGGGACATTATCCTCTGGTTCCTCCGGAAGTTCTTCCCCGACAACCTCCACCTGATGTCCCCTTTTCAACCGGTAACCCTGGAGACCCCGGATGATTTCCTCTCCCAGGTGTTCACCGCTCCCACCTTTGAAGAAAACTACAAAATTTTAGTGCAAACCATCCGGAAATACCATGAATCTGTACCCCCGCTGGTCAACGCCTACATGAGTTTGTCCTCCACCATGATGACCTTTGGAACTGCCATCAATCATGAATTCGGGGAGGTGGAAGAGACCGGCATTCTGATCCACATCAAGGATATCGACCCCCGGAAAAAAGACCGGCACCTGTCAACTTACATCCAGCGGCTTTACAAACTGCGGAATTGGCGGTGGAGGAGGAAGAAATAACCCGAAGGACGAGGGACGAAGTACGTGAGGCACCACGGCACCACTGCACCACTGCACCAATGACCATGTGACCTTTGTGGTAAAAAAAGACTTGAAACCTACTTGGTCTCTTCTGAAACGGTCGGCGTCGTTGCCGGCTCAGCAGGTTTCACTTCAGGCTTTGGGGCAGCTTTTTTCGCTGTTCTCTGTTCGCTGCTCGCTATTGGCTTTTTGCCTTTCGCTGTTTGCTTTTTGCTTTTCGCTTTTTTGGATTTGGGCCCCGGCTTTTTCCGCTCTTTTCTTGCCCCCGCTTTCACCTCGTCCTTCGTCCCTCGTCCTTCGTCCTTCGTCCCATGTCCTTCGTCCTTCGTCCCTCGTCCCTCGTCCTTCGTCCCTCGTCCCTCGTCCTTCGTCCCAGGCGGCCGTCCACGCCTATTCTTCGGCTTTTCAGCCACTTCCGCTTTCAGTTCGGCGCCCAGCTTTTTCAGAATATTTTTGATTTCAGTGATGTAACTCTCCGCCTCTGTTAATTCCAATTCATAATGATTTCTCAGAAATTCCAGTTCGTCTTCAGAAAATTTAATCGTCTTCATAGAAATTGATTTAATTGATTTAACTGATTTTTTATTTTTCAAAGATAGGGGAATTTATTTGGGGGATGCAAATTTATTTAAGGGATGCGCTGCTTTCATATTCATCTTTTATTGAAAAACAAGGATGTAGCATCCCGTTTTACCGTAATGCAAATGGTTTATAAATATTATCAGAGAGAAATGAAGAACCATATTTCCAACTAATTTTACAAAAAACTTGACTTTTGGATTCTCTTTCGGGTAAATTTGCTACTCGCAAAAACGAAGGACGAAGGACGAGAGACGAAGGATGAACGATGATATGTGGTTAATTTCTTAATTCTTAATTCTTAATTCTTAATTCTTAATTCTTAATTCTTAATTCTTAATTCTTAATTGTGAACGAAGTCCCCTGGTACGCCCTCTACACCAAACCCCGCCACGAAAAGAAGCTGGCCTACCTGCTCAATGAAAAGGGGATCGAAGCCTATGCCCCGGTGCGGAAAGTGCTGAGGCAGTGGAGCGACCGGAAAAAGATGGTGGAGGAGCCGTTGATCCGGTCGTATTGTTTTGTCAGGGCCAACCCCGCCTGGTATTACGAAGCCCTGAACACCCACGGGGCGGTTCGATACGTCTGGTTCAGCGGCAAAGCAGCCCCGATCCCCAACCGGCAGATCAACACCCTGAAAGCCATCGCAGGAAGCGACCTGGAGGTGGAAACGATAACCAGTGCGTTGAAACCGGGTTCCCTGGTAAAAGTGACAGCCGGGCTGCTCATCGGAACCATCGGAGAATTGGTATCTTTGGCAGGAAATAAAAAAGTGATCATCCGCATCGACCACCTGGAAACGGTGCTGTCGGTGACAATCTCCCCTCTGCTGCTGGAGAAGTTACCGGATAACATAGTGAAAGAGAGGAAAGAGAAGGAGGAGAGGTATAAGAGGTTTTGGTAACACGCAACCAATTACGAATTGAGAATTAAGAATTAAGAATTCTTTTTCTAGAGATCAATTCGTAATTAAAAAAGGTCTTTCCTGGGACTGACCAAGCGAAGCTGTTCCTGGTCAATTAAGAATTACGAATTAAGTGAATGAAGAATTTAAATTAGGTATTGCGGAGGGTTGATTTGGTTGTTTTTTGTATTGAACCAATGATTTTAAGGAGCTCTTCGCAATCCTCCAGTAATGAATTCGCTTCTGATACTGATAAAATACCTGAATCCTTGAATAGCCGTAACCACAACCTGCTCTCGCGAGCTTCTTTATATGCAATAGAAACTTTGGCCAGAAAATCTTTCCTGGAGATACCTCCCATAGCTTCTTCCAGGTTTGCAACGATCGATGTCCCGGCTTTTAAAATCTGTGCTGATAAAATGAACTCTTTTCTCTTCACCAGGTATTGATAAAGTTGTATGACTCGCAAGGCAAAGCGATACGCTTTCTCAAGTACAATGTTTTCTTTTTCCATGGTTTTTTTATTCATTAATCCTTTAAAACCCCAAAAGGTTATATCTTCGAAAGAAAAATTTTTCTCTAATTCTTAATTCTTAATTCTTAATTCTTAATTGATAGAGATCTACATCGTCATCGTCGTTGTCCTCTTCATGCTGGTAGCGCTTTACCAGGAGTGGAGCCAGCCGTCGCTGATCTTTCTGCTGGCGGTGGTGATCTTTTATTTCTCCGGCATCATCACCATCGGGGATATCCTGCACGGCCTGTCCAACGAGAGCATCATCCTGATCCTGCTGCTGATCATCATCAGCGAGGTGGTGAAGAAGACAGCAATCATAGGATTTATATTGAACCGTCTTCTCCGGCCCAACCTGACCTATAGAAAGTTTATGATCCGGATGACGACCGGAGTCGCCTTCTTCTCCGGCTGGATCAACAATACGCCCCTGGTGGCTTTCATGATGCCCTATGTCTACGACTGGGCCCGCAAAAAGGGGATCTCTCCCTCCAGGGTGCTGCTGCCCCTTTCCTACGCTGCCCTGATGGGAGGTACGATCACCCTGATCGGAACTTCTACCAACCTGGTGGTCAACGGGTTGGCCATCGAATCGGGCCTTCCTTCCCTGCATCTGTTCGACTTTATCTACGTAGGGATCCCGGTAACGATCATCGGTACGTTGTACCTCATTTTCATTGGCTCAAGATGGTTGCCCGACCGGGAAAACGCACTGAGCCAGTTTGACGGGAAGAGCCGGGAATACCTCATCGAGACCATCGTCCCTCCCCTGTCGGAGTTCACCGGAAAAACAATCGAACAGGCCGGGTTGCGTAACCTGAGTGACCTCTACCTGGTGCAGATCCTGCGGAATAAAGAGATCATCTCCCCCGTATCTCCAAAAGAGATCATCCATAAAAATGATTGCCTCTTCTTCGCCGGGAACACCCAAAGGATCATCGAACTGGTGCAGGGAACCAGGGACCTGATCCTCCCCTACGGCACCAAGATGATCAACCAGCCGCAAAATAACATTGTGGAGGCGGTGATCCCTGATAACTCCAAGTTGCATAACCAAACAGCCAAAGGATTCCAGTTCCGGCTGCACTACGATGCGGCCATCATTGCCATCCAGCGGAACAGCGAAAAGCTCCGGGGCAAGCTGGGCGAGATCAAGCTGAAGGCGGGCGACCTGCTGCTGCTGGTGACGGGGAAGAACTTTCCGTCCGATGCCGACCAGGACATCCAGGTCGTTACACGGGTGAAGCAGATTGAACGGATGGAGGGGTGGAAGGTGACGGTATTTTACATCATTCTGCTCGCTGCTTTTACCTTGTCGGCTGTCAAGATCCTGCCGCTTTTTATCGGGCTTCTCTGTGTGA
This sequence comes from Bacteroidota bacterium, assembly GCA_043810345.1. Classification (GTDB taxonomy): domain Bacteria; phylum Bacteroidota; class Bacteroidia; order Bacteroidales; family FEN-979; genus QYOJ01. Next base: position 3,122 of record JBDROF010000021.1, on the reverse strand, counting down.
TCGGATTCATTGCCGTGACCAACATGATCAAGCTTACCGACATCCGCCGGACGCTCGATTTTAATCTCTTTTTCCTCCTGGTCTTAGCCCTGGCGATCGGGAAAGCCATCTTCAACTCCGGGCTGGCTGCCCAGATGGCCGACTACATCATCAACTTCGCCCGCGACAACTCCCTGGTGGTGATGATCAGCCTCTATGTGATCACCAACATCATCTCGATGTTCGTCACCAACGCTGCCGCTGTAGCCGTCACCTTCCCCATTGCCCTGGCTGCCGCCACCGAACTGGGAGTGGACAATTTCAAACCTTTCATCCTCGCCATCGCTTATGCCGCCTCCGCCGAATTCATGACCCCCTTTGGCTACCAGACCAACCTGATGGTCTACGGTCCGGGCGGCTATAAGTTCAAGGATTACCTGAAGGTTGGCTTTCCCTTGTCGGTCCTCTACCTCGTAGCGACGATCGTGATCTTGAGGGTGGTGTTTGGATACTAGCTGCGCGATAGAGGGCCGGAGGCCCTGATGGAGACCTTCGGTCTGATAAAGGCTTCGCCTGATGGAGCCTTCGGCTGAAACCCAAAACCCGAAACCGACAACTGATAACCCACAACCGACAACTGACAACCCACAACCGACATCATCACCCCATCATTACAAATTCACTACCTTTGTTAACACACAATAATTCGTAATTCGTAATTGCCTTGCCCTTTTCCCCCGAAATAAAAGCCTTCATCCGCCAGCACAGCGCCCTCTTCTGGTACACCCCGGAGGATAAAAAAGAGGAGATCAGCGAGGAATTCCTGGTGGAAACCATCCTGAATTATGCCAGTCTGGACGAAATACTAAAGCTGATCAATCTGATGGGAATAGAACGTGTTTCAAAAGTCTTTTTCGGTGCTGAAGGACGTAAAAAATTGAATTATTTCCCTGAGATCCATCACTATTTCTCTCTCTTCTTTTCCCGCCATGCATAAGGAGATCTTAACCGCAACTCAGGTCGAATTGCTTCCTCTGTTAAAAGTGTTTAAACGGGAGTTTATTTTGGTAGGAGGAACCGCTATCGCACTGCATATTGGCCACCGGAGATCCATTGATTTTGATTTATTCAAGCATTCTCCCATCCGGCCGAAAAGCATTGTCAATAAGTTGGCTGCGTTCGGTTTCCCGTATAATGTTACCCGCCGTGTTACAGAGCAATTGAATGTGATCATTCATAATGTAACGTTTACATTCTACGAATATCCTTTTCCTATCCCTGCTCCGGATATATTTGAGGAGAGTATAAGGATACCTTCTTTAATCGATCTGGCTGCCATGAAAGCATATGCTATGGAGCGTCGGTCAAAATGGAAGGATTATGTAGATCTCTTTTTTATCCTGAGAGATCATTTTACTGTCAAAGAGATTTCGGCCCGGGCTCAGGAGCTCTTTGACCAATTGTTTTCAGAAAAGCTTTTCAGGGCTCAGGTTTGTTTCTTCAACGATATAAATTACTCCGAAGCCATTGAGTACATGGGTCTGCCTATCCCCGAAGAAGAGATCAGAGAGTTCCTGATTGAGAAAGCGATAGACCTATTCAATTAAGAATTACGAATGAAGAATTAAGAATGATGCCGGATGAACATAAAATTCCAATGATCAATCACCAAAAAACAAATAAAGTTCAATGACCAAATTCCAAGATTTGTGACAAAGTAGAGAAAATGAAAGAAATCACTGATATGACGCTCGCAGAGCTTACCGAAATGGCGGAATCCATGTATGGAAATATGGTCAAAGCCGTGGTTGATCTGAACCGTGACATACTGGTTGTGGATGCGGAATTACATGTGGATCAGGAGCAGTATCTGCTTGAACAGGGATCACAGCAGCAGGATTTGTGGGGCATCAATTTATATCCGCAATCCTATGGATCGGATGCATTTATTGAATTCGATTCGATGATCAATATCCGGCCCCGTCAGCAAAATATGTCGAGAGGGGTGGAAGATGAAGAGACCCGGAAAAAAATCATTGCTCTTGTGGAACGAAAAGTTCACCTGTAACCTCTCCTTATGAATTCTGTCAACATACCTCCCTATGCGATCAATCGGGAACGATGGGAACAATTGAATATCCTTGAACAGATGGGGAATATCGGCAGCGAAGTTGGGAGAACATTGAAACTGAAACAGCGGGGAGAACATTTTGAACCGGCCCTGATCCGTGCCCTGGATTTGTTTGATGCAACAGTTGAACCTCTTGTTTTACAGAAATCGCCTAGAACCAAAGAGGTGTTGCGTGCCAAAGACCAGTTCCTGAAAGCCGTCTATATAGAAGACGACCCTTCCATCGAATCCTATTTCATGCAATTTGCTATTGCTGCAAGAAACAAGCGCTGATGTGCGATACGGATTAACGGAAATTGGAACTTGGAACTTGGATATTATTTGAAATTTGGAGCTTGTTTTTTGGAATTTATTTGGAATTTGGAATTTGGAATTTGTGATTTCATCACCTCCATGACTTCCATGACCTTCATGACCTTCATGACCTTTTAACCTGAAACCTGCATGCCAGAATACACCCTAAATAACCTCAAAGAACTCGAAGCCGAATCCATCCACATCATCCGCGAAGTGGCCTCCGAGTTTGAGAATCCCGTGATGCTCTACTCCATCGGCAAGGACTCGTCGGTGATGGTCCGACTGGCTGAAAAAGCCTTTTATCCCGGTAAAGTACCTTTTCCCCTGATGCACATCGACTCCAAATGGAAATTCCGGGAGATGATCGAGTTCCGGGATTCCTATGCGAAGGAGAAAGGCTGGGATCTGATCGTGCACTATAATAAGAAAGGGTTTGAGTTGGGGGTAGGGCCCTTCACACACGGCAGCAAAGTGCACACCGACATCATGAAGACCCAGGCGCTGCTGGAAGGGCTCAGCAAGTACAAGTTCGATGCAGCTTTCGGAGGCGCCCGGCGCGATGAGGAGAAGTCGCGGGCCAAGGAGCGGGTCTTCTCCTTCCGCGACCGCTACCATCAGTGGGATCCGAAGAACCAGCGGCCGGAACTCTGGAACCTCTATAATGCCAAAGTGCACAAGGGGGAGTCGATCCGTGTGTTCCCCATCAGCAACTGGA
>JBDROF010000020.1:0-25332 GCA_043810345.1 Bacteroidota bacterium | reverse complement strand
ATCAGCAATATGACACAACTCTTAACAGTCGGCGTGATTGGAAAATCACTAAAAGAAAACGAAAAACGAGTAGCCATTCATCCGGAACATATAAAACGCATTCCAAAGGGATTACGAAAACAAATCACTTTTGAAGAAGGTTATGGATTGAGATTTGGCATGGATGATAACACTTTAGCCAAACTTACATCAGGGCGAGTTGCTTCCAGAGAAGAAATACTGAAAGGTTTTGATTGTGTGCTAATACCCAAACCTTTGGCAAAAGATTTGTCTCAGGTACGAGCAGGTGCAATTGTCTGGGGTTGGCCGCATTGTGTACAACAGAAAGAAATGACGCAAGTATCAATTGAAAGAAAATTAACCCTTATTGCCTGGGAAGAAATGTTTACATGGAGCCGAACAGGTGATAAAAATATGCATATTTTTTATAAAAACAATGAAATAGCAGGCTATGCCAGTGTAAATCATGCGATAAGTCTTATCGGAGTCGTCGGGAATTATGGAAAACCCCGAAAAGCAGTGGTACTCAGTTTTGGATCGGTGAGTCGAGGGGCAGTATATGCCTTGCAAGGTCAAGGATCTCGAGATATCACGGTCTACACCTGTCGTGCATCAACAAATGTGAGTGATCAATTGCCTGCAATATCGTTTAAACAAATGAAGAATGACGATTCAGGAAATTTGCTTGCAGTTGAATCTGACGGCAGTACTCGCCCATTTGCAGAAGCATTATCAGATGTGCAAATAATTGTTAATGGAACCCTTCAAGATGTTGACCATCCAAAAATGTTTGTACCTGAAGATGAGGCTGATAAATTGATGAAAGGTACTCTTATTATTGATATAAGCTGTGATGAAGGAATGGGTTTTTGGTGTGCCAAACCAACTTCCTTTGAACACCCAATGTTTGAAGTGGCGGGTAAATTTTATTATTCAGTGGATCACAGTCCAAGTTATTATTGGAATTCTGCCTCATGGGAAATTTCAGAAGCATTACTTCCATTTTTACCCATAGTTATTGGGGGACCAAATAAATGGGAAAAGAACAAAACCATTTCAAAAGCAATAGAAATACGCAATGGAGTAATTCAAAATCCGAAAATTCTTTCATTCCAAAATCGAGAGAAAGAATATCCACACCAATTTCGTTAATGAATTTTATTACAATGAAAATTACATCGTAAAACATAGGTTTTAAATAATAGGTGATTAAGAAAACTTGTAAAACGAGAAAAGACATGGAAAAATTCAGGGGATATTTATAATGGGCATAATAATTAATAAAGAACTTAACAGATTACGAACAATAATCGAAAGAAATAGAGTTGCATTTACTGATGTGGCTAATATTCAACAGTTACAAGTTGGATATGATGTTAGGGCAGACAATTATAGCAAAGAAAGCCAAAGCAGGCCGGATAAAGTACATCAGACTACTTCAATAGACAGGTTCTTTCTTGAAGAACTGAGAGGATTAATAAGCGGTAAAACAATTGATTATTTAGATGCTGGCTGTGCAGATGGCAGAAGAACTAAGAGGTTTTCCAACAAACTGGAGGAATTTTGCAAAATTGACAGACTTTGTGCAATCGACTACTCAAGAGGAATGGTTGCGCAAGCTCAAGGAATTCTGGGTCATTCAAACGTTACATGGGGAAACATTAATGATTTACCTTTTCAGGCTGAATTCAATATAGTTACCTGTATGTATGGCGTTATTGGACATTTACAGGAGGATTTGATTCAGCAAGCTATTAATAATCTATCTCAGACTCTCGTAGATGGGGGCATTCTCTGCATAGATGTTCTTGAAAGAGATCAGAAGTTTCTTAAACAATACCGTTACAACGAAGTCAATAGTAATCATGGGAAATATGTTGCATATTTTGTTAAAGTAGGAGGGAGTCCATTAACGAATGACAAAGACCAGCGAATAGTCTATACTATGCGGATGTTTACTCCGGGAGAACTAAAAACTTACGCTACGAATGCAGGTCTTAGACCGGTAGCAGATAAAGAAGTTTATCCGGTTGAAAGAGGGGTTGATGAAATAGAATATGCATTAGTACTTAAAAAAGAGTGCTAACAAATCTGGTTGTTTGCTTCGATAAAATATCCACATCAATTTCGTTAATGAATTTTATGACAAGAAATTTTACATTTTATAACACTGTGTATAGCGCATTAAAACGCGCCATACACCAACCGTTATGAGCATGTGTATACAAACAAAATCGACCCAAGTGGAAATCTTAAATCAAATAGATATGAAAACAATCAGAAAGTACCGGATTCAATGGATCCTCACCCTCCTGTTAGTTAGTACAGGCGCCCATGCACAATACGACAGAATGGTTATAGGCGACAATAACAATCAGCAGATCGTCATTGCCAATATCGACGGAAGCAATTTGGATACGATTAATCTTGGCGGACTATCACAGTCATTTTATGATGCTGATGTAGACCCAATCCGTGAGAAGATTTACATGGCGTGGTACTGGGGTATTTACTCCATGAATTATGACGGCAGCGATTTCGTAACGTTGGTTTCTTACCCTTCCGGCGGGTACAGTAGTGGAATTGCCGTCGACGCTGTAAATGAACATATTTACTGGGGAAGCACACCGGAAAACAAAATTTTTCGTGCAAACCTGGATGGAACGAACCAGGTGACCTTTCTCTCAGGTCTCGGTTACGTTGGGGATGTGGATATTGATTTGATCCACGGATATTTGTTTTACGGACAATACATTATATCTGCCACGAAAGGTCTGTACCGTATTGATCTGAACGGAACCAATAACACCACCATCGTTTCCGGCTGTGATGCAGCATATCTGGGACTGGATGTCAAGAATGGCGTGATCTATTTTGCCGATGGAGGCACCTGCAGAAGGGTAAACTATGACGGCACAAACAACAATCTTCTCTTTAGCTTTCAACCAGGTGGATTTTTTGTAGATACCGCCAACTCATTGGTTTATTATTCAGATATGACCGCTGACCGTGTGTTCCGGAGTGATTTATTTGGGGCAAACGTTCAGAACCTGATTACCACCCAGCTGGATTCACCGCACGGTCCGGTATTGATAAAGGCGTGCTTTTCGATTCTTGGTCAGCCGGCAAACCAACATGTCAACGTTGGCGGTACGGCGCAATTTGTTATTCAGGTTGCGGGAACTAATATTAGTTACCAATGGCAAACAGATGCCGGTTTAGGTTTTCAGAACATTAGCAATGCGGGTCCTTATAGTGGAGCAACAATTGACACCTTGACTGTTTCAAACGCCACACTTGCAAATAACAATCAGCTATTCCGTTGCATTGTCACCAGTCTTTCCTGCTCCGATACTTCTACGGTTGCCCTATTGACCGTGAGCCCTATTGGGATCAACGACGTCGTGGAACAAAATCCGGTTAAAGTTTATCCAAATCCTGTCAGCAACAGTGTATATATTCAAGTGAATGCAAGTCTGATTGGTTCGATTTATACCATTACCGACCCAATGGGCAAAACAGTAATGACAGGAAAACTGAATAAGGAAAATTCAACGATTGAAATGGGTCATTTGTCGGCAGGGGCTTATTTGTTCAGTGTAGAAGACTATAGTCAGCGGTCATTTACCTTGATTAAGAAGTAAGATCACCTATGTGTTAAACCCGGTCCTTATCGAATCCGGTGAAATTCCTCCGGATGACCAGTAAAATGGCCAGGACAAATAAACCGGTGCCGGCCAGGAACAACAGCCAGTTAAAACCACCCGGCACATATCGCGCTGCATGCGCCATCGCCTCCGTTTGATTGGACAAACTGTACCATTCCGCCAGGGAGAACCGTTCCAGCATATACCTGGTGTAATCGTGGACATAAGCCAGGATAGTGATCAGGGATCCGGCAATCAGACATCCCCATGCAAGAAAGGAGAGGCGTATCCGATCATGGATTTCACCTGCCCCGATAATTACCAGGGCCAGCAGGATCATCGTGAGTGAATTGATCACCGGCGCAAGTACCGGCCCCACCCAGATAGTCGGGATCAGGAAAAGGATGTCCCAGGTGAGCAGTGATTCGGGCCATCCCAGTAACAGCCACAGGAATATATAATAAAGGATATCCCAGATGGCAAACAGGTAGATGAACCAGGCAAACCGGAAAATCCACCGGCGGGCAGCAAGTATGGCGACAGTCGCCAGCATCACCAGGGTAGCCGCTTCCCGGATGATCTCGGTGACGGCAACCGGCCCTTCGATGATCTTGAGGGGAAAAGCAAATCCTTCAGGGTAATAGATGGCCCGCAAATAAACCACCACAGCACTCTCCAGAAACCCCATTGCGATAGCAAACAGGGAGATGAGGATCATTCGGGTCAACGTGCTTTTGGGCATAGAACTGCGAAAATCCAAAATTACGAAATATGAAACACGAAACACGAAACACGAAACACGAGATACGAAAACTCTGACTACAGATATTTCGCCATTTCGCTACCTCGCTACCTCGCTACCTTACTACCTCGCTACCTCGCTACCTCACTACCTACAAACTTCATGAACCCCTCCAGGTGCTCCCTGATCTTCCCCGCCAGGAAATAGGGGAGACTCATGAGGTAAAAAATCTTCCCTGTAGTGGTGCGGGCCTCCTTCACCATCAACGGACCTGCATGTAGTCTGACAGCGAAGGGATGGGATGAGGCCTCTATAAACTGGTGCAACGACCTCAGCCGCCCGGGCTCTCCCCGTTTCACTTCCACCGGGATCATCAGCCCCTGGTGGTCGATCACGAAGTCCACTTCAGCGGAAGATTGGGTTTTATTTCTGACCCAGAAATGGAGAGTTGGTTCGCCGGTCTCTCCGGTTTCCGTTGAATTCATGAGTTCCTGGGCAACGATATGCAAGGAGATCTGCCGGTTGAAGACAGCCGAAAGATCCTCCTGATCTGCAAGCACCTCCTGAATCCCTGTGAAATAGTTGACCAGGCCGGTATCCGGCAGCTGGATCCGGGGCGACCGGCCGGTATCGATCCTCCAGGGAAGGGTGGTTCGGGTGGTAGGATAGATCAGATGGATAAGCCCGTTTTGCTCGAGGAGCTGAAACGCGGTTCCCACTTCCCGGCTTTTGAACTCCGGATCACTGAAACCCCGATACCTGATCCGCGTAGCTGCAAAGGGGAAGGCATCCTGGTATATCTGGACGAGCCTTTCGCGGGTTTTCCGGGAATAGGGAATTGATGCTGCTCTGGAAAACAGCACCTCAAGATGATCTTCATAGAGGGGAGCCAATCGGGGAATGTCCTGTATTTTCGGGAAAAGTTCAACCACTTCAGGAATTCCCCCTACCAGGCAATAAAGGTGAAAAAGCTTCAATAGTTTCTCATGTCCGTAATTTGGAAAGGGAACTTCCCTGTACAGTTCCAGCGACTCCTTATCTCCCGTAACCCGGAGGAACTGTTCAAAGGAATAAGTATGAAGCGAAGAATTCATTTTGACCCCATGACCCAAACAACAAAGTTACCAAAAATGTAACAAAACAAATCATAACGCAAAAATATTGTCTCTTTGTTACAGGTTTACTTGTTTGATATCTTTTTTCCTCGTAGCTTTGCACCCCTTTTTAAACGCAATCCATGAATACGTTAAGTTACAAAACCATCAGCGCCAACAAGGAAACGGTGAACAAGGAGTGGGTGTTGATCAATGCAGAAGACGAGGTGCTGGGACGATTGGCATCCAAAGTAGCGATGCTTTTGAGAGGTAAACTGAAGCCCAACTTCACCCCACATGTGGATTGTGGGGATAATGTGGTGATCATCAATGCCGGGAAAATCAAACTTACAGGCAAGAAGCTGACTGATAAGGAGTACATACGTCACTCCGGTTATCCTGGCGGTCAGCGGAAACGTACCCCCCAGGAATTACTGGTGAAAAATCCACGGGCTGTCATTGAATTGGCTGTGAAAGGGATGCTTCCCAAAAACCGCCTGGGCAGCGCCCTGTACCGGAATCTCTATGTGTATGCCGGCCCCGATCATCCTCACCAGGCACAGCAACCCAAAGAAATCAATTTAAATACCATCAAGTAATATGGAAGTTATTAATGCCATTGGCAGAAGAAAGACTGCCATTGCACGGATCTACCTCCGGGACGGCCAGGGAACCATCACAGTCAACAGACGGGATTTCAAGGAATATTTTCCGACCTCCATCCTGCAGTTCAAAGCTACAGAACCATTTACGGTGACTGAGACCATGGGAAAATACGATGTGAAGGTCAACCTCGAAGGAGGTGGCGTCAAAGGCCAGTCGGAAGCGATGGCGCTTGCCCTGGCCCGTGCCCTTTGCAAGATCGATGAGGAGATGCGTCCTGCCCTGAAAGCCAAAGGATTGCTGCGCAGAGATCCCAGGATGGTGGAACGCAAGAAATACGGGCAGAAGAAAGCCCGGAAAAGATTCCAATTCAGCAAACGCTAATATTTTATTTTACCATTATGCCGAGAACGACATTTAATGAATTGCTTGATGCCGGTGTTCACTTCGGTCACCTGAAGCGGAAATGGAACCCGAGCATGGCCCCCTATATTTTCATGGAACGAAACGGGATCCACATCATCGATCTCTATAAGACCATCGCCAAGATCGACGAAGCGGCCTCTGCCATGAAGCAGATCACCAAATCGGGCAAAAAGATCCTCTTTGTGGCCACGAAAAAACAAGCCAAAGATCTGGTGGCTGAAAAGGTCAAACAGGTCAATATGCCCTATATGACTGAACGCTGGCCTGGTGGAATGCTGACCAACTTTGCGACCATTCGCAAAGCAGTCCGGAAAATGACCTCCATCGATAAACTGATGAGCAGTCCCTCTTATGCTAACCTCTCTAAAAAAGAGCGACTTACCATCACCCGTGAACGGGCGAAGCTGGAAAAGAACCTGGGAAGTATTGCCGATCTGAACCGGCTTCCTGCAGCCCTCTTTATCGTGGACATCCTGAAGGAGCACATCGCATTAGCGGAAGCCCGGAAGCTCAACATCCCCACCTTTGCCATCGTGGATACCAACTCGGATCCGCGCCTGGTTGATTTTCCGATTCCCGCTAACGATGATGCCTCCAAATCAATCTCGTTGATCATAGAGATCATGGTCCATGCCATCGAAGAAGGACTGGTTGAACGCAAACTCGATCGCGACAAGAAAGCTGCGGAAGATGAACTGGATGAGGCTAGAGAGGAGGATTTTGAAACCAGCAAGGAGGGCGAAGATGAGGAAGAGATCGAAGAAACCATCAAAGTTATACGCAAGGATTTTGTGGATACAAAAGTCCCCAAAGTGAAAGGAACTGGCGACACAGAATCCGATTCCCTTAAAACCCCGCGGAAACGGATCACTAAACCAGTCGGAAGATCCAGGCGTTAGAGCGATCAGGGATCCGCGATTCGAAATATGAAATACGAATCACGGAATTGACAACTGATAACTGACAACAGACAGTGTTATTGATCAATTAAGTTTTTTGATTTTCGAATATAGAAATTATTGATTATGAACATTACAGCAGCAGATGTTAATAAGTTGCGCCAAATGACCGGCGCTGGAATGATGGATTGCAAAAAGGCCTTGCAGGAGAGCAATGGCGACTTCGAACAGGCCATAGATTACCTGCGGAAAAAGGGACAGAAAGTGGCCACCAAGCGGGCCGACCGGGAAGCAAATGAAGGTTTCGTTGTTGCAAAAACCACCGGGGATAAGGGATTTGGTGCCGTTGTCATGGTCAGTTGTGAAACCGATTTCGTAGGAAAAAACGAAGAGTTCATTCAGTTCACCAGGGAGCTTCTGGATCTGGGAATTCAACACAAACTGACAGAAGCTTCAGCGCTGCTTCCGATGAAAATCGGAACACTCACCGTGGAAGAAAAACTCAATGAGTTGCGGAGCAAAACCGGTGAAAAGATGCAGGTAGCAGCCTTTGAATCCATTGAAGCTCCCATCGTATTCGCATATAACCATCATGGGAACAGGCTCGCCACCCTCGTAGGTTTCAATAAAAAAGGGGTCGGCGGCATCGAAGAACTTGGACGCGAAATCGCCATGCAGGTGGCTGCCATGAATCCGGTTGCAATCAGTAAGGAGGATGTAGATCAAACCATCGTAGACCGGGAGATCGAAATCGGTAAGGAACAGGCCAGACAGGAGGGAAAACCGGAAGAGTTACTGGAGAAGATCGCCATGGGGAAATTAAACAAATTCTTTAAGGAGAATACCCTGCTTAACCAGGAATTTATCAAGGATAACAAGAAGAGTGTTGGTCAGTACATCAGTGAACACGATAAAGAGCTGAAGGTGATCGCCTTTAAACGTTTGCAGTTAGGCCCATAGAAAGAGATCATCTGTCCTATGTCACCCCCCAGAGAATCAGTTCGGACCATGTTCGATGAAATCTCCCCGCGATATGATTTGCTGAACCACCTCCTATCCTTTGGAATCGATCACCGCTGGAGAAGACGGGTCGTTGAGGAGATCCGGAAGAGGTTCAACCACCAACTGACCTCGCTTCATATACTGGATGTAGCAACCGGAACAGGAGACCTCGCCATCGCTGTTTCAAAACTCCATCCGGCTCACATCGAAGGGATCGACATCTCTCTTTCCATGATGGCGGTGGGACGGAGAAAAACGGTTTTAAAAGGAGTTGCGGACATCATCTCTTTCCGGGAAGGGGAGGCCGAGCGGATCCCCTTTGAAGAGAATAGTTTCGACGTGGTCATGGTCGCTTTCGGTGTCCGCAATTTCGAAGAGCTGAAGAAGGGTTTGCAGGAGATGAAACGGGTCATGAAACCCGGAGGACTGATGCTGATCCTTGAATTCTCTTATCCTGACAGGTACCCGATGAAACCACTCTACACCTTGTATTCTAAAGGGATCATTCCACTCCTTGGGAAGCTGATATCCAGGCACCAGCATGCCTATACCTACCTTCCGGAGACGGTAGCCTCCTTCCCCAGTGGTGAAACCTTCCTCGCCATCCTGCGGGAGCAAGGACTTCAAAAGCTTCGGCAGCTCCCTTTATCAGGAGGTATCGTTACCCTTTATTGCGCCGAAAAAGAATTACCTTTGCTGCGGAAATCCATAATAAAACCGGGTGACCAGCGTTAGTGATAACTAAAACCCGAACCCTTCCGTTGAAAAAACATACCTGCATCATCCTTTTGCTTTTTCTTCCGGTTGCCCTGATCCCACTCAACGGATCGGCCCAACGGTTTGGCGTTCCGAATATGCCCTTGTACGACAATGCAAAATTCCATTTCGGATTTGTCCTGGGCGCTAACCTGAGTTACGTTACCATCAAGCCCATTTCTGACATGAATACCCGGATCTGGGATTCCACCTACATCCCGGATATCCTTCCCCTCCCCGACTCAGCCCTGCTCCTCTCCATCGAAGGAATGCCTACTCCCGGCTTCGTGATCAGCATCGTCAGCGATATGAAAATGGGTGAATATTTTAACCTTCGGTTTATTCCGTCATTGTCATTTGGAGACCGTGACCTGGTGTATAACCTGGAGACCTTCAGGGATGGTGATACATCCATGATCAGCATCACCAAGCGTATTCCCTCCACCTACATAAACTTTCCGCTGGAGATCAAATACAAATCCAAACGGTATAACAATTTCCGGACTTACCTGATGACGGGAGTTCAGTATACCCTCGACCTCGCTTCCCAGGCGAAAAAACGGGAACAGAAGAGTGCCGATCAGAAGGTTTTGAAGTTCAATCAGAACGATCTGTATGTAGAAGCAGGAATCGGTTTTGACTTTTACAACGAGTGGTTCAAGTTCGGACTGGAATTGAAAATGTTGTATGGCCTGATGGATATACTCACACGGGAAAACAACATTTACACGGATGGCATCGCTAAGCTGAACTCGAAAATCTTTCAGCTCTCTCTTACCTTTGAATAACTTAGTTCCTTCCCTTTTTGTATCTTTGTTCAGTAAAGATATCACATGAGAAAAATAGCTGTGTTTCCCGGTTCTTTTGATCCGATCACCCGCGGGCATGAGTCAGTGATCCTAAGGGCACTGCCTCTTTTCGACACCATAGTGGTGGCCATCGGGGAAAATTCGGAAAAAAGTGGATATTTCCCGATGGAGAAACGGATAGATTGGCTGAAGAAAATTTTTACGGGCGAACCCAGGATCACGGTGGTGAGCTATTCGGGACTGACGATTGATTTCTGCCGGCAAACAGGAGCGAACTTTATCCTCCGTGGTCTGCGAACAGCTGCCGATTTTGATTTTGAACGGGGCATCGGCCTCATGAACCGGGCGATGATGCCGGATCTGGAGACGGTATTCTTGCTCAGCGTCCCGGAATACAGTGCCCTCAGCTCCTCCATCGTACGGGAAATCCACCGGAACGGGGGAGATATTCGCCGGTTCATCCCGGAAGGAATCGATCTTGATGATTTACCCCCCCCCCCCGACCCCCTAAAGGGGGAGTAAGTCCCCTTCAGGGGATTTAGGGGTTATGCATGACCTAATGACCAGAATTTCAATGAAACGCAAATTAGTCAACATCCTTTTCCCGGTATTATTACTGCATATCCTTACCTTCACCGGGTTCACCCAACCTGTAACAGTGACCGGCTCTGCCATTGGAGCGGAGGGCAAGACGATCAGACTCATCACCTGGGGCGACCTGATCACTTTCACGGAGAAGCGTATCGCTGAAGCGGTAATCGATACCCTGGCGAACTTCTCCATGACCTTCGATCTGCCTGCTACCTCGTACATTGCAGTAGCAATCGATCTGCACCGTTCAGAACTCTATATACAACCCGGCCAAACCTACAGGATGAAACTGGCCCCCATTAACTACACAGACAACCTGGAGGTAAATCCATTTATCCACTCCCAGAATCTTTTAATCGAACTGATCAATCCGGGTGATACTGAACTGAACATCTGGATCAATGCTTACGACAATAAATACAACCAGTTTCTGCTCGATCACTTCAATGCACTCTACCTGGAACGGAAAAAGAACTACCTGGATACCTTCCGCATTCAGGTTAACGGCAGGTTCGCCGGGATAGATCAACCTTATTTCCAGGATTATATGCGGTATAAAACAGCCGGTCTTGAGCAAATCGCACATGCCAAAAATCAGTACAATTTGGCCAGAAGCTATTTCCTCGACCAACCCATTCTCTACAACAACGTAGAGTACATGCAGTTTTTTAATAATTTCTTTACCAAATACCTGACAGTTACTTCTAACATTCTGCGGAAGATAGACCTGATCCCCATCATCAAAGGGGTAGCACCCTACCCTGCACTGATGAAGACATTGAGGGCCGACTCGGTGTTGAGGAATGAGGACTTTCGTGAGCTGGTCCTTCTGAAGGGGCTTTTTGAATACTTTTACACCAACCAGGAGTTGCAGGATCCGATCATCGCTATTTTAAAAACCATTAACCAGGAGAGTCCCTGGGAAGGGAACCGGGTGGTGGCAGCAGATATGGTGGCCAAAGTAACCAAACTTCGTCCGGGAACACCGGCTCCTGAATTTCTCCTGGCTGGACGAAAGCAAGATCACTACCACTCACTGAAGGAATTCAGGGGAAAACCGGTAGTGATCAATTTCTGGACCACCTTTTGCCAGGGTTGCCTGGCTGAAATGGAACTCCAGGTTCCTCTCTGGGAGAAATACAAGGATCAGGTGGAGTTCATCAGCATCTGTGCAGATCGATACTGGATCAAGATGAACTATTTCGCCATGATCAAACCTGAATATGCCTGGACACTACTCCACTTTTCGGATGATACCGATTTGCTGGTGGATTACGAGGTCAGAACCTACCCGCTGTATGTGGTCATCGACAGAGAGGGAAACATCGTACAAACACCAGCACCCCATCCCAGTGAAGGACTAGAGCAGGTGATTAAAGAATTAATTCGCTGATTGAGAAGAAATTAGATATATCATGCTCGGTTTTGTAAAAAAGATGTTAGGGAGGAAATCCGATAGGGATATCAAGGAGATCCTGCCCTTGATAGTCAAAACGGTGGAGATTGACCACTCCCTTCACACTCTCTCCAATGATGAGTTACGTGCGAAGACGATCGAATTCAAGGAACGGATCAGGGAATACATTACCGGCAAAGAGAAAGAGATTGCGGAGCTTCAGGTACAGATTGATACCGATGAGATCGAAATTGAGGAAAAGGAGAAGTTGTATGCCCTTTTCGACAAACTTGAAAAGGAAAGTTACGAACTCACCCAGGATATCCTCAACGAGATCCTTCCTGAAGCTTTTGCCGTGATGAGGGAAACTGCCCGCCGGTTTGTTAATAACGATTACCTGGAAGTAACTGCTTCACAGATGGATCGTGAACTGGCTGCCCGGAATTCCAACGTCGAGATTGCAGGCGACAAGGCGAGGTTCAACAGCTCCTGGATGGCAGGAGGGAATAGGATTCGATGGGACATGGTACATTATGATTGCCAGCTGATCGGTGGGGTGGTTCTCCATCAGGGAAAAATTGCCGAGATGGCTACCGGAGAAGGAAAAACCCTTGTCGCCACACTGCCCGTTTACCTGAATGCATTGCCTGGAAAAGGAGTTCACATTGTCACGGTCAACGACTACCTGGCTAAACGTGACTCGGAATGGATGGGAACACTCTTTGAGTTTCACGGGTTGAAAGTGGACTGCATCGATAAGCATGAACCCAACTCCCAGGCGCGGAGAAATGCATACCTGGCTGATATCACCTATGGAACCAACAATGAATACGGGTTCGATTACCTGCGTGATAATATGACAAGTTTGCCGGAAGAGCTGGTCCAACGGAAGCACAACTACGTGATCGTCGACGAGGTAGACTCGGTGTTGATCGATGATGCCCGAACCCCTCTGATCATCTCCGGCCCTACACCCAAAGGGGAAAATCAGTTGTTTGATGAACTGAAGCCACAGGTGACCAAATTGTACAATGCCCAGCGGAACCTGGTAACCAAACTTCTCGCTGAAGCGAAGAACCTGGCTGTTGATGAGTCCAATAACGAGAACATCAAAAGAACCGGCGAACAACTGCTTCGGTGCCATCACGGGCTACCCAAAAACAAGGCGCTCATCAAATTCCTCAGTGAGCCCGGGATGAAGGCCCAGATGCAGAAAACCGAGAACTTCTACCTGCAGGAACAGGCGAAAAACATGTACATCATCAATGATGAACTCTTTTTTGTCATCGATGAGAAGAACAACACCATTGAACTGATGGAAAAGGGAATAGACCTGCTGACAGAGTCCTATGAAGATGCAACCTTCTACATCCTCCCGGATATTGGTTCGGAGCTCGCGGAACTGGAAAAACTAGAGATAAAGGAGTCAGATCTGCTGGAGAAAAAGAGTGCCCTGATGCGCGACTATGCCATCAAGGCAGAACGTGTCCACACCGTAAACCAGCTGCTGAAAGCCTATGCTCTCTTTGAGAAGGACATTGAGTACGTGGTGATGGATAATAAGGTGAAGATCGTCGACGAGCAGACAGGCCGTATCCTGGAGGGAAGAAGGTACTCCGACGGATTGCACCAGGCCATCGAAGCCAAAGAGAATGTGAAGATCGAGGCTGCCACGCAAACCTATGCTACCATCACCCTGCAAAACTATTTCCGGATGTATAAAAAGCTGGCAGGGATGACCGGCACGGCAGAGACAGAAGCCGGAGAGTTATGGGATATCTATAAACTGGATGTAGTCGTGATTCCCACCAACAAACCAGTCGTTCGCGACGACCGTGAAGACCTGGTGTATAAGACCAAGCGGGAGAAGTTCAATGCGGTGATCGATGAGATTACAGAAATGGTCGATAACGGCCGGCCTGTGCTCGTCGGAACCACATCGGTAGAGACTTCTGAGCTGTTAAGCCGGATGCTGAAACGGGTCAATATTCCACATAATGTACTGAATGCGAAGCTTCATGCAAAGGAAGCCGATATTGTGGCCGAAGCCGGGAAAGCCGGCACGGTGACCATTGCCACCAACATGGCTGGCCGGGGTACCGACATCAAGCTGGGCAAAGGGGTGAAAGAGGCCGGCGGTCTGGCCATCATGGGAACTGAACGACATGAATCCCGACGGGTGGACCGCCAGCTACGGGGCCGGTCAGGTCGCCAGGGTGATCCGGGTAGTTCCCAGTTTTTCGTCTCCCTTGAAGATGATCTGATGCGAATGTTTGGGTCAGGACGGATCGCTAAGATCATGGACACTATGGGCATTGAGGATGGTGAAGTGATCCAGCACGCGATGATTACCAGGTCGATCGAACGGGCGCAGAAAAAGGTGGAGGAGAACAATTTTGGTATCCGGAAACGGTTACTGGAGTACGATGATGTAATGAACATCCAGCGGGAAGCAATCTACAAGAAGCGTCACCATGCCCTGTTTGGAGACAGGCTGGCCGTCGACATCGCCAACATGGTCTACGATGTGTGTGAAGCCACCACCCTTGATTATCATGATATCCGCGACTACGAAGGATTCAAACTGGAGCTGCTCAAGGATTTTGTCATTGAGTGTCCGGTTTCGAATAACGAGTTCGCCTCCATGAACAGCGATGACCTCACCACTCGCGTTTACAGCGCGACATACAAGCGATACAGGGCAAAGAACGAAAGTATTGCTCAACGCGTATTTCCGGTAGTGAAAAACGTTTTTGAGAACGACACCCGGTATGAGAACATTGCAGTTCCGGTCACAGACGGAATGAAGTCAATGCAGGTTGTTGCCAGTCTGAAGAAAGCTTATGAAGACAAAGGGAAAGAGGTAGTGCTGGCGATAGAAAAAGGAGTGGTTCTGGGAATGATCGACAATGCATGGAAAGAACACCTCCGGGAGATGGACGACCTGAAACAGTCGGTTCAGAACGCCGCCTACGAGCAGAAAGATCCCCTGCTGATCTATAAGTTCGAGTCGTTTGAGCTCTTTAAAGCGATGGTGATGCGGACCAATAAAGAGATCATCTCGTTTTTGATCAAGTGCGATGTCCCGATGCAGGCCGACAATGTTCAGGAAGCTCAAACACGAAAGATGGACCGGCAGAGATTGAAAGAAGAACGCTCCGACCTTCTTTCACAGGCTCATTCAACCACCCAGGAACGTAACAGACCTCAACCTGTGAAGGTGGCAAAGAAAGTGGGAAGAAACGACCCCTGCCCTTGTGGGAGCGGGAAGAAATACAAACATTGCCATGGAGTGGGAGGATGAAGAAGGACGTGAGACGTGAGACGTGAGACGTAAAACGTTGTGACCTGACAACAGACAACCGACAACAGACAACCGACAACAGACAACCGACAACAGACAACCAGTCACCCAAAACCAAATCCATATGACCTTTAACCGCATCCTCCTAAAGCTCTCCGGCGAAGCCCTCGAAGGCTCTCTGGGCTATGGCATCGACCCGCAGCGACTGGCAACCTATGCTTCCGAGATCAAATCCATTGTGGATGAACAAGTTCAGGTCGCCATCGTGATCGGCGGCGGGAACATCTTTCGCGGTTTGCAGGGTGCCGTGCAGGGAGTCGACCGCGTACAGGGCGATTACATGGGCATGCTGGCTACCGTGATCAACAGCATGGCGATCCAGGATGCGTTGGAAAAACAGGGCATCCGGTCAAAACTGCTGGGAGGCATTGCCATCGACCCCATCGTCGAAGAAATGAGCAGCGACCGTGCCATTAAATACCTGGAGCAGGGATACGTAGCCATTATCAGCGGCGGCACAGGAAATCCCTATTTCACTACCGATACCGCTTCCGCTTTACGTGCTGTGGAGATCAAAGCCGATGCCATCCTCAAGGGCACACGCGTAGACGGCGTCTATACCGCCGATCCTGAAAAAGATCCTTCCGCTGTAAAATATAAGACCCTTTCTTTCAGTGAAGCCATTGAAAAAGACCTGAAGATCATGGACCTCACCGCCTTCACACTGTGCAAGGAAAACAACCTGCCGATCGTGGTCTTCAACATGAATGTTGCCGGAAACCTGAAGCGGGTGGTGAAGGGGGAGAAGGTGGGGACGGTGGTAAAGTAATATTGCCATTTATTGCCAAGGATTGCGCATTAATTGCCCATGAAATGTTCATGGATTTTCTTACCGGATTTTTTCCCAAAATACACGGCAAAGCTTGTCGAATCGGGTTTTATCGATGCCTCTGTCAAGATCGTGGGAAAAGATGATTCCATAGGGGAGCACTATTATTTCAGGGGAGAAATAGTAAAAGATTACGCAGTCTGTTCGTTTAACGACTATGACAATTCGGGCAGCTCCCGCATATTTCTCATTACTGTCAGCCACGATTCCCTGTTGCTACATTGTGTGGATCCGGTGCGGAAAAAAGATTTTGAATTCCGCGACAGGTATATTGCGGAAGTGATCCCGAAGAACGAAATCTATGATTTCCAGATTCAGCAGCCACTCTTCAGTGACCTGGACGGAGACGGGAATAGCGAATACATTACCACCATCATGTCGGGCTTTCCCCTGAAGCCCCGGATCGTACTATCCCCGGCTGATCGTTTCTGACTTGGCTGGTAAATCCTTGACAGAACGAAGGTTGCCCGATTTCGATCGGCAATACGAGCAGAAAGACTCTTCTAAGTAACGTATATGTGAATTATTTTATCAGCCTCGATACAGACGACGACGGAATAATGGAACAGATTGGTACAACCGGTTTCCGAAGAGTGCCGGCCATTTTCCGGAACGATTTTTCCCACCCGGTACGACTGGACTATCCTATCACGGCGGAGCCATGGTATATGGAAGTAAAGCGAATGGGAGGAGATCCTTGCCGGATATTTATCCAGCAGGGAAACAACTTCTATTTCTTCTCCTATGGCAGGAATCCGTTCTTTCTCCTGAGATACCCTTTTTATGCAGGGATCTACCTGGGATTTCTGGCCATCATAGTATTGTCGCAGTTCATCCAGCGGATGCTGTTGAAACAGCGGTACGATGCGGAAAAGAAGATCACTGAATTACAACTGATGGTATTGAACAACCAGATCGATCCCCATTTTACCTTTATCGCGATCAGCACCATCAGCGCCGCTATTTTGAATCAGCGACCGGTCGCGGCCTGCAGATCATGGAGTAGTTTTACGCCACCTTCAACCGGTTCAATAAACAGAAGATCCGGTGCGAGATCATCGATTTGGAAGATGAGAGCGGAAATGCCCTGGGAACGAAAGTGGTGATTTCTATTCCGGTGGGGATGAAGTATGGGGTTTAATTTACGATTGCACGATTTACGTATGACGATTGCATTTCCAATTTTCGATTGACGATTTAATTATTGTGAAATAAATTAAACCTTAGAAATTTGTCAAACTAAAAATTTGCGTTAATTTTGTATACTAAAATGTAGAAATTCACGCAAAATTTAAACCAGTATGTTCATTCCTCGGGTATTGATGACTCAAATCATGGATCAGGTAAAATCTGACCATAAAGTGATTGTCGTATATGGAGCCCGGCAAACCGGTAAAACGACCCTTGTAAGGGAGATTCTCTCCCAGCTGCCATACCGGAGTCTGACTATCAATGCCGATCAACGAAAATACCTGGATGTTTTATCCAGTCGCGATGCCAGGAAAATAAAATCCCTGGCCGGAGATTATGAATTGCTTTTCATCGATGAAGCCCAGCGGATCCCTGAGGCCGGATTAAACCTGAAGATCATCCATGATGAAATTCCTGAGATCAGGATCATCGTTTCCGGCTCTTCGTCGCTGGATTTAGCAGCTAAAATTTCCGAACCACTCACAGGGAGAAAAGTAGTTTTTACACTCTATCCTATTTCCAATCTGGAATTGCTGGGATTTCAAACGCCCTTTGAAGTAAAGGAAAGGCTGGAAGAAATTCTGGTTTTCGGTTCGTATCCTGAAGTTATTCAAAGCGGAACGGTAAACAGAAAGCGAAAAGTGCTTGAAGAGATTGGAAGTTCCTATCTGTTCAAGGATATTTTTGAATTACTGGATTTACGAAACCGCGAAAAACTATATGATCTGTTACGGTTACTTTCGTTCCAGATTGGTTCTGAAGTATCTCTGAATGAACTTAGTAATTCACTAAAGATGAACCGTGAAACAGTTGAAAACTACCTGGCTTTGCTTGAAGAGACGTTTATTATTTTCAAGTTGCGGGGCTTCAGCCGGAACCTCAGAAAAGAGATCTCCAAAATGAATAAATATTACTTTTACGATACAGGTATCCGGAACTATCTGGTCAATAATTTCAATCCACTTTCACAGCGGAATGATGTGGGTCAACTCTGGGAAAATTTCCTGTTGACCGAACGGAATAAATTTCTTTCCGATGCAGGAATAAATACCGGAAAATGGTTCTGGCGGACTTATACAGGTGCGGAATTGGATTATATTGAGGAAAGAGGAGGGGAACTTACCGGATACGAATTCAAGTGGAACCGGAAGCATTTCCGTCCGCCCCGTACCTGGTTGGATGAATATGGAGGCAATGTTCATCTGATCACACGGGAAAATTATCTTGCCTTTATTACCACAGAAAATCTTACCGATCATGACTATTCCAGTGAACCAGGATAAGATCACCGCCCTGATCGTCGACGACGATGCCAAATCCCGCGAGGTGCTGGAATTTCATCTTTGGACGATCCCCGAGGTTGAAATCATCGGTTCAGCCGCAAGCGCTGACGAAGCTTACAGAATACTGCTCGAACTGGTTCCCGACCTGATTTTTCTAGACATCGAGATGCCCGAGAAAAGCGGGTTTGATCTTTTGGTAGAGAGGTAAGAAGAAGACGTGGCTATTTTTACAATTAAAGAATGTCTTGTAACTTGAAAAAATTGGTCTTGTACACTTTTTTTAGTGTGATATCAAACATTTCTTCAGGGAACTTAGAAAGAATCAAACTCCATTTGAAAAATGGTTATGGAAAAAGCCCGCGAACAAGACTGGCAATTGAAATAGATGGGGGAATCTATAATGATCAAAAGGAATATGATCGGTGGAGGGAAGGAATCCTGGCAGGAATGAACATTCCATGTTATCCGTTACAGAACTAAAGATTTGGTGGAGATGGAAACGGTTCTTGAGGAACTAAGGAATAAGCTGAACGAGGTTTGATGGATTTCGTACCCACCCCGTATCCCGTATCTCGCATCCCGCATCTCAACCTACTGACCTCCTGACCGCATACAGTGCCACTCCCAGCAGATACACCATACATCCGATCAGCACCCAGATGCCGGCAGCAGCACTGCTCAGGTCGGTGACCCAGCCCATCAATAGCGGGATCACAGCACCGCCGCAGATGGCCATCATCATCAGCCCGGAGATCTCGTTGGTGCGGGCGGGGTATTTCTCTACAGCGATGGAGAAGACCAATGGCCAGATATTGGCCACAGCCAGGCCGATGATAAATACAAGTATCCAGGCCATTATATGAGCCGTGGAGAAGAGGATGATCAGCAGGGCAATGATGCCCAGGATGGAGGTCCAGACGAAAAATTTCCGTGGGGACAGTCTGGTTAATAGGATCGCCCCCAGGAATGTGCCCAGCATACGGCCAAAGAAATACACACTCCGACCCGACTCGGCAGCAATCTCCTCTATCCCGAAATGCTTGATCAGAAACTGCCCGGAATTGGAGTTAAAACCCACGTCCACACCCACTACCACGAAGATCGATAATACCATCAGGAAAATAAAACTGTTTCCCAGGAGCTTGAAAGCAGTGCCAAACGTTACTTTTTGTCCCTCCACCTTCCGCTCTTCGATGTTCACGCTTCCGAGCCACAGAACCGAGATGATGGAAACGATCCCGAATACGAGGAAGATCAGCTTCCAGTCGCCAAACTGGATGGCAAACAAAGCTGCCAGGGGGGCTCCAATCATCGAACCGATTGCCTTAATGAACTGGGAGAAACTCATGAAACTGGATACCCGGTTTTCCGGTGCAACGTCCACCAGCAATGGATTGGCCGATACCTGTACGATCGTATTGCCAATCCCCAACAAAGCAAATCCAGCCAGAACAGTCCCGAATGAATAGCTAAAGAAGGGGAGGAGCATCCCGATGGCAGTGACAGTCATCCCGATGTTGAGCATGGGCCGTTTCCCGATCCGGGCCTGAATGATCCCGGTAGGTACCGAGAGCAGCAGGAACCAGAGAAAGGCGGCAGAGGGGATCAGCTGACCCATAGTGGCGCTGAGATTCATGTCTTTGCTGACACGGTCAACGCCAATTCCGACCAGGTCGACAAAACTCATGACCAGGAACGACATCAGCACCGGGAGAAGGTAGGAATACTTGAGTTTGTTGGTTTCCATAAACAATGTTATTTGTTGGAGATGAAGGGTAATTTCGAATAGAAGGCATCGTCGGTCAGTCTGGCGCTGCCTGCAATCGCAGCATACTCACCCAGCACGGACAGAAAGATCTCTGTGTCGCAATGATGTGACCGTAACGCATCCCTGAAAGGTTTCTCAAAGAGGTCGTACCCACGGGAGATGTTGCCTCCGATGGTCAGGCATCCTGCCCGGAAACGAACCAGCCAGGGGGCCAGGAAATTCCCCAGGTTCTCTCCGAATTCGGTAAAGATAGCCTGCACTTCAGGATCCTTTGTAGCGGTTTCTGACATCTCTTTGACCCCGCCGCTATCTCTGTTGAACCGCTCCTGATAGATCCGCTTGAACCAACGGGATGAAAAATGATCATCGGCATTGCTGTCGCCGAACGGAAGGTGATACACGCAACCGCTTTCCGGGACTTCGTCCCCCTCTTCAACCGGGACACCATCATCCAGGAAAGCGGAACCAAATCCGGTTCCAAGGGTAATAGCCACGCTTCGGTGATAACCGGAAGCGGATCCCATCCAGGCCTCTCCTATGGCAAAACAGGTGGCGTCGTTGAGAAACCGGATGGGGAAATGGCCGGATAGGTCCAACCGTTGATAGATCTCTTTGCCCACATTGACATTGTACAAACTGTCGTATTTCTTCACCCCTTTGAAATGCGCAATCCCGGCGGGATAATCAAACGGTCCGGGCATGGCAAATCCAATCCCACGGAGGGATCCTGCGGGAATCATGGAGATCACCTCCCGAAGCGACTCTGTCCAATTGTTCAGGATGCAGTCGGCCGTTTCATGACAGTCCACGTGCTTGCGGCTGATCAACGTATGCAGCAAAGTTTTTTTATGGAGGTTCACACCCATAGAAGTGATGTGACTTCCGCCGATATCGACGCCGAGCACAATGGGATCATTCATAGAGAAGTGTTAACGGAACCGGAGAGGTGGTTCGTTTAGCAAAAATATTTATTTTTGTAACACCACCAAACCGAATGCTGTTATGACCGAGGAAACCGAATTTACCCTGGAGGAAGCCCGCGAAGGGATGCAGCTTGCTATCTCCCACCTGGAAAAGGAGTTTCAAAAGATCCGTGCAGGTAAAGCCAACCCGATGATGCTGGAGGGCGTGAAGATCGATTATTACGGGGTGATGACCCCCATCGAGCAAACATCCAATATCAGTACTCCTGATGCCCGCCAGATCATTGTCCAACCCTGGGATAAAAGTGTTCTGGGGCTTCTTGAGAAGGCCATCATGGCAGCAAACCTGGGATTCAATCCGAAAAATGAAGGGGAAATCCTTAGGATCGTAGTCCCTCCACTCACCGAAGAGCGACGCCGGGATCTGGTGAAAAAAGCTAAAATGGAAACGGAAAATGCAAAGATCAGCATCAGGAACATCCGGCGGTCGGCCAACGATACAGCCAAACAGCTGAAAAAAGATGGAATTCCTGAAGATGAGGTAATTAAACTCGAAACCGAAATCCAAAAGTTGACCGATGAATACATCTCCCAGGTGGACAAAATCCTCGAATCCAAAGAGAAGGATATCATGACAGTATAATCCGGCTGCAGATCGCATCTATACCCCTCCGCCGGTTCCCTTCTAACATTCAGCGGTTAATAATTTTTTTAAAGTGCAACCTTCTTTTATATTTATTGTCTATTACCTTTGTAGGTTAAAATGCAGACACCATGAAAACATCCATTCGATTTTTAATTACCGCTATAAGCGGTGTTTATGTATTTTTCGCAATTTCCCTGCTTGGTCAGGCACAGAACCTGACCTGTACCTTCTCCATGACACAAATAGCCTGTCTGGAACAGCATGTCAAAATCACTTTTACCGGAAATGCTCCCGACTCGGCGTTTTACAACTGGAATTTTGATGGTGCCGTTATCCTGCAAGGATCGGGACAGGGACCCATTTGGGTGAAGTGGCTGACTACCGGAGAAAAACATGTGACTGTAAATGTGCACTGGAATGCTCAGACTTGTACCTATACAAAGGCCATTCTGATCGTCGAACAACCGGCTGTGTTTCACATGACCGGTGGGGGAAGCTACCCTGCCGGTGGCGTTGGCGTCCCGGTGGGTTTGAGTGGTTCCCAATCGGGCGTAATTTATAAACTCAGGCGAAATGGGACCTATACAGGAAACAACAAGGTTGGGACCGGGAATCCACTTGAATTCGGGCTGCAGACCGAACCCGGGACATACGATTGTGTGGCAAAGATTGACGGCAGCGACTGCATCCGCGAGATGGAGGGAGTCGCCATCGTGACGATCTGCGGTGGCGCCATATATCAGCATATCTGCATGGTAACCTATGATACTACGGCACAGAAAAACCTGATTATCTGGAACAAAATCGAAAGCAACCACGCTTCCCACTTCAATGTCTACCGGGAAACCTATCAGCAGAACCACTATGAAAAAATTGGAGAGGTTCTTTACAATCAGCTGAGTATATACCTGGATCTGACTTCAGATCCCCTGGTGAAATCTGACAAGTACAAGCTTTCTGTGACCGATACTGCAGGCAACGAATTTGAAAAATGCCCTCATCATAAAACGGTTCACCTGAATATCAACCCGGGAATCTATGGATTTAACCTGATCTGGAACCATTATGAAGGATTTGAGTTCCTGACCTATAGGATACACCGGAAACTGGGCAGCGAGCCCTGGATGGTTCTCGATTCGGTAGCCAGCAATGTCGATTCCTATACCGATCTCTATACTACCAGCGGATTGGCAACTTACTACATTGAGGTGGTCCGTCCCGAACCCTGTAATCCGACCAAAAGCAATGAATATGGTTCAGTGATCTCCAACACGGCAACAGCAGCACCGCTTGGCATGGAGGAGGATGAACTTTCCGGTATCCTCATTTATCCCAACCCTGTCAAGGAGAGATTGTTCCTGTCAGTTCCAGGTAAAAGTCAGGCGATCTTCAACCTGGAAATCTACCGGCCGGATGGCAGAAAGGTCTATGAATCCCAGATTCAAACCGGAACCATCGGGATTGATGTCTGCGATTATCGCCCAGGACTCTATATCCTCAAGCTGAAAGGGAACACTGCTTCTTTGATTAAGAAATTCTTTAAAAATTAACCATTCTTCTCTAATACACGACGATCTCATCCAGAAAAATCCAGCATTTTTCTCCTTTCCCTTCATGCCAGTCGGGGCAATTGCCCCGGGCAAAAGCTTTTACCTTTAGATACCGGGCTTTTGATCCGGCCGGGTAAGCGTTGGAGAAAGGCTGAATAAGGGCTCCTTCTGGCTTTTCAGGAAGCGGGTTGCGCTTTTCATAGATCGAATGCCATTTTTTTCCGTTGGAGGAGAGAGAGAACTCCACGATCGAAGGGGCAAAGATCCAGCTTCGGCTGTTTTGAAGGAACGTGGTTGAAACAGATCTGACAGGCATCTCCTCACCCAGGTCGATGACAACCTCTGCATCATCACCCAGAAATCCCTGCCAGCGTCCATCGCGGTGGTTGGTAGTTCCGCGGATCCCGTCAGTCAGAGAAGTGATGCCGTTGCTTCGTCGCTCCTCTCCTCTCAATGACATCTCTCCCGGATTGCGGTTGGACCAGAATTCCAGGCAGCGGGCAGGTTTACCGGTGGCATGATGAAAGATGATGGGCATCTCGTTGGCTCTTTCCTTTAGTTTTCCATCTACAAACAGGCCGGCCTTGATATAAGCGTTGGCTGAAATCTCAAATGGTGTGGTATACAGGGAAGATGTGGAAGTCGGGTCGTTCCCGTTAATGGTATACCGGATAGAGATCCCGTATTGTTCCGACGAGAGGTTTACCATGATCTTTCCGGTTTTATAATCGTACCTGGTTTGGATGTCGGCCCTGAAGGACCCCCTCGAGAAATTCACACTCATGTATTCCAACCGTTGATACTGGCTCTCCAGCCGTTGCCGGAAATCATCCCAGTTCCGGGGTTTTACCGGCGACCAGTCGATCTCCGCGATAGCGATCATCCGGGGGAGAGCCATGTATTCGGCATGTTCGGGGGTGGAAATGTATTCAGTCCAGAGGTTCCCCTGGACTCCAAGGATGTGTTTCCCCTCTTCCACGGTAAGGTCTTCCGGTATTGGTTCGAAGGAGTAAACCTTCTTCAATGTGATGAACCCACCGATGGCTTCGGGTTCAAATTCAGGATCGGCCTGGTAGTAGTCGAAATAGCAATACGAAGTTGGGGTCATGATCACATCGTGCCCTTGCCTGGCAGCGGCAATGCCACCCTCCATGCCCCGCCATGACATTACCGTAGCTTCAGGGGCCAGTCCGCCTTCCAGGATCTCATCCCAACCAATCAGCTTTCTGCCTTTGGATTCAATGAATCTTTCGATCCGTTTGATGAAATAGCTCTGCAGTTCACCTTCATCCTTCAGTCCTTCATCCTTCATCCGTTGCCGGCATTTCGGACACTCTTTCCAGCGGCTCTTGGTGGCTTCGTCGCCACCAGTGTGTATGTATTCTGAGGGGAAGAGTTCCATCACCTCGGTGAGGACATCCTCCAGGAAGGTGAATACGGAGTCGTTTCCGGCGCAAAAGATATCGCTGTTGGGCCAGTAACTGCCCGGGGGTACGGTAAATGGCCCTCCCGTGCAGGAAAGGTGCGGGTAAGCAGCAAGTACCTCTACCGTATGGGCCGGCATCTCGATCTCAGGGATGATGGTAATGTAACGCTGGGCTGCATATTGTACGATCTCCCGGATGTCGTCCTGGGTGTAGAAGCCGCCATATATAGCCTCTTCTCCTGGTTCTTGCGGAGGTCGTTCCCGCCAGGGAAGCTCTTCACGATCGACCCGCCAGGCGCTCACTTCGGTCAGTTTCGGATAGTTTTTGATCTCAATCCGCCAGCCGTTATCATCCGTGAGGTGCCAGTGAAAGATGTTCATCTTGTA
>JBDROF010000019.1:0-3170 GCA_043810345.1 Bacteroidota bacterium | reverse complement strand
GAAATGGGCACACTTACTGAAGTGCAGATCATCAAGAAGGACGGAAAACCTACTTTTGCTGTGATTCCCTATGAAGAATATATAAAACTCCTTCCCAGCGAGGAAGATTCGACCATACCGCACGAGGTTGTCGGGTTGGTGATAAAAAAGGGAATGAATTTGTTAAAAGCATGGAGAACACACATTGGCCTGACTCAGAAGGAGGTCGCGAAACGAGCCGGGATATCCCAGGCAGCGCTTTCCCAAATGGAAAAAAACAACAATGAATTGAGAAACGCCACCCTTCAGAAGCTTGCAACCGCAATGGGCTTGTCTGTGGAGCAGCTACAAGATTGATTCCGAAGGTGGTCTCGGCTCGAAGTGTGTTCCGCTACTGGGCGGTCCGGAAACTTGAGGCAGGGGCGACGACGCCGGCCCGTAAGATGAGCCTGTCTCAGCCGGCAGTGAGCGTTTCCGTAAAGAGAGACGAATCGATCGTAAAAGAGAGGAAACTTCACCTGCCGGATCGATAATTTTATAATTTAATGTGTCCCCTATAAGGGGTTGCTTAGACCTTATTTTGTAGCTATAGGGGTTATCCTGCCAGCATAAGGAAGTCTGAAGCAGGGATGATAAAACACCTTCCCGGAATTCTTCAACTTTTTCGGATTTGTGAACGACCTGGAACAAGGGGACATTCAAACGTTCGCCAAAATACCTGCCGGACTTATCGATTGTCGAGCCGCCTTCTTTTGCTTCAAAGAGGGCAACCGGTTCGTTGTCTCTGACCAGAACAAAATCCACTTCCCTCTTTTCCCTATCCCGGTTTCGTTGAACCTTGAAACCATTCTCAGAAGGGATACGGCAATAAGGTTTTCAAACCGGTTTCCGGCATCGGATAGGAGTGACCAATCAAAAAAGTAAATCTTTTTAAAAAGGAAACTTAAGTGGGGGAAGACAGGAAAATGAACCTGTCTTCAAGATCGGAGAAACTTCAAAAATAATTGTCGCTTGACAGGGGGCAACACCGTGTCACCGTAATGGCTTGGTGAGCATGGCCTGGCCGGGGTCTAAGAGCGGGGCAAATGCACACTGGGGTTTCCTGGGAACTCGGGAGATCCCGTAGTTTCCATCTCAGAATGGCCGGAAGGGGCAAACCCGGCTTACCAAGCCCCAGGCCTATGGGCGGAGTCCTTTGGCGCCCAGGGGAGACAAAACACGAAGCACCAGAGGCAAAGGAGATGGTACCGGCAGAAAGCAGGGTAACCCACCCCGGGGGAGCCTGTGAGTAGGAAAGAGGGAGGTCAGGCCACGGAATCGTTGGAGGGAAACACAGGAGGTACTCTGGGACCTATGGACGTTTCAACGAAACAACGGCGAATAGCAGAACTGGCGAAACGTTCACCGGAGATGTGCTTTACAGCACTCAATCACCACCTGGACATGGAGCTGCTCCAGGAGGCCTATCGGATTTTCGAGCAGGCAGGATGCTGAAAAGGTGATGGAAGTGCTTCCAAAGCGGTTTTCGAGATTCGGACTTTCAATGCATCCGTAGAAGACCCGACTGGTCGCCTTTGGTCGTCCAGGAAAGGATGCCGGGAAAGGGTCTGACACCCTTGAATTTCTCGGGTTCACCCATTACTGGGGGAAATCCCGAAAGGGAAACTGGGTGATCAAGAGGAAAACATCTCGGAAACGGGTAAACAGGACGCTGAAGCAAATCGCCGAGTGGTGCGGGCAGAATCGGCATAAACCGATTCCGGATCAACACCAGAAGCTATGCCGGTGGTTACAAGGTCACTTTGCATACTTTGGGGTCACCGGCAATGGCTGGTGGCTGCAAAAAGTTTGTGAAGGGGCCAAGAAAATCTGGCGGAAGTGGCTTCACAGGCGAGGAGGGAGGTCCCCGATGCCCTGGGAGAATTTTCAGTTACTCTTGCAGCGATACCCATTGCCTCCGGCAAGAGTGATACACTCGATCTACGCAGCGAAACCGTGACCTGAGGAACCGTTACATTCAAGTGTTCTGGGAGATTAAGAGATCGGATAAATGGGGGATGATTGTATATCGAGTGATGAGCGCCAACGTTCGATATATTAAATCCGGTTTCCCTGAACTAATTCCGTTTTCGAATTAAAATCATTTGTCGAAGTTATGAAATGTGGAAGCTGGAGAGATTGAAATAACAAAATAAGTCTGATCTTCAATATATGAGCATTTGATAAGAACAACAAGAGGACACCAATATGACTGATAAAATAGCTATGAAAGAAATTCTAAGACCATTCCCTGTGGTAAGTGAATGGCCTATAGCATGGGGTGAAATGGACGCCTTTCAACATGTCAATAATAT
Organism: Bacteroidota bacterium; assembly: GCA_043810345.1. Lineage (GTDB taxonomy): Bacteria > Bacteroidota > Bacteroidia > Bacteroidales > FEN-979 > QYOJ01. The sequence continues at coordinate 837 of JBDROF010000019.1, read as the reverse complement.
CATATATTTTCGATTCTTTGAGAGCGCCAGAATTTGTTACTTTGAAAAATTGGGCTTACTTCAACTTATGGAAGAAACTGGAATTGGACCCATTTTAGCGTCAACTCAATGCAGATTTCGTATTCCCTTGACTTACCCCGACACAGTATCCATTGGCGCTAAAATTTCCGAAATCGACAAAGATCGTTTTAAAATGGAATATTTAGTGGTTAGCCACCGTTTTCAGAAAGTGGCCGCCAATGGAGAAGGAATATTGGTAACTTATAATTATCGTGAAAACTGTAAAGTCCCTATTCCTGAAAATCTTAAACAAAAAATCGAAGCAATGGAAAAACAAGTTATCATAGAGTAAATAGAAGTCCAAAAGTAATGATTTTTGTGGGATTCTGACCTTTGATCAACATTTGGTGTTTTGTTCCAGGCAAGTGACCTTTGCCGTTACTATATCCGATTCTAATCTAAAATCTCGGTGCGTGAATATAGCATGCAGTTATATGTATCAAGCCGGCAACAGTGAGATGTTTTCCTGTAAGCGGAAGCTTTCTTCGAATAGCGAAGGCCCGATGCATTGTTGGCAAAATTATTGAAATTGATTTGGATGCCCTCCAAAGTCTACCTCAAAATGGATATTCTCTTTCAAATTTGCTGAAAATTTGATACAAAAACGGCTGTTTCTAAACTTGTATTTCCAACCACCGGGAAACGATCATGCTGTTTGTCATCGATGTGGGAAACACCAATACGGTGATGGGGATCTACCAGGGCGACCGGCTCGTGGACAGCTGGCGGGTGCGCACCGAGCGCAACATCACCGAAGACGAATTCTATATCCTCTGC